>JAYWHU010000063.1:0-148567 GCA_043777495.1 Cyclobacteriaceae bacterium | reverse complement strand
CCCACCACTCTTGGGGGGCGCCCACGACTAGAATTTTCTCAAAGACTGTATCTTCAAATATGTCAAGCTCCGCCACAGCCACTCCACCGGCCCAAATTGAAAACGGCTGAGCCACCATTTGCTAAAAATGATTTGCAAAATAAATACTATTAACGCCACTGATGCCCACACACTCGCGCCATATTCTCCTAGCAAATTAAAACCATAAGAGAAGAACAACAGTGTGCCAATCAATGCCTGCATCAAATAAGTGGTTAGCCCCATGCGCCCTACTTCATAAAAATTCATCAAGCGATTGTGCCCTTTCTCTTTTTGGAAAGAGGAAACAATCAACCCGACATAAATGGCAGCCAACGATGCATTGAAAATATCGTAAACACTTCCGCCAATCAAAAATTGTAGTGATTGCGACATCTCCACTTTGGCAACAAAAATGATCAATGCCATAACTCCTGCAAAAATCACGCACCCGAGCAATGTCCATAATCCGTAGCGGATCAATCTTTTAAAGAATGGAATGTTCTCAAAAACTTTCTTTCGTCCCGCATATAAGCCTAGCCAGAAAAGACCTAGTGTGATGTATATCCTTCCCGATTCAATTTGAAAATCAAATTTGCCTTTAAATTCATAAAAATTGGCTTTTAGTATTTCTAAGTAGCCACCTGATTTTAGTGTTTCGTAATAAACTTCCAATGGCTTTTGATCGGGATTGAAAAAAGAGGAAGCAGTTGCAGAGGGCGAGATCACTTCAATCGTGCGTATTATGATAGAAGGCAAATTAAGAACCAAGAACAAAGCCAACACAAGCAAAAATTTATCTGGCAGCTTAAAGCAAATCAATAATCCAAAACCCAGCACTGCGTAAATGGTAAGGATATCACCACGATAATGGAGATGATGAACAAATCCAATAAGAAATAAGACAATCAACCGCCAAGCAAAGTGAAAAAAGAATTTGGGCGAACCATCGCTTTTATCGAGTTGAATAAAAAAGCTCATCCCGAAAAGGAAAGAAAAAATCATGAAGAACTTTCCTGAAATGAATATGCCAATGAAGCCCGACACAATCATATCGGCCAAATTGTGTGCGCCAAAGTTTTCGTGAATCTTAGGAGGCTGGCCTGCGTAGTATTGTTCTGTAAAATGAACGAGAATAATCCCCAATAAAGTAAAACCCCTTAGAACATCAATGATTTCTATGCGATTGGATCTTTCTACCGTTGGCAACATTTGAAGCTAAACGCATAATTTTAAAACTCGTTGCAAGGTGTTTGCAAATCTTGATCTGTCAATCTGTTTGTTTTGATTCCTTTTTAACAGATGATGTTAAGCAAAATAATCCGACTTGTCAAGCTCAGTCTGACACTCGTTTTGTTTTTTCGTAACATCAGTAATAGCTAGAGCCTCACTTCAACCTCACCGATGCCCACATATATTCTTGCATCATCATCGGGCTATATTGTCCGTAATTATTTGGAGAGAATCCACCTTGTCTGCCCGCAGTGGGCGCTGCGGCAGGAGTCTTTGGCGGGTTCATCTTTCCTGTCTCTAACGTAACGCCAAGCACGGGTACTTTTGTTTTATCTATGCGAAATGCCTTGAAGGGAATTTTTGCTTCATACACGTACTGTCCTTCGTCATTGGCCACCATCAATACTTCAATGCCGTTCATCAAGCCTAACCTGCTTGACACAATGTTTTCCTTGGCCAAGCCCAGCAACTCCAGCACTTCTACTTCAGTTAGCAATTGTTTTTTTGCCAGTGCTCTGCCAGCCGCATCTTGTGGAAACGGAGGTTGCTCTTGCTTCAACTCGTTGGCATCTTTACCCACGGGGTATTTCAATCCCAACTTGCCCTTCTTCTTTCCGTTCACATCCAGCTTCACATATAATCCAAACAAAGCAATTTTCCGTTGCGTCAGGTCGTCTGATATTTTAATGCGGATAAAAAGATTATCAGCATCATTGCACACGTTGAAAAGAAATTTTCCGTCAGGGTCGAGCATCCACTCCGTGCCCCACTCATCGGGGTTGCCATCTACCACAATGGGCGCAGTGGGGGCGCAGCCTTCGCGAATGCCCTTTTGTGCCAAGAGATTTGATAACAAGAATAGAGACAGGAATAATGTAATAGCAGACTTCATACTTTTTTGAAATTTTAAGCGAGCCGCAAGGTAGGGAGTTAATTCAAATTTCTAGTCAGGGTTTTTTGTTTGAGGATTCGACAAAATGCTGGTTTTCAAAATTTGCCAAGGAAGCAAGGAAGGTTTTCCCTGCATACTTTAAGGGCAATATACATGAACTACATTTTCCGTGCCTCCATGGCAATGTTCTGCCACTACTTGTCAGGGTCGCACCGCCCATTTCATTGAGTGCGTTCCTAGGCGAGGCTTTTGCTTTAAAGACTTTTACTAACTTTACAAAACCTCTCTTTTAATTTGGGGAGGTTTTTTTATTTTGAGCAATTATGCTAGATCCCTACCAAAAACTAATCGAAGCCGAAATCAAAAATCAAAAGTTCGGTTCTCAACCAAAATCATTGTATGAGCCTATTCGCTACTTGATGAACTTGGGCGGCAAGCGATTGCGCCCATTACTGGTGATGCTTTCCTATTCGCTTTATAAAAAAGACGCTAAGAAAATTGCTCCGTATGCCGCGGCCGTAGAAGCCTTTCACAATTTTACTTTAATGCATGACGATATTATGGACAAAGCTCCCTTGCGCAGAGGCAAGGCTACAGTACATGAAAAATGGAATGTGAACACGGCCATTCTATCTGGCGATGTAATGTTGGTGCGGGTATATGATTTATTTTTATCGCTGGAAGAAAAAAAACTAAAAGAAGTGTTGAAAATTTTTAACCAGTGTGCAGCCGAAGTGTGCGAAGGCCAGCAGTGGGATATGGAGTTTGAAACAAAAGCAAAAGTAACAGAAGCCCAATACATTGAAATGATTCGCTTGAAGACGGCTGTGCTGCTCGGCTTTAGTTTAGAGTTAGGCGCATTGCTGGCAGATGCCTCCGCAGAAGATAGAATCGCTCTGCGCGAATTTGGGATCAACATTGGCATTGGCTTTCAATTGAAGGACGATCTGCTAGATGTGTATGCTGACAAAAAGAAATTCGGCAAGCAAGTAGGTGGTGATATCATTGCCAACAAAAAAACATTCCTGCTTATTAAAGCTTTAGAAAAAGCGAGAGGGAAAGATAAAGTTGAATTAACAAAATGGCTTTCGGCTACGAAATTCAATGCTGCTAAAAAAGTGAAGGCCGTCACGTCTATTTATGACAACATCGGTGTACAGCTACTTACAGAAAAGAAAATCGAAGCATATTTTAGCAAAGGTTTTGAAAGGCTCAAAGATGTGAAGGGCAACAAATCAGTACTTATTGCTTTTACCAATAACTTGATTGCTAGACAAGCCTGATCATTTTCTTTTGTAGTATAAAAGTCTGCCTAATCTACCGTCTGCTTTTTCGCTTAGCGTGTAGTAGCCTCCACCATCTCGCGCCCAGCAAATCGCTTCCCCTTGCGGCTCTTTGCTATAGGCCAAGACGGTTGGCACTGTCAACATCAGTTGTGAAAGGGGTAAGCCTTGGTCATTTTTCCAATAGTAAACATTTTTATAGTCCTTTAGCAATACTTCTTTTCCATCTGGTGAAATATTACCCGCAGTGATTTTTTTCAAAGGCAAAATGGCCAGCTTCTCAGCGGTTAACGTATCATTTTGAAATGGGAATTTGATTTGATAAAGAGAAACTGAATCCTCTAGCTTAGATACTAGATAAATATCTTTTGATAATGGGTCCACCAATATTGCTTCTGTATCGCGCGGCCTATCTGATAGCTTTATCTTTAATGTATCAAAATCGGTAACCTCAATATCATTACTGCCTGCCATAAAAACCGGCTCTTGAAATCGATAAATCAATTTTATAAAATGGCGGGATAAGTTATCGCCAATATCGGCAACATAAATATAGTTTTTTCCTTCAACTGGGCCTGCGCCCATGGTGATATCTTCAAAGTCGCGATTATCTATCCCTTTCAATTTGCAAACCATTTGGATGTTCGCCTTTTGATCTATTAAAAAAACTTCTGCCGGATTGCCGCTATCATTCAGTGTCCAAAAGTGTTTAGGATTAGCTACGCTCTCTATTAAGCCAGAGGCTTCGTGTAAGCGATCATCTACCACTCCAAGGGTTTCACCCTTAGTGAATAATTCACTTTGTTTTTCTTCTGGCTTTTTACAACTGATAGCAAAAAAAATACTCAATAAGAAAAACAAATATGCTCTACTCATGATAACAATTGGTTTGGGTGTACGACAGTTTTACAAAACCCCTCGGGTCTCTTAAGACCCGAGGGATTTACACCGATAGATCATTTGCAAAACTGTCGTACACCCATTGGTTTTCTACAACAACGATACTTTCATGATTTGGTTACCCACTTCCAAAATATTTACGATTTCCATCCCACTTTCTACTTCTGCAAAAATAGTATAGCGCCCATTCAAATGAGGTGTTGGTGAGTGCGTGATAAACCATTGTGTGCCTTCGGTGTCTTTTCCGGCCGATGCCATACCTAATGAACCTTCGCTGTACGTCCTCATTGAAAATTCCGAACGGATAGAATAATCTTCACTGCCAAAGCCATCGCCACGGTTGCAACCACCCTGAGCAACAAAGTTGGGAACTACTCGGTGAAAATTTTTTCCATCAAAATATTTTTTGTTTATCAACTCAACAAAGTTGACAACCGAACCTGGTGCTTCCTCTACAAACAACCTCACAATAATATCACCTCGTTCCGTTTGGATTTTTACACGCTGCTCTTTCTTAATCGATTTCACCAACTCCCAATTGATTGGGTGATTGAATTGATTCTTTGGCGCCAAGGGTTTTTTCTTTCCTTCAAAGTAAGCAAGGGCTTCTTCCAATGGTTGAAGTGCTTCAATGTCTTTGGGAAGCAAGAGTTTTTTCTTTGCCTCAGCTAAAAAAGAAAAATCGGTAATTTCCTCTTTGTACCCAAGGTCGGGATCGCTTAGAGCAGCAGTCACAATACCAATCACCCCTGCATCACCTTTTAAGATAGCTTGCTCATACAAGGTTGAAAATTCTTTTTTGAATTTGGCATCAAATTTTTTGTTGTGATTGATGTCGGCTAATGCTTGTGCTGCTGCTGTTTGCATAACAAAGGCTTTTGCTGTCATCAACTCTTCGCCAATAAATGAATAGGCTTCCATCACTGAAGAAAGCGAATTCAGCAAGGCTGCTTTCTCATAATCATTTTTTGAATTTGCATACAATACTTTCACTTCACTCACTAATTCAGGAGTTGGTAAGAGGGCCAATGCCGCCTTGTATAAATTACTTTGGATACGAGACTTTTTTATTGCTCTCGCTTTGGCAACAATCTGTTCGTAAAATAAAGGCTTTGGTCTTAGTACTTCCGAGGCAGCAATGCCCACATTCACATTTTTATCATCCAATGAATTGATTATGGCTTGTGTTGCACGATTTACATCTATAGTTGCCAATGACCTGACTGCTCCAATGCGAACACGATAATCCGGATCCGTTGAAAGAATCTTTAATAATGGATTAATACTTTTTGCAGAATCTAATTTTCTCAATGCGCCAGCAGCGGCCATACGTACAAAGGGCGATTTATCAGTAAGGGCAGCAGAGATAAGTTCATCATCAAAATTTGCCTTTGCTAATTTGTTTCCTCGACTAAAAAAATGGGCAGCTCCTAATCGAGTTTGATAGGAAGAGGCAGGTTTCAAAAAGGCTTTCGCTTTAGTTACTATAATCGAATCGGCCAGTCCTCGCAGGCCAATATGATAAAACGCCCAAGCCAATCCTGATTGGGTTAATGTATCTTTTGCGTCAAATCTTTTGAGTACATCTAAATCATTTTTGGTCACGGTTTTACCCAATGCCATCAATGCCTCGCGCACAACAAAACTGTCCTTGTCCTCTATGGCAGGAATCAACGCATTGACCGATGCCACTCCGGCTGTTTGACCAAGTGCAAAGGCAGCCGCCTTTCTAGCCTCAACAATCGGATCTTCCAACAACATAGAGCCAAGTTGCAAAGACGCCACTGAATCTTGTACAGACCCCAATGCCACTGCGGCTTCTGTTCTATAAATAGGATTTTTATCTAACAGAAAATGAATCAGGCTATCCGTTTGTCTTCTGTCTTGAAAGTCGGCTATCTTAATCAGTACCGAATCAGAAAATTTACTTGGCTTGGAAATACAACTGCCAGCTAGAAATAAAAAGGCTAAAGCTTTAACGGAAAATTTCATTGGCAAATTTTCAAATGGGAGATCGCTCCACTAATAATTTTTGATCTGAGCTGCTTTCTGCACTACATCATTAAACTCAACATCTGCCATCTTGATAGAATACAAAAGAAGCCTGACTTCTTTTACATGAACAGTTCCATCTACTTCTGACATTTTATAGAGGTGGACAAATGCATCTAATTTTTTATCGTCTGGGCAGCGATTAATCAACTCGATACCTTGTTGATAAATCTCTCTATCTTTTTTTTGTTTGATTTGCTCAGTAAATTCGTCAAATGTAGAATTAGAAATTTTCTCTTTGTCTTTGATCTTGGTAAGCAGTATTTTCTCATGTTCGTCCACTACGCCATCGGCACCAATCAATAAATGAACTAAGTAAAGTAAGCCAAGGTGATAGTCTTGTTGTGAATCCATAGTTTTTTTAATATCGGTTAAATATAAGATAAAGAATAAAAATAATGGAAACAATTTGAATCTGGCGCATAGTTGATTAGCAAAGATTTAGTAGGCTAATCGGGCCAGGGATAGAAGTGGAAAGCCTCCCGGGACTTTGCTCGGGATAAACTTCGTGAGATGTGTTTGAGTGTTGGCCAGACTTGGAACGGATAGCCCGGTGGCGTCTCGCCAGGCCCCCAAAACTTTACAAAATCTTTGTTCTCTTTTAGCTAAGACATCACCTGAAAAACAATGAGTGCCGATAGGTATGCAAGCCCCGTCATATATAACAATTGAATGAGCGGCCACTTCCATCCTTTGGTCTCGCGCTTTACCACGGCCAACGTGCTCATGCACTGCATGGCAAAGGTGTAAAAAACCAAAAGCGACATACCTACGGGAGGCGTGTAACGCGGGCCGCCAGTTTCTGGATTGATTTCTTGTCTTAACCGCTGCTTGACAGTTGGCTGATCATCGGTTCTGCCAATACTGTAGATGGTGGCGATGGTGCTAACGAAAACTTCGCGCGCAGCAAAAGAACTAACGAGTGCGATACCAATCTTCCAATCAAAACCCAAAGGCTTGATTAAGGGCTCAATCGTCTTGCCCAGCTTGCCTGCGTAGGAATGTTCTAATTTATAAGCCGCAATGCGATTTTGAATTTCGCCTTCAGAAAGATTTAAAATGGCTGTCTCCTCATTCACAATTTTCTTTGCCGAATTCATCTCATCAATAGGCCCATAGCTGGCCAGTACCCAAAGTATTACCGATACTGCCAGAATCACTTTACCAGCTTCAAAAACAAATGTCTTTGTTTTCTCTACAATAGTATAGCCTACATTCGACCATTTGGGCATTCTGTACGTGGGCAATTCCATGATCAAGAAACTGCGCTCCGTAGTTTTGATAATGAACTTCAAAGCCAGTGCAGAGAAGATAGCCGCAAAAAAACCGAGCAGATATAAACCCATCAACACCAAGCCTTGATAGTTAAAAAATCCAAAGAGCTTTGTATCGGGTATGATGAGTGCAACCAGAATAGTGAACACGGGCAACCGTGCCGAGCAACTCATGAAGGGTGTAACAAAAATGGTGATCAAGCGGTCCTTCCAATTATCAATCGTGCGTGTGGCCATGATGGCGGGAATCGCACAGGCCATGCCAGACATGAGCGGTACCACACTTTTTCCGTTGAGGCCGAACTGCCGCATGAACTTGTCCATTAAAAAAACCACTCGCGCCATATAGCCCGTTTCTTCTAAAATAGCAATGAAGGCAAACAGAATGGCGATCTGCGGAATGAAGATGACGATGCCACCAATGCCAGGCACAATACCTTGCGATAATAATTCAAAGAAGGGGCCTTCGGGCAATTCGCGAGAGAGAAGATTGCTCAACTGCGCAAATGAAGTGTCGATAAAATCCATGGGTATCTGCGCCCAAGCAAAAATGGATTGGAAGATGAGGAAGAGCACCGAAAAGAAAATGACGTAGCCAAATACTTTGTGGGTAAGCACACTATCGATACCGTGCGAAACTCTTTTCCAATCTTTGTGAGATGGTTTTACAATGGCTTTGTTCAACAACTCTTGAATGAATCCATAACGCATAATGGTCTCTGCGCCTTGGTATTTGTGAGGGAAAAATTGATGTTCCTTCGCGGTAGCTTTGATGTAGTCGCGTTCTGATTGTGGAAGAAAAATCAAATTCTCAGTTTGCTGAAGAAAATGATACGCTTCGTAATCGGTGGCTAAGTGAAAGCGATCTTTTATTTTCGCAACAACAGGTTTTATTTCTTCTTCGATTTGAAAAACAGATTTGGAAGAAGCTTTTAGAGGTGCTGCCAATTTATTTTTCAACTCATACATGCCGTGGCCGTTGCGCGCGTTGATCATCACCACGGGCATATCGAGCGAGGCAGAAAGTTTTTTTACATCAATGCTCAACCCAGACTTGGCGGCCAAGTCCATCATGTTCAATGCCACGATGGTCGGGATTTTTAAATCCATTAGTTGCGTGAGCAGGAGCAAACAATTTTTTAGATTGGTGGCATCCGCAATCAACACCACCTTATCAGGATAGAGATTGTTTTTTTGATCAGAGAAAATTTCGGTTACTACTTTTTCATCTAACGTGCGCGGATACAGACTATAAATGCCTGGCAAGTCGATGATCTCTGCCTGTGTACTGTCATCCAATTGGCAAGCGCCGATGCGCTTGTCAACCGTTACGCCCGGAAAATTTCCAATTTTTTGATTGAGCCCTGTGAGGTGATTGAAGAGCGAAGACTTTCCAGAATTCGGTTTCCCCGTAAGGGCAATTTTTATCCGCTTCTCTTCCATCAATTGAGGATTGAAATGGTGGCGGCCTCTTCTTTGCGCAGCGAGAGATCTACGTCTGATACGCTTACGCAAATTGGATCACCAAACGGTGCTGAAAAATTGAAACGTATGGCAGTGCCGGGTAACAAGCCCATCTCTAGTAATTTCAGGCCGATCTGCTCATCGCTAAAACCTTCAATTACCGCTGTTTCCCCAGGTATCATCTCCGCTACATTCTTGGCCATTCGTTATTTAGACTGATTTTAAATTGCAATATAGAGGGGTTGATATTGCCAAACAATGATTGTGGTCAGTTTTTGGGTGGCAATCCCCTCATTCCAAACTTTTGATAAGCAACAAGATCAAGATAAGGGGAAAGACGAAGTTGAGGATTTTGAAGTTGTAGGTATTATGGGAGGCGCAATTTTTTTACCACAGAGGGCACTGAGAGCCACAGAGTAAGATCTAAGAGACACTCTGTGCTTCCCTGTGATCTCTGTGGTTATTTTTTGAACTCAATCTACTTCGGCCTAAACTTCGATCCCTTAAATATCTGTTGCGCATTTGCCACTTTCATTAATTTAGGCAAAGAATTCCTTTGAGAATTTTGCTTGACATATTCATTCACAATCTGCCAGCCCATCCACACACCTATTCGGCCGGGACATTGGTCGCCAATCTCTATGGTTTTCGGACGTTCATCAATATATTTTTGCTTAATGTTTTTAACATTACTGTAAAAGACTTCCTTTTCTACCAAGTGCTTCCAAATGATGTCTTGGTTCTCTCTCGCTCCATCAATTTCTTTAGAAGTATAACCGATGAACACGCTATCAGGCACACAAGGCAACATCTGTTTCGCAAAATAATAAGCCTTGCCGTAAGCAATCATGTCAGCTAATACTGATTTATCTTCCATGTTCACCTCATTGATTCTACTGTCGATGCCATAAAGCAACATGGTTGACGGCACTACAAATTCTTTGGTGTACCGCTTCAGCATATACTCATACATATTCGGGCGGTACTTTGCTCCGTTACCCAAAAAATAATCAAGGCCAACAATGATGAGTGTGTCACTCACAAATAAATCGCTTTCCATGGCAGTAATTACGGTCTGGATTTTAGGGATTTGAAATTGAGGGTAATAAAATTTTAGATTGGTAAACGCTTGAACGAACTCTTTTTTTAATTCGCTCCCATCACCAAATATCTTTTTGGTTTCCATCAACACCGTATCTACTGAGGGGCTTTGAAAACGATGATACAATTCATTGATGAAAACAGAATCATTTGGATAGCCTTGATGGTTGAAGAAAATATCCCGCATCACAGAATGTCGAGAAAAAAAGTCAACTAATTGGTGCTTAGAGGTAAAGGAAACGATCGAGTCTTCCAAGTGTTCAATCTGCAAATCAATTTTAATCGCGGAAGTTTCTGGTTGAAAGGCACATTCTTCTTTGTCGGTTTTGCAACTGGCTAAAAAGAACAAAAGAATAGATACTACTAGTATTGATTTTTTCATAGTTGAATATCGAGCGCGAATATCGTTTTTTCACACAAAGGCGCAAAGGCGCAAAGTTTATTCTGATTTTTTTTATGGCTTACACGCTTCATTATAACAGTTATCTATGCTTGCAAATTGTCTTATATTAAAATGAAAATAAAAAAGCCGATCTTAGCTGCTTCAAACTGACTTCCATTTCTGTGAGCAAAATCAAACACATCGCCATCGCTGGCAACATCGGTTCGGGCAAAACCACCTTGGCCGAAAAACTTTCCAAGCATTATAGCTGGACACCTTTGTATGAATCTGTGGATCACAACCCCTATCTCCGCGATTTTTATGATGACATGACACGGTGGGCATTTCACTTACAAATTTATTTTCTCAACAGCCGCTTTAATCAAATTCGTCAAATCCGTGAAAGCAAAAAAACAATCATACAAGACCGCACTATTTATGAAGACGCACATATTTTCGCGGCCAACCTGCACAAGAGTGGCCATATGAACAATCGAGATTATCAAAGCTATCTGGATCTTTTCAATTCAATGACAAGTTTTGTACAACCACCCGATTTATTGATTTACTTGAAAGCCGATATCCCTAAACTTGTAGAGCAAATCCAAAAACGCAACCGCGATTTCGAATCTAATATCAAGCTGGACTATTTAAAAACGTTGAACGAACATTACGAAAAATGGATCGGTGGATACAAGCACGGCAAGCTCTTGGTCATTGATGTAAACAAAATCGACTTTGTAGAGAAGATAGAAGATTTTTCTATGATAGTGGGGAAGGTAGATTTGGAGTTGAATAGTTTGTTTGGATGATGTTTTTAAAACCTTGGCGGTCTTAAAAAAAGTTCGTTAACTTTACAATCATTATGGTATCTACAAGCCAAAAAAATAACTACACAGAGCAAGAATACCTTGAGTTAGAGAGGAAGGCTGAATACAAAAGCGAGTTTTTTAAAGGTGAAATCTTTGCTATGGCAGGTTCTTCGAATCCACACAATTTGATCAGCGGAAATATTTATGCTTTTCTTCATCAGCAATTAAGAGGGAAAAATTGTCGGCCTTACGGATCAGACATGCGAGTTCACACTCCGATCAACTCGCTCTATGCTTATCCCGATATTAGTGTTGTCTGTGGTGAAAAGAAATTTTTGGATAATGTATTTGACACATTGCTTAATCCGATTTTTATCTGCGAAGTGCTTTCCAAATCCACGGCAGATTATGACACTGGTGGAAAGTTTATGCGCTATCGCTCCATTGATTCATTAAAAGAATACTGGGTAGTGTCTTCATTAGAGTATCGACTACAAAAATTTGTAAAACAAGCAAATGGAAATTGGTTATTGTCAGAAACAACCAATGTAAATGATACTGTTGAAATAGAATGCTTATCAACAGAAATCCCGCTAAGGGAAATTTATTTTGAAGTCTCTTTTAGTGACTAACGAATAAGCCGATAGTGCTTGGAGCAGGCAACAAGCTGCTCGGAGCTTGCGGCCTGAAGCATGTAGTCAATTAGAACCACAACGCTCGTGCTAGGACTCTTTCAATTATACTTAACATAATTCTCCCACTTCTCTATTACTTCTTTAAAATCGTGGGGCAACTCTGAATCAAATTGCAGAAACTTTTGCGTGGCGGGATGAACGAAGCCTAATGTTTTCGCATGCAGTGCTTGGCGCGGAATAATCTTGAAACAATTATCCACAAACTGTTTGTACTTAGAAAATACAGTGCCCTTCAGCACATCATTTCCACCGTAAGTAACATCATTGAAAATAGTGTGACCTATAAATTTCATGTGTGCACGAATTTGATGCGTGCGTCCTGTTTCCAGTTTACACTCAATCAGTGAAACATAACGCAGGTCTTGCAATAATTTATAATGTGTGATGGCTGTCTTACCAAAATCACCTTCTGGAAAAGCCGCTGTAATGCGTCTGTCTTTGAGGCTACGGCCAACATTTACATTGACCGTGCCATGGTCTGGCTCGGGCACTCCCCAAACAATGGCATTATAAGTTCGCTCAATGCTATGGTCAAAAAATTGTTTCGCCAATGAGTTCATGGCAATTTCTGTTTTGGCAATCACTAAAAGTCCCGAGGTATCTTTATCAATACGATGCACTAAACCAGGGCGACCTTCATTGCCTTTCATCTCTGGCAGATTTTGAAAATGATAGGTCAGCGCATTCACTAATGTACCTGTCCAGTTTTGGTAAGCGGGATGCACCACCATGCCTGGCTCTTTATTAATCACTAATACATGCTCGTCTTCAAATACAATATTCAACGGAATATTTTCAGGCTTCACATCGGTATCGCGCGGAGGCTCGGGGAGTGAAACGGTGATTACATCCAATGGATGAACTTTGTAATTAGGCTTGATTTCCTTTTCATTCACTTTCACAAATCCATCACGAATGGCGTTTTGTGTCTTGGAGCGCGTCACGTTGGGCAAACGATCCATTAAAAATTTATCGATGCGCAGAAGGCTTTGCCCTGCATCGGCTACTATACGGTGATGTTCGAAGAGGCCGTCTTCGTTATCTTCTAGTAAATCTTCTTCTTCAATCATGAGGGTGCAAAAGTACGGAACGATTGGTTAGGAATTGGAATTTTGTTGGAGGATTGGTAACTGGTGAGAGGCAGTTGGTGAAAGGTAATCGGTATTCGGTGGCGAGCAACACAACTTCACTGCTTGCAGTTCACTAAATTACTTCTTTGGTTTTACCACTTCGGTATCAGTTGGTAGTGACGGAACTTGATAAGGAACCAATTCGATTTTTGTAGTGGGGAAAGCCTTTTGAAGAATCGGTAACTCTTCACTTTTAATAGTTGTGTTGTACAAATAAAGCGATTGCAGATTTTTCAAAGATGATAAAGAAATTACGGAAGCTGTTCCTATTTGTGTATTGGACAAATTCAAATAGAGTAGTTGGGTCAATGGTTTTAAATCACTCAAAGCTTCTCTCGTCAATTTTGTATCATCCAAATTTAAACGCGTTAAGTTGATGAGTGAGCCGATTGATTTTAAATGAGTGTCATTAATGGTTGTACTTCCTGCCTTCAACCAAATCACTTGTTGTTTTAGGTTTTGTAAAATCAACAAAGCGGAATCAATATTTGTGGAGTTGATGAGATTGACAGATAGGTAATTACTATTCTGAGCGACAGGTACTACCATTACTTCTAATCGTTTCAATTTTGTAATGGTTGCCTCATCAGCCGCACTCACTTCTTCGATAGGTACATCGCTCAGTTTTATTTGTGTGCCCGAATTTAAAATTGCTTTTACCTGATTTACTTGTTTTAGGTCGCTGATCGTTTTTTCAAAATCTGCCCCGCTGGCAATCCAATTTTTTAGGATTTCAATTTCAGTAATGCTCAACTGGCTTTTCTCTTTTGGGGGCATGTGTTTCTTTTCATCCAATGGTAAAAGCAGGCGGTCTATCATTTCGCTTTCATTCACTTTGTGAGCTACCAACACTACTCCACTCTTGCCTCCTTTTAAAATATAGTCGCGTTCATCTAAACGTAATTTTCCTTTTTGCTTGGAGGCATTATGGCAAGAGTAACACTTGCTTTCCAAAATGGGCCGCACTAAATCTGAATAGTATTTTGCTTTCTCTAAGTCTATTTTTGAAAAATCGGTGGAGGTAGATTTGCTAAACAATCCTTCGGTCAAATAATCTTCTCCGTGCGTAAGCGAGCCTCCCAGATGGCCTGTGATGGTGAGTAACACTAAAGCGATTGCAGAAATTATTTTAGAATAGTTTTCATTTTCTATTTGGATTTTTATCCACACATATAAAAACGAAATTACCATGAGTGAGATACCCATCCACTGATGCCAACCCACCGTATCACCATCATACTCTCCACTCTGCGAAAGCAAGTAGCCAGTGATGCACGAGAACAATGCCGTGAACGCACCTATCAATAAAATAATTGGAATCGCAGGTTGAAGGAGTCTGAATCTTTCTTTTTGCGAAAGCCAATCCAATGCAATGGCCAATAGCAAAATGCCAATGGGCAAGTGAACGAGCAATGGATGAAACCTTCCTATGACTTCTGCTACGCTCATGCTGAATATCGCTTCCGCAAAATTTCCATCATGTACACATTGATTGCCCATTGGTCGGCCACGGTTTGCCGTGTGTAGGGCAGTGTGGGCATGTAGTCAGGTGGGCCGAACTCGGTGAGAAAGGTAATGCGCTTCCCCTCTTTCTTTTTTGTCTCCACTACTTTATCCCACCAATCGAAATGATGTTTCACCGCATCTGCCCACTCGGGTGCGCGTGGGTCACTCACTTGTGGCCCTTCGGGGTGGCCGATGCGGGCGTGGATGTGGTCAGTGCGGCCAAGTGCTTGAGCAACGGCTTCTTCTTGTCCTTGTAAATAAGATTCATGCACATTGCACCAATGAGAGATATCTAAAGTCAATCTCAATTCTGAAATCTTTTCCATGAATTGCTTGGCAACATTGGCAGCATATAAAATTCTCCCGTGATGTGTTTCATGATAAATAGACGTGCCCGTTTCTTTGGCAACTTTGGTGCTGTGATCTATGAGTTGCTTACTTTGATCGAATGAAAAAAAATCTTTGCCTGAGTGGCAGTTGATGTAAACGGGTTTGGCTTTTGCGGCCGCTAGTAGATTTTCTTCAAACTGCTGTTGATGTTTTTTAAAATCGTTTTCACCACTACCCACAAGAAACCCAACTTTCAATTGATACTTTTCAATTGCCTGATACAATTCTTTTTGGTCTTTCTCTGCCGATGGCCACCATAGTTCCAACCCATCATAACCAGCTTGTTTTAGTTTCACGCAAAGTTCAGCAGTAGTGCCATTGAAGCCCCAGTTGGTGCCGAAGACCAATAGAGAGTAGCCAGGTGCGGATGGTGCTGCCATAGGTTTTGCATAAGAGTTGAGGGAAGATAAAAATAAACCTGCACCCGCGAGGGTGGAGGTGTGAAGGAATTGTCTGCGGGTGGTGGGCATCCGTAAGTTTATAAAAATTGTTAACTTTAAATTTAATCTTTAATGTTATGAAAACAAAAATGAAGTTGACGGCTGTTTTTGAAGAGGCTGAAGAAGGAGGTTACGTAGCTTTCATTGAAGAATTGCCTGGAGTCAATACCCAAGGTGATACGCTGGAAGAATCTAAGACAAATTTATTGGAAGCCCTTGAATTGGTTCTGCAAACTCAACGCGACCTCTCTGAAAAAGAAATGGGAAACAGAAGATTTATTAAAGAGCAATTGGAGTTTGCGTAATGAAGACCAGCAACTTTGTTCGATACTTAGAAAGCTGCAACTGTTATCTACATCGCGAAGGAGGCAATCATAGTATCTT
This sequence comes from Cyclobacteriaceae bacterium, assembly GCA_043777495.1. Taxonomy (GTDB): domain Bacteria; phylum Bacteroidota; class Bacteroidia; order Cytophagales; family Cyclobacteriaceae; genus ELB16-189. The sequence continues at coordinate 132,611 of JAYWHU010000063.1, read as the reverse complement.
CATCAATACTACCAATAAAAAGATTTCTTCAGTGCCTCGTTATAAAGAAACGAAAATAATTTGGTCAGAAAGATTTGCAAAGACCTGGAGGTTCCCGCACCACCTAATTTTCAATAAGACGATAAAAATAAACCTGCGCCAGCGAGTGTCGAGATGTAGAGGAATCGTAGCTCTATGATATTTAGAGTGTATAAGATTTTAATCAGCAATTTTATGGGTAGGATTCAACCTTAGTAGAAAAGTCGTTTTATGAAATCACTCTCAACCTTATTACCTTATTTTCGCGTGACCAGAATAAGGTAATAAGGTTAGAGTTAACAGCTATAAATAATTTCTACTAAGGTTAAAGCCTTTCATAAAAAGCATAATTTGTATTGGTGAGTGTTCACTTTTTTTAAGTTTCAATGCCTCGTATTTTTTCAAAGGAGTTTCCCTTTTCCATGTGATTTTATAATTTCTATCGGTCTCATAATTTACCCAGCTGCTTATCTCATCTTTTTGAAAATATAGCCTTGTGTGCAATTCATAAGATTCAGCCTTAATAAATTTTAGTCCATTATCTTCAAAATATTTTTCCAACTCTTTTATTCTTGTATCTAATTAAAGCATCCAACGCACGAAAAAATGCAAATCCACCTATTAGTATTGTCAGAATTATTCCATAGAAGATTTTCATGCTTGACTTGGATAAAACATCAACCCATAAATATACTCCTCTATTAAACACATTCCAATGTGGAATCAAAGTGCAAACTTCATAGAACGCTTCGGCCAGGGATAGAAGTGGAAAGCCCCCGATGGCGTTTCGCATCGGGGCTTGGAAAGGATAGCCCGGTGCCACCTCGCCTCGAGTGGCAGGCCGCACCTTCACTAAAGTTTCGGTGGGCAGGCCGACCTCCTTCGCTGAAGCTACGGAGGGCAAGCCTGCATAACTTCAGAATTATATTCACCAAAAGTTGCAAAGGCGTCTGACATCTTTAAGATGTCTTGACGCCTTGGTTACGCAATAACATCGTGTATCACTTTTCCTGCTACGTCTGTCAATCTAAAGGGGCGGCCTTGAAATTGGTAGGTGAGTTTTTCATGGTCGAAGCCGAGCTGGTGTAAGATGGTGGCTTGCACATCGAACGGTGTGACTTTGCCGCTGATGCCAGAGTAGCCGATGGCGTCTGTCTTGCCATGGGTGAATCCTTTTTTTATTCCTCCGCCCGCCATCCACATGGTGAACGCCTCGGTGTGATGGTCGCGCCCTTTGTATGGATTCTTTTTTCCCTCGCGGTTTTCTTGCATGGGCGTACGGCCAAATTCTCCGCCCCACACCACCAAGGTTTCTTCGAGGAGGCCGCGCTGTTTCAAATCGAAGATGAGCGCGGTCATGGCCTTGTCCACCGAGCGGCATTTGTTGATGTGGCCGATGTCGATGGCCAAATCTGAATCGGTGCCGTGACTGTCCCATCCCCAATCAAAAATTTGTACAAAGCGTACCCCTTTCTCCACTAATTTTCGCGCGAGCAAAATATTATTGGCGAGCGATGCGTGACCTGGTTTTGTGCCGTACATGTCGTGGATGTACTGCGGCTCATCGTTGATGTTCATCACCTCTGGCACAGAAATTTGCATTTTGAAAGCCATCTCGTATTGCGCCATGCGCGAAAGTATTTCGGGGTCGCCCGAATGTTGGTAGTTCAGTTGGTTGACTTCGTTAATGGCATCGATGGAGGCTTTGCGCAAATTGCGATCTACATCTTTCGGGTCTTTCAAAAATAAAACGGGGTCGCCCTCTGAGCGGCACTGCACTCCTTGATACACCGATGGTAAAAATCCGCTGCCCCACACGCTCTTGCCTGCATCGGGATTTTTTCCGCCCGAAGTGAGCACGACAAAGCCCGGGAGGTTTTGATTTTCACTTCCCAATCCATATGTGACCCACGCGCCCATGCTCGGCCTGCCCAAGCGCGCACTGCCCGTGTGCATGAGCAACTGCGCGGGGCCGTGATTGAATTGGTCTGTCTGCACGGCTTTGAGAAAAGTTACTTCGTCAACAGCCGTAGAAAAATGTGGGAGATGTTCGGACACCCACGCGCGCGATTCTCCATATTGTTTGAAGCCCGCTTGTGGCCCCAGCATTTTTGGTACGCCACGAATGAACGCGAATTTTTTTCCTTCTAATAATGACTGTGGGCAATCTTGTCCATCTAATTTTTGCAAGTCGGGCTTGAAATCAAACATCTCTAACTGCGAGGGCGCGCCCGCCATGTGCAAATAAATTACTGACTTGGCTTTGGGTATAAACTGCGGTGCTTTGGCCGCGAGTGGGTTGGAGGAAAGAAATGGAACGGCCGATTCTTTTTGAAATGGATTACAGCTACCGAAAATAGAACCTAATGCCAATGCGCCCAAGCCGCTCGCACTCTGCTGTAGAAAATTTCTGCGGGTGATGTTCTCCAAGTTTTGGAAGTGCTGCGCTTGGAGGAGTTTTTGTTTTAGGGATTCTTTCATACGATTTTATTGAATCACATAGATATTTAAATCGGGCGTAAAACAATTTTACACTAAACACAAAGGTCACTAATTCTATGTATACTAATCACGAGCATCTATTGCGTGCCAATGAAAGGTTCATCTCGATTGGGCTTACCTGTGGCACGCTTAATGCCTCGCTTCTCTTATCCACCGGTTAAAACTCTTAGCTACTAACAGTGAACCCCCTTGGGGTTCGTCTAAAAACCCAAAATGCTTTGCGCCCCTTAAATCCCATCTTCTATGTGTGTATTTACTATGTATCTATGTGCCTATGTGGTTAACTTTTAATTCATCATTTAATTCTTCGTCACAAATTCATCCAAATTCAATAACGCATTCGCCACCAAGCTCAACGCTTTTGTCTGCGGCAATTCTGATTCTGGATTTTTATTGCTCACTAATTTTTTTGTTCCACCTTGGTAATCGCTGAGTGCTCGTTGATACAATTTTTCCAGCACGGCTAATTTTTGCGGAGTAATTTTTTGCCCAGTAGTCAATTCATAACCAATAGAAATTTGTTGAGGCACATCATTGCTTTTTTGTTGCATGTTGCGAGCTAATTGATAAGAAGCTTCTACATAAACAGAATCGTTCAACGTTACCAAAGTTTGCAATGGTGTGTTGGTACGGATGCGTCTGGCTGTGCAGACTTCACGGGTGGCTCCATCGAATGTCATCATAGATGGGTAGGGAGCGGAACGTTTCCAATAAGTATAAACCGCTCTTCGATATTGGTCTTCTGATTTGCTCTTCTGCCAATTTTGTCCGTTCCAAGGAGAAAGCCAAATGCCGTTGGGTTGATAGGGCATCACACTGGGGCCATACATTTTGTTGCTCAACAAACCACTCACGGCCAATGCTTGGTCGCGCACTTGCTCTGCCGATAATCGTACGCGAGAAGCGCGCGCATAGAATTTATTGAACTGGTCCCTAGCCAATTGGTCGGGTGTTACTTTTGAATCTTGCCGATACGTGGCCGACATCATTATTTCTTTGATCAATTTTTTTAAGCTCCATTGGTAGTCGTTCATCAGTTTCCAAGAGAGATGGTCTAACAATTCTTTATGTGTAGGCGGAATGCCTTGCGTGCCCATGTCTTCCAATGTTTCGGCTAAGCCCGTTCCAAAAATTTGTTCCCATACACGATTAACAATAGTGCGTGCCACCAATGGGTTTTCATTGCTCGTCATCCATTGCGCAAGACCCAATCTGTTTTTAGGTGCTTCATTTGGAAACGGATTTAGTAAATGTGGAACCTCGGGCTGAACGGTATCTGTTTTCACCAACCAATTGCCTCGTTGAAAAACTTGTGAAGTGCGGTGTAGAGAAGTTGGATTTTCAAATTGTATCGGAGTGGTGGGTGTTTCTTTGATTAATAGATTCCAGAATTTGTTATAGTTGATTTTGTCCTTCTTTGCCCATGAGGTGTTGAAGTAAAACCAATCGAACATCATTCCGCTTTCTTCGGGTTTTTTCAAGTTTGGGTTGGTGTAGGTAAAATATAAATCGTGAATTCCTGTGGCAGAAGGAAAATCTGATGAAGCAATTGTCCACTTTCCTTTTGTATCACCAATGGAAATTGTTTTCAATATTAAACCATCTGGTTTATCTAAATGAATCGTCCATGTTCCATTATTTTTCCAACTCATAGATCGATAAATCAATTGATCACTATTATCCAAATCAACATTTTTCAATCTGCATAAGGCATTGTTCCGAAATATGAGCCATTTTGTATCATTCAGTTCGCTATTGGTAAACTGGTCGGCTTGAATGGAGTTAATGGCAGGCTGCCACGTTTTTACAAATGTGTTTACCTCTTCTGCTTTTTCGTTGGAGACGTTTTTTTGAATCCAATTTTTAAGAGCTGATAACTCTGTGCTGTCCTTGTTATCAAAATGACGGAGCAAGGGATATTCTGCGTACGTATCTTCATCTCGCGTGTTGTTGAAGAAGGCCATGAACTTGTAATACTCTTCATGGCGGAATGGATCGTACGGATGGCTGTGGCATTGCACACACGCGAAGGTAGTGCCCATCATAGCCTCCCAAGTTGTATTAACTCGATCAAGCACAGCCGAAGTTCTGAATTCTTCATTCTCTGTCCCGCCTTCATCGTTGGTCATGGTGTTGCGATGGAAAGCTGTGGCGATATATTGTGCATCGGTGGGATTGGGAAGCAAATCACCTGCAAGCTGTTCTGTGATAAATTGATTGTAAGGCATATCATCATTGAATGCCTTGATGAGCCAATCGCGGTAGCGCCATATCGCGCGACTATCATCGCGTTCGTAACCTTTTGTGTCGGCATAGCGCGCCAAGTCCATCCACATAGAAGTCCAACGTTCACCATAGTGAGGAGAAGCGAGTAATGAGTCAATCAATTTTTCATACGCCTCTGGACTTTTATTTTCTAAAAATAATTTTGCTTTTGATGCAGTGGGTGGCAGACCGATAACGTCAAGACTCGCTCTCCTTAGTAATGTGGCTTTATCAGCTTCGGTTGAAGGAGAAAAATTTTGCTCCGCAAATTTTTCTTCAATGAAATGATCTACATCGTTTTTTGCCCAAGCTGATGCCTCAGGAATTTTTTGCTGCTCCACTTTTAGATATGCCCAGTGATCGCCCCATTCTGCTCCTTCTTTTATCCATTGGGTAAGGATGTTGATTTCTTCTTTGGAGAGCGGGTCTTTTTTGTACGGCATCCGTTCTTCTGGATCTGTTTCATTGATGCGCTTGATTAATTCGCTATGTGTTGGGTCACCAGGGACAATTGCTTTCTTTCCAGATTCTGCCGCGGCCAATGCCTCTTGCCGAAAAAGCAAACTGAAATCGGCCTCGCGCTTTACGCCACCGTGGCAGGTAATGCATTTTTTATTTAGGATGGGCTTGACTTGGGTGCTGTAATCGATCTTGCTGCTCGGCCAGAAGAAGTAAGTAGCTGTGAGCATTGACAGCAGTAGGAATGAAATGATAATGATCTTGGTTCTCACTAGATTGAATTATCGAACTAAGATACGAAGATTTTAAGATGATGATTGTTTTAGCTTTTCTTGTCCTTCAAAATATCTGATACAATGCTGTTAAAAATGGACATGATCAAACTAAAAGCCAACGCCCACCAAAAGCCGTTTACCGAAAAGCCAGGCACGAAATGATCTACCAGTAAAATGATTACGGCATTGATGACCAACAAAAACAAGCCTAGGGTAATAATCGTGATAGGAATTGTGAGCACAATTAAAATTGGTTTCACAATCACGTTAGCTATAGCCAATACAACAGCCACAATCAGTGCGGTCAAGTAATCTTTCACATCTACACCCGGCAACAAGTAGGCAGTAAGTAATACCGCAAAGCCATTTAAGAGAAAGCGAAGGATGAAGTTCATGTTAGTCTTTTAAAGTGAATCAATAAAAAAATAGTGGGTGTCTGAAATTACTCGTTAGCGAAATAAAACAAAAAATATTTTTGGATAAAAAGTTAAGCCTTGGGCTTCCGCTTTACTATTAGTGGAAAAAATAAGTTCTAACCGTTCTAAGCCCCCATCAACTTACTTATCTGACGTTGCGTAAAATAACCGTATTGTCAGTTTGATCCCGATTGCTATCGGGACGAAAACTGACTATCTGAACTTTACATGGACTTCGATAAACTCAGTCTGACACTTTCGATAAACTCAGTCTGACACTTCGATCAACTCGGTGAGGGAAGAGTTTCCATTTCAGAATTACTCAATCCCAGCCACGACCACACCGCCCACTACTTCTTTTACCACTAATTCATTGAATGCCTTCAAATCAATAGCAAGAATATCATCTAACTGCTTCATGTATCCATCGCTTTCCTTTTTGAGATCGTTGTACAAATCATAACAGCCTTGCGTGGGCTTGGCATCTTGTCCATTGGCTACGTCAACTAACCAAGCGATTTGATCATCAAACTTAGGTGGGTAGTTGATGGGGTCCTGCCCTGCTTTGTGTTTAGTTTGAATCAAGATTTCCTCTAGATCAGATAGTTTTTTGTTCATTGTCACTGCTAACCTTTTTAACTCCACACCTTTCCCTGCTTTTTCCGCTCGTTTGACCAAATCATTACTTTGTGTACGCACATTGCGCAGTTTGCGAATGGCTAAGTGAACTCGATCTAATTCACTCACGGCCTTCACTGTCAATTCATACGAAGCCATCAAATCTTCATCGCTGCATTTCCACCGTGGGTCTTTTTCTATTTTGAATGATTGGGTTTGCGATTGATCTCCTATTGACAACTTCACTGTATAATTTCCTGTTGGCGCTTTGGGGCCATTCTGACTTGCCATTGAAAAAAAAGAACCGGGGGTAATGGTGGGTGAAGCAAAATAAAAATCCCACACCAAGCGATTGAGACCTTTGGTTGCTTCCAATTTTACTTCCTTTTTCTTCTCATCATGCTTGGTGCTGAACACGCGCTTCACTTCGCCTTTGGCATTTAAAATTTCCAATTTTACTATTGCGGATGTATCAGGTTTTTCTTTCAAGTGAAAATAAATGATCGTTCCATCAGGTGCGGCAGTGGGCGCACCTGAGCCGTAAAAACCTCCGAGTTGGGTGCGGTAGCTTACGCTGGGAGGAAATAATTTTGCCTTTTCACTTTCTAAACCGTCTTTCCATAGATATAGTGGGGAAACATCATCCAAAATCCAAAAAGATCTCCCTTGTGTTGACATGACTAAGTCTTTGTTCTTGATCAACAAGTCGGTGATGGGTGTAACTGGAAGATTGAGCTGAAATTTATTCCAATTTTTTCCATCGTTCATGGAAATAAAAAGCCCGAACTCAGTCCCTGCATACAATAAGCCTTCACGATTGGGGTCTTCACGGACTACACGCGTAGTGAAATCCGATGGAATACCTGTGGTGATCTCTGTCCAAGTCTTGCCATAATCTTCTGTTTTGAAAATATATGGTTTGAAATCGTTGAGTCGATATTTATGAGCTGTTACGTAAACCTTTCCTTTTTTATGTTTGGAAAAATCGATGGAGTTGATCGTTGCTAGTTCAGGCAAACCAGCAGGCGTAATTTTTTTCCAATTTTTTCCACCATCCATGGTCACATGGACAAACCCATCATCTGTTCCCGCCATCATCACATCTTTTTCCAAGGGCGATTCTTCAAAAGCAAAAATGGTGGTGTAATTTTCAACCCCTGTATAATCGTGCTGCACAGGGCCGCCTGGGATTTCTTGATATTCTTTTTTATTGGTTGTCAAGTCGGGGCTGATCACTTCCCAATTGAGTCCCCCATCGCTCGACTTGTGTACAAATTGCGAACAATGATAAATCACATTTGAATTGTGCGGGGAAATTTTAATCGGTGCATTCCATTGATAGCGGTACTTCACTTTGTAAAGTGGAAGTCCATCGTGCATTTGCGGATAGTGAGTGACATACTGCATATGCTCGGCAGCTCGATCATATCTAGTAATGATACCCGTGTATTCCCCAGCATACACGATGTTTGGGTTTTGCGGATTCACTGCCACATGACCTGCTTCGCCTCCACCAATCTGAATCCAATCTTGTTGATACGAAGAGCCACCACGCACCGCACTGGAAACTGAAATAGAACTATTGTCTTGCTGGCAACCATACACGCGATATGGAAATGCGTTATCAACAGCTACTCGATAGAGTTCTGCTGTTGGTTGGTTAAACAATGTTGACCATGATGTGCCTCCGTTGTACGAAACATGAGCTCCACCATCATTGCTATGAATCATAATGTTGGTGTCATTCGGATTGATCCACAAATCGTGATTATCACCATGCAGCACGCGGATGCGCGAAAAATCTTTTCCTGCATTAGTAGATTTCCAAAAGCTCACGTTGTTGACATACACCGTCTCTGTGTCTTTTGGGTCTGCAAAAATGTGGGTGTAGTACCAATGGCGTGTACGCAATTCGCGGTCGCCATTTATCCGTTCAAATTTTTTACCTCCATCATCTGATCGATACAATCCGCCTTTTTCATTGTCGATGGATTCCAACAAAATCCAAATACGATCTGAGTTAGCAGGAGAAATGGCAACGCTTATTTTTCCCAACACACCTGTTGGCAAACCCGCTTCCACTTTTTTCCATGTATCGCCACCATCTTTGGATTGCCATACACCTCCGTCTGCATTGCCATCCAGCAACGTCCACGGCTTGCGTTGCACGTGCCAAAAAGCTGCGAACAATATCCGAGGATTGTTGGGATCCATTGCTACATCCATAGCCCCAGTATTGTCATTCACAAACAAAACGTTCTTCCAAGTCTTGCCGCCATCTTGTGTGCGATAAACTCCGCGCTCTGCATTTGCGCCAAATGGATTTCCTAGCACGGCAGCAAAAGCCACATCCGGATTTTTAGGGTGGATTTCTATTTTGCCAATCTGTCCTGCTTTTTCCAACCCAGCACTCTCCCACGTTTTTCCACCATCGTTAGATTTGTACATTCCCTTTCCAATAGAAACATTGCCTCGCGGGTCTGCCGAACCCGTGCCTACAAACATGACGTTTGGATCAGAAAGTGAAACTTCTATAGAACCAATCGAGCCAACGGGAAGAAAGGTATCGGTGATATTGTTCCAAGAAGTACCTCCATCATCGGTGCGCCACACACCTCCACCAGTAGTGCCCATCAAAAAAGTGTTGGGCTTGGAAGGAATACCAGCCACTGCGGTTGATCTTCCTCCGCGGGCCGGGCCGATGTTCCTGAACTTCAACCCTTCAAAGTGAGAGGCGAACTCAACGGTAGGTGATGGAGTAATTGGTGTTTCTTTTTTCTTTTGGGCGAAGCCGATAAAGGCAATTGGCAAGAAGAGAATGAATAAATGTTTTTTCATTTTTAGAGATAATTTTTATTGGTATTTAAAAGTGATCTATGATAGAACGGTTATTTAGCTCGACTACATTCTTTGATTCCAATTTTTCTAGGACTGAATGGAGATTGTTTTCAAAAAGGGATATTAAATCCTTATTAATAATATTGCCCGTAGTGATAAGTATCAGTTTAGAAGGTCGTTGAAATAAAATGTAATGCTTCAGAAAATCACTATCCTTTGATACTACAATTCTTAATTCTCGTTCAGCCCAATCTATAACTTGATAATCGCGTGTTTTGTTTTTGTTGGGAAGGTCTCTTGTGTGGATTGCATCATGGCCTTTTGAGAGAAGCCATTCTTTTAAAACGTAAGGAAGTTGCGCGTCAACTAGAAATTTCATTAAGCAACGGCCACTTTGGAAATACTATTCACTTGGATGAGCTTACTGGCGAAAAGTAAGCACGCCTGAATGTCTTCGTTTTCTAAGTCTGGGTAGTCCATCAGGATTTCCTCCTGGGTCATGCCAGCAGATAATAAGTCCAATATCATTTCTACAGGATACCTCATACCTCTAACGGTTGGTTTTCCAAAGCAGATTTCTGCGTCCATGGTGATCCTTGATAGTAGTTCGCTTTTCATATTATCAAATGTACAAAATCAAATCATTTCCCCGACATCAGGAAAACGATATTAAAACTCGATTTATAATACTTCGGTTACTTTTGCAAAAGTAAAAATGCAAAAACTATTTCACTAACTTTGCGTATGCCTGAAGTGAGTCGGTTCTACGGAATTATCATACGAATGTTCTTCAACGACCATTTACCTCCTCATTTTCATGCAACTTATTCTGAACATAGTGCCCAGATTAATATTAACACGGGAGAGATCATGAATGGTAGTTTACCGAGTAGAGCTCTTCGATTAGTGCAAGACTGGACCGAATTGCATAGAGCAGAATTGGTAAAGAACTACGTGGAATCTCAGAAACAAGGTGGCATAATCAGCAAAATTGAACCGCTAAATTAAAATGTATAAAATCACACAGATCATTGATATTAAACCTTACAAGATAGCTGCCCAATTCAATACTGGGGAAATTAGGACAATTGACTTTGCTCCATTGATTGAAAAATTTGCAGCCTTAAAAGATCCTTCAGTGTTTATTAAAGCCAAGATTGATGATTACCCTACTATCTCTTGGGATGATCTTGCCCTCATTCGAGAATTAGATGGCACAATTAAATCTTGCCCACTTGATTTCAGTCCCGAAACCCTCTACCAGTTAAGTACTTTACAAAAAAACTAATATGTCCATCCAAAGTCGATTTACTCCACAAGACCTTGAGCGCGTCAAGGCTGCCGTGCGCAATGCCGAAGTCAAAATCTCAGGCGAGATTGTGCCCGTGTTCGTAGAAAAAAGTGGTCACTACTCCATTGCCGTTTATCGTGCGTTTTTGGCCTTGGCGGGATTGGCTTTTTTGGCCATCATCGTTTTCGACCGATACATTCCTTCTCTCGCTATCTATGATCCGCTGATGATTTTCTTGATGGTGATTTTAGTGGGCTTGATCGGTTCGCTGGCGGCTCACTACATCGACCCGTTCAAAAGATTAATGATGAGCCAAACCCATTTAGACCAAGCCACGCGCAAGCGCGCAGAAAATGCTTTCTTGGAAGAAGAAGTTTTTGCCACACGCCATCGCACGGGCATTATGATTTTTGTTTCGTTCTTTGAGCGCGAAGTAATTGTGATGGCAGACCGAGGTATCAGCAAAGTGGTAGAACAAAAAGAGTGGGATAAAATGGTGCGCGGCATCACAGAAAATATTCGCTTAGGCAAAGTAACCGAAGGCATTGAAGCGGCCATTTTGCGCAGTGGCGATTTGCTTCTTGAAAAAGGATTTTTGAAAACCGTAGATGATGTGAACGAGTTGAGAGATGACTTGAGGATGGAATAGCTCTCGTCACAAACTTTGCAATTTCAATTCCTTGAAAACCCTTTATGCACATTATCCAAAATAAAATAACTCAACAATTGACAGGTCTTAGTCGAAGCTCGTTTTGCTGCCTACTGCTTACTGCCTACTGCTTACTATTTTTTACTCCTAACCTCACTTTTGCACAACGAGCTGTTCCCGAACACGGTGGCGTGTGGGTGCATGATGAGGCCAATGTGTTATCGCCTGGAACAGTAGCCCAACTAGAACAAATTTTAAAGGCCGAGCGCGATTCTACTTCCAATCAAATTGCCATTTTAATTGTGCCTTCGTTGGAAGGAGAAGACATCAATGGTTTTGGAATTCGTGTAGCAGAAAAATGGAAAGCGGGCGATGCCAAGAAGGACAATGGTGTGATTTTCATTGTGGCTATTCAAGATCGCAAAATGCGTATTGAAGTAGGTCAAGGATTGGAAGGTGTTTTGACAGATGCATTATCGAGCAGAATAAATAGAAACGAAGTGGCCCCAAATTTCCGCCAAGGAAATTATGATGCCGGTATTATGGCTGGTACGATGGCAATTATCCAAGCCATCAAAGGGCAATACATAAATACCGATCCTCCTCAACGCAAGCGAGGAGGTAAATCTCCGTGGGGCACGTTGATCTTTATTATTATACTCGTCATCATCATGTCGCGCAGAGGTGGTGGAGGTGGAGGAATGGGCGGCTACTGGGCAGCGGGGGCGGCTGGTGCTTTGCTGGGGGGCGGAGGCCGCTCAGGTGGTTCGTGGGGTTCTGGCTCTGACTTTGGTGGAGGTGGAGGTTTTGGTGGAGGTGGGTCAAGTGATTCGTGGTAGATAAGCAAGAGGCAAAGGGCAATAAGCAATGGGCAATCAATTGAGTTTTAATTTAAGAACTATGAGTAAATCAACTACCCACAATTGCCTTTTGCCCTTTGCCTCTTGCATGCTATTCCTTTTAAGTTCTTACAATGCTATCGCTCAAAAAGTAATCCCCGAGCTCTGGGGCCAACGTGTACATGATGAAGCTCACGCACTGAAGCAAGCAACTATTGATCAGCTTGAAAAGGATTTGAAAATCTATGAAGACTCTACTTCCAATCAGATTGCTATTCTCATCGTTCAATCGCTAGATGGAGAAGTGATTGAAGAGTATTCGCTAAAGGTGGCAGAAAAATGGAAGCTAGGCACAAAATCAAAAGACAATGGTGCGCTGTTGCTGATCGCCATTGATGATCATAAAATGCGTATTGAAGTAGGGCATGGATTAGAAGGAGCGTTGACTGATGCGCAAAGCAATCGCATCATTAGAAATGAAATGGCACCAAATTTTAGGCGGGGCGATTATGATGCAGGGGTATTGGCTGCCATTACAGCTATGAAGAAAGCCATCGGTGGAGAATACACTGCCGATGATGCTGATGAGGCTACGAATGATCTTGACAGTATGGACACTGGCACAAAATTTCTAATAGCAGGTGTCATCTTTTTATTTCTCGGATTATTTGCTGGCATTGGTCTATTCTCAGATGGCGTGATGACATGGATATTATATGCTTTTCTCATGCCCTTTTATGCTATTTTTTTAGGGGCACTTTTCAGTTGGTGGATTTTTCTTGGCTACACAGTTTTATATCCTTTGTTACGATTATGGGTTGCCAAAAGCGGAAAAAAATTGATGAAGTGGCAATCGAGTGGTGGAAGTGGAAGAAGTTCTGGCAGCAGTTGGAGCAGTGGAGGAAGTAGTTGGGGAAGTTCTGGTGGAGGAAGTAGTTTTTCTGGAGGTGGTGGAAGTTTTGGGGGCGGAGGAAGCAGTGGGGGGTGGTGAGCAATTTATCATTTGTAAAATAGAAAGAGATCAACTCAAACTCGCCCTGTTGAATAATACCTCTATCAAGTCACAAAAAAGCTAGTCGGCACTCCTTAACGTGCGTTAGCTTTCGCATTCATCTATGAAGTAGTTTATTCAGTTCTTAGGGACGGGCGTAATTATTAATGCCCGATCATTTCCTTAGCAAGAAAAATGTTTTCTACATTTCGTTGCTCAAGCATAGTGCTTGTTTTTTACAACCTTAATAAACCTAGTCCATGCGATTAACAAAACCAATGTTTTGGCTCATAACCCTACTGTGGTTTGCGGCCAGTATGGTGGTATAGCAGCTATAGCAATTGCTCTTCTTGTGCCGCCTCGTCTTCTGTTCTTTCAACTATGGTGCTACCAGGTTTTAGTGTGGCTGATAGCAGTTGGAAAGTTTCATCCCCTTATAATCTACGGTTCGGCAAGTCTAGCAGTGTCCCTGTGTTGAGCAGCAACATGGCAGCTACGTTAGACTCATACCTGTTTCGAAAACGAAGTCCACCAGATTGAAAGAAATTTTAGTGGCTGGTGGTGAGCGTTTTCAAATGCATGACCCTACTACGTGGCCTAAGCAATGCCAGATGATGGTAGATAACCAATGGAATGAATTGAAAAGATATCAAGAGAAACTAAACGGAGGCAAGGTTAGATAAAATATGAAACTGCCTCATAAATTATTGAACTGACTCTGAGGACTAGTAAGCTCCCACCTAAAATTAAGTGGCAGTTTTTTATGGGATTGGTACCTCAGAAATGGCAAAATTCATCTCTCTCTTCCGCCAGAAGCTCTCCTTTAACTTTCATCACAAAACACCTCCACTTCCATTAGGCAAACCCCTTCCCTCTTCCTATTTTTGCGCCTCCTAACAAATCCTGATATGAAGCGCGACAAAATCATCTTTGACCTCATCGAAAAAGAAAAGCAACGCCAAGAGCACGGCATCGAACTGATTGCCTCCGAAAACTTTACCTCACCTCAGGTGATGAAGGCACAAGGTTCAGTATTGACAAACAAATATGCCGAAGGCCTACCTGGCAAACGCTACTATGGCGGCTGCGAGGTGGTGGATGAAGTAGAGCAATTGGCTATCAATCGCATCAAAGAATTGTTTGGAGCAGAGTGGGCTAACGTGCAACCACATTCTGGCGCACAAGCCAACGCTGCGGTAATGTTAGCCTGCTTAAAGCCGGGCGATAAAATTTTAGGGTTCGATCTTTCACATGGTGGCCACTTAACGCACGGCTCACCTGTCAATTTTTCGGGCAAGTTATACCAACCTTCATTTTACGGAGTGGAGCAAGAGACGGGATTGATTGATTTTGATAAAGTGATTGAAATTGCTCAACGCGAAAAACCCAAGATGGTGATCTGTGGTGCTTCGGCTTACAGTCGCGATTGGGATTATAAAAAATTGCGCGAAGCAGCGGACAGTGTGGGCGCGGTGTTGCTGGCAGACATTTCGCACCCTGCGGGATTGATTGCACGCGGCTTGCTCAACGACCCGATGCAGCATTGCCACATTGTTACCACCACTACGCACAAAACATTGCGCGGCCCCCGTGGTGGGTTGATTATGGTAGGTAAAAATATCGATAACCCGTTCGGATTGAAAACACCAAAAGGTGAGTTGAGAAAGTTAGGTTCTGTTTTAGACTCTGGCGTATTCCCCGGCACACAAGGTGGCCCGCTGGAGCATGTCATCGCTGCCAAAGCAATTGCTTTTGGCGAAGCTTTATCTGATGAATACTTGCAATATATTGTGCAGGTTGCCAAGAATGCAAAAGCCATGGCCGATGCGTTTGTTGCCAAAGGCTACAAAATTATTTCGGGCGGCACAGATAATCATTTGATGTTGATCGATCTTCGTTCTAAAAACTTGACCGGAAAGATTGCAGAAGAATCATTGATTCAAGCAGACATCACCATCAACAAAAACATGGTGCCGTTTGATACACAATCGCCCATGGTCACTTCTGGTATGCGCATCGGCACACCTGCCATCACCACGCGCGGCTTCAAAGAAAAAGATGTAGTAAAAGTAGTTGAGCTCATTGACGAAGCCTTGAAAAAACCAGAAGACACAAAGCATTTGAAATCGGTAAAGCGCAAAGTGAACACCTTAATGAAGAAGTTTCCGTTGTTCTCTTAGCCAGATATTGTAAAGTCTTCTTTTCACTTAGGAAAAAATTTATGTTAATATGAGAAGCCATTGAATTTTTATATTTTAGAGGAATGAAACTAGAAGATCAGGTGAAACAGTTGACAGAATTGATGGCAGAATTGATCCCTACAGTAGATCGATTGGTGGAAACACAAAATAAAACAAATCTTGAAACCTCTGAAATGAGGCTTTCCAATATGCGCCTTGCGGAAGCCATTGAAAAACTAATTGCTAAAATGGATAAGATTGATCAGTTCGAAGAAAGGCTAGTTAGGATAGAGCGCACACTATTCAAATAGCAATAGTTTATCTTCTTTTGTATCTCTTATTTGCAGAACCCTATTATTTCCCTCAGATTGCAACTTGATTTGTTGAGTCTGAGGGATTTTTTTTGAATTATGGCTGAAGAAAAAGAAATGGCTTTCCTTGATCATTTAGAGGAATTGCGCTGGCACGTGGTGCGATCTGTCGCGGTGATTTTCATCCTGATGATCGGGTCTTTTGCTTTTATTGAGGAAATTTTTGATAAAATCATTTTCGCCCCCGCTAAACTCGATTTTCCCACATTCAGATATATGTGTGAATTGGGCAAGGTCTTCGGGCTTGATGAACTTTGCGTAACAGACCTTCCTTTCAAAATCCAAAGCCGCAACATGACGGGGCAGTTTATGATGTCGCTCACGGCTTCCTTCGTCATCGGTTTGATCGTTGCGTTCCCTTATGTGGCGTGGGAGCTTTGGCGCTTTGTAAAACCAGGGCTTCAAACAAAAGAAGTAAAATATTCTAAGGGTGCTGTTTTCGCGGTTTCGTTTCTATTTATCACAGGTATTCTTTTCGGCTATTACGTACTCAGCCCCACCACCATTTGGTTTTTGTCTACCTACTCAATCAGCGATATGATTGTGAATGAATTTGATATCACTTCTTATGTATCCACTATCTCTAGTTTGATTTTAGGCTGCGGCCTGTTGTTTCAATTCCCCATGGTGATTTACTTCCTATCCAAAGTAGGCATAGTCACGCCACAATTGATGAGAAAATACCGCAAGCATTCTGTAGTAGTTATCTTGGTATTAGGCGCGGTGATCACGCCATCTGGAGATCCTTTTAGCTTAACGGTGATCTCGCTACCTTTATATGTTTTATTTGAAATCAGTATTTATATTTCTTCGGTAGTGCAGAAACGAAAGTTAAAAGAAGAAGCCGCGCAACTTCGGGCCGATCAGCAAAGGAATTGACGTATGATGTTACACAAATCTTATTATAAATATTTTGCGGCATGGCGAGACGCCACCGGGCTATCCGTTACAAGTCCTCGCTCGTTCCTCGCGGAGTTTATCCCGAGCGGAGTCTCGGGAGGCTTTTCGCTACTATCCCTTGCCGGAGCCAGCACGCAAACACCAGAACCTCAAGCATAACACCATGGAAAAAATTGCAATTGGCGCAGATCATGCAGGGTTTGAATACAAAGAGCTATTAAAAAAATGGCTCGATGCAAAAGGATATGCCACCAAAGATTTTGGAACCTACACAGCCGACTCTGCCGACTACCCCGATTTTGCACATCCCGTGGCAACGGCCATAGAAAAAAAAGAATTTGATTTAGGATTACTCGTTTGTGGCAGCGCGAATGGTGTAGCCATCACTGCCAACAAGCATCAAGGCATCCGCGCAGCCATCTGTTGGAAAGAAGAATTAGCAGGCCTCGCCCGCGCTCATAATAATGCAAACGTCCTGTGCCTCCCTGCGAGGTACATCTCCATAGAAGAAGCCGAAAAGATTTTGGATAAATTCCTTCACACTGCTTTTGAAGGCGGGCGACATGGGCGCAGAGTAGATAAGATCAGTTGTTGATCTTTTTATACAGATCTCCCTCTCTCCTATATTGAAGTTTTAGCTTTGGTATTCTCTCAAAAACATTTCTCATCAAATCATTATTATCGATAATCACCTCAGGCGCATCTTGTCGAAACGATTGATCGATCAACGTGATGTTTTCAAAATAGTCGGGATGCTCAAAAATTTGCTTTGATAAATTCCAATTCAAAAAATAAGAAGCTATTTTATTTTGAGTGTAGATGCCCAAGCCTTCATCTAAAATTAAAACACGCTTCTCTTTTATCGTAGATTGATAAGGCGATTCTACTGGGAAAAGTGCTAGGTAGTCGATTGATTTTACTTTCCCTGTCCTTGCTGCCCAGCCCATTGTAACAAGCCCAATGATTAAAATCCAGAGCATGGCCTCGGCAATCCGCTTTCTGCGGATGAGCAACAGATAATGGCTAATGAAATAAGCCAACGGTGGAATGAATGAATAAAAACTATGAGGTGTTCGCTCTCGTGTAATCACCACTTCTGCCAAGGCAACAATCAACCACAGAAACATCACTTGCAAAAGCTGCGATTGGTACTTGGTAAAGTGCGCCTCACGATTGAGCATAAACAGCGAAAATAAAAAATAAGCAATGGGCACACTCCCCAAAATCAATATCGATTTTAATCCTACCAATGCTAAAGTTGACAGCGTAAGGTTAGGCGCATAAAAATGTTGGAATAAAAAGCCGTGATTATCCCAAAAGAAATAAAAGATAATCAGCAATGCATGAGGCAACGCAAAACCAAAAATTAGCAACAGTGCTTTGCGTAACGTTAATCTGGTGAAAAGGAAAAGAAGGATGAGTGTGCCGACCAGAAAAACAAAATAGCTAAAAACAAAAAGGGAAGCGATGCCTAAGTACACGCCCATGTTCAGAACAATCTCATCGCGCTGCACTTTAAACTCAATTTCTTTGAAAAGATTATTCAATGCAAACAACAAAACGGTTGAGGCCAACAATTCTGGCGAGAGCGAAAGCATATCAAACGAAAACAGAGCAAGCAAGCCAAAAATCAAGGCGGGCAAATAGGTATTATCGTTGTAAGCCTTGTTATTGATCAGGAGGATGGCAAAAAAAGAAGCCTGAAAAAAAATAAAAAGTAGCGCAATAATATGACGGCCAGTAAGAGATCTGCTAAAGATGGCCTCTATACACTTGGCAAACCAAGCGGCAAAAGGCGCGGTGTCATCCACCAAATGAATGTAAAGCGACTTGCCATCATTGAGTGCCTCACCCAGCACTATGCTTTTCAGTTCTTGTAGGGTAACTGCCACTGGATGGATCAACAATGGCAACGCAATCACAATCAAAATAAGCAACACGCCCAGGAGGCGGTAAGGATCATTGAAACGGAAGAAACGAAGCACGTAGTTTTTTTAACGGTACAAATATAATAAACCGCAGAGGACACAGAGAATTACGGCTGCATTTCAAATTGTCGTGGCATTCTCTGTGTCCTTCTGTGACCTCCGTGGTTAAAAATTCAATAACCACAGAGAACACAGAGTTCACAGAGAAATTCACAGAGCCTCAACAGAACAACTTGAAATGTACCCGAGAACCTCAGAGAAATATACGAGGGCTTTAAATGATCCACATCTTTGTGCTCTGTGGTTAAATAATGCATTCCATCCCAGACTTTCGTACTTTTGCCAAATGAGCGGTACCGTACGACAACAGAAATACAGCAAGCTGATTTTGAAAGAACTCAGCGATATCTTCCTGAAACAAAAATTCAACATCCTAGACAATGCTTTTGTCACCATTGCCGGTGTGAAAATGAGTCCCGACCTAAGCGTGGCCACAGTTTACATTAGCATGACGCTAGCCAAAGACAAAAATGCCGTGCTGGCAAAAATCAATTTAAAGAAAAGCGAAATCCGTAAAGCACTCGGAGACAAAATCCGTAATCAAGCACGGATCGTACCCCATCTAAATTTCTTTATTGATGAAATTGAAGAGAGCGCTCAACGGATTGAAGACATTATTAAGAATTTGAATATACCAAAGGAGGAATAAATTGACAATAGGCAAAATGGCAGTTGACAATGGTTAGTTGCAAATTAGACCTTAGAGTTTTTGATTATCGTTTCTTGGATCAGAGTTAAAACTAATTATGTCAGTGTCGCAACAAATCATTTTTGATCATTGAATGAAGTTCATCGTTTACTCCTAATTTTGTCAACTGCACATTTTTCAACTGTCAACTAACATACCAGCAGCAACTTGAACCTCCCCTTCTTCATAGCCAAGCGTTACTTTCTATCTAAGCGAAAGAAGAATTTCATCAACATGATTTCAATTCTATCGATGATAGGTGTGGCTTTCTCTACAGCAGCTCTTATTATTGTGCTTTCAGTATTTAATGGATTAGAAGATTTACTTCGTTCGCTCAATACCTCCTTTGATCCTGAAATAAAAATTGAGGTGGTAAAGGGGAAATCTTTTGAAGTGGATGAAAACCTTTTGAAAAAAATCAAAGCCATTCAAGGTGTGGAAATTGTAACGGAGATGATTGAAGACTACGCGTATGTACGATACCGCGATGCGGAGGCGGTGGTGACCATTCGTGGTGTGAGCGATAATTTTTTAGATCAAGAGCGGTTCGATGGACATATTGTAGAAGGGAAAGCACGCCTGATAGAAAATGATATCAACTACGCGATTATCGGGCGGGGCATTCAATACGCGCTGTCCATTTCGGTAGATGCGAATATTTATCCTTTGCAAGTTTTCTATATCAAAAATACGAAGGGAGCAACATTGGATGTTTCCCAGCTCTATTCAAGAAAAGATATTCAGCCTAGTGCTGTCTTCTCTATTGAAAAAAACTATGACGAAAATTATATTTTCCTTCCTCTCCACTTTGTGCGCGATTTGCTCGATTACGGAGCTAAACGCACTTCGCTGGAAATAAAAACCGTGGCAGGATCTGATCTTAAAAAAATACAAGCGGATGTGAAGTCTTTGTTGGGATCAGATTTTAATGTGCTAACCAACGAAGAACAACACAAGGATATTTACAAACTTTTGAAAATGGAAAAGCTGTTTGTGTTTTTCTCGCTCACCTTGCTGATGATTGTGGCTTCTATCAATATCTTTTTCTCTTTAATGATGTTGGCTATCGACAAGAAAAAAGACATATCCATCTTATCCGCAGTGGGGGCTAGTCCTACGTTGATTAAAAGAATTTTCTTAAGCGAAGGTGCACTGATTGCATTTATTGGCGCTGCACTTGGTCTTTTCTTAGGCGGCACTATTTGCTGGCTTCAAGATCATTTTGGATTAGTGGGCATGGGCATGGAAAATGCGCTGGTCACCAATTATCCTGTCAAACTTCGCTCGATCGATTTCGTAACCACATCGCTAGTGATTGTTACTATTACATTCCTAATTTCGTTTTATCCTGCTTCATTAGCGGCTCGTTCATTTTCTACCCGGCAACTGTAATAATTTATAGTGGTGACGCGGGTAGGCAACTCAATGTTATGGGAAATTTTTGGGGTGAAGATTTCACTCAGACTTTCTTGAAGGAAGTCTGTTCACCCATTTTGAAGGTTGGGTCTATGCTGCTAGTTGCAGTCCCTTTTTGCCTTTGCGCAACGCCTGGCGGATTTCTTTCATCGCTTCTTTTTTGAAGGAATGATCTTTGCCTGGCTGATGAATGATACCCTTGATGTAAGTGAGTACTTCTTCCATTTGCACAAAATTCAGCGCATCTAAGCTCTGAAGAATGGCTAGTTTTGGTGATTGTTTCATGACAATTAGTGGTTGTCTGTCACAAATAACGTAAATCTTTATACTCAGGTTCAAATGGATTGGATGCTATTAACGGAAAGATAACATTGAAGTACTTTTTTTGACTAAATCGCACCAAAATCCCTTTGTTTAGAGGGTATTTCTGAACCAATTGCAAATTGTGAAAGTATTACTTCTCCACCAACATTTCAATATACCGCAAAAAGGTGGGGCCATTCGCTCCTATTACTTGGCAAAAGCACTTGTTGATAATGGGATCGAGACGGTTGTGATCACAGCGCACAACGAAAAATCCTATCGCAAAGAAAATGTAGAGGGCATTGAAGTGCATTACCTGCCTGTGGCCTACGACAATAAATTTGGTTTTGCTGCGAGAGCCTTTTCTTTTTTGAAGTATAATTGGGGGGTGATGCGCCTGGCGCGCAAAATAGATCGCGTGGATTATTGTTATGCCATTTCTGTTCCGCTCACAATTGGCTTGGCCGCCATGTGGATCAAGAAGTTTTATAAAATCCCCTACATTTTTGAAGTGGGTGATTTGTGGCCAGATGCTCCAATCCAATTGGGCTTTGTTCAAAACTATTTCTTTCGTCAATTTCTGTTTTCAATGGAGAAACAGATTTACCAATCTGCCAAATCCATTGTGGCACTTTCGCCAGCGATTGAAGGTGCGGTGAAAAAGAAAGTAGGACAGAACACGACTATTCATCTTATTCCTAACATGGCGGACTGTGATTTTTATAAACACGAAATAAAATTGCCTGCCTTGGAAGATAAATTCAATGTAAAAGAAAAGTTTGTTGTTTCCTACATTGGGGCTGTGGGTGTGGCCAATGGCTTGGATTATTTTTTGGAGTGCGCGAATGCCTGTCGCAAATCACAACTGCCTATCCAGTTTCTTTTGTGTGGCGAAGGTGCATTGCGCGAACGGTTGATGACCAACGTAAAGCAAATGGGGTTGCAAAACCTAGCGTTTATTGATTTCCAGAATCGTGAAGGTGTGAAAGAGGTAATGAACGTTACCGATGCCGCTTTTATTTGTTACAAGAATGTGCCGATCTTGGAGACTGGCTCGCCCAATAAATTTTTTGATGGACTAGCCGCAGGTAAATTGATCATTGTTAATTTTAGTGGATGGATCAAAAAAGAAATTGAAGAGGCGCAATGTGGCATTTTTGTAGATCCTAAGCACCCTACTGATTTCGTCAAGAAAATTTCGATTTTTGTGTCAGATGAAAGACAATTGAAAAATTATCAAGAGGCTTCAAGGCAATTGGCGGAGAAAAAGTATTCAAGGAAAATAGTGTCAGAGAGATTTGCTAAATTGTTTTGCGAATGATTTTAGCCACAGATTCACTGATTTATTGTTCTGCGTAAAAGTATTGATCTGTGAATCAGTGGCAATTAATCTATAAAATCTTTCTCTATGAGCAAGAAGAAACCAGAAACACCTAAGAAAGAAAAGGTAGAGAAGAAAACTCTGACTTCAATGCCTTTGCCAAAGGAAGAACCCGAAAAGCCTTTTGATTTTGGCGGATTGCCGCAAAGGGATTTGAAGAAAAGTTTGGGGTGTGGGTAGTACATACGAGCGACTTCCCTAATGCCCAGTGCCTATATGCTTTCAGCAAAGAAAACCCTCTTCACCCTTTCACTTGTATTAGTCAATATCTCGTAAGGAATTGTATCAATGCTTGCTGCCACTTCATGAATAGGTAACTCTTTTCCGAAGATGATAACTTCATCACCTTCATTCGCATCCATATCTGTAACATCCACCATGGTCATATCCATGCACACGTTGCCTACCACAGGTGCTTTTTTGCCTTTGATTGAAACAACCCCTTTGCCCTTACTAAAACTTCTGCTGAACCCATCCGCATAGCCAATGGATAATGTGGCTAAGCTCATTTCATTTTCTGCTTTGCCTTTTCTCCCATAACCAATCGTTTCGCCTTTTTTGATTGTTTTTATTTGTGAGATGATTGTTTTTAACGTGGCCACGGGCTGAAGTTGCTCTACATTTTCTTCTGTTGGATTTACTCCATACAATCCAATGCCCAAGCGTACCATGTCCATTTGAAAATCTGGGAATCGCAAAATGCCAGGAGAATTGAGGATGTGGCGAAGAGGTTTTATATTCGAAGCTTCTGTCAATGCTTTATAAAAATGTTGATACCGATCAAATTGTTCCTTCGAAAATCCATCATGACCAGCTTCATCAGCCCCTGCCAAGTGTGAAAATACAGAAGCAATGGAAATAGTAGGGTTGCTTTTAAGGATTGAGATAACCTCTGGCAGATCGCCTTCATCAAAACCCAATCGGTGCATACCTGTGTCAACTTCAATATGAATAGTGGCGGGCTTTCCATCAATGAATTGTGAAAAAGCACGGAGCATTTTCAAATTGTACATCACTGGCTCTAGGCAATGCGCGAGCAACGATTGAAAATTTTCTTGTGCTGGGTTCATCACCATAATGGGCAATGAAATATTATTCTTGCGGAGCTCCACGCCCTCATCTGCATAAGCGACACCCAAGTAATCTACTTTGTGGTATTGCAACAAATTGGCGACCTCTTCGCTGCCGCTACCGTAGGCAAATGCTTTCACCATCGCCATCAACTTCACGCCTGGCTTCAACCTTGATTTGAAAAAATTCAAGTTGTGCACCATTTTGTTGAGGTCGATCTCCATCACTGTGCCGTGTATCTTGCGCTGCAATCGCTGGACGATTTTTTCAAATTGAAACGTACGTGCGCCTTTCACGAGAATCAGTTCACTTTCAAAATTTTCTAAGAGAGCTTGCTTCAAAAATTCTTCAGTGCTCACATAAAATTCTGCTTTCACATTTAACTTAATATCGTTTTGATGTGAATGAAGCATCGCACCAATTCCAATAAAGTGAGAGAGTCCACTTTGGCTGATCAACGCATTGATACTTTCAATCAGCTCCACATCTGCAAGCCCCGATTGAAGTACATCCGAAAGAATGAGTGTTTTCTTTTTCTTCTGCAGACTGTTTAGAAAATCGAGACTGATCTTCAATCCTGCCAAATCGTTGTTGTACGTATCGTCAATCACCTGACAATGATTGATACCTTGCTTCAACTCCAGTCGCATTGGCACGGATTTTAGTTGATGAATGCGCCCTTGGATGACCGTTGGCTGATACTCCAAGTGCAGCATCAATGCCACACAATGAAAACAATTTTCGATAGACGCTTTATCTCCGAACGGGAGTTGAAGGGAAAACGAAAGTTGATTGTACCTAATTTGATAGCCCGAATCTGAAAGTTGAATTTTTACATTAGCCCCATAAGAACTACCCCACGATAAAGTTGACAGTTTCTGTTGACGAATCTCTTCACTCAATTCAAGATGATCTGCACAGTAAATCAGTGTATCTACATTTCCAAACAGTTTTAACTTCTCTCCGATCTTTTGTTTTTGATTTTCAAAACCTTCATCGTGTGCCGTGCCTACGTTGGTAAAGATGCCGATTGTTGGCTGGACGATGCGTTCCAACTTCTCCATTTCATCAGGTTGTGAAATGCCCGCTTCAAAAATGCCCAACTGGTGATGTGGCTGCATTGCCCAAACGGAAAGAGGTACGCCTACCTGTGAATTATAGCTCCCAGGATTTTTTACAATGCTTTGATCAGGTGAAAGGAGTTGATACAACCATTCTTTAATAATCGTTTTTCCATTACTCCCCGTTATACCAATGACAGGAATGGTAAAATTTTTCCGATGCGATGTAGCAATTGCTTGAAGAGCAGTGAGCGCAGATTGTACAATCAAAAAATTAGCCTCCGAAAATAATTTTAAGTCAACCTCTTTCTCCACTACAAACTGCCGAATGCCCAACGCATACAAATCAGAAATATATTTATGCCCATCATGCCGCTCTCCGCGCAAAGCAAAAAAAACTGAGCCTTCCGACACAATTGGTTTTCGGCTGTCAATAACCAACGAACCTACCTTTCTATCCAGCGCAAGCTGAAGGATTTTGCCACTCGTGATTTTTTCTAGTTGAGAGAAGTGCATTGTTTATAAATTGACAGTTGACAAAAAAATAATTGACAACGCTGGGGTGAATGATTACTCATATTTTGTCAATTGCCTATTTGTCAATTGTCAACTTTGCCTACTGCCTATTGTCATTTTTTAAATCAATAGAGTCTCGCCCCATTCGGCACTTTCTTATCCACCATAGTCAACACCACCCGATCCTCCTCATCAGGGAAACCCGTCACCAACACCTCCGATATAAAATTGGCAATTTGTTTAGGCGGAAAATTGACCACGCACACCACTTGGCGGCCGATCAGTTCCTCGGGCTTGTACAAATGTGTGATCTGCACACTGGATTTTTTAATGCCCAATTCAGCCCCCAAATCCACCCAAACCTTAATGGCGGGCTTTTTTACACCCTCAAAAGGCTCGGCTTTCACGATTGTGCCCGCCCGTAGGTCAATTTTTATGAAGTCATCCCATGTTATCATCAAAAAAAATTATATTTTGCATAGCTAAACCCAAAGTAACTCGGTTCGTTAGTAAGTACTGCAACGATGAAGCAAAATTTTTCACCTTTTCTGATCTTTTTATTTGCCCTCGGCATCTTGGCTGGCTTTACCGCACACGCTCAAGAAGTTGACCCCGTGAATAACGATGAGAAGGAAATCAAAGAGGAACTAAGCAGTCATCCCGAGTTGAATCTCAACGAAGACAAAACGCTGATCGTAGAGCCAGAGCAAAAATCAACGCTCAATCATCCAGCCTTAAAAGAAACCACACCTTCTTCCAAAACAAAACCCAAAACAAATCCAGAAAAAGACGAAGATGAAGACGCCTTGTCATTCAACTTCCTCTACTACATCATCCAGAAGTTTAAGTACTCGGATATTGTAGATAATTGAGTTTTTTTGGCGGCCTGCCCAAGCGAAGCGCAAGGGCACTGGGCTTTCGCTACTCGCCACCCAACGCACTTTCCATTTCGGGCTCAAACAGGCCGCTCAATCCCTGGCCGAGAGCGTGCTTCTCAATTTCATTTACCTGAACAAAAATCTTTCTATTTCTCCTTAAAAACAGAAACAAATACCTTCGCCTTCCCGTACAATACCAAAAATTGTAATCATGAAGGTCTATTTAGGAGAATTTGAAGAGCTCGTATTGCTTACCATTGCCACACTCGGCAATGAAGCCTACGGAGTTTCTATTCAGCAAGACATTGAAGCCCGCTGCCATCGCTCCATCAGTATTGGCGCACTGCACTCTACCATTACACGGTTGGAAGAAAAAAGTTTTCTCAAATCGTGGATGGGCGGTGCTACCCAGGAGCGAGGTGGCCGCAGCAAACGCTATTACGAAATCACGCAAGCAGGAAAAAAAGCCGTGACCGAAGCCAAAGACCTGCGCGATGAATTATGGGATTTATCTAAAATTAAATTATCAGTAAGATGAGCCACAATCCACCACGCCTAGCCCGCCAGTTTTTTGAATGGGTTTGCGGTTCAGCCAAAGTAGATGACCTGCTCGGTGACCTCGATGAATGGTTTTACCTCCACGTAAAAACTAAACCACCTCTCCGCGCCAAGCTTTGGTATTGGAAGCAAGTACTGTCATTAAGTTTTTCATACACTATCCGCAAGCGCAAGCGCGATGCTAAAACAGGTTTGTATTCTTCCTCTACTTTATCATTTGATATGCTTCAGAATTATATAAAAATTGCCGTTCGTAATCTATATCAGTACAAATATTTTTCTGTTTTGAATGTCTTTGGCCTCGCCATCGGTATGTCGGTGAGTCTATTGTTGATTGCATTGATTACTTATATAAAGACGTACGACAACTTTCACACGAATAAAGACCACATCTATACAATTGTAAGCGAACGCACCGAAGGCGTAGAGCAGCGGATGTATGCAACCGTGCCCGTGGTATTGGCAGAAAAGCTGGAACAACATCCAGATGTGCACAAAGCAGTTCGAATTCAAGCTGGCTTTCTGGAGGAGGTTAAGCAGTCTAATGGCAGCTTACCAATCCGAGGGTATTACGTTGAGCCAAATTTTTTGGAAATATTCACGTATGATATTACACAAGGTAATTCTGCGGCAGCGTTGACAAAACCCAACAGCATCATTATCACCGAGTCTGCCGCACGAAAGATTTTCAATTCTACAGAAGTGCTGGGCAAAACGTTGGAAATGGAACACGGTGGCTTGCTAGAAATCGGAGCAGTGATGAAAGATCATCCTGTGAATTCACACCTCGCGTTTGAAGTACTAGTTTCATACGCCACACTACCTCAATCAAAAGCCTCCGTGGCCGACCAATGGATGAATTACGGTAAAGAGTACATATACGTTTTGCTAAAAGAGGATAGAAGTATTGAAGAACTGCAAACCTATTTGAACACAATCGCGCAAAACACATACAAACAACTACCCATCAAAGCTATATTTGATATACAACACCTGAGTGATATTACGATGGGGCCAGACTATCGGCAGGCAATCGGCCCCAAGTGGGAGGCTTCGGGTATGATTGTGTTTATGATTATTGCAGCTATGATTTTGTTACCTGCCTGTTTTAATTATACCAATATTTCCATTGCCCGTGCATTGAAGCGTGCGAAAGAAATAGGCCTTCGAAAAACGATGGGTGGCGTAAAGGAGCAAATCTTCTTTCAATTTATTACAGAGACAGTGGTGATTACCCTTATCTCTTTAGCTGGTGCTATTTTAATTTTCTTTTTAATCCGTTCTGAGTTTCAATCTATGATGGTTGCTTCTTCCTCTCTTGACCTGAGCCTGACGGGGAAGACTATACTTTGGTTTTTTCTTTTTGCCTTAGCCACTGGCATTTTCGCAGGTATTTTCCCGGCTTTTTATTTTGGCAGGTTAAATCCGATACAAGCACTTAAGAGTAAAATCAATGGTCGCTCTTCAGCGATGCGGATCCGCAAGGTGCTTACCGTATTTCAATTTGCATTGTCCTTCGGTTTTATATTGTCGTTAATCGTCTTTAGTCGTCAATATCAATACTCCATTGGCTTTGACTTTGGTTTTACCAAGAACAACATTGTAAATGTTCCCTTGCAAGGAGTAGAACCGCAGTTGGTAAAATCTGAGTTTTCACAACTAGCACAAGTACAATCAATAACTTTTTCCTCCGATGTCTTAGGTCTCGGATTTTCTGACGCATGGGTAAAGAACTCAGAGAAAGATTCGTTGGAAGTAGCGCAGGTATTTGTAGACAAAAACTTTCTCTCCACTTTTGGACTGACGCTACTGGCCGGAAGTAATTTCCCCGAAGAGACGTGGCAGCGAGAACGATTTATTATCGTGAATGAGGAATTTTTGAAAGCTTATAAAATTGAGCAACCAATGGACGCTATTGGCAGGACCTTTCAAGTGGATAGCACCCAACTGGAGGTGATAGGTGTTTTGAAAAACTTTCATTTTGCTCCATTGCGTTTTCCCATCAGCAAGTTCTTTTTTCGCATGCATCCCCAGCGCTTTGCCTACGCCCATGTGACCGTGCGGACTGATGATGCTTTTACCTTATTCACTCAGTTAGAAGGTCGCTGGAAAAATCTGAGTGAAAGAAAAATGGAGGCACGGTTTTTTGAGGATGATTTGAACGAAAGCTATAGCTGGTACCAAACCCTGCTTAAGATCATTGGTTTTCTTGGATTATTAGCATTGACTATTTCAATGCTGGGTATGTTGGGCATGGTGGTTTATACTTCTGAAACGCGCGCAAAAGAAGTGAGCATCCGCAAAGTGATGGGTGCCACAGTGCCCAATCTGGCGCTTCTATTGTCGAAGGATTATTTAAAGTTGATGCTGTGGGCAATTGTTTTTGCAGTCCCTGTAACCGCCTATTTACTTCAGTTGATATTACCTCAGATCCAGTACTACAACGTGACGCTTAAAGTATGGGATGTATTGATCAGTACGGTTGTTCTAATCCTAATCGGGTTAGCAACTGTTACTTCACAGACTTATAAAACAGCACGGATCAACCCTGCGGAAACTTTGCGAGCCGAATGATTTTTAGAGATGCCACAATTTAATAACTTGACTTACGCACTGAGTGAAAGGCGTCTGACACCTTCGAGGTGTCTTGACGCCTAGCCATGGCGAATAAAAGCTAGGTTATGAACACTGTGGGCACAAACCCGACAAAGTAAAATTCATCTCGCTTACCTTATATTTTTTTGGCAATTTAAAAGTAGGTTCTACATCTGTAAGACACGTTACCGATTTACACTTTTGACAGCTAAAGTGAACATGCGCGTGAGCGTGCGTATGTGTGTGATCCGTGCAAGAATGGCAGTTGGCATACTTTACCACACCATCCACATTTATGATTTTATGTATCTGTCCTTCCTCCACTAATCTGTCTAACACTCGGTAAATAGTAACCCTATCGCAAAGACCTTTTGTGGCAGCCTGTATTTCAGTGTGTGATAACGCGACTGTCGAGTTCGTTATCAAATTCTGTATCTCGAATTTGGGAGTAGTATTTCGGGTCGCTTTCATACAATTAAATTTATTGCAACATTATTGCTATTGTAAAGGTAAGTATAATGTTTTTGGCATCAAGGAGGTCACTTAAAAAATCGATTCTTTCGTGCCACTATTCAGCGCATGAAGGAATTTACTCATTCGGGAAGCTGTAGATAATCAAAAAGTGAAAAGCGCAAGACTTTTTATTCCAAATAGAAGTTCAAGATTTCGGATATTTAGATTAGATCGGCCATGGGTCTGCGAAAATATCTTTCGCCTTCCATCGAATCAGTTCACTTGTTGTTAGCAAACATTTCTCTAGTTCCTTTTTGATAAGCTCAGGATTAAGTTCTGTTCCGATAATCACCAATTCGTTCATCCGGTCTCCAAATTCTTTGTCCCATTTTTTCATAAGCTCCCTCTGATTTTCCATGAAGTCGGCACGAGCTACTCGCTGCGCCATTGGCATCGAAGCCCACCACTTGCCATACATCTCTGCTTTAGAAGAACCCCCTGCCTGGCTCCAAAGGACAGCATCGCTTGGCCGAGATGCCAACCAAAACATGCCCTTGCTGCGAATCACATTCATAGGCCATGTGGTTTGCACAAAATTCCAAAACCGCTGTGGGTGAAAGGGTCTCCGATCACGAAAAACAAATGAGCTGATCCCGTATTCCTCGGTTTCAGGAGTGTGTTCATTGTTTAACTCCTTTAACCAACCAGCCGATTGCTGTGCTTTTTCAAAATCAAAAAGCCCCGTGTTTAAAATGGTTTTTAAATCAATCTTGCCATGGTCTGCTCGAATCAGCTTCGCATCGGGATTGAGTTTTATTAAGATGCCCTCTAGTAGTTTTAGTTTTTCAGTCGGTACTAAATCTACTTTGTTTAGCACAATCACATTAGCAAACTCGATTTGATCGGTTAGTAGATTGACGATACTCCGATCGTCTTCCATTTCGCCTGTTAGTTTACGGTCTCTCAATCGCTCTGCAGAACCAAAATCATTGAAGAAATTAAAAGCATCGACTACCGTTACCATCGTATCTAACTGAGAATACTTGGTGAGGTCGAGCAGTTCATCGCCCGAGGCGAAACTAAATGTTTGCGCTACCGGCAGTGGCTCGGATATACCTGTACTTTCAATTAATAAATAGTCAAACTTTTTCTGTTTGGCCAGTTTCTCTACCTCAATCATTAAATCTTCGCGCAACGTGCAGCAAATACATCCATTACTCATCTCTACTAGCTTCTCCTCGGTTCGCGAGAGTTTGATTTCGTTTTTTACGAGTTGTGCATCAATGTTTACTTCGCTCATGTCATTGACAATTACGGCTACACGAAGACCCTCTCGATTGGAGAGTATATGATTAAGCAGTGTTGTTTTTCCTGCTCCCAAAAAACCGCTCAAAACGGTAACGGGAAGTTTTTTTGGTTTAAAAGGATTTAGCATAGTCAGTTTGTAACTTTTTTAATCTTATGTGAATATGTGTAAGCTGCTGCTTGAGCTCTTGTTGGACCGACAGCATTTGCTCAGGTGTTAGTTCTTCTATTTTTTGGGAGTGCGAATGGTTGTGTTCGAGATGAGTTGATTCATAGCCAGGAATGTCTATCATTTCAGTTTCCCATTGAGCCACTTCGCTTTCAATTTTCTTGATAGAATCGGTGAGTGCAGGAATGTTCGTTAAGGATTGAATAGTTCGTTCAATGCTATCCAAAGCAGAAAAAGATTCTATTTGAATGGCTGCTGCTTTTTTTAAGGTAGCATTTTCCTTTTGCGAACAGCCGAAAACAAGCATCACACAGAATATGAAAACTGTCTTCATGGCGTTAGTATCTCTGCTTCGTCCAAAATGAAATTCATGTGGTTCACATCGGTTCCATTTAAGCGCAATTTGCCTTTCACGTTAATTACCTGATCTGCCTTTAACTTTGGCCGCTTCGTTTTAAAATTGATTTCCGCCACCGATTCAGGGCCGGCACCTCCGCAAAAGAAACAGGATGCATACGGATTTTTTGACAGGATAATGGCATTGCCCTCTAAGTCAAAAGGGATATAATGTCCCTTTAGGCTAAACTCCTTTCCTATTTTAGCACGCAGTTCTGGCGTAAACGAAGGAATCAAGAAGTATTCGTTCATCTCTTTAAAGAACGTAGACGTAAACTTGACGCGCGCAAGAGTCGCCCATCCGTCCGAATCGGATTGAAAAAAGAAAATGAGAAGTAAAACAGAAACAAGAGCTTTCATTCGTTCGGCTTTGTTGCTGCTTTTCGATTTTTATGAAGTCTCCAATTCACCAAGTGCGCCACTGCAATGCAGGTCGCACCTATTGACGTAAGTAAAATTTCCCAAACGGACAATAAATCCATTCGCCCCACGATGATTAAAAACGCTCCTAGCACAAAAATTAAAATGGGTGAAAGCCGGTGGTGATGGTTGATGTAAGAAGGCAAAAGAGAAGCCAGTGCAAGAAAAAAGCTTATGACCAACACACCTCTCTCTATCGAAGGGTCAGCCAAAAAGTGGAGACCTTGAAAAACGGACAGCGTGAGCAGAACGGGCACAAACGCACAGTGTATGGCGCAAAGCAGTGAGGCTGAAAATCCAAACACATCCAAGTAGTGGGTAAAAAAACCTTTCATACAAATTATGCAGAAGTTTAATGCAACTGTGTTGCAAATATACTTTGGATGGCTTAATATGCAACATTGTTGCAATAATATGTTTACATCACTATTTACTCGAAAGCCAAGCGCCTTCGAAGCACATTCGCTATCGGCACTGGCTGCCATCTCACAGCAGGGTATCAATCTCGTACATCATCAGCGCGTGGTCGATGAAGACGTTCATCTATTTGCGAGCACACTCATGGCGAATAATTTCAACGGAATTGATGCGGTAGTAACCGCAGATTCTGTGAAGGAAGTAGTAGCAAATGAGTTAGATAAGTCTGCGGTTCATACCTCAGGAAAACTCACGTTGTGCGATGATATGGTGAGTTTGACGCGCCTGTTTCTTTCTATTACGCAAAAACAACAAACCCGTTTGCTCTTAAAAATCGTGAGCGATGATGCCTGCAGAAAATTTCATACCGACCGTTACGATTTGCGCTTGCTGTGCACGTACGTGGGATCAGGCACAGAGTGGATAGAGGATCGCTACGTAAATAGAAACAGCCTGGTAGGTGGCAATAATGATTCGATCATTAAAGACCTTAATAAAATAAAAACAATGAAGCCTTTTGAAGTAGGCATTTTGAAAGGCGAGGCAGACAACAAAGGAAAGGGTGTTGTACATCGCTCACCACCCATCCAGCACAAGAACGAAAAGCGACTTTTATTAAGATTGGATTACTAAACACACTTATATGTTAGAAGCAAAACAACTCACAAAAAACTACAACGGGCAATCGGCATTGAAGTCAGTGACCTTTACGGTAAACAAAGGCAACATCTTTTGTTTGCTGGGCGCGAATGGTGCCGGCAAAACGACCACCATCAATCTCTTTCTCAATTTTATAGAGCCTTCGGGTGGCACGGTGACGATTGGTGGCAAAGATGTGGTGAAAGAACCACTGGAAACAAAAAAACTGTTGACCTACATTCCTGAAAATCTGATGTTATATCCGAACCTGTCGGGTATCGAGAACTTAGAATATTTCAGCGGCTTGGCTGGAAAGAAATATTCGAAATCAGAATACATCAACTTTTTAACGGAAGCGGGTCTTCAAAGCGATGCGCATGAAAAAAGAATTTCTGCTTATTCAAAAGGCATGCGACAAAAAGTAGGCATTGCCCTTGCGCTGGCGAAAGATGCGCAAGTGCTTTTACTAGACGAACCCACTTCGGGCCTTGACCCGAAAGCCAGCAACGAGTTTTCTGAATTGCTTACCAAGCTCAGCAAGAAAGGTGTAGCCACGCTGATGGCCACGCACGATTTGTTTCGCGCCAAAGAAACCGGCACCCACATCGGCATTATGAAAGAAGGAAGCTTGGTTGAGTTGCTCACCACCGATCAGATCAATCACACGGACTTAGAGAAATTGTATTTGAAGCACATTAATTAACAATTTGATATGATTCTAAAAATCGCATTCAAAGAACTAAAAGAAATTGTCCGGGAGGGACGGTTTCGGATTACGGCCATTACCGTATTTGCCTTGTTGCTCACGGCTATTTTTGTGAGCAAGAGTTATTATACTTCTGTGAATGCCCAGCATACTGAGGCCAAGAAGAACGCAAGAGGAGAATGGCTCGAACAAGGACAAAAAAATCCGCACTCGGCAGCGCACTATGGCACGTATGCCTTCAAGCCAAAATATCCCCTGTCGCTGATTGACAATGGCGTAGATAAATACACAGGCGTGAGTATTTATTTGGAAGCGCATAAGCGCAACGAAGCACAATACGCGGCTGCACAAGACCAAACCGCACTCTCGCGCTTTGGCGATCTGACGCCCGACTTCGTATTGATTTTCATTATTCCACTGTTTATTATTTTAATTGGCTTCAATGCCTTTACCCGCGAGCGTGAGAGTGGCACACTGCGCTTGCTAAAGAGCCAGGGAGTAAGCAACTGGAAACTCACAATGGGAAAATGGCTAGGAATATTTATTCCGGTGCTGCTCATTGTTATTCCCGTATATATTCTTGCTGCGTTGTTTTTAGCGAACATCAAAGACTACGGTCAATTTAGTTTGGCTGCGCTCACGCTTTTGTTTGCAGTCTATGTTATTTATTACGCTGTCTTCATCAATATCACACTCTTCGTTTCTTCCTTATTAAAAAAATCGAATCTTGCTTTTGTTGCGCTGCTTGGTGTTTGGATGGTGTCGTGCCTCGCTATGCCGAAAGTGTCTACCGCTATTGCAGACAAACTCTATCCCTATCCCACGCAAGTGGAATTTGAAGAGCAGGTAGCACTTGATAAAAAGAAAGGACTGGATGGCCACAACCCGTGGAATGCCGAAGCAAAAAAACTGGAAGAAGAAACACTTAAGAAGTACGGAGTGGACAGTGTGCAACAGTTACCCTTCAATTGGGATGGCTTCTTGATGCAGGAAGGAGAAAAGCACACTGCGGATATTTACTTCAAACACTACCAATTGTTGAAAGACACGTATGTGAACCAAACCAACGTGTATCGCACCACGGCAGCACTCTCTCCCTTTTTGCCCACGCGGTTTTTATCGATGGCTATTTGTAGAACCGATTACACCTCGCATTGGGATTTTGCCAACACAGCCGAAAAATATCGAATTGAATTGGTGGGTAAGATGAACGGAGATATGGCGGCCAATTCAAAATACGGTGATTGGGATTACCTGGCCGGTGATAAACTGTGGTCTTCGGTAGAAGACTTTAAGTACGAGCCACCCACGTATGCAGCAGTATTTGCCATGAACACCAGCAATTTATTTACGCTGCTGGCATGGCTCCTTCTTTCGTTTGCCGCATTGTATGGAGCCGTTACTAAAATGAAAACAATCTAACCAGGCGTCAAGACACCTCTAAGGTGTCAGACACTTAAGAAAACAAACTACTAACCAATAACGAACAACCAATTATGTTCAAGCATACTTTTAAATACGAATGGATTAACCTGCTACGCGATAAGTGGGTATTAACTCTCTTGGTTTTATTTTTAGGAATTACGCTATTTGCTGTTCGCAATGGCCAAGAGAAAGTTAATGATCGAGTGGTGGGTATTACCCGCGAGAAGGAAAAGCTGGCTACGCTTGATAAAGAGATCGCAGCCGATATTGATTCATTGACGCGAAAACTAAAACCAACGCCAGAGCCATGGTTAGATCCGCGTTCGCTTACTACTATTGGCTGGGATGCCGGGCGCGTTGTTGCGATGGATCCACAGCCGCTGGCGCTCGTAGCTACCGGACAGAGTGATTTATTTACCCATTATGCTAAACCAAAAATTTATGGTGAGGCATATACATTGGGCTTCTCTGAATTATCAAACCCGGTGCAACTGCTCTTTGGCAGTTTTGATCTGGCCTTTGTATGCATCTACTTATTACCCTTGCTGGTATTGGCGTTTAGTTACAACATTCTTTCTGCCGAAAAAGAATCGGGTGTGTTGCGATTAACCATGGCACAACCTATTTCGCTCTATAGATGGCTTTTCGGTAAATTGTTTTTGCGCTTTGCCATTCTTTCTTTCATTGTTATTATTTCCATTATTTTCTCTCTTTCATTTTTTGGTGTAGAGGTGCTGCGAAACATTGGCGCGATTGGCAAGTTGGTGTTGATCGTAACGGCTTATACCTTCTTCTGGTTCTTTGTGGCATTCCTTATCAACCTGCTAGGCAATTCTTCGGGCAGCAATGCCGTTTCGTTAGTAGCCATGTGGGTGGTGATTGTGTTGCTCGTGCCAAGCGTCATTTCACAAACGGCTAATATTTTTTATCCCGTTCCTTCACGCACTATTTTAATTCATGAGTATCGTGAAGCAAAAGCTATTGCTGAAAAGAAGGCTGATGAAATTTTAAAATCCTATTACCGCGAGCATCCAGAGTTGGCACCGAAAGACACCACCCAACAAAATCAATATAGTTGGTGGCTTGGGTATTTTGCGTCTAGCGATCTCGTTAACAAGTCTGTGAAGCCGGTGTTGGATGAGTACAATGAATCACTCGAAAACCAACAGGCATGGGTAAATCGGTTGCGTTTTTTATCACCTGCTATTTTAGTACAAGATGCGATGAACGATTTGGCGGGCACCTCTTCTGCCCATTACGCAGACTTTAGAAATCAAGTGATTGAATTTGCCGATACCTGGCGGAATTATTTTCTTCCGCGCATGTTTAGAAACGGAACCATGAAGCCCGAAGACCTGGCCACGTTACCTCAACACACCTACACAATTGCTGGTGTGCCCGGCAATTATGCATCTGATTTTTTGGGAATACTTTTCTGTTTAGGGCTGGTAGCAGGCGGAAGTTGGTGGGTGTATAAAAGACATGGATTGCACGTAATCGCTGCGGGGTAATGAAATTTAATCGTAGATGTATCGAAAGTAATAACCGTCAGGATTTTACCAACAGCGAAACCAGCATCACAAGTCGGGTGAACAGCCAGCAAGGAGTTTTTAAGATTACGTATTTAAAGCAGTTTTGAAATGAAATTCATAACGATACTTATTTCTTTTTTCTCTTTTGCCCATTGTTTACACACGCAAGGGATACACCCCATTGCTAAGGTAAATGCAATTGATGGTTTGGAGTACATCTACATTCCGGCCGACTCCTTTTTGATGGGCTGCGTGCCAGGTGATACATCCTGCTGGAAAGAAGAAAAGCCACAACATCGGGTGCGAATTACAAAAGGGTTTTGGATGAGTAAAACAGAAATTACAGTTGACGCCTTTAGAAAATTTGTAAACACTACCGGTTATGTTTCACAATCAGAAAAAGAAAACAAAGGGAGGATGTATAAAAATCAATTAGATGATTGGGAGTGGACAACAGGATTGACATGGAAGACACCTATTGAACCAAATCAAGTGGCCGAAGGCAAATGGCCGGTTGCACACGTTAGTTGGACTGATGCACAAGCCTACTGCAAATGGGCCGGTGGAGGTTTGCCTACAGAAGCACAATGGGAATATGCATCGCGCGGTGGAAGAGAGAACGAACTGTATCATTGGGGTAATGCAAGTATTCCGGAAGTGAATGGCAAGAGATATGAAAACGGCCCTGACGAAATCATGCATCAACAGTTTCCGAAAATGAAATATTTGACGGGCTACACCGATGGCTTTGTGTTTTACGCACCTGTCGGAAGTTTTGAACCAAATGGTTTTGGCTTGTATGATATGAGTGGCAATGTGTGGGAATGGTGTGCAGATTGGTTTGTTGAAGATTTATTCACCACCGAGGAACGTGTTGATCCATTCGTAAAGCAAAAAGTAAAGTATAAGAGTAAAATTATTCGTGGTGGAGCGTGGTGCTATTCGCCCGACCAGCACCGCAATTCTGAACGTGGTGTAATTGAAGCAGAAAACTTCTGGGCTGCTTCTATTGGGTTTAGGTGTGTTTTGAACGAATGATAAAAATTATCCCACTATATTCGCAACTCTGTTGCAAGATGAAGTACACGTTTTTCTTATCCCTATTTTTTAGAATATCGCTTTCGTGGGGTCAATCCTGCGAGTTTAAACTTTCGGGCAAAATATCAGACGACAATGGTCAGTCATTGACGGGTGCCACTGTTTCGCTTGCCAAAGAAAAGAGAGGAGTAGTAGCCGATGAAAACGGCTTCTTTGAATTCAATCAACTATGTAGTGGCAAATATTTAATTGAAGTTCGGTTTGTTGGATTCAAAACTATTTCAAGTACCGTCAAACTATCCGCCAACAAAGTTTGGAACGTAACACTGCAAAGCGATAGCACTGCGCTGAATGAAGTAGTCATTTCAGAAAAGCATATAGAGCTGGCCGCCACCTCTACATATAGTTCACTTTCTGGCAAAGCACTGGAAGAAACATTGGGCAAATCGCTGGGCGAATCGCTGCGCGAAATTCCTGGAGTAAATACCATCCAAACGGGACCAGCTATTTTCAAACCGGTAATTCATGGAGTACATAGTCAGCGCGTGTTGATATTAAATAATGGCATCCGCCAGGAAGGGCAAAACTGGGGAGCAGAACACGCCCCAGAAGTCGATCAATTTATTGCTTCAAATATCATCGTGATCAAAGACGCGGCAGCCATCAAATATGGTGCCGATGCATTGGGCGGAGTTGTACTGGTGAATCCCGCCAAGTTGCCTACAGAGGCCGGACTTGGTGGACAAGTACACGTAATAGGTGCATCTAACAATGGGTCGGGTGTGTTATCTGGATTTTTGGAAGGAGGGCTCAAAAAGTTAAAAGGTTTTGGTTGGCGTGCGCAAGGCACCATCAAAAAAGCGGGAGACTCTCGCGCTGCCAATTATGTTTTATCGAATACGGGTTTTGAAGAGCAGAATTTCTCGATTGCCAGTTCGTATCATACAGAGAAAAAAGGAATTGATGTTTTCTATAGTCACTTCAACACCACTATTGGGATTTTGCGGGGTACAGCCGTTAATACTGCCAATGATTTGGCCAACGCACTGGAACGAGAACCACCTCAATACACGGCTCCTTTCACATACGAAATTAAGCAACCTCGCCAGTCAGTACAACATGATTTGTTAAAAGTGAACGCCCATTTAGCGGAAGGCAAAAATGAATTTCGTTTGCAATATGGGTTTCAAAATAACAGGCGGAGAGAATTTGATTTTCGATTAGGCGCTGCGCTTTCTGATATACCTGCGTTGGGCTTCCAGTTGCAAACGCACACCCTCGATGCCGATTGGGAACGCTCACACTCCATACGCTTTCAAAGTTGCTGGGGTGTGAACATCTTGTATCAAAACAATAGTAAGATTGATGGTACGCAAACCATTCCGTTTATTCCCAATTTTGACCACTATACGGCCGGTCTTTTTGCGGTTGAAAAATTGATGCTAAACAATTGGATAGTGGAGCTCGGTCTTCGCTATGACTTTAAAAAATATGATGTAGTAGGATTTAATTTTCAAAACCGGCTTTACAGATCCAACATCGACTTTCAAAATTTTAGTGGCACGTTTTCCGCGAAACGTTCACTTGGAAGTTTTGCTTCACTCACCACCTCTTTGAGCAGTGCATGGAGACCACCAAATATGGCAGAGTTGTATAGTTTAGGCACGCACCAAAGCGCGGCTGCTATTGAGTATGGATTGTTACTTGACGAAAAAACATCGGAGGTGAAACAATATGCGACCTCTGGTGCAAAAGTGGAAAAAGCATTGAAGTGGGTGGTAGGTTATAAAATTGAAAAACAAAAGTTTACCACTGAGCTGACTGGGTACATCAATTACATATTTGATTTTATCTATCTGCGCCCACGCGGAGTGACAGAAGGCCTGCGGGGAATTTTCCCCTACTTCAGATATACTCAAACGGATGCTTCATTTGTTGGCATTGACGCTTTGTCCACTTATCAGCTCAATAGGCAACTAGTCCTTACAGGTAAGGCTTCGCTATTACGCGCGACCGATGAGACCGCAAAAGATTACCTGATTTTTATTCCCTCCAATCGGGCAGACGTAGGATTGCGCTACGAGTCAAAGTCGCTAAAAAAATTCAGTTGGAATGCGGAATCAAAAATTCGGTGGATCGGTATACAAAACCGCGCCCCCCAAGTAATCACCCCACGTGAAATTATTGAAACACAAAAACAAGGCATTGATATAATTGCCCAGCGACCCGGCAATTTTGATTTTGCTCCAGCCCCGAATAGTTATTTCTTACTTTCCATGGGCGTAGGTGCCTCCTGGAAATTAGAAAAATCGAAATGGGATGTTCGCCTCTCTGCCGATAACCTGACCAACGAGGCCTATCGCGAATATACAAATCGTCTGCGGTATTTTGCCAATGATGCGAGCCGAAACATCACATTAGGAATTCATTTCAGTTTTTAAGTTTTGATTATTAAACAAATATAGGTACTATTGCAACATTGTTGCATAAAATATAAAATACTATGAAAACCTTACGATTGATTTGTTTGATGTTGGTATCAGGCTCTCTATTTTTTCTCTCCAGTTGCAAAAAGGATGACCCTAAGCCAGAAAATATTCCAGAGGCGATAACCAAGGTCACTCTTACTTTTACGCCAACTGGTGGAGCGCCTGTTGTTGTTACCGCCACCGACCCAGATGGGGATGGGCCGAAACCCCGTACATTAAGCGGCCTCATCAACTTGGTAAAAAACGTTTCTTATACGCTTACCATTACATTGATCAATGAATTGGCCAAACCGACAGATCCAGAATACAATGTGACTGAAGAAGTAGAAGAAGAAGGAGACGAGCATATCTTCTTTTTCGCTTGGACCAACAATACGTTTTCCAATCCAACTGGCAATGGCAATGTTGACAACCGTAATGATCCGTTGAATTATAAAGACACAGACGCTAAAGGACAGCCCATAGGTTTGACAACCGATTGGACTACTATCAATGCCACTAGCTCAGGTACTTTTAAAGTTATTCTAAAGCATCAACCTGATATTAAATCGGCCACCACCACTTCCAATGATGGTGAAACTGATTTGGATGTGACGTTTGATTTAGCTGTGAACTAATAGTTTTTTTTCTTGCAAGAAAAGCTCGGCTCCAATGGGGTTGAGCTTTTTCATTTTTTAGAATGTTGAGTTTTAAATGAACGTTATTACCTTAACTTTTCCATAGAAATACCTCATTAACTTTAGTTCCCAATGGAAGGCATGAAGGTACAAGATTGTGGTGCCAATTGTTTTTAAGAAGCGAGATTGAAAATCCGCAGTTGTTACGTGAGTTTCATCTGAGGAAAATAAGGATGCTTTGGATTTACGATCAGTCCTTGTCGGTGTGAATGGATTAGAACATCCATGTCTTCAAGTGGTATTGCTCCAGTAGAGGCTCGTTATCACCTGGCAGCACCATCGCATTTACAGAGCACCTACGATTTTTAAATCTTACCTCTAACGGCCCTACTACATCGTATTCAACAATGTGACCATTGGCTAACTGTCCTTTCCGTTGCTCTAAAACTGGAAGCTTTAATTGTTCCTGAATATTTTCGTTGATGCACATATAAACACTGCCTGCATCAACTAACATATTAACATGGATACGCCTGACATCCTCTTCTCCTTTGATTTTGTTACGAACCAGCGCGAGGTCATCACCATTTATCAATTCAATATCTGCATACACGAGACCCATAAAATTTTGCTATTATTAATTTAGAACATAAAGATACAAAAACATGAACTAATGACGTATTCAACGTTTAAAGCAAAAAGGTGAATCCCTAACTTTCGCAGTTCAACGTATCCACCTCACCCTGGCCCTCTCTGGAGGAGCTCCGGAGAAGAGGGTAACTGTCGAGAGCGATCAACACAATAACCACGAATATCATTCTATAGTAGAACATTAAATAAGATGCCAAGTGAAAATTATATCGGAGAGTCACCCTCTCCTCCGGAGAAGGCCGGGGTGAGGTAATGGCTGCGAAAATTTGGTAATCCTCAACTGGTTTTTTCTTATTTGTCTAAACCCTTTATCTTAACAGCAAATGAAGTTAACAGAATCCCTGCAACATCTTAAAAAATTCACGTACTCTATTCATCCCTTAAGCGATGAAGAGTGGAGCAACTTCGCCTCGATCTGGCATGAGGATGAAGCCAAACGAAAAACCATTCTTACAGCCAAAGGTGAAACCGAAAAGAAC
Source organism: Cyclobacteriaceae bacterium (assembly GCA_043777495.1). Taxonomy (GTDB): domain Bacteria; phylum Bacteroidota; class Bacteroidia; order Cytophagales; family Cyclobacteriaceae; genus ELB16-189. The sequence goes on along the minus strand of JAYWHU010000063.1, from coordinate 90,808 downwards.
TTATATTTTATTACCGAAGGCGTACAGCGGGCTTATTACCTAACAGCCGATGACAAAGAAGCAACCATCGTTTTCACTTATCCCTTTTCCTTTTCAGGTGTGGCCGATTCCTTTTTAACACAAACACCATCCAAGTATTTTTTTGAAACGCTCACGCAAAGCATATTTCTGAAAACAAGCTATTCTCAAGTAGCCGCATTGCTCGATCGCTACCCAAACTTTGAACGATTTATAAGGTTAGCAACAGCATACGCCCTCAAAGGCGCGCTCGAGCGACAAGTAGAACTCCAAACTTTCTCAGCAGAGCAAAAATTCACTACCCTACTCACACGCAGCCCGCAGGTATTACGATTGATTCCGCACAAGTATTTGGCTTCTTACTTGGGTATTGATGCCGCCACGTTTAGCAAATTGCTCTCCACTGTGCGGGTGTAAATCTTTGTGTAGGCAAAGATTTTTGTTGTTTGATACCTTCACTTTTGTGTCCATAAAACAAACACAATTATGAAAACACAAAAAAACGAGACGCTTATTAACGAGCTGTTGGATCAAACAGAAACTATTTTGAAAAAGGCTATTGCCGAATGGCAGTTGCTCCCTCATAGCCGATTTGCGCTAAAGCCATCACCAGAAAGTTGGAGTGCCAATGAATGTCTCCAACATTTGAATAGTTATGGGAGATATTATTTACCAGCCATCGAGAAATCCATTGCGCAGGCAAAGAACGATAATCCTACAGATGAGTTTGCTTCGGGGTGGTTGGGAAATTATTTTACCAAGCTCATGCTGCCGACCAAAGAGGGCAAGCTTTCAAAGAAAATGAAATCACCCAAAGACCACACACCTAAAACAATTATTGAAAGCCATATCGTAATCACAGAATTTATTGATCAGCAAGAAAAATTGTTGCAGCTATTGACGATAGCCAAGAAAATGGATCTGAACAAAAGCAAAGTGGGGATTTCCATTGCGCCTTTCATCAAACTAAAACTAGGGGATGTGTTTATGTTTTTGATTGCGCATATTGTTAGACATACGCAACAAGCAGAAAGCGCATTGGGGAAGACGGGTGAGGTGATAGAAGTTCAAACTTTATCCCAATGATAAAGTTCGAACTTCTATTTCACGCTAAGTCAGCTAAACTTACTTCACCAAAAATGGCTTGAGATCTTCCAGTTTCAAAATCCCTTCGTAATAGGCCTTGCCAAAGATGACCGCGAAGATGCCCATATCATTTAGCTTTTTAATATCATCGGCACCGCGAACGCCACCGCTGGCTAATATTTGTAAATCGGGGAATTTGTCTCGCACTTCTTGATAAAAAGAAAACGCTGGGCCTTCTAGCACACCATCGCGAGAAATGTCCGTACACTTGGCATACTTCAATCCTTTATCATAAAAAAATTGAAGGTGATCGAAAAGGTTGACATCCGATTTGTTTTGCCATCCGCGAAAAGCGACTTTCTTGGATTGTATGTCTGTAACATCCGCGCCAAGCGTCATCTTTTCTCTTCCGTAAGAAATAATCCATGAAGCAAACAATTCTGGCTTTGCAATGGCAATGCTAGAGGCAGTGATGTAATCTGCTCCATAATTATAAGCGTTGCCAATGTCACCATCCGTGTTGATGCCACCTGTAAAATCCAATTTCAGATCTGTGTAGCCAGCAATTTGTTCCAGCACGTGAAAGTTTTTGGGGCTACCTGTTTCCGCTCCATCCAAGTCCACCAAGTGGAGTACCTCAATGCCGTGGTCTTCAAAACGCTTGGCCAAGTCGACAGGGTTTTCTTCGTACGCTTTTTCACTGGCGGGGTCGCCTTTGCGCATTTTTACAACTCTCCCTTTACGAATGGCGATGGATGGAATTACTTGGATCATTACTAAAAATTAGTTTTAAAAATTATTTTGCTGTGAAGGGAGCGGCCACCAGTGTCTTGTCCCATATAAAAATCAATTCCATTTCTTCCCCCATTTTTTCCACAGAAATAGTGAATTGTTCAAACTCTTTTTCTTGTAAAACCACTGAGGCTTCAATTGTAATTATATCTTTCTCTTGCTTTCGTAAGGTTTGTCCATCAAACCCTACACCCCAACCTGGAATATCTGAATTGAAAATGATCTTCCAAGTTTGCTCTCCGGGGATTGTCCAAAGGCTATACTTTCCTTTAGGCAAAGATTTTCCTCCAAAATCTAATTCTCTATTGGTTTCAAACACGGTAGCCTCGTTGGCACCTGTTCTCCATACTTTACCGAAAGGGACAAGGCCATCTTTGGCAAAAATGACCCTTCCTTTTTTATTAGGGCGGTTATAAAAAACATGCACCTTCAAGCCGCTGTTCTCAAACGCCACATTAGACTCTGGGCTAAATGATTTAGTGTAGATGGTCATGTAATAAAAGAGAAAACCACCAATTAGCAGCGCAAGTAGGCCTAGGATTATTAAAAACTTCTTCATGTGTTAAGTACGGAAATAGATTCCTATTTAATATTTAATGTTCAATTTGCAAATAATTAACGTTATCCATTTACTTTTGGCTCATAAACATTTTTGACTATGGCAGTTTTTGGAGTTGTAATCGCCCTTTTTGTACTCGCTATTGTTTCTATTTGGCTTTTCCCCAATAGCAAAGTAAGCGACAATGAGCATGATGTGAAGCATTGATAGGCCAATGAACATCTGCGTTTTTTGTGGCTCGTCCTCTGGCACAGATGCTATCTATGCCACCGAGGCAAGGGAGCTGGGTAGGCTCTTAGGTAAATCAAAATCAACACTTATTTACGGAGGAGGCAATGTGGGCCTCATGGGCATTGTGGCCGATGCTACACTAGCAGCGAGTGGTGAAGTTGTAGGTGTGATCCCCGATTTTCTCTTGCGCAGGGAAGTGGCTCACAACGGACTGACCCGCCTAGAAGTAGTAGAGAGCATGCACGAAAGGAAAAAGCGCATGGCCGATCTATCGGATGCCTTTATAGCCATGCCTGGCGGCTGGGGCACACTAGATGAGCTGGCCGAGATACTGACTTGGAAGCAATTAGGGTTGATTGATTCACCCATTGCGCTGCTCAATATCAATTCTTATTTTGATCACCTCATGGCACAAATGGAAGTGATGGCCAAAAGCGGATTTCTAGGTGCCGAAAGTCTACATTCCATAAAAATAGCCCAAACTCCCGCACAACTTTTAACCCAGTTAGGGGTAAATTCCGTTCAATCGGCTTAAGCTTCATCAAAAATTCAGTAGCTTACATAGGACTTAGGGATTGGGCATGGGGCTTAAGCTTTGCCCCATTGATCAGTCACCACATTAGAATGATAAAAAGATTTCTCTATCTCGGTGCTCTTTTGTTCTCTGCACATTTTTGCCTAGGGCAACAAATCCTTGGTTTTTCTTTGCCAGAAGGGGTTAGTCGGGTAGATATTCCTATCGAGATTCATAACAACCTTGTGGTTGTCCCCATCATTATCAACAATCAGTTACCTCTAAAATTTATTATTGACACGGGCGTGCGCACGGCCATACTCACCGAAAGAGTGTACAGCGATATTTTGAATTTGTCTTACTCAAGAAAATATACGCTCTCTGGCCCAGGCGGACAAAAATTGGTGGACGCCTACATCACAAGTAATGTTACGCTGGATATGCCTGGTGTGCATGGCCAAGGCCACTCTATGTTAGTCTTAGATGAAGATTATCTTGAACTAAAAAATTCTATGGGCACAGAAGTTCATGGCATTTTAGGTTATGAACTGTTTAGCCGCTTTGTAGTGAAGGTAGATTATGAAGCCAAAAAGTTGACGCTCATGTTACCCAATAAATTTAAACCTAAGAAAAGTTACGATCTACTGCCAATTACAGTAGAAGATACTAAGCCTTTCATACACGCGAAGCTACAAGTAAACGATACCACCACCATAGACGCAAAGTTTTTGGTCGACTCTGGCGCAAGTCACGGGCTTTTGCTAGAAGCTAACTCTGAGCCGCATATCACGGTACCAGAAAAAAACATAAAAGCTATTTTAGGCAGGGGCATTGGTGGTGTGATTACGGGAAGAATTGGACGTATCAAATCAATCAAGATAGGGAAGCATGAATTAACAAACCTGATCACGAATTTCCCCGATGATTATGCCTATTCAGATACATTGCGCAAAGATCGCTTTACCTTTCGCAATGGATCTATCGGTGGAGATTTGCTGAGCCGCTTTACGGTAATCTTCAATTTTCCTGGGGAGAAAATGTACATCAAGAAAAATGCTTCTTACAAAAAGAAGTTCTATTTCAATTTAAGTGGGTTAACCATTCGCGCCACTGGCGCTAGGCTACGCGAATATGAGATTTCTGATGTGAGAGAAAACACCTCTGCTCAGAAAGCTGGGATTTTAAGGGGCGATAATATTTTATCCATAAATGGAATTAGCTTGGTAGATTATGAATTGAACAATGTCAACAACTTATTCAACTCTAAGCCGGGTAAAAAAATTAGGATAGAGATTTTGCGCAATGGAGAGAGGCTGAAAAAAGAATTTGTGTTGGAGAGTCAAATTTAATACGGTCTCGTTCTTATGCTCGACCAGCCCTCCCACATCCGCGCAGGCGAAGAATTTTCTTCGGAAAAGCTATCAGCGTATTTGAGCCAGCAGATGGAAGTTTCAAAAGAAATCTCCATCCAACAATTCCCAAGTGGCTATTCCAATCTTACTTATTTAGTTCAGGCAGGAAAAGAAGAATACATTTTGCGCAGGCCTCCGCTTGGTGCCAATATTAAATCGGCCCATGATATGGAGAGAGAGTTTAAAGTTCTATCGCTGTTGCAAAAAGCTGGTTTTAAAAAAGTGCCAGAGCCCATTTTGCTTTGCGCAGATGAAAATGTAATTGGATCAAAATTTTATTTGATGAAGCGTGTGAATGGTGTCATTCTGCGCAACCTCGTGCCGAAAGGGATGACCATCGAGCCAAGTACATTCAACCAACTTTCAAAAGCTACGATTGATCAGTTAGCGCAACTTCATCAATTGGATATTAAAGGAACAGGCCTTGATCAACTCGGTAAGCCCGAAGGCTATGTGCAGCGGCAAGTAGAAGGCTGGACAAAGCGCTACTTCAATGCACAAACTGATGATATTGCTTCAATGAATGAATCAGCAGAGTGGATGCGGAAAAACATTCCACCTTCATCACGCACTTCTTTCATTCACAATGATTACAAATACGACAACCTTGTTCTCAATCCAGATAACCTAACAGAAATTAAAGCCATTTTAGATTGGGAGATGGCCACGGTGGGCGACCCGCTCATGGATTTGGGAACCACCCTTGCCTACTGGGCAGAAGCGAATGACTCCGATGCATTGAAGCCTTTCAATCTCACATGGATGCCTGGCAACATGACGCGTAATGAAATGGCGAATTACTATGCCGAAAAATCTCAAACAAAAATTGACGACATTGTATTCTATTATGTGTTTGGTGCTTTTAAAGTTGGTGTTATTTGTCAACAGATTTATCATCGCTACAAGCACGGCCACACACAAGACCCACGGTTTGCTTCGCTGATTTACGTGATCAAAGCGTGTGGCGAGAATGCAAGGAAAGCGATTACTAATTTGAAGATTTGAAATTAATCTCACGCAAAGGCGCAAAGCTCGCAAAGAAGCCTCTATGTATTTACCTTAGCGGGCTTTGCGCCTTTGCGTGAAAACAAACCCATGATACAACTAAAAAACGTCCTCATCCTCGGTGCTGGCACATTGGGCAGTAGGGTTGGTTTGCAGGCGGCCATCTCAGGCTACTCGGTGATTGTTTATGATATCCACGAAAATGCCTTGCAGCGGTCGCAGAAGGTGATAGAAAAAGTATTGCGCTTTGCCGTAAAAATAGGAATGGTAAAAGAAGAAGATAAACCCTCCATTTTAGGCCGAATAAAATTTACGATTGACCCAATACACGCGGTCATCGATGCCGACATAATCAGCGAAAGTGTAACAGAAGATATCGTCATCAAAGAAAAAGTGTGGAAACAGTTTGGCGAGATTGCGCCAACGAAAACCATTTTTACAACCAACACGTCTTACTTGCTGCCTTCGCAGTTTGCAACCATTTCTGGCCGACCAGAGAAATTTTGTGCGTTTCATTTTCATGATGTGTTCACCGCTCGGGTGGTAGATATTATGCCACACCCCGATACCGATCCAGAATTAATTGATCTGTTATTCGATTTCGGCAAGAAATTAAATCAAGTGCCCGTGTTAGTGAAGAAAGAATCGCCCGGCTACATTTTCAATTTTATGTTGATGGCATTGATTGGCGCAGCCGGCCGATTGAAAACAAAAGACATCGGCAGTATCGAAGACATTGATAAATCGTGGATGGTGAATTTCAATATGCCGATGGGACCATTTGGTATTTTGGATAACATTGGGCTTGATACTGCTTGGCGTGTAACCAAAGATCGTGATGATTTCTCTTCAAAGCATTTTGCAGCCTTGCTTAAACGTTATGTAGACGAGGGCAAACTTGGAGAAAAATCGGGCGAAGGTTTTTATAAATATCCCAACCCTGCATTTAAGAGTAGTGATTTTTTGACAAAATGAATTGATCTCATGTATCTAACCCATAAGCGACTTCGTTACTTGTTACGTTAATCCTATTTTATATTTCAAACACCTAAACGAAAATACTATGCGGCTCTTAATTTTAATCGTGTGTTGGTCTGCATTATTATATTCTTGCAAAGAGGTGTCTTTCCCCGAAGCGCAGCCTAGAGGTATTGCTGCTTTAAAAGAAGTGCCTCCGTCACTTCATGGCATTTATCAAACTATTGAGCAACCCTCCGGAGAATTTTCTGATACCTTGATTGTAGAATCATGGGGTTATCGATTCAAAGACAAGAATGAAAAGGATTGGCTCACGCGAGGCACACTAAGTGATACACTCGTGCTCAAGTTCTATCAAAATTATTACTTCCTCAGCTTCAAATCACAAGGCCAATGGGTGCTGCGTCTCATTCAACAAGAACCATCAGGAGCGATCCGTTTTCTATCTATTGATTTAAAAGATGATAGCAAACGCAAAGACATTCTTAAAAAGTTAAACAAAAAAATTGCAGTGAAAGAAATAAAAGGTAAAGAAGACGATACCTTTTATCAGATCAATCCTTCTCCCGATCAGTTGATGATGCTGATCAAAGAAGGCTATTTCACAGGAGACAAACTAAACAAAGTCAAATAGAAAATTGAATTAGTTTTTCTTGCGCTTCAATAGATTCTGAAGTTTATTTTGAAGTAAATCCTTTACAGGTTCAGCCTTGGTGCTGTCTTGTGTTTGTGTAGAATCCTTCTTCGCACCACCACCTAAAATATCATTTAGAATATCTTTTGCGGGGGTGTCTTTCAATGCCTCTTTCAATGCTTCTTTGCCTTTTTCTTTGGCCACATTAGTCACTGCTTCTTTTACTTGTTGTTTTTGTTCTTGCATCAACAAAGCCGTTTTAGGTGAACTAAACAATCCCGTAAGACCAATAGTAACAGGTATTTCATTGGTTGAATTATTTGACCCCGTATTTTGATTAATGAATCCTTGGAACTGCGAACCTAGTTTTCCCGCTGGCACCATCATTTTCAAATTGTAATCAATTGACTTGTCTAGCCCTGTGCTGCCGCTAATGGTGGTCACATAGTTTCCAAACTTCACGTTGAAAGGTTTCACACTCAACCGTCCATTGCTAATAGCTGCAGACATCAGCACATCTTTTAATGTAACATTATCTGCATTATCCAATTTAGTAAGCGAGGTAATGCCCGATACCAAGGTAGATTTAGTCAACACGGCCTCCGCAATTTTTATTAAGCCCGATCCATTCACTGTATTCATCTTAGGCATCATATCTTGACCCAATTCTCCATTGATTTTAAAATCAGTGCCAAATTTTCCGCTAACTAATGCGGCAATGGGTGCATATGTTTTAATCACAGAAAAAGATTTAGCGGCCTCTTGAATGGCCAAGTCATCAATCTTTAATCCGAAATCATATTTAGGATGATTCAAGTCTTTTGTATTGTATGTTCCGTTGATAGCAAATGAACCGCCCAGCATATTGAACTTAACGCCACTCAAATTAGCAATGCCATCTTTCACAATCACATCTCCATTGGCATTGGTAATTTTGTACTCCATCATTCTCACTGTTTTAATATCTGAGTGAAAAATGAAATCGATGTTTTGCGGTATGGGTATCACTCCCGTAGAGGAAGCAGAATCTGTTTTAGTAGTATTACCAGAATCGGTCATGAACTCGTTTAGGTCGAGTAGCGTAGAGTTGAAGTTTACATTTCCTTTGATAGTCTCTTTACCAAACACATAACCAATGTAATTACTTACCGAGCCATCCACGCTAAAATCACTTTTGCCAATGGTGCCACTCGTATTTTTCAATTCAATTTTTTGTGGGTTAAATACGCCTTCTGCTTGGGCAATGGTAACTGCATACGGAAGTGTTTTAGAATTGAATTTGAAATCTTTTAGGGAAGCCGAGCCGCTGGTAGGAAGCTTGTCGTAACGCTTGGCTGTTACATCTGAATATTTTCCTTTCGTTTCGATATTGGCTTTCACTTTTCCCGCCAAGGTCATTCCCTCTACGGGGAAAATTTTGGTCATTTTTTCAATATCGATTCCTCCTTTGGCTTTTAGATCCCACGTGTAATCATCTAAGTTATTCAAAAGCAGATCGGCAGTGAATTTTTCACCTTCCATCATCATGTTAAAATCTTTTACAGTAATAAAGGTCTCTGCCATTTTACCCGATGTGTTTTTAACCGTAGAAGTAAAATGCAGATCCTCCAATGGCAAGGGAAACTGTGAAGCCTTCACACGCCCGTTGCTTAACGCCATGGTAATATCTATGGCCGGAATTAATTTTTTTATGCTATCATAAACCCCTTTTGCTTTTGCATCTATCGAATACGTTCCTTTCATTTCAAGACCTTGCATCGGCACCATCTTGCTTAACTCAGCCAAATTCAATTTAGCTTTTACCATTCCATCCATGCGATAGTCTTTCAAGTTTTCAATGAGCATTCGCGCATCCACAGGGTTAGAACCTAAATCAAGGTGCAATTTCTTTAAATCAACCACCGTGTTTGCGATCACACCTGTTTTGTTGTCGACCAGCAAATCCATGTTGATATTATTGACAGGGGTCGGCAACTCTGGATATTTAAACATCGCGTCTTTCACATTCAAGGCAAGGTTGAATGCAGGCATTTGCTTTTCATCGTACGTTCCTTTTGCAAAACCATTGAATGATAACTCTCCCTTCGTTTCAATTTTAGAGAAATCTTTGGTGTACATGCCTGGTACTAGCGAGAGCAAGCTCTTAAATGATGTGCCTGGGTTTTTGAAAGTAATGTCCATGTCATACGCCTTGTCATTCATCTTGAACCAACCATTAAAGTTCAGAGCAAAATCATTGAGCTTAGCGGTGTTTTCCTTAAAAGTATATTTTGTGTACGCTTCACTAATGCCAATGGTCATATCAATTTCTGCGCGCTTGTTGCTCAAATATTCTGATCCCCCATAAGCAACGGTCAAAGAATCGGCTACTGTCTTCGTTGTCAAATCAAATGCTTGGTCATTGAAGTTACCACTGCCGCTATGGTCAAGGTCTTTGATGGCCATGTAGTAGGGCAGCGACTCATCGTCATACACCAATGCACCATTCACGATCTCCCAATGGTCAATACCAAAAGAAAATTTACTGGGCTCGTCCGCTGTTTGCTTTACCGTATCGGTAGAGGGGATAGCGATGTCATAATTCGCGCGCCCGTCTTTCAATACTTTAACATTGATTTGGGGGCGCACCAGCGTGATTCCTTTTACCCGCAACTGATCTCCAAAAATAATGTCCTTCAAATTAACTTCTACCTCAAACTTATCTACCACGAATAAATACATCCCCTCAAATGGTGCACGGTTGAATACACCCAACTCTTTTACCTCCACCGTCATGTTAGGAAAATTACTGAAAAGCGAAAGGCTGAAATTATTTACATCAAAGACCACGTCAGCATTGACGCTCTTCGCTATTTGTTTGTCGATAGCCGCTTTGATATCGTCTTTGAATACCATTGGCAAGATAAAAGCTGCCGCTACCAACACCACTATAAAAATGCCAACGCCAATGAGTATTTTCTTTACGATTTTCATAAGTCAATTTTTTTGAGGGGACAAATTTAGTGAATAGGAGGGGAAACTGATAATCGTTGCTGTTATGAATAAGTCAACGACTTTTAGACTCTAAAAGTACTTACACGACAGAAATATTGAGAATGGCATATTCAATTTCGCGATAGACTACATTAATTGCTGTATTTCTTGCAAGGAAATGAATTTATCCCATCCTTTTCCTCTCAGCCCTCTTATCAATTTTTTATCGCCACTCCAAAATCTTCCATTAATAAATTCCGTATCGTCAATATCAACGTTATAAGTTAGCGATTCGGCCAAGTCGTAAATTTCTTTAGGGATCAATTCTACATTAATAAATTTTATTCTTCCTAAAATGAAATCAACAATAGCGTTTAGCTCATGATCTGAATAACCCGCTAAATCCTGAAGTTTATCTCGATGTGTTTCTATTTCTACTAGCAATTGTGAAGTGGAGTAGAAAATAACCTTCGTCTGAGGTTGAAGAAGCACATTGGCTATACGACTATTGGTATTCAATATGGCACTAAATTCAATATTGGTATCTACAACCAATTTCATAAACCAAGTTTGCTCTTGGTTTTATTCCATCGCCCTTTCTTTATTTTTTTTACTAAATCGTCTACCTGCTTTTGCGTAGCTTTTATTTTTTTTGCCAAAGATTTAAACTCCACCTAATCGGCAACTGCTTGTAGATCATCAACCGTTTGATTCACACTTGGTAATCTAAAAACCACTTCTTTCTTTGTTCTTTCAATGATCATAGGTCAAAGATAAATAACCATTTGCAGTTTATAAATCTGATATGCAGCCATGATTATGGCCATAACTAAAATTAAAAATACTTTAACATCATGTCCACCAAAAATTTCAGCTTGGGCTTAAATGGCGGATACAGCGATTCAATAGATGAAAACCGACTCATTTGTTTCAGTACAGGTTTTTGATTAGAAAACTCTAGAAAGCCATAGTGCCCGTGCGATTTGCCAATGCCGCTGTTGTTCACTCCACCAAAAGGCAAATTGGCATGAGTAAATTGAATGACGCATTCATTGATGCAAACCGAGCCTGCTGATGTGGCCGCGAGAATTTTATTTCTCGAAATTTTGTCATTACTAAAAATATAAAGTGCGAGGGGTTTTGGTTTGCTGTTGATTAGTTTGATGGCTTCCTCGTCTGATGAAAAACTGATGATCGGTAACAGCGGTCCAAAAATTTCTTCCTCCATCATGCGAGAAGTAGGAGATACATTTGATAATATCATGGGGTGAATAAAATTGGATGTTGAATTCACTGCTCCACCCAATTCGATTTTGGCGCCCTGTGCAATAGCATCTGCCAGAAGTTGATTTAGTCTGTTGAAATGTTTTTGATTGACAATTCGGGCGTAGCTGGCAGAGGTTTCATCAATCTTTCCATTTTCACCAAAGAGCTTTATTATTTCCTTCTTCAGGCTTTCAATAAATTTGTCTTTTACTTTTTCATGCACTAAAATATAATCAGGGGCAATACAGGTTTGGCCATTGTTCAGAAATTTGCCAAAGGCAATGCGCTTGGCGGCATCACTAACAATGGCTGTTGAATCAATGATGGTGGGCGATTTCCCTCCCAACTCTAGCGTTACAGAAGTTAAATTCTCTGCTGCCGCTTTCATTACTATTTTACCAACAGCGGGGCTGCCCGTAAAAAAAATATGATCGAATGGTAAGCTCAATAATTCTGTTGATACTTCTTGCCCTCCCTCAATTACCTTTACAACCTCTTCATTGAAAAATTCCGATGCGAATGCCGCAATGAGTGCAGAAGTATGAGGCGTCATCTCCGATGGCTTGATGATGGCAGTGTTGCCCGCAGCCAAACAAGAAATCAATGGGCCAAAGCATAAACTGAAAGGATAATTCCAAGGTGCTATGATCAGGCAAACTCCTTTAGGTTCAAAAAGTATTTTTGATCGGGTGCCTAGGTAGGTTAATGGGGCATCCACTTTTTGCGGGGCTGTCCATTCATCCAGTTTATCCAATACATGACGGATCTCGCTTACTACAGGATAGATTTCGGATAAGTCAACTTCTAGCAGTGGCTTTTTGAAATCTTTATGTACAGCTTGGCCTATCCTTTCTCGGTTGGCCAAAATGAATTGGCTGAATTCTTTGAGCAGTTTTTTTCTCTCTCTTATTGGCTGAAGTCTTAACTGTATGCTTCTTTCTTTCTGTCTCTGAAAAATTTGTTCGATACGCTCGGTATCAATGCGAGGGACTTCTGCTACCATAATCGGGGTCTTGAAGAGCTAATGGATACAAGATATTCAAAATTCTACAAAAGACTGGTCATAAGCTGAGCTAGGTGCAAATACTAGCCAATACCCTCAATGTTAAGTTTTTAAAGAGGGTATTGACTCATGTTACCAAATTGTTACCTTTATATTAACAATTCGGTAACATTGGCTTAATATGAAGAGATGGCTTACTTTTTCCTTGGTTTTGGTGTCGTTTATGGCACTTTCTCAAGGAAGCTTATTGCCCAGTCTAATTACGACTGTTCCAAATGCTGACTCAGAGCTTATCCAGACAAAAATGGACGGCTTCATTTCGGCACAGAAAGAGAAAAAGCAATTGGCCAAAAACGAGCTTAAGTTTTTAAAGTCGATGGTGAATGAATCGCACAAGAAATTCTTGAAATCTTATAAATCGTATTCTCAGTTCAACGAATTGTTTGAAAGTGGCCACTACGATTGCCTATCGGGCACTGCCTTTTTCAGTGTGCTATTAGAAGAGCTTCAATTCCAGTATAAGATCATTGAAACCAACTACCATATTTTCTTGGTAATAGAAACCAAACAAGGACAAGTACTGTTGGAAACCACTGATCGTCTTTTTGGTTTTAAAACCGATCCGCAAGAAATTGAAAAGAGTTTGAGCCATTACAAAGAAAATTTGCTCGCTTCCAGTTCATCAAAGAATACTAATTATTATCACTACCGTACAAATCTTTTTCACGAGGTAAACAACCTACAATTGGGTGGGCTTCTTTATTTCAATCAAGCAGTCATTGCTTACAATAATCAAGAGTGGGCTACGTGTGTTGATCGCCTAGAAAAGGCAAAAGTAATTTATAATAACCCTAGAGTGGAAGAGCTTACTGAAATTTTAGCAGATTCTATTGCGTTGAGCAAATTACATGAAAAAGTAAAACAGCAGTTGCTGATTCATTTAAGCAAATACGTAACAGACTTGCCGATTTTGGCTGTTCGCTAATTTTCTAAAATGCGTAGCTCTACGCGTCTGTTCATCTTGTGCGATTCTTCGCTGTTGTCTCTGCTGATAGGAGAAGTGCCCCCGAATGCTTTTGTTTTAATCCTGCCTTTGGTAGAGCCTTTTGTTATTAAGTAAGATTTCACTGCGTCTACTCTATCTTGTGAAAGTTTCATATTCAATTTAGGATCGCCCTTGATATCGGTATGCCCTTCCAATTGAATTATCATCCGTGGGTTTTCTTTCAGCATTTTCACTATCTCATCTAGCTCAGGGTACGACTCTGCCGTGATCTTTGAGGTGCCTACGTTGAATATCAGATTATCCAATCGCATTAGCCTACCAACCGAATGAGTAGTCTCTGCGTTCTTCGCTACACTACCGGGCAACGAAAGCTCAATGTCTTTGATAACCCTTCTGTCCTTTGCCTCTGCTGGGTCTAGCAAATATTTTGATGGAGCAAAACCAGGTGCTTCCACAGTGAGCGAATATTTCTCTCCATCAAACAATGGGAAGGAGAAAGAATTACCTGCAAGGAAGCCCATCTTATTGCCATACGGAACGCTTTGATAAGAAATCTTGGCGCTGATCGGTTCTTTTGTGGCAGCGTTTACAATTTTCCCCTGCGCATAAATGAGTGTGTCGGTTGTTGTTTGTGCAAAACAACTGACAGTCAATAGCGAGATACTAAAAATGAAAACAGCTTTTATCATGGTGTTACATTTTTGCAATCTTGAATTCTACTCTACGGTTTTTAGCATTGCCCGCTTTTGTATTGGTCGTGTCAATTGGTTTGGTTTCGCCAAAGAATGTGGTGTTGATTCTTTCTTTCAACACGCCTTTTTCAACCAAGTAGTTGGTCACTGATTTTGCCCTGCGCTCTGAAAGTTTCATGTTGTATTCATCTGGGCCAGTGCTATCTGTATGGCCAGCAATTTCTACCTGCATTGTTGGTTTTTCATTCATCAAACTAACTATACGATTCAACTCAGGGAATGACTCACTTTTTAACAATGACTTGTCAAAGTCGAAGAAGATATTGTTCAACGGAATCATTGCGTTCTCAGCAATGGGTGTCACCTCTATCGGAGCAACTTCTATTGGGCTACCATCAATCGGAGCTAATTTCACATCTTGATTAACGGGGCCGTAAGCAATCTTCCTTAAGTCAAGATTTTGACTGCTTGATAAATGATCTTTCGCTTCTGCGCGCACACCGTACATCTTGCCAACGGGCAGTTGAATCTCATATTCCCCTGTTTCGGGGTTGGATTCTGCTACACCCACTTCCTTTCCATCAGGCAAGCTTTCATAAATAATCTTAGCACCAATGGGCTTACCTGTTTTCGCATCAATCAATTTGCCCTTCACTGTAACTACAGGATTAGGTAGCATGAATGCGGGCAACTTCAACCTAAAAATATCTACGTTGTTCTCTGCTACTCCTTTAGAGAAATAAGCATACTCACTGCTAGAAGGAATATTAAAGAACAGATCATCAAATTTTGAATTTACCTCTGGGCCTAAGTTCTCAGGCTCGCTCCACTTTGTCCAAGTATCATCTAACCGAACACTGCGATAAATATCAGATCCTCCGTACCCACTAAATCCTTTAGAAGAAAAATAAAGTGTATTGTCATCTGCCGCCAAAAAAGGTGAAGCTTCTTCGGATGCTGTATTGAGTGTTTTACCAAGGTTCAAAGGCTCGGTCCAGATAGAGTCATTTTTGGAAAAGCTTACATATAAATCGCGATCGCCATAAGAATCTTCACGCTCTACAGACATCAGCAACGCTTTGCGGGTGTTAGTCAAGAAGTAATGTGATTTTTCGTTGTAGTTGTAATCATTCTCGATCTTTACAGGCTTGGGTGTAGTCCATTCTCCATTTACATTGCTACTCACAGACATACCTGCCAACATCTTCTTTCCTCCGTTGAGGTACTGATTGCCCAGAACCATCAAGGCGGCTTTGCCATCTGGCGTAACCGATGTGATGGCATTGATAAAGTTGGGATATTCATTGTTGAATTTAGGCCCCATATTTTTGGCCAATGTCCATTTACCTTTATCGTCTAGTGTAGAGTACCAAATATCTTCCTTGTCATTTACCCCACCTATATTGCCGGGGTGGTTTCTCCTACTGAAATAAAGGGTTTTACCGTCTGGAGAGAGAATTCCGTTGAAGTCGTTGTATTCGCTGTTCACATTTTCATCTAGCCGATCTGAAATAAGACCCTTTGCCATTAGCTCTGGGATGTTGATAATGGCCGCGATAGGCAAGTGTGAATCTGTAATAGCTAAGGCATCAATAGAAAAATAATCAGTGAGTGCTGCTCCGTCAAATTCTAGTTTTACAGATGCGACTTTGTAAGGAGTCTTCTCCATAAAAATGTTAAGCATCCTTCCCTTTAATGGAATAGTCTGTGGATTCAAAGTCTGAATCAGATATTCCCTGCCGGTTTCGTCATATACGTATACTTTATACAATCCACTTGGGTTGTTGGATTCCGCAATCGCTATTTGCTGAATTTGCATAGGCGTTTCATATCCTACTTTTATGAACTCCTTTCTTTTGGGTTTATCGGGCGTCCATGCGTTTGGGTTTTGGCCTGCGGCAGGGAGCACGTTTGGCTTGCCCAAGATTTGCTGTGCCGAGTATTGAACTGGAGTAAGTTCTGAAGAGGACTCTATTACCTTAGATGCCCATTGTACTGTTTGGCCAGAGGCATTGATGGCGAAAGCCAATACAAAGGGGAAAACCAACAATTTTCTGCTCATAAGTACGCGCTACGCTTAGGTTCGGATTAAATAAAAGATAAACATAGTTAAAAATTGAAAAATAGACGAAAAAGACACGTAAAAAAGAAAATCAATTGATTCCTCTTGCAGTTGATCTGTCAAATGTTACTCCATTGAAGTCTTATTGAAAAGCAGAAAGCCCACATGTAGCAATACGCCCAATTGTCTATTGCTGTCGTCATAGTAATTAAGACTTAGGCCAATTGGGCCGATAGTGCTATGCATAACCAGCCCAGCGGTACCCGCAAAGTAGATTTTGATAATATCTTCATTAAGCTTGGCCTGTTGATCTGCCCCGTTTGAGATACCCACTAAGGGTTTAAATGCATACGCCTCCAATCGAAGATCCAAACTTTTGCGTAACGTAAAAACATTGCGCCAGCCACCTGCCAAGTAGTTATAAGCACGAAAATTTTGCAAAAGTAGCGTTCGGCTGTCTTGCATTGGGTTAAATGCTGGGGCGTAAATAATACTGCCAAAATAATTTGAAAATGTAGGCTGATTAGAAATCACGCCCTCCAGGTAATATCCTGAACTATAAAAGCCAGCTTTAAAATATTGCTCCAGCGTTACCTTACCTTGTATCCAGGTGCGCGAATTAGAGGTTGGGGATTTCAAAACAGATGTGTTACCGGGATTTAACTGCTCAGTCATATTGAACAAGTTAGCAGAGAACGTATAAGACTTTCCTTGAGAGGCATATTGTTTTCTATTCAATGAATTGGATGAAAAGCTTATGCCTGCGCGAGACCCTGTTAACTTGAGGGCATCCAAGGTATCAGTAGATACCAAAAATGAATTATCAATGTATTGATCATTATTGCTTATAAAAGATCCATTGAGAACTAACTTGTATTGATCTCCAATAGGGAAGCCGATATTCACGCCATACTTTCTATCTGTCCTATCTAACACTGTGGGTGTAAACTTCTTCTGCACAATATCATCACCTTGCAAAAAGCTCCAACTATTAATTATCATTTCGGGTTCTACATAAAATTGACCAAGCAACGGAAGGTCTATTCTGGCTCTTAGCTGAACTGATTTGTAGAAATTACCCGCAAAAAAATTAGCTGTAGCATGAGTTAATGTGCGATTGAAATAATAGTAATTCAAACCTAAAAAAATACTGCTAATGCTTCGGGTGGCAATTACCCCTCCAAAATCTACTTGAAAATTATTTTGCGGCCTTCGCGTGAGTTTAAAATCGAAATTTTTCTTCGTGGAATTGAAATTGAAGCTTGGATAAATGTTATTGAAATAAGGCTCAGAAGCCAATTTATAATAACCAGTTTTTACTTCGCTGTAGTAGAGGGGACGCTTGCCACTTTTAAAAAAGCGATTGAAGTACTGCTGCTGATTTTTTGTGAACCCCTCAAATTTGATATTGTCTACCACAATTGCAGGCATTTTGTTGTTGAACTTATTACGTGCTTCCGCTACGGATTCACACGTTCTGCGGGCAGCCACTTTTGCTTTGATCTCAGGCATCTGCTTCATGGTTTGAAAATAGCCACTATCGATAATGGCTTTTGCCTTCGTAAAATCAAAGGCAGTGAAGTTGCTTAGGTTCGATTGTATGTAAACACCATTCTCAGGCACATCACTGGGGTTTGATTTGTCCAACAACATGTAGAGAAGAGATCGCGAAATCAGTTTTTCGTCTTCCCCGTAAGGGTACGTATTATAAACTTTGGAAGACACATTCGATCCAATCACTACATCGGGCTTGAATATCCTTTGGGCTACATCCACAGGAAAGTTGTTGTACACACCCCCATCAAAAAGATACTTGCCATCAATACGAATTGGATTATAAAAAAACGGAGCGGTTTGTGTGGTGCGAAGTGCATCACTCAATATGCCTCTATCCAAAACTATTTCTGATTGTGTAAAAATATCCGAAGCCATTACACGTAGCGGTATAAACAAGCTATCAAAGTTATTTTTGGCAATGGCTGATGGTTGTGCCAATTTTTCTGCTAATGCAAAATTCAGTGAGAGGTCGCTAGCGATACTAGTGTTAATTAAGAAGCTAAAAGTAGAATCTAATGAAAGGTTCAACTTCACAAACGAGGCGTCATTCTCTTTTTTGAAATAGTAATAGGTTCTGCCTTTCTCAAACCGCCCATTTACCCAATCCAAAAAATCTTTTGATAAAACAATGTCTTCAATTTGGGTTGGGCTCATGCCTGCAGCATAACAGCCGGCTACAATGCCGCCCATAGAAGTGCCAATCATACAGTCTACTGGAATCTCATTTTCTTCCAATGCTTTCAATACGCCAATGTGCGCCAGACCTTTTGCAGCGCCACCGCTTAGCACTACTGCTACCTTTTGTGAATAAACAGATACAGATAGCAGCAGAAAAAAAATCAAAAAAAATCTTACTCTACTCACCGCAATTATTATTTTGAGACCAAAGGTAAAGAAGTAAAATCTTGGCTGTTTAGTTTCCTGCCACAATTACTTCCCCTGATGAGGGGGGCGGGAAAGGGATTAATTGTAATCGTTTGATCAGAGAATCCTTTACTAGATCAAAATTTCCCAATTGCTCTTTCTTCACAGGTTGAGAAGGTGGAAGCTCTACACGAAGTGCATCTATTTGTACCCCATTCCGCCAAAAGCGGTAACACAAATGAGGGCCTGTTGCCAACCCCGTACTTCCCACATAGCCTATCGTTTGGCCTTGCTTCACTCGCGTGCCAGCTACCACACCCGCAGCTATCTTAGACATGTGGAGGTAGCCTGTAGTGTACGTTCCGTTGTGATGGATTTTTACATAGTTGCCATTGTTGGAAGAATATTGCGCCTCTTGCACAGTGCCATCGCCTACACTACGGATGGGTGTGCCCGTGGGCGCGGCAAAGTCGGTGCCCAAGTGTGGCCGAAAAACTTTTACCACAGGGTGAAACCGGTTCAAATTATACCTAGAGCTGATGCGGGTAAACTCAATAGGGTATTTTAATAAAGCTTTGCGCAAGCTATTTCCTTTGTGATCAAAATAATCCTCTCCGTCCCCCTGATCAAATGGAAACGCATAATAACCTTGATCGAAATGTTCAAAATAAATCCCTAAAATCTTCCCTATGCTAATGGGCTTTTCTTCAACTAGATTTTCCTCATAGATCAATTTAAACTGATCTCCCTTTTGAAGGCGTTGGAAATCTACCTGCCATCCGAAAATGTCTACGAATTTGTTAGTAAGTTCATTGGAGATATTAAGTTGTTCTATGGTTTCAGATAGCGAGGATTCAATCCTTCCAGAAATTGTTTTTTCTACAGTTACTACTTCACGCTGGCAAAGTTCTACCGATAATGAATCTTTCAAATGAAAAATAATATAATCAATAGAGTTGGGTTCATATACTAACGCACGGGCTGTTTTTAATGAATCATGTTCGTGGATCAGCGTATATTTTTTATGCGCCCCTACTTTTCTAAAATCAAATATCTTTTTAGAGAGGGTTTGTAACTGCCGCTTCACTTGTGGCAGCACGTGTACGGAATCAAACAATTCAAAAAACCGTTGATTCCTTTTTACATGATCTTCAATCACATGAAGGTCGTTCACCACCATTCCATACAGCACAATGGGTTTTACAACTTCCAATTCAATTCTTGCTGAATCTGCTTCAACCGCATAGTCGCCCGATTTAGTAAAAAGCACTGTGTAGTTATCGAGCAGGAAAAAAGAGACTACCACCAAACCAATTGCGAGTATAGCAATGGAGATTTTTTTGAAGGCTGAAGAAGAATATAATTTTTTAATCAAAACTTTACGATTAAAGCACTGCAAGTTTAATGGAAAAAAGTGGGTTGTGGAAATCTGCCATTAGTTCCGCTCTTTGTACTTCCTCTTCCCCTCCTCCAAAAACTTCACAAAATTTTCCGCATTCAAGTCATAAGGCTTCGGTAAAACCAGCACCTTCTCATCTGCGCCAACCAAAACGTAAAAGGGCTGAGCATTATTGTTGAGGCGGGCAATTTGAAGGTCTGCGTTTTGTTTACCAATTGTTTTCTTTATCTTGTTGTCGTACTTAGAGGTGTACCATTCGCTTTCAGGCAATTCGGTTTTGTCGTCCACATATAAAGCCACTACCACAAAATCATTTTTCAGCCGTTGTAACACTTGTGGATCACTCCACACACGCGCTTCCATCTCACGACAATTGGTGCAGCCATGCCCAGTGAAATCAATAAACAACGGTTTGTCTTGTTGGCGGGCGCAAGTCATAGCTTGTTTGTAATCAAAGTAGCCATTGATGCCGTGTGGTAGGTGAAGAAACTCTGCATACTTAGGCGCATCACAAATTTCTGTTGTCTTATCGCTTTTGCTTGCACTGATCAAATCAAAATCATGTGTTGATACGGGAGGTAAATAACCGGCCAATGCTTTCAACGGTGCGCCCCACATACCCGGTATCAAATAAACCAAGAATGTAAACGTAACGATGGCCAATGAAACACGAAGTACACTCACTGTTTTGTCTTCAGAGTCTTTACCCGTATCGCCCGGCATACGAAAGCCTTTCATCAAATAAATTCCAATCAATGCCACGATCACAATCCAAATGGCCAAGTTGATTTCGCGATCTAAAATTCTCCAATGAAAAGCTTGATCGGCAATGCTCAAGAATTTAAAAGCAAGAGCGATTTCAATAAATCCTAAAACCACTTTCACAGTGTTCAACCATCCGCCAGATTTTGGCAATGACTTTAGCCAACCGGGAAAAAACGCAAAGAGTGTAAACGGAATCGCGAAAGCAGAAGCAAATGCAAACATGCCAACAATCGGCTTAATAAATTCTCCTCCTGCTGATGAAACTAAAATGCTTCCTACTAAGGGTCCAGTGCAAGAAAATGAAACGAGCACGAGCGTAAAGGCCATGAAGAACACACCTGCTAATCCACCCTTCTCTGCTTGCTGATCTACTTTGTTGATGATCGATCCAGGCAAAGTAATTTCAAACAATCCCAAAAAAGAAAGCCCGAATGCAATAAACACGATAAAGAAAATCAAATTCGGAATCCACTCAGTAGAAAGATGATTGGCTGTTTCTGGGCCCATTAACGGAGCAAGTACTGCACCGATGATCGTGTAGATAATAATGATCGAAAGCCCATACATCAGCGCTTGAAACTTGGTGCCTCGCCCAGTGAAGAAACTTACGGTCATAGGGATCATGGGAAAAACACAGGGTGTTAGTAAGGCGGCAAGACCGGCTAAGAATGCAAGCAGAAAGAATCCCCAAAGAGATTGACCTTTTGTTTGGTCTTTAACTAATGACGGATCTAAAATAGGGCCTTTTATTTCGAGGTCAGAAGCTAGAGGCTGGAGGTTAGAGGTTGAGGATTTTAGATTAGAAGAATCTGTTTTTGTATCTCCTGACTCTTGACTTCTGACTTCTATCTTCTGACTTCCATCCTCCGACTTCTTCCCCTCCACTTTAATCTTATCAAACAAAAATTCTCCATTGCCCGGCACGCATTGCCCCGTTAGGTCTGTACACACTTGCCATTCATACTCTCCTGAAATTTTTAGTTTAGTTGAAAGGATTTTTATTCGTTGCCGAAATTCCCCTGTGCCTTTGAATATTTTTAAGTCGCACTCAAAAATTTTGTCGTGCTTATCAATCGGATTGATAGCCTTGATGTTGCCAATTAATTTATAACTCGCATCAGGCTTAAAAGTAAATGTGGTTTTGATAGGGCCATCTTCGCAATCAAATTCAGTGGAGTACAAATACCAGTTATTGTCTATCGCTGCTTTGAAAATCAGGTCGATCTCTTCACCTGTTTTGATTGATTCCGCAGAAGCGGAGGTTGTCCATTTAGCTGGGGTAAGTACTTGTGCCGAAGCGGAAATAGTAAGGACTAAAGCCCCAATGAATGCAAGAAACCTGTTTATTGACATCTTATTCCATCAATTAAGTTGTAAAAGTAACGAAGGAGCATCAATTTGGCTGATAGAAGATTATTAGACGTCCTTTTAAAGACAAAAAAATCCAGTAATTTTAAAACCTTATTCGCAACATATTGTAATATAAACCGTCTGATAACAAATAATTAACTATTAAGTAAACCCAACTCTATGAAACGTAAATTGATTTTTACCCTATTAACAGTGGCTTGCGCCATTTTTGTTCAAGCCCAAACTGCCGATGAGATTATTGCCAAGTATTTTGAGAATACCGGTGGAATTGCAAAATGGAAGGCTCTTGAAGGACTTAAAATGACTGCTAAGGTTAATCAAGGTGGCATGGAAATACCATTGGTAATCACTCAATTAAAAGATGGTCGACAAATGACCAAAGTCACTTTTCAGGGAAAGGACATTATGCAAGGAGTATATGATGGTAGCACCTTGTGGTCTCACAACTTTATGAACATGAAGGCTGAGAAAAGTGATGCTGAGGCAACCGAAAATTTCAAGAAGGAAATTGGAGAATTCCCTGATCCTTTTTTGACTTACAAAGAAAGAGGTTACAAAGCCGAATTGTTAGGCAAAGAAACAATTGACGGCACGGAGACCTTCAAAATCAAGTTAACAAAAAAACCAATTAAGGTTGACGGCAAAGACATTGAAAACGTTACCTTCTACTATTTTGACGCTGAAAATTTTGTTCCCCTGATGTCTGAATCTGAAATTAAATCGGGGCAAGGAAAAGGCCAGATTAGCCAAAGCAAAATGAGCGATTACCAAGAAGTAAACGGATTAATGTTTCCGTTCTCAATGGCGCAAGGTGTGAAAGGTCAAGCGGGTGGGGCGCCATTGACGATAAGCACAATTGAGCTAAATCCTAAAGTAGATGCAGCAGCATTTACTTTCCCAATTGAAAAGTAAATCTAGATTCTAAAAACAAAAGAATACTTCAAACCAACATTTGAAGTATTCTTTTTTATAGTCTATTCAAAAATCTAAAATCAATTTAAATTATGAAGAAACAATATCTGTTAATCGCATCACTTCTTCTCCTAAGCTTCACCGCTTCTTTCAGTCAAGATGCCGTGTCGAAAGGGAAAGAATTATTTGGCGATATGAGAGCGCGCCACATTGGCCCCGCGCTGATGAGCGGTCGTATCACTGACATGGAACTTCACCCGACCAACGACCGCGTAATTTTTGCAGGCACTGCCGGTGGTGGTGTGTGGAAGAGCAGTAATGGTGGTGCTACGTTCAATCCTATTTTTGATGAGCATTGTCAATCCATTGGTGCGGTAGAAATCGATCCATCAGATCCTGACAATGTGATTTGGGTAGGCACGGGCGAAACATGGACACGCAATAGCGTTTCTATTGGCGATGGTTTGTATAAAACGGTTGATGGTGGTACGAACTGGATTAAAATGGGTTTCGAAAAATCCGAACGTATAGCAGGCATTCAAGTTAATCCAAAAAACAAAGATGAAATCTATGTGGCTGCACTTGGCCCACTTTGGAATGATAGCGAAGAGCGTGGCCTATACAAAACAATGGATGGAGGCAAAACATGGAGCAAAATTTTATACGTTGATCAAAAAACGGGCTGCAGCGATCTTACGCTCGATCCAAAAGATCCAAACATCGTCTATGCTACATTCTGGGAATTCAGAAGACAGCCTTGGGCATTTAGCTCTGGCGGTTTAAATAGTGCGTTGTATAAATCCACTGACGCTGGAAAAACTTTCAATAAAATCCATAACGGTTTCCCAAAAGGAAAATTAGGAAGGCTTGCCATTGCAGTTGCTCCCTCTAATACAAATATTCTCTACACTGTCATTGAATCAGAGCAAGACAAAGACAAAGGATTGTATCGCAGCGATGATGCCGGTGCAAACTGGAAGCAACTCAATAATGATTTCGGCATTGTAGTGCGCCCCTTTTATTTCTCTCGCATAGAAGTGGATCCAAGAAATCCAGACGTGGTAGTAAAAGCTGGTTTGCTCGGTTCTATTTCGCGCGATGGCGGAAAGACTTTTAAAAATCTTGGCCCCAATCACTCTGATGTGCACGATATTGTTTTTGATATTAAAAACTCAGACAGAATGTACGCTGCTACCGATGGTGGAATCTATCGCTCATGGGATGGTGCAACTACATTGGAAATTGTGGAGAACATGCCTGTGTGCCAATTCTATCATGTGAGTGTTGACAACGAAGAGCCTTACAATGTGTATGGTGGCTTGCAAGACAATGGCAGTTGGTTTGGCCCATCGCGTTCGCCTGGTGGCGTAGAGGCGCGTGACTGGAAGCGCATAGGTGTAGGCGATGGGTATCGCGCCTATCCTCACCCAACTAAAAAATTGATTTACTCAGAAATGCAAGGCGCAGAAAACGTATGGCGTTTTGATGTGGCAAAAGATCAAGCCAAAACTATTCAACCCTTGGCGGGAGCAGGCGAAACAGATAAGAAAAATAAACTTCGCTTCAACTGGAATGCCGCGATGGCCATCAGTGCGCACAAGCCCGATCGTTTTTACATGGGCAGCCAATATGTACATCGCTCAGAAGATATGGGCGAGACATGGGCAAAAATTTCTCCTGATTTAACAACCAACGACCCTAAGAAACAAGATCAAGAAACATCTGGTGGTTTATCTCGCGATAACTCAGGCGCAGAAAATCATTGTACGGTTTTCACTATTGCAGAATCTCCTTTGGATGAAAACATTATTTGGGCGGGTACTGATGATGGTAATTTGCAGATCACAAAAGATGGTGGCAAGTCTTGGACAAATGTGGCTGCCAATGTTACGGGCTTACCCAAAGGCACGATGGTGTATCACATTGAAGCAAGTGTGTTTGGCAAGGGCAATGCGTATGCCGTTTTCACGGGATATCAAACTGGTGACAAGGGAACTTACATTTATAAGACTACTGACTTTGGTGCTACTTGGAAACCAATTGTGACACCAGAGATTTATGGCTTTGCCAGAAATATTCAAGAAGATTATGAAAACGAAAACTTGTTGTTTGTAGGTACGGAGTTCGGATTGTACATCACGTTGAATGGTGGCAAGAACTGGTACAAGTTTACCAACAACATGCCCGCAGCGAATGTGCATTTCTTGGAGTTGCACAAAAAGACAAATGATTTAGTCATCGCTACGCACGGTCGCGGAATCATTATCATTGATGACATCAGTCCGCTGCGCCAATTGACGGAAGAGAACATGAGCAAAGACCTTCATTTCTTTAACACCAAGCCTACCATCATAGCAGAAACGAATGGCTTTGGAGGGGGAAGTACTGAAACACAATTTGTGGGTGATAACCCAAGTCGTGCCGCAAAGATCATTTACTATTTAAAGAAGCGACATACACTTGGCAAGATGTCATTGGAAATTCAAGATGCTGCTGGGAATAAAATCACTGAACTTGGGCCAGGAAAATCAAAAGGCATAAACGTGGTCGAGTGGAACTATAATACCAAGCCACCTAAGATGGCGGCAGCTAAAACTTTTGCTTTCGGTGGATTCACTTCACCTCGCGTTCCTGCTGGTGTTTACAAAGCGGTGATTCAAAAAGGAAAAGAAACTTATACCAATGATATTGTCGTTCAGTACGATCCAAAGTCAGAAATATCACTGGCAGATCGCAAGTTTCAAGAAGAGGCCACTAAAAAGTTATTTGATATGGCCGAGGAGTTGGCCTACATGGTTTATACATTGGATGAGTACACTAAAATCTCTGAAAGCGTGAAAGCCAAAAATGCGCAAGGTGCAAAAATCGCTACACTTTTCATTGGCGAGTTGACCACTTTGAAAGAAAAACTGGTAGTAACAAAAGGCGACAACTATGTAGGTGCTGCCGAGCCGCAATTGAGAGAAAAAATGGCGGAGTTGTATTCGAAGGTTGCTGATAGTTATTATAAGCCAAATCAAGCAGAGCTTTCCAACTTAGAAGCAATCCAAACTCGATTTACTGAAGGAAAAGCCGAGTTTAAAAAGATCAAGGAAAAGAATCTTCCTAAGATCACAGCATTTCAATCAAAGGACGGGGCACTGCAACCTCTGGTATTAAAAACCTTTGAAGAGTTTAAGAGAGAGCCTTAATATAGTACTGTCAGACTGACAGCGTTTTTAGAGATGCCGTTAGCACAAGCCTCCAAGTTTTAAAAACCTTGGAGGTTTTTTTATTGTCGATATTGATTTGCTCGAATGTTTTTCTTGGCAAGGCTCACTGTTTCGTAAATTCTCTTTTGTCGGGTTTCAGGTCTTTTAGCATTGAGTATCCAATCCAGTATTCCCTTTTTAGTTGATCGTGGGAACGCCTCAAAATTTGTGGCGGCAATTTTATTTTTAGTGAATGCCTTTTGCAAATCAGCTGGCACTGTTATTTCTTCTACTTCATTCAGGGCATCCCACGTTCCTGTTTTCTTGGCAAGCTCTATCATTTCCAATCCCGCCTTCTCTATAAGACCAAGCTTCATCAATTTTGCCACCTTTTCTTTATTGATTTTGCTCCAATTACTTTTAGGATTACGCTTTGCGAAAAACTGAAAATAACTTTCCTCATCGCGCTTATTGGGCTTGCTGTCTATCCAACCAAAACAGAGGGCTTGATCCACTGCTTCAGGATAATATATACTTGGAGTGGATGATCCCTTTTTATAAATGATCAGCCAAACGCTTTTCTCTTTCAAATGATTTTTGTCCAACCAATTGCGCCAAGCTTTTTGGTCTTTGGCATAAAATGCTTTTACACCGTCTTTCTCCATGCGAAATTTTTTTTTCAGTGCTCGACTGGAACCACACCTGCCTGGCCGGCAGGCAAGGTAGGCAAATAGACATATACCAATACACACATAGATGGAGATAAAACCTATGTGAAGGCCTATATACCTATGTTTCTATGTGGTTCAAGATTTACTGTTTTGAATAATGTTTGTAAAAAGCCACAATGGTTTCAATACCAATCAAGAAATTCTTTATACCATAATGTTCATTAGGCGAGTGGATGGCATCACTATCTAAACCAAAGCCCATTAACACAGTATCAAGACCTAACTCTTTTTTGAAAAGAGAAACGATGGGGATGCTGCCACCATCACGTGTAGGGATTGGTGTTTTACCCCACACCTCTTCAAAGGCACTGCTGGCGGCTTTAAATGCTTTGGAATCAGTTGGAGTAACAGCAGGTTGACCTCCGTGATGTGCCGTTACTTTTACCTTCACCGATTTAGGTGCGATGGATTTAAAATGCTTGGTGAATAATTCTGTAATCTCATTGCTATCTTGATTGGGAACCAACCGCATGGAGATTTTTGCAGAAGCCTTCGATGGCAAAACGGTCTTTGCTCCTTCTCCTGTGTAGCCTCCCCAAATTCCATTTACATCTAAAGTTGGGCGTGTGCCTGTACGCTCTAACGTTGTATAACCAGCTTCACCTTTGATGTCATCAATGGCTAATTCTTTTTTGTATTCATCCAAATCAAAAGGTGCTTTGTTCAATGCTGTTCTTTCTTCTTTGGTTAGCTCTGCTACGTTATCATAAAAACCAGGAATCGTAATACGTCCGTTTTTATCATGCATGGAGGCAATCATCTCGCTTAACACATTGATCGGGTTGGCCACCGCCCCGCCATACACGCCTGAATGTAAATCGCGATTAGGTCCAGTCACTTCCACTTCCATATAACTCAATCCGCGGAGGCCAACGGTGATGGAAGGCGTGTCGAGAGAAATCAGTGATGTATCAGAAATCAAAATGACATCAGCTTTCAGTTTGGATTTATTTTCTTTCACAAACGCGCCAAGGTTATCAGAGCCTACTTCTTCTTCGCCCTCAATCATGAATTTGATATTGCAAGTGAGTTGATTCAATTTCATCATTGCTTCAAAGGCTTTGATGTGCATATAAAATTGGCCTTTGTCATCGCACGAACCGCGTGCAAAAATTTTCCCGTCTTTTATTACAGGCTCAAAAGCGGGAGAATCCCATAAATTGAGTGGATCTGCAGGCTGCACATCGTAATGGCCGTACACTAAAACAGTTGGCAACGTTGGATTAATGATCTTCTCGCCAAAAACAATCGGGTGTCCCTTTGTTTCGCACAGTTCCACTTTGTCTCCGCCCGCGTCTTTCAATTTTTGAACTACATATTCCGCTGCTTTGCGTACATCGCCCTTATGTTTGCTGTCGGCACTCACCGAAGGAATACGCAGCAAATCGAAAAGTTCGCAGAGAAAGCGGTCTTGGTTGGTTTGAATGTATTCTTTTATCATGATCAATGGTTTCTAAAACTTAATATTCAAATGTAGAGTTTGGTTTGCGAATTTTAATGGCTTTGGTAGCTTTGTTCACAAACAAAACCCAATTTTAAAATGAAAAAAACTATTTTCTCTTTCTTATTCTTTGCAGCGGCACTTGGTTCTGCCTTTTCACAGGGCAATTTTTCTGCGGGTTTAGAGTTAGGGTTTCCTCTGGGCACATTTGCCGATGGTGCTAATGTTGGCTTTGGGGTGAACGGCAGGTATGAAGCTCCTATCCAAACCAAATTAAACTGGACCGTTACCGCAGGCTTCATTTCTTTTGGTAACAAGTTCGGTTCGTCCTTCACCTTGATTCCCCTTCAAGGAGGTCTTAAATATTATTTTCAAAGATCAAATAGTGGTGTCTATGGCAACGCAGACTTAGGATTGTTCTTTGGTAGTGGCAACAACAGTGAAACAAAGTTTGGCTTTAGTCCAGGTTTTGGCTATCGTTCAGGCAGGTTTGACCTACTCGGAAGATTTAATGTGGTTTCCAATTTGAATTATTTTAGTCTAAGGGCTGCATACGTTTTTTGATCGACAAAAAATTATGGCTTAATCCTGAAACCCATAATTTATAGCTTGATTAAAAAAATCCCCTTTTCAGGGGATCGAATTAAGAAAAAATTTAGATTACATTTGTAGTATTAAACCCCATTTAAACATGAAAAAAATTAATGTTTTGTTATTTGCGCTTTTCTCTTCTTTGGCGATTGCAACACAAGCTCAGACTTTTAATAAAGGAGATAAAGTTTTAAATATAGGAATTGGCCTTGGCTCAGTATATGGCTTGTCAGGTTTTGGTTCATCGGTTCCTCCCCTAAGTGCTTCTTTTGAGGTCGGAATCACAGATAAAGTAGGCATTGGTCGATTCGGTGTAGGTGGTATTTTTGGCTATAGTAGCTATAAATACAACTCAGGTTTCACAACAAGTAACTTCACTTCGAGCCACATTCTAATTGGGGCGCGCGGGCTATATCATTTTGATTTAGATGTTGAGAAGCTTGATTTATACGGAGGTATTATGCTTGGTTATAATATTGTTAGTTATTCTGATTCGTTCGGCACTAGTAATTTATTTACTGGCTCAGGTGTTGTTGGTGGTATTTTCGGAGGTGCTCGCTATATGTTCTCAGAAAAAATTGGTGCCTTTGGAGAACTAGGTTATAGCATCGCTTGGTTGAATCTAGGATTGACTGTAAAGTTCTAGGCCAATTTTATACTTCTAAAAATGCCGCCTCGTGCGGCATTTTTTTTGACCGAAAAATTCTACTGCTTCTTTTCATCTGCAGAAAAACTCTCTTCTCAACCGATTCCACTACTGACCGTTAGTTAGATTTCTATCTTTTTTCAAATTACTTTCTTCCTTATCATACAAACCTCCGTTGCACTCTTTAACTTTATTTCTTGAATTCCTTTAAACAAGAAATTTTCAAGAAGTGAACGACCAGAATAACCAAGGATTATACCGCGAAGAATTTGAGAAAGACTCTTGCGGTGTCGGATTTATTGCCAATATCAAAGGAAGAAAATCTCATCAAGTAATCACCGATGCGCTCACTATGCTGGAGCGCATGGCACACCGCGGTGCGTGCGGCTGCGAAGCCAACACCGGTGATGGTGCCGGCATTTTAATTCAAGTGCCGCACGAATTTCTCGTTGGTGAATGTGGAAAACTTGGCTTCCAGTTGCCTGCTTACGGAAGCTATGGTGTAGGCCTAGTGTTTTTACCGCCCGACCCCAAAGTGCGCGAAGAGTGCCGCACTGTGCTGAATCGCCAAATCAAAAAAATGAAAATGGGATTGTTGGGGTATCGAGTGTTGCCCACCAACAACAAAGACTTGGGCGAGACTGCTCTGCAGGCAGAGCCAATGATGGAGCAAGTATTCATCAAACGTGCAGATGCTGGAAAAAACCCAGACGATTTTGAGCGCAAACTTTTCATACTTAGAAAATACGTTACTCACCTCATTACTGAGTCGGTAAAAGGTGTTGATAATCAATTTTATTTCTCTTCGCTATCATATAAAACCATTGCCTACAAGGGCATGTTGCTAAGCGGACAACTGAAGCCTTACTTTGCAGATTTAGAAAATGAAGAGGTCGTTTCAGCAATCGCTGTAATTCACTCACGCTTTTCTACTAATACATTTCCTTCTTGGCGATTGGCTCAACCCTTCCGCTTTATTGCACACAATGGAGAGATCAACACAGTGCGGGGCAACATCAATTGGCTAAAATCGAAGGAAGCGTTTTTCTCTTCGCCTTACTTCACACGCGAAGAGCTGAACATGATCTTGCCGATTTGCAATCCCAAACAATCGGACTCTTCTAATCTGGATAATACGGTAGAACTTCTTGTTCACGCAGGGCGATCATTGCCTCATGTGATGATGATGCTCATACCCGAAGCATGGGATGGCAATGAAGCGATGACGCAAGAGAAAAAAGATTTTTATGAATACCATGCGAACTTGATGGAGCCGTGGGATGGCCCTGCTTCCATCACATTTACGGATGGCAAAATAGTAGGGGCGACATTGGATAGAAATGGCCTTCGCCCCTCGCGTTTTGTGGTTACTGATGATGATTTTGTGGTGATGGCCTCAGAAGTAGGTGTGATTGATATCGATCCCGCCAAGATAATTTCGAAAGGCCGCTTGCAACCAGGCAAAATGTTCGTGGTGGATTTGGAACAAGGCCGCATCATTAGCGATGATGAATTGAAAAAAGATATTTGCTCTAAGCAGCCTTATGGCAAATGGGTGAAAGAAAACAAAGTACGATTGGTGGATCTGCCTGAGCCAGGCGGAAGTTTTCATAAGTACGATCCTGTCACATTTTTGAAAAGACAAATTTCATTTGGCTATACGTCAGAAGACTTGCGTGTGATCTTAGCGCAAATGTGCGAGACAGGCAAGGAAGCACTCGGCTCAATGGGTAACGATACTCCGTTAGCAGTGCTATCGCGACAAGCACAGCATTTATCAAGTTATTTTAAACAGCTTTTTGCACAAGTAACAAATCCACCGATCGATCCGATCCGTGAAAGATTAGTGATGTCCTTGGCATCACACGTAGGTGGCTCGTTGAATTTGTTGGAAGAATCTCCAGAGCATTGCATCACATTAGAATTACCTACTCCCATCTTATCAAACCAAGAGTTAGAAAAAATACGCTACATCGATCACCGCCATTTGCAAACCAAAACCATCTACACTTACTTTAAAGCCGATGGTGAGCCTGGTTCATTGGAAAAAGGATTGACACGCGTGTGCCAATATGTGACAGACGCGATTGAAGATGGATTTACAATTATCATTCTCTCGGATAGAAGTTTTGATAGCGGTCATGCACAGATACCTTCGCTGTTGGCCGTTGCGGCCGTGCATCATGACTTGATCCGCAAGGGGCTTCGTGGAAAAATTGGATTGTTGGTAGAGGCGGGCGATGTGTGGGAGACGCACCACTATGCTACGTTGGTTGGCTTTGGTGCTTCGGGCATCAATCCGTACTTGGTTTACCAAACCCTTCATGACATGAAGAAGCGCAATCTCTTCACCGAAGAATTGACAGAAGAGAAAGCGATTTACAATTATAAGAAAGCGGTAGCTGGTGAATTGCTTAAGGTGATGAGCAAAATGGGTATCAGCACCCTTCAGTCTTATCATGGTGCGCAGATTTTTGAGGCACTCGGTATCCATCAAGATGTAATTGATACATATTTTACTGGAGTGGTATCGCGCATTGGTGGATTGAAGCTCGATGATATTGCCAAAGAAGCATTGGCCAAGCATGAGCTTGCATTCCCAGTAACGGCTAACTTCAATCCAAGATTGGAAGTGGGTGGCGTTTATCAATGGAAACAGCGTGGTGAAGCACACTTGTTCAATCCGCAGACCATTCATTTATTGCAACAATCGACTAAGGCAAAAGATTATTCGCTTTTTAAAAAATATTCTTCACTCATCAATGACCAAAGCGAAAAAGCAATCACGCTTCGCAGTTTATTAAAATTTAAGAAATCTAAATCCATTTCTATTAGTGAAGTAGAGTCAAAAGAAAATATTTTCAAACGGTTTGCCACGGGGGCAATGTCGTTTGGATCGATTTCGCATGAGGCACATAGCACGTTGGCGATTGCCATGAACCGCATTGGCGGCAAAAGCAATTGTGGTGAAGGCGGTGAAGACGAAATTCGTTTTGTTAAAAAAGAAAATGGCGACTGGGAAAATTCTGCCATCAAGCAAGTAGCATCGGGAAGGTTTGGTGTAACAAGCCATTACCTCACCAATGCTAAAGAACTGCAAATCAAAATGGCACAGGGCGCGAAACCTGGTGAAGGTGGCCAGTTGCCAGGCTATAAAGTAGATGATTGGATCGGTCGCGTGCGTCACTCTACGCCAGGTGTTGGATTGATTTCTCCTCCTCCCCACCATGATATTTATTCCATTGAAGATTTAGCACAACTTATTTTCGATTTGAAGAATGCCAATCGCGCTGCGCGGATTAGTGTGAAGTTAGTAAGCGAAGCGGGTGTTGGCACGATTGCCTCGGGTGTTGCCAAAGCACATGCCGATGTGATTTTGATAGCAGGGCATGATGGTGGAACAGGTGCATCGCCTGTAAGTTCTATTCGCCATGCGGGATTGCCTTGGGAGCTTGGCTTGGCAGAGGCGCATCAAACGTTGGTGCGAAATAAATTGCGTGGTCGTGTAGTATTACAAACCGATGGGCAAATTCGCACTGGAAAAGATTTGGCGATTGCTGCTTTGCTAGGTGCAGAAGAATGGGGCGTGGCAACTGCTGCATTGGTTACAACGGGTTGTATCATGATGCGCAAGTGCCATTTGAATACATGTCCTGTTGGTGTGGCCACACAAAATAAAGAATTGCGTGCGCTTTTCACTGGCAAGCCAGAGAGTGTGGTGAACCTGTTTGATTTTTTGGCGGAAGAACTGCGTGAGATCATGGCAGAGCTTGGTTTCCGCACCGTGAATGAAATGGTTGGTCAAGCCGATCGCCTGGAGTTGCGAGAGCAAGATGAACATTGGAAAAATTCTAATTTGGATTTATCTCCGCTGCTTTTCAAAGAGCCGATGAGTTTGGATGTGGCTTTGTTCAAACAGGAAGAGCAAGACCATAATATTGAAAATGTTTTGGATAGAAAACTCATTGAGAAAGCGCAAGTTGCTTTACGCGATGTAGAACCTGTCAAAGATCAGTTTACGATTTCAAATCAAGATCGCGCGGTAGGTGCAATGCTTTCCAATGAAATTTCAAAACTCTATGGTGGGCCAGGGCCCCCTAAAGACACGATTCATTTTAAGTTCACTGGCACGGCTGGGCAAAGCTTTGGCGCTTTCACCACGGGTGGTGTTACGTTTGAATTGGAAGGCGATGCCAACGACTATTTTGGAAAAGGTTTGTCCGGGGGAAAATTGATTCTCTATCCAAATAAAAAATCTACTTACAACGCATCTAAAAATAGTATCACGGGCAACGTGGCCTTCTTTGGCGCGACATCGGGTGAAGCTTACATTAATGGCATGGCAGGCGAACGCTTTGCTGTACGTAACTCGGGTGTACATGTGGTGGTAGAAGGTGTTGGTGACCACGGCTGCGAATACATGACTGGCGGCACGGTGGTGATACTGGGCGACACGGGAAGAAACTTTGCTGCAGGTATGAGCGGTGGTGTGGCGTATGTGTGGGATGTGAACAAAACATTTGTGAAAAATTGCAACATGGAAATGGTGCTGCTGGATACGCTGGACAATGAAGATGAGGCGTTGCTAAAGAAAATGATTTTGTCGCATCATGAGTTTACACAAAGTAAAGTGGCTGCACATATATTAAGTTACTGGCAAACGGCTTTCAAACAATTTATCAAGGTAATGCCGATTGATTACAAGGCGGTGTTGGAGAAAAAGAAGTTGAACAAGTTTGTGGGTGTGCCGATTCAGCAGTCTGCAAATTAATTTGAAAATTAGTCGATTTGAAAATTTGAAAATGATGTTTGCTCGGACGGAATCCTTCTCCTCGGTTTGTGGGGACACAACCGAAATGTGTTTAGGTTTTTTTAGGAGAAGAGTGTTGGTCTGTGGGGTCACAAACCAAGAAGGAGGAGGGGGTAAAACTGAGAATTGATTCATGAAATTTGATAATGGAATTAAATTGATTTTAGGCGGAGTAATTATTGTCGCTTCATCTTTTACTTCTAATATCGGAATGCTAATCCCAAATGAAGTTAAGCTCTTAAGTGGTATAGGCTTAATTGTTTATGGGTTAATAGTAAAATATAAAGACAAAATTTAGAACTCTTGTCTAGGCTTTGTCCCCACAAACCTAAATGAATGACGGGCTGGCATCGGCCAGGGATAGAAGCGGAAAGCCCGAAGTGTGTTGTATGTGCGTGGACGGACTTGTAGCGGATAGCCCGATGGCGCCTCGCCAGGCCGCAAAAAAATTGAGAATTAAAAATTATGAGCAAACCAACTGGGTTTTTAGAATTTGAAAGAGAGCTGCCGAAAAAGCGCGACCCGAAAGAACGCATCAACGACTACAATGAAGTGGATGCTGCGCTGGATGAAAAAATTGTGGTGAAGCAAGCATCGCGCTGCATGGATTGTGGTGTGCCGTTTTGCCATTCGGGTTGCCCACTAGGGAATATCATTCCTGAATTTAACGATGCGGTGTACCAAGGCAATTGGAAACTGGCGTATGAAATTTTAGTATCGACAAATAATTTTCCTGAGTTTACAGGAAGGATTTGTCCTGCGCCATGCGAGGCATCGTGTGTGTTGGGCATCAACAAACCCGCGGTGACGATTGAGTACATCGAGAAGATGATCATCGAAAAAGCATTTCAAGAAGGATATGCGAAACCGCGAAAGCCCGCGGCAAGAACAAATAAAAAAGTAGCTGTGGTTGGCTCTGGCCCTGCGGGGTTGGCTGCGGCTGCGCAATTGAATTATGCGGGGCATGAGGTAACTGTTTTTGAGCGTGCCGATGAAATAGGTGGATTGCTGCGCTACGGCATTCCAGATTTTAAATTGGATAAGCAAGTGCTTGATCGCAGAGTTAATTTGATGGCGGAAGAAGGAGTGAAGTTTCAAACGAAGACATCGATTGGCGAAACGATTTCGGTGCAACAACTGCGCGATGATTTTGATGCAGTGCTACTTTGCATAGGTTCTACCATTCCTCGCGACTTGCCAATACCTGGACGGAATTTGAAAGGGGTTTATCCTGCTATGGAATTTTTGACGCAACAAAATCGCAGAGTAAGTGGTAAGAAAATAGAAGTGGAAGAAATTTGGGCTACACACAAAAATGTGGTGGTGATTGGCGGTGGTGATACGGGCTCGGACTGCGTGGGCACAAGCAATCGCCATCATGCAAAATCGGTAACTCAAATTGAAATTTTGTCGAAGCCACCGAAAGACAGAACGGAAGCGATGCCTTGGCCCAGTTGGCCAATGATCTTGCGCACTTCTACCTCGCATGAAGAGGGCTGCGAAAGAAAATGGTCAATAGTAACAAAAGAATTTGTTGGCGATGAAAATGGAAATTTAGTTGGGTTGAAAATTGCTGAAGTAGAAGTGAAGACGCAACTTGGCAAATCACCTTCTTTCGTAGAAATTGCAGGAACAGAAAAAACACTTCCTTGTCAATTAGCTTTGCTTGCGATGGGATTTGTTCACCCGCAGCATCATGGTATGATTGACCAACTTGACTTAGAAAAAGATGAGCGTGGCAATATTAAATGCCAGCGCTATCAAACTTCTACAGAAGGAATTTTTGCCGCGGGCGATGCGCGCAGAGGGCAGTCGTTGGTAGTTTGGGCGATCAGTGAAGGAAGAGAGGCCGCAAGAGCAGTTGATGAGTACTTGGTGGGCGAGACGGTGCTGGAAGCGAAGGAGAGAGGGGTTTTGAGTTTAGCTTGATTTTTTTCTGCGGAAAATGCATTTGCCACGGAGGCACGGAAAAAGATTCTGTGTTTCCGTGGCAATTTTTTTACCATTTATATGACTTTTGCGATTTGATTCGCAAAAAATGATTGAATCTTGCGGTTTATTCCGTACAATAACTAAAAGCCATGCGCAAAGTAGCCGTTGTTTTGTTTGATGATATCGAGGTCTTGGATTTTGCCGGGCCGTTTGAAGTTTTTGGTGTCTGTGGATTACGCACTTCTACAGTGCCTCCGTTTCAGGTTTTTACTGTTGCTGAGCAAGCTACAATCTCAGCTCGAAATAAACTGATTATTACTCCAACTTATCAATTTCACAATTGCCCTCAAGCCGATATTGTTGTTGTGCCTGGAGGAGGAGGCTATCATAAAGACGGAACTCCATTTGGGAGTCGTAAAGAAATGGATAATGCTGTGATGCTGGATTGGATAAAAGAGCAAAACAAAAAAGCCGAATTACTTCTTTCCGTTTGCACGGGCTCACTAATTTTAGCGAAAGCAGGTTTGTTGGAAAATCTATCGGCTACTACTCACTGGGGAGCGGTGAAACAAATGCAAGAAGTTGCACCCAATACAAAACTCTTCCCTGAAGAAAGATGGGTTGATAATGGTCGAATCATTTTATCGGCAGGGATTTCTGCGGGGCTTGACATGTCACTGTATGTGATTTCAAAATTACTAGGGAAAGAAGCGGCTGATGAAACTGCGAGGTATATGCAGTATGATTATTGGAAGTAAAAGAAAAATTATATTTCCGTTCTCGTTCTTACTTTCAATGCGGGGTTTTTCTTTCGGTATTTTACCAATGCATAGATAAAGGGTATTAGACCAATCAATGGAAAGAATGCTGACCAAATAAAAGGATTCCCTACCTCCAGCACACGCGGAAGAATTAGTAATAAAACAAAAGAGATTCCTGTAATTACCCAAACAGGATCATTCATAAATAAATCTTCTGGTTCCTTCGTTAAATCAACTTGAATAGTATGATCGCGTTGAAAGAGAAAAATCCATTTCTTATAATCCCACAACAACAGAAAGATAATGCCCAGCAACATTAGCGTGGTGATAATAGGCGTACCACTACCAAAGTCAATGGCCTGAGTGATCATGAAAACATTTAAAATGATTGGAAAGAAAACCATTGCCCCAATGGTAGCAAACCTTTGGGTCATTAATAAACAGCCAGCTATAAATTGACTCCAACCAAGAAAATTCCAATAGAACCCTGTTTGATACATTGCCTCGAAAAAATAACCTATAGGCTCTGTTACTGGTATGATTGTGAACCGCTCCCCTTGGATTTTAATAAATGAAGCGAATACAAATGAGAAACCAATCAGGTACCGCAAATAAATAACTACAAATTTAAAAAATAGAATTTTTCTAAGTGAGTAAAACCAATTAGCCATGCAGCTAAGACGATAGGCTGGACTAATTGTTACAGGTGTGGTTACTCCACCTCCACTACAATCTCAATCTCTACACTCATATTCAAAGGCAACGCATACATGCCAACGGCCGAGCGAGCGTGCTTTCCCTTCTCACCAAACACGGCTACCATCAAATCAGAAAAGCCATTGATGACCTTTGGTTGATCAGTAAAATTTTCTGTGCAATTGACCATGCCTAAGACTTTGACGATTCGCTTTACTTTATTCAAGTCGCCCAACTCAGCTTTTAGAGTAGAGAGAATGGAAATACCAGTTTGTTTGGCAGCCTCGTAACCTTGTTCGATGGTCAATTCGCGTCCTACTTTTCCAAGGATGTTGCTGCCATCTGCTTTGGTGGGACCATGACCAGCGAGATACAATAAGTTACCCGTGCGAACTGCTTTTACATAATTGGCAATGGGCTTGCTGGGAACGAAGAGTTCAATGTTCAGCTCTTTCAGTTTTTTATCGAAGTCGATTTTTTGGGCTGAGCAAATATTGATGGAGAAAAGAACAGACAACAAAAGCAGCACATTTTTCATAATAGTTTGAGTTTTAGATCCCTGTTAACTCATGAGTATTGTATCTCTCGTCCAATGCCACAAAAGAAAGATTCTCGCCATCGATTATCTCAAAGTCATTTTTATCTTCTGGGCTTAGAGCCTCGATTTCCTTAAACTTATCCAATGGCACAATAAATGTTCTGTCGTTTGAAAATGAAAGGAGCATGGCACTATTGCCAACAAAATTCACGTCCTTGATTTCAATTACTAAAGGTATCATTCATCACTAAACTTGCCTTTTGCTTTTTGCCTACTTTCCTCACCCCTTCACCAACCCCTTATTCCTCAAAATACTGTTCACAAACTTCCGCTCGTTATCCGTATTGAAAATTTTGAAAGGCATGTGTATCAATTGTGCCTTGTTAACAAACAGCAGAAAATAGTCTTTGCCCACTTCTGCACTTTTAATCTGATCCCACTTCATGGGCATACCCTCGCGCGGGTTGATCTTCATCACAATCTGCTGACTGGTGATCTCATACGAAAACCGTTCGAATAACATTTTGCCTTGTTCCAACTGGGTTACACCATAAAATTGTATCCACCAAAACAATAGGTATAGTCCCGCACCAACAAAAGCACCAATGAACCACCAAATGCTGGGCACTAAAAAATAAAAAAGGCAAATAGCCACTACAATCAAACTTACCCACCACTGCTTGCGTAGGATATTTTTCAATGCCATGCGGATATACGCTTTCTTCTCGAGACGATAGTTCTTTGTTTTTACAATCATATTGATTTTATCCTATAAGGGAGGGCAAAAATAATCCAGTTTTGGTGGATTTGTAGTGGGATGGTGAAATTACTTTTTGAAACAGGCTGCATGCCTCAGGCTACAAGCTGAATAGGGCTGCCGAATGAGCTTGAAGCTTGTGGCCAATATACTTATACCGACTTCAAACTCAAATCCAAGCTCTTCACCGAATGGGTCAACGCCCCCACAGAGATAAAGTCCACCCCGCACTCTGCCACAGGGCGTAGGGTGGTTTCTGTGATGCCTCCGCTCGCTTCGGTTTTATATTTTCCACTAATCAATAGAACCGCCTTTTTCATTTCGTCTGCGCTCATGTTGTCGAGCATGATAATGTCCACACCACCTACGCGCAGCACCTCCTCCACTTCCTTCAGGTTGCGCGTCTCCACTTCTATCTTCAGTTTTTTATTTTTCTCCTTCAAATATTTTTTGGTCCTCTCTATCGCTTGCTGTATCCCGCCCGCCATATCAACGTGGTTGTCTTTCAACATCACCATATCATATAACGCATAGCGATGGTTATGGCCACCACCAATCTTTACCGCCCACTTTTCCATTAACCTAAAATTGGGCGTGGTCTTGCGGGTGTCCAAAAGTTGCGCGCTTGTCCCTTCAATCAATTTGCAAAGCCTTTGCGTGTAAGTAGCAATGCCGCTCATACGCTGCATACAATTCAGTACCAGCCGCTCGGCCGATAAAATGGACTGCGCCCTGCCTTTCACTTCAAAAGCCACTTCGC
Organism: Cyclobacteriaceae bacterium; assembly: GCA_043777495.1. Lineage (GTDB taxonomy): Bacteria > Bacteroidota > Bacteroidia > Cytophagales > Cyclobacteriaceae > ELB16-189. The sequence continues at coordinate 50,855 of JAYWHU010000063.1, read as the reverse complement.
CTTTTTTTATTGACTCACCATCTCTCTTAAAATATTCAACCTTCAAAAGCGCATCTACTTGGTGAAAAATTTTCTCTGACAATTCAAGCCCAGCAATAATGCCGTCATCTTTGATGAGAAGTCTTGCTTTACTTTGCGTGTCCTTCGGTATTGCGCCAAGCGATGAGTGATCGCCTTCACCAATGTCTTCCGCCAAGGCGGATGCAATAAAAGATTGGATGGCCGCTTCTGTTAGATAAGCAGGGCGCTTCATTCCTTGATGAAACTGATCTCGTGCACGAAATACTTTTTGTCAGATTCGCGCACGCGCATCAGCACACTGTAATTGTCGCTGCCACTTTGGTATTTGCCAATGGCAAACTTGAGCCCGTTGGGCGATGAACCCGTATGCACGATGTTAAAATCGGCAACAGGGTGCTTTTTAAAAAAATCGGTCAGCACAAATTCTGCTTGCGCTCGGCTATAGTTGTTGATCTCGCCTTCAATGTTGATATCTACCGAAGAATTAAAATGTTTTACCGCTTCTTTGGCGTTATTGGCCTTGATGGCCTCCTTCATAGGAGCGAAAATCTCCACCTGCGCCCATAGGTGAGAAGAGGAAAGCACCAAAAACACTATCAATATCCACTTTGTCGTTCTCATAGGTGTGAAGTTAAGGCCAAAAGTATGCCATTATCGTGTTTTGCGAAAAGATTTATTTACGAAAATACTAAGGCTTCAAGCCACATGCTACAAGCTACAGGCTGTTAGAGTTACCTCAAATCAGCTTGAGGCATGTGGCGTGCAGCGTGAGGCCATTTTCACCGTATATTTGCAACTTATTTCAAACTTCTTATGGACAAAAAAGTACTCTTGATGATATTGGATGGTTGGGGCATCGCCAAAAACCTGAAAGTGTCAGCTATTGATAATGCCAAAACCCCGTACATCAATTCTCTATACCAAAAATACCCGCATAGTAAACTAGAGGCATCGGGCTTGGCTGTGGGGCTGCCTGCTGGGCAGATGGGCAACTCAGAAGTGGGGCACATGAACATTGGCGCAGGTCGTGTGGTGTACCAAGATTTGGTGCGCATCAACAAAGCCGTGGAGGAAAAAGAACTCGATCAAAACCAAACATTGGTAGATGCTTTTGCTTACGCGAAGGCGAACAACAAATCTGTTCACTTGATTGGCTTGGTCAGCGATGGGGGCGTCCACTCGCACACCGAACATTTGAAGGGTTTGTGTACCATCGCCAAGAATCAGCAAGTAAAAAATCTTTTCATCCATGCTTTTACGGATGGGCGCGATACCGACCCGAAAGGTGGCTTAGGCTACCTCACCGATTTACAAAATCATCTTGGTAAAACAACGGGCAAACTGGCCAGCATTGTTGGCCGCTATTATGCCATGGATCGTGATAAGCGATGGGAGCGTGTGAAGTTAGCCTACGACCTCATGGTAAAAGGTGAAGGCGAAAAATCTTCAGACATGCTCGCTTCGTTGAAAAAATCGTATGATGCTGGCGTGACCGATGAGTTCATCAAACCAATTGTTGCCGTAGACGCAAATGGCAATCCGCTAACGACTATTCAAGAAGGCGATGTAGTGTTGTGTTTTAATTTCCGTACTGACCGTGGGCGTGAAATCACCATGGCCTTGACACAACAAGATTATCCCGAGCAAGGGATGAGGAAATTAAAATTGTATTACGTTACGCTTACCAATTATGATGATTCGTTCAACGATGTAAAAGTGATTTTCGATAAAGATAATTTAGCCAACACATTGGGTGAAATTGTTTCAAGGGCAGGAAGAAAACAAATCCGCATTGCAGAAACAGAAAAATATCCACACGTTACGTTTTTCTTTTCGGGCGGACGTGAAGAAGCATTTACAGGGGAATCGCGTCTCATGTGCCCATCGCCCAAAGTGGCCACGTATGATTTGCAACCAGAGATGAGTGCGAACGATATTAAGGATAAAATCATTCCCGAATTACAAAAAGGAGAAGTTGATTTTGTGTGCTTAAATTTTGCCAATCCAGACATGGTAGGTCACACAGGTGTTTTTTCTGCCGCAGTTAAAGCGGTGGAGACAGTTGATAAATGTAATGAAGCCGTCACCGAAGTGGCGCGCAAAAATGGTTATTCTGTAATTATCATTGCGGATCACGGCAATGCCGAAATCATGGTCAACGAAGATGGCTCGCCCAACACAGCTCACACCACCAACTTAGTGCCTTGCATTTTGGTTGACGATTCAAAAACATATTCTAAAATCAAAGACGGAAAATTGGGCGACCTTGCGCCAACCATCCTTACCATCATGGGCATTGATATTCCAAAGGAGATGACGGGAACGGTGTTGGTGGAAAGGTAGAAAAAATGGGTAGTTGCAATTCCGGTTTTTTCCATGAGGCATTGGCGAAACCTGCGACTTTTTAATAGGTGTCGCCAATGTCCCACGAATGATGATGCTTGGACGCTTTATCAATTGACCATTTGTCAACTGTTAACAAATAAAACATGATGCAGATTAAAAATATATTTACAATTCTACTAATCGCTATTTCTTTCATTGCTTGCAAGCAAGCGAATCTAAAATACGATAAGCCTTATTTTGATTTTGATAGTTTGATCACTAGTCAAATTCAAAAACAAATGAGCAACAAGGATTCTATTTATAAAGTGGCGATGATTGATAGCAAGCAAGATCACTCCTTGTTTCTCATCGACAGCACTCGATTGGCGCACGAATGGGATGTGTTCCGCCAATTAGATGTGATCAACAAACCACTTTATAAAGGCAATTACGAAATTACCGAAGGCAAAGACACGAAAAGTAATCTACAGGTTCGCACGTATCAATCGAAAATCAAATCACCCATTCCATTCGTGCGCTTTTATTTTCATGATGATTTTAAAAATTTAAAAAAGATCGAATCCAACTATCAAGAAGAGAACGCCCTCTATTTTACCAAAAGGGATTTGATGATGGCGTTGGATGATCTATCAGGCGAGCTATTGATTAAAGATTATTCCATAACAGGTTCTCAAAAAATGATTTTGAGCGACAGTGTAAGGTTTTCCATCAAAGGAAGCATTGGGGCAAAAGTTGACAATTGACAAACAGGTGTCAATATTTCGAGCGGTATCAATTGTGCATTTGTCAACTTTAGATTAAAATCATAGGAAATCAATTTATCACTACTAACAAAAAATGGCCAAACGTACGGTTTTAGAAGAAGGGGAAAAGCGCAAGCTTAACAAAGAAGGCATAAAGAAATTATTAGGCATATTTCGTTTCGTAATCCCCTATCGCAAAACGTTTATTCTTGGGTTGCTATCCCTAGCATTATCTAGTGGCACACTACTCTCGTTCCCTTATTTTGCAGGCAAACTTTTAGATGTAGCCCAGGGCAAAGGTGGTTTCATTCTCACCAGTATCAATCAAATCGCTCTGGCTTTGATTGGTATATTGGCTATTCAAAGTGTTTTCTCGTTCATCCGTGTTTATACATTCACCATTGTGAGCGAACGATCGCTGGCAGATTTGCGCAATGCTGTTTATTCAAAAATTATTTGGTTGCCTCTTTCTTTTTTTGATAGCCGGAGGGTAGGTGAACTTACCAGTAGAATTACTTCTGATGTAGGCACACTGCAGGACACATTTACTTTTACGTTGGCGGAACTTCTGCGTCAATTGCTTGTGCTGCTGATAGGCATCCCGCTCATTTTTATCCTCACACCCAAGCTCACTATTTTCATGTTGCTTACTTTCCCTGTGTTGGTGATCAGCGCTTTATTTTTTGGAAAATTCATTCGCAAGCTTTCCAAGAAAACGCAAGATCAATTAGCGAATGCGAATGTGATTGTAGAGGAAACTTTGCAATCCATAGCCGTGGTAAAATCATTTACCAACGAACTATTTGAAGTTCTTCGTTACAGAAAATCGCTCAACGAAGTAGTAAAGACAGCCATCCATGCTTCCAAGTACAGAGGCTTGTTTATTTCGTTTACTATTCTTGCATTATTTGGTGGCATTGTGGCAGTGAGTTGGTATGGTGCTTATCTTCTGCAGAACAAACAAGGCACAGTGGGCGAATTGTTTTCGTTCATTTTATACACTTCTTTCATTGGCGGATCAATAGCAGGCTTGGGAGATATCTACAGCTCATTGCAGCGATCGATTGGCGCATCTGAAAGAGTCCTTGAAATCTTAGATCAGCCAGATGAAAACAGTCAATCAACTAAATCATTAAAACTCTCAGGCAAAGTAGAGTTTAAAAATGTGTCGTTTGTCTATCCAACTCGCCCTGATTACCAAGTCTTAAAAGGTATTAACTTTTCAATCGAACCGGGTGATAAAATTGCATTAGTCGGGCCAAGTGGCTCGGGTAAATCAACGATCATCAGTTTGCTCATGCGTTTCTATCCAATCAATACCGGGGATATTCGCGTAGATAGCGAGAGTGCAACAAACTATAATTTGACCGACTACCGAAACAATATCGGCATTGTGCCACAAGAAGTGATTTTGTTTGGCGGTAGCATCCGCGAAAATATTGCGTATGGAAAAGCAGGAGCGACTGAGCAGGAGATAATTGATGCTGCGAAGAAAGCCAATGCTTGGGAATTCATAGAAAGCTTCCCTGAAAAAATGGATACACTAGTCGGAGATCGTGGCGTAAAACTCTCTGGTGGGCAAAAGCAGCGTGTGGCCATTGCCCGTGCCATTCTAAAAGACCCTTCAATATTGATTTTAGATGAAGCTACTAGCTCGCTCGATGCCAAATCAGAAAGCTTGGTGCAGGAAGCTCTTGAAAAATTGATGGAGAATAGAACTACGATTGTGATTGCCCACCGCCTTAGCACCATCCGCAAAGTCGACAGGATTTTGGTGATCAAAGACGGCCAGATTGCCGAGGCCGGTTCTCACCATGAGCTTACACAACGCGATGACGGTATTTATAGCAATTTGCTCAAGTTGCAGATGGAGCTTCAATAAAAATAGATTTTTGCCTACTTGATAGCTGTTTCCTGATAAAAAAGTCGTTTATCCTTTCAAATCTAACTAAAACATAAGGCCAAGCTTAATATGTTCAATTTGATGACACTTATTTGGTTGGTAACTTGAACATTTTTACCTAGTTGTTAACTTAATGGATCATTGCAAAGAAATTACCCTCCAATTCTATTAACAAGCCAAAAATGCATTTAATTGCAATATAAAAAGGTTTCCTTCAAGTAGATTTGGATATCAAAACCTTAAAGAGGGTTTTTGTTACAGAATATATTCGTAGTTTTGAAGATTGTTTAAACATATACCGCGTGTCTCTGATGAATTTGTTCTCCTGCTTTAACTTTTAACCCCCGTAAATCAGGCGATGCTTCTTTTTTCTCTGTTCGGTACCTCCATAAGTGCGCAGACTTTACTCTATGGGGTTTTTACGGTTATCATTGTTGTCTTTTTATTGATTGACCTCGGGTTTTTCAACAAAAGTGCGCACAAGATCACCACCAAATCGGCTCTATACCAATCCATTTTTTGGGTCATAGTAAGTACAGTCTTTGCTTATTTCATTTATCTCAATGGCCCCTATTCCACAACTGACAATGGAGTAGTTAAGTCTACCTCAGGGTTTGATGCAATGGTGGAGTATTTTTCGGCCTACCTTACCGAATATGCACTTTCAGTAGATAATATTTTTGTTATCCTTTTAATATTGAAGTATTTCACCATCAAAGAAGAATATTATCATCGCATCTTGTTTTGGGGGATTTTAGGGGCAGTCGTTTTCCGTGGAGTTTTCATTTTTATTGGAGCCTTGCTCATAGCCAAGTTACATTGGTTATTGTATGTGATGGGGGTGTTCTTGATTTACTCTGGAATCAAAATCTATTTTGAAGATAGCGATGAGAAAATTGACCCAGAGAAAAATCCAATTGTTAAATTATGCAGAAAATATTTGCCCCTGACCAAAAGTGAAGCGGGTGGAGCCTTTTTAATAAAAGAAAATGGCAAGTATATGTTCACTTCACTGTTCTTGGTGATCGTATTGATTGAAACCACAGACTTGATCTTTGCCATGGACTCCATACCAGCGGCTTTTGCTATCACCCAAAATGAATTCTTGATCTATACTTCCAACATCTTCGCTGTGATGGGTCTTCGCGCCATGTTCTTCTTGCTATCGGGTGTGATTGATAAATTCTACTTGTTGCAGAAAGGTTTATCGATCATTTTATTCTTTATCGGGGCAAAAATGCTGCTAGATATAGTCCATTATGAAATACCTCCAACTTTATCCTTTTCAGTAATCCTTGTAACACTTACGCTCTCCATTGTCTTCTCTATAATAATCCCAAGAAAGGACAAAAAAGAATCCAAAGAGATCAGTTAAACTTCTGCAAAGAAATTACTAGGGAGAATCTTTAAAAGAATGGGCAGCGTGAGAAACCGCTGCGGAAGGGAAATAATCACAAATGTTGGGATAGTCTTAAGCACAACAATCAACAATTCTTGCATGTGCTTCTTCTCTTGATCGGTCAGCTCGTTTGACTTCGCTTTTTTCAATAGTGCCATCAACTCTTCACTCTCCTGTACCTCCTTTAGCAACTTATTTTTATTGTTGTTGGTGACATTTGCCATGCGACTGATAAATCGCTCGCTTACTTGTTGATAGTTCTGTTTGTCTTGCAAGCTGTTCAGTTGATCCCAATGCTCTAATACAAAACCCTCCACAGCCATCATACTGTTTTCTAAATCATCTTCCGAAAAGCCTAGGTAGGGACAAAGTCTTTTCAGGAAATCTTGCTCCATTACCTCCACTCGCTTGTCAGCCCAAATAGTTAAGATGGCTATCTCTAAAAAATATTTTTTTAAGATCCACGAGTTGTTAGTGGGCAAATTGATTTCTTCTATAGCAATACCTTTTTCAAAAATAGTATAGGCTTCTCTTTTTTTCTCAGCCGTGAGTCCAGCGCTTTGAAGGAAGAAATCGAGTAATCTTCTTTCTTCAAACTCTACTGTTTTGTTGGCGTGGGCCGCTGCGGCAATCACCTTTACAACTGAGAAGCGGAGTTCTTCTCGCTCGTATTTAAAAAAGTCTGCTACAATGCGATCTGCATTGGTGTGTATCCATTGACCGAAAATAAAGATATCTAAAAAGAGAAGACTGTTGTGAAAGAACTGAACCCAGAAGTTGTCATTGAACTCTTCTGTAAACTCTACCCGCTTGTCTAATATTTTTTCAGCTATTTCGAGTGGAGTCTTTTTTCGTCCGAACAACGTTTTGGTTGGTGTAGCCAGCTCGGGAAAAATATTGTTGTAAAAATTACCAATGCTCTCTAGTGTCTTTATGATCACCTCAGAAAGTTCAACAGGATCTTTTATTTGCTTATCATAGAAGAGAAGAGAACTGCTGATTAAACTCTCTGCCAATAAAATTTTCATTCGATCTTTTTCGCTCCAATCTTTTGAATCAGGGTATTCTATCGAGCTAACAGCTTGGCCATACATGAGGCCAGTTGGTTGGATGACACGGTATAGTGATTGCTCTGGGTGAGAAGCCTTCTTGTTTTCAAAAGAAAGACCTTTCAGCAAATCCTGACGGAACGCTAGGTACTCTTTTAGCCAACCTTTCTCGTCTGGTTTCATTTAATCTGAAATTGGGAGGCGAAGTTAGGCATTTTTAGAAGTTGGCAAAGGGCGCAAAGTACAAGACCGATATGTAAACAGGAAATCAGTTATTCAGTATGCTTCCAGCCCTTTTTCTCAATAGACTTGAAAGATTCCTCCACTTTCTTGCGAAGGCTAACTTTAAATACATCCAATTTTTTTGCGATTGATTTATTATCGCAGGCTAAAATTTGAGCTGCTAAAATTCCCGCATTCTTTGCACCGTTCAATGCCACGGTGGCCACGGGTACGCCAGAAGGCATTTGTAAAATGGAGAGTACAGAATCCCATCCATCAATGGAGTTGGATGATTTGATGGGGACGCCAACCACAGGCAATGAGGTAAGCGAGGCCACCATGCCAGGCAAATGGGCAGCTCCACCTGCGCCTGCAATAATTACTTTCAATCCGCGACCTCTAGCGGATGAAGCGTAGTCTACCATTCGATGTGGGGTGCGATGTGCGGAAACCACCGTCAACTCAAAAGGTATTTTCATCTCTTCTAAAAACTCGGCTGCCTCTCTCATGATTTTTAAATCAGATTGACTGCCCATGATAATACCTACTATTGCTTTGCTCATGCCTTTACTTTCAGTGTATGTTTAACAAAGTTGGCTTTCTTTTTCAAACTTTCTAAATCAGCATCCACAATGGTAACATGCCCCATCTTGCGAAAAGGTTTTGTTACCTTCTTTCCATAAAGATGCACGTGAGTGCCTGACAGCGCCAGTATTTCTTCCAAGCCTTCATATTTAGCTTCGCCAGAAAATCCTTCTTCGCCTAATAGATTGACCATGGCGCTTGGTTTTAGTGCCGAGGTATCGCCCAGCGGAAGATTGAGGATGGCGCGCAAGTGTTGTTCGTATTGCGAAGTTACATTGGCTTCAATGGTTTGATGGCCGCTGTTGTGTGGGCGCGGTGCTATTTCGTTTACCAATACCTTTCGGTCTTTAGTTACAAACAGTTCTACGGCAAGTAAGCCGACCATTCCTAGCTTTTGAATAATCTCTTTGGCAATTCGATCTGCTTCGTGGGCTACACTTTTTTCTATTTGCGCAGGCGCGAAAAGATATTCCACCAAATTGGCCTCAGGATGAAAGACCATTTCTACTGCAGAGTAAGAAATGATTTCTCCCTTCTCATTGCGAGCAACAATCACTGCAATTTCTTTTTCAAAGTCGATGAGTTTTTCCAACAACCCTGGTCCATCAAAGGCTTTGGCCAAATCTTTTTCTGTGCGAAGGATTTGTACACCCCGACCGTCATAGCCTTCTTTGCCCAATTTGTTTACCGCTGGCAAAAAGGAAACATGCTTGGCAACTTCCTCTTTATTTTGAACTAAGATAAAATCAGCCGTGGGGATATTGTTTTTTTTATAGAATTCTTTTTGGGTGCGTTTGTCTTGGATCAACTCAATAATCTCTGGTTGCGGAAAAACTTTTTTACCTTGCTTCACCAACTCTTTCAGTGCAGCCACATTCACATTTTCAATTTCGATGGTTATCAAATCGCATTTACTTCCAAAATCAATTACAGTTTGAAAATCGGTTAGCTTTCCATTTGTGAAACTTGAAATGGGTTGACAAGGAGCGGAGGCATCAGGATCTAAAATAGAAAAATGAATATTGAAATCAATGCCCGATTGAATGAGCATTCGACCGAGTTGACCGCCACCGAGGACACCAACATGTTGGTTTATAAATTCGGGCATTTAGATAGTTAGGCTCAATGGCGTTTGAATTGCATAAATTTTTAATTGCCGATCTTGTGCGTAGGCTTTAACCTTAGTAGAAGAATCGTTTTATGAAATCTTGCCCAACCTTATTTTATTGTTCCGCCACTTTATAGAGCAAAATAAGGTAATAAGGTTAGGGTTCATAGTTACTACTAATCTCTACTAAGGTTTAAGCCTTGCACAAATAGTGCCTGCCACTTTTAAGCTAGTTTTTCTTCAACTGATCAAACTTGTTCTCCGTTGGTTTTTTAGGAAATACATTATCGCTCAAGTTGACATCTGCGGAAGCACCGTTAGGGTCGATGATCACACCCACCACTTCTTTTTCTTTCAAGAAAACTTTCTTCACTTCGTTTTCATTCACGCGCCAAATTTCTGCGGGGATGGTTTCTAATTCTTTACTTCCGTCCTTGAATGTCCACTCAATGATAACAGGTGTGACCAAGCCGCCTTTATTTTTCAATGAAATTTCATACAAATTTTTATCAGCTAATTTTTTTCGCACTTCCCCATCGTTGATTTTGTTTTTGAATTCACCATACATTTTGTCTTCTGTATTGATCATCGTGAATTCTTGTGGGCCATTGCTGAAATCAGTGGCTTTTTCCTTACCCTTTGCATCGACTGCTAAGTCACCTGCTTTGGTTTTAATGTTTTTGTTTTCCAAATCTTTCTGTTCTGATTTTACTTTGAACCACTTCACTTCGTCCAACTCTACATCTACATTGTCTACCGTGTAAAACCATCCGCGCCAAAACCAATCTAGGTCAACAGCCGAGGCGTCTTCCATCGTGCGGAAAAAATCAGCAGGCTTCGGATGCTTGAATGCCCAACGCTGAGAATATTCTTTAAAAGCTTTATCGAATAATTCAGGACCCATCACCGTTTCGCGCAAAAGCGTGAGTGCGGCAGAGGGTTTGCCATAAGCATTCGGCCCAAAGTCGTTACCGGGAATATTATCAGAATCCCACATAACAGGGCGCATCATATTTTTATCTCCTTTCATGTAGCCTGCCATGCCTTTGGGTGAGCCCCAACTGATATTTACATTTGGGTAGCGCTCGCGCTTTGTTTCTCTTTCAAGAAATGAATTCAATCCCTCGTCCATCCAACTCCACTGACGCTCGTCTGAGTTAACGATCATCGGAAAAAAATTGTGACCTACTTCGTGGATGATCACGCCCACCATGCCTTCGTAAGTCCGTTGAGAATAAGTGCCATCCGCTTTGGGTCTTCCTCCATTAAAACAAATCATCGGGTACTCCATGCCTTGATTAGCCGTATGTACCGAATAGGCCGTTGGGTAAGGGTAATCGAGTGTGCGAGCAGAATAAACTTCTAATGTGTTTTTGATTGCCATCGTAGATTCTTTTGCCCATAGTGGATTCCCTTCTTTTGGATAGAGAGATTGTGCCAATGGCGTTTTGCCATTTACTTTTACCGCCATCGCATCCCAAATAAATTTACGTGAAGTAGCAAAGGCAAAGTCGCGCACGTTTTCTGCATAATATTCCCACGTACTTTTCTTCTTAGAGCGCTCTTTCTCTTTTTTCTTGGCTTCTTCTTCTGTTACAATAAATACAGGTTTGTCAAAAGTTTTCTTGGCTGTTTCAAAGCGATCAATTTGCTCTTTGCTCAACACTGCTTTGGGGTTTTGTAACATGCCAGTTGCGCCTACTACGTGATCAGACGGCACCGTAATGCGCACTCTGTAATTTCCGAACGTAAGTGTGAACTCTCCTTGACCTAAAAATTGTTTGTTCTGCCATCCTTCGTAATCGTCAAACACACACATGCGTGGAAACCATTGTGCTTCAGTGTAGAGGTAGTTGCCATCTTCTGGAAAAAATTCGTAACCACCACGCTCGCCAAACTTCATGCGATCTTTTTCATTGTAACTCCATTCCACTTTGAAGCTGTACTTATCGCCAGTTTTCATCGGCACAGCCAAATCAACTCGCAACATGGTATTGTTGATGAGGAAGGGGAGAGCTTTGCCTGAGACAGCATCTTTCACAGAGATGATTTTAAAGCCACCTTCGTAGCCATAGGTATCGCTGCTAAGTGGAAAAAATTTAGCGGGGACGGAATCGCGGACGCGGTTCGTTTCAGTTTTATCCGTCATGTTGTCTTTCGACAAATTGTTTTGATCTAACTGCAACCATAAATAGCGAAGTGATTCGGGTGCATTATTGAAATAGGTGATGGTTTCTTTTCCCGTGAGTAATTGAGTTTCGTCATTCAATTCTACATCAATATCGTAATCGGCACGTTGTTGCCAGTAGTTGACTCCAGGCGCGCCAGAGGCAGAGCGGTAACTATTGGGCGTGGGCAATATTTGATCTAATTGTTCAAACTTGCCTTGCCATTTTTGTTGTGCGAGACCCTGAACGGCCACAGCCATTAGAAGTAAAAAGAATAACTTTTTCATTATCATTTATTTATGGATTTCAAAAGTAATCAAAGTTTGGAGATTGTAGGATGAATTTACATGACTGGAGATACAACAATAATTTTTAACCACGGAGTACATAATTTTAACCACAGAGAACACAGAGGGCCACAGAGGGCTATTTATATTTAAACTCTGTGCATTCTCTGTGTCCCCTGTGGTTTAATATTTGAATGCCAGAGACTAAAAATACAACCAATGAAACCTAACCCCCTTAGTTGAAAATTCAAGAGCAGGGGCGGGGCATTTAAAAATGGTAAGCGGATAGATCATGACCTGAGCCCATTTCTGTTTTGATTGGAAATACTGTGGGTTCAAATCCAGCGAGAAAAAGAATTTTCTGTACGGTGAGAAATTATGCAGTGCATTTTCAGCATCGCGGCCGTAGATCATCCCTTCCGCGCCAACGCCAATGGCAATTGACAAAAAAGAAGGCCACCATTTTTTTTCTGGCGACCACGAATACCAAAACGTCTGACCATTATAATCTTTCAATATTTCTTGAAAAAATCCATCGCCTAATAGACTTGGGCGTAAGATGGCAAACGAAGTAAAATGAAAAGAGACTTTGGGGAAGATTTTAATGTGCTTCCAAATTTTTAATTGTAAAAAAAACAAAATGCTTCCAAGCGCATTTGCAATCAAATCAAATAGTGATGCTCCGTACCCTACTGAAAACCCATCTAAGATTTCAATGGATGAAACAATTAAGAAACCTACAATTGTCCCTACACTATTTGCTTTTTCATCTAACCCTCCCCACCTAAGCATGCGCGAAGCCATGGCGCAAACATGGAACGTCCAGAAGAGATGAGCGAATTTATCAAGCTGTTTCCACTCAGGCAGATCGTTGAAAAAATGAAAGGGTTGGATCATTTGATCAGAATACCAAGCGATGCTCAATGTCAATACGATGAAACCGTAGGCTAAGACAATGCCCCCAACAACCAATCGAAGTTTCTTGGTGGCCTCGGTCTTGCGATCGTTGAGTCTGCTGTTTTTGATCGGTAGCATGTAGCGCGCCAAGATACAAGAACACAGGCAAGTATGCGCTGAAAATTCCTTACTTTTAAAGTTAATTATTCACATAACCCTATGACTCGAATCACTTACATCCTTGGTTTAGTATTGCTTGTTGCTTGCCAATCGCCCAAACACTCCGACTTAGCTTTGTTACCTATCATCCCCAAACCCGTTTCGGTGGTTTCATCGGGCAAAGTTTTTGAATTACAGGCAACCACAAACATTTATGTAAAAACAGGATCAAAAGAATGGACGGCCATTGCCGAATATCTTGCAGGCAGATTAAAGCCTTCTACGGGTTTTGAATTGAAAATAGTGGAGGCGCAAGAGCCACCCACTTCAGGAATTTATTTCACATTAGGTGGCACTGCAGAATTGGGCGAAGAAGGCTATGAACTTGTGATCACTGAAAATTTAATGACGATCACGGCTAACCAACCTGCGGGCGCATTCAGAGCCATCCAAACAATCCGACAATTACTACCTGCTAAAATTGAAATGCCCTCTGCGCAACAAGGCCCTTGGGAAATTGCCACTGGCACCATTCGTGATTTCCCTACTTATTCTTATCGCGGAGTGATGCTAGATGTGGCGCGTCATTTTTTTAGTGTGGAAGAAGTAAAATTGTATATCGATCAACTAGCACTTTACAAAATCAATTTCTTGCATCTTCATTTATCGGATGATCAAGGTTGGCGCATCGAAATAAAATCGTGGCCTAACTTGACCGCACATGGAGGCAAAACAGAAGTGGGTGGTGGCGCAGGTGGATTTTATACGCAAGAGCAATACACGGAATTGATCAACTATGCGCTTTCGCACTACATCACCATTGTGCCTGAGATAGACATGCCTGGCCACATTAACTCTGCGTTGGCATCGTACGGAGAATTAAATGGCGGCACCATCGTTCCGGTGGAAGGCAGAGTGGCTATCAGTGAGCCAGCTAACAACATATTAGATGGCAAGTCAAAGCCAACAGAATTGTATACAGGTACTCGGGTGGGCTGGAGCACATTGCGAATAGAAAAAGAAGTGACATTCAAATTTGTAGATGATGTGATCCGCGAAATTTCAGTGCTCACGCCTGGCCCTTACTTTCATGTGGGCGGAGACGAGGCACAGGTAACGAAAAAAGAAGACTACATCGCTTTTGTCAATCGCTTTCAAGAAATAGTGAAAGCACATGGCAAGAAGATGATAGGGTGGGAAGAAATTGCTCAAGGAAATATTACCGCAGAGACGGTAACGCAACATTGGAAACTGCCCAAGTACGCGCTGATGGCTGTGGAGAAGGAGAGCAAGTTGATCGTGTCGCCTGCAGAGAAGGCGTATCTTGACATGCAATACGATTCAACAACAAAGCTTGGCTTGCACTGGGCTGCTTACATTGAAGTGGACAAAGCCTATAACTGGAACCCCACTACTCTCGTAAACGGAATTGGCAAAGAAAATATTTTGGGTATAGAAGCCCCGCTGTGGTCAGAGACTATTTCCAACTCAGATGAAATTGAATACTTGACCTTCCCTCGGCTATTGGGCTATGCAGAGATTGGTTGGTCGCCTGATGCAAAAAGAAATTGGGACGAGTACAAATTGCGCTTGGGCAAACACGCCCCGCGTATGAAGGCGTTGGGGATTGATTTTTATAGATCAAAGTTGGTGGAGTGGGGAGAGTAGAGTACGAGGCACGAATTACGAGGCAGAAAGTCGTACTCTGTGAAGGCAATGAAAAAGTATTTTATTTCATTAAATTGTCATTTCTGTTGATCACTGTCTATATTTTTATTGATGAAACTAGTCATTAAGACTCCGAAGCAGTCATTAAACAAAGCCTTCCTAAAGCAAAGGCCGCTTCGCAGCGAGATCGATCTATTCAAAGAAAACCTTACGAAGCTTTTAGGAAAGATTAATGAGATCGAACGAGAGGAAAATCAGAAAACCCACATTCGTGATTTCCTGCGCGACACCTATTACAAGGAATCCAACGAGATAAATACAAAAGACATCAAAGACCTAGTTATCCATATAGGTAAGACTAATAAAGATAAGGTTGGCGTAATACTGGAAGCCAAAAGGCCAAGCAATAAATCAGAGATGATAACGGCTGGAAAGCCAAACGCGAAAGCATTTCAGGAACTGGTATTGTATTATCTAAGAGAACGCGTTGAGGAAAAGAACAGCGACATCAAATTTTTGGTTGCCACTAACATAAACGAATGGTTTATTTTCGAGGCCTCTTACTTTGAGAAAACATTTTTTAAGAACAAATCATTTGTAAAGCAATACGAAGATTGGCGAGATGGAAAGAAAGTAACAAAGGACACGACCCTATTCTACAATGAAATAGCAAAACCATTTATCAATGACCTAGAAGAAGAAATACCTTGTACCTATTTCGATATTCGCACATACCAAGATGCTTTAACAAACAAAGACAAGCAAGACGACAAAAAACTAATCCAGCTCTTTAAAATCTTTTCGCCAAACCATTTGCTCAAAGTCTCATTTGCTGACGATAGTAATACCCTTGATGAGAAATTTTATAAAGAGTTGCTACACATTATCGGTTTAAAACAATTTAATAAAGGCTCCACGTTCATTATTGATAGAAAAGAAAAAAGTGAAAGAAATGCAGGTTCATTGCTCGAAATGGCAATCTCCATTCTTGACACGGAAGATTCCTTGCACAAAGTAACTGACATACAGAATTACGGGCAAACCAAAGGAGAAAAAACCTATAATGTTGCTCTTGAATTATGCATCACATGGATTAACAGAATCTTGTTCCTAAAACTTTTAGAAGGCCAGTTGGTCAATTACCACAAAGGCGACAAAGCCTATCGCTTTCTAAACAGTGATATGATCAAAGATTTCGATGAACTGTATAAACTCTTTCATCAGGTACTAGCAAAGACAACCGAAGAAAGATCAAAGGTTATCAAAGAAAAGTACAGTCGCGTTCCCTATCTCAATAGTTCACTTTTCGAAATCAGCGAACTGGAAGATCAAACCCTGAAAATCAATCAGCTCGACAATTCAGCGATGCTGGAATTAATTGGCTCAAGTATTCTTAAAGAGGACAAGAAGAAAAATGAGTCATTACCATCGCTTGAATACATCTTCCGCTTTTTGGATGCCTACGATTTTGCCAGCGAAGGAACAGAAGACATTCAGGAAGACAGCAAGAAATTGATTAATGCTTCTGTACTGGGCAAAGTATTTGAGAAAATAAACGGCTATAAAGATGGCTCCATCTTTACGCCTGGCTTTATTACCATGTACATGTGCCGCCAGTCTATTCGATTGGCAGTACTACAAAAATTTACTGACAAATACGGCTGGAAAGCAGACACGTTTGACGATCTTAAAAACTATTTGGCCGAGAAGAAAAGTAGCAAAGACACGCTGCTATACAACAAACTCATTAATTCACTTCGCATCTGTGACCCTGCCGTAGGTAGCGGTCACTTCTTGGTATCATCGCTCAATGAGATTATCGCTATCAAATCCGAATTAGGTTTACTGGCAGATGAAAAGGGAGTGAGGATATCAGATTATAAAGCAGAGGTAATCAATGACGAGCTGGTGGTTTATAATACTGAAACAGATGAAGGGTTTGAATATGTTGCCCCTGCTATAGTCAATAAAATTGTTACCTATAATTTTGGAGGGGATCGATTCTCAATTAAAACATCAACACCTAAAGAAATACAACGCTTACAGCGCACGCTCTTCCATGAAAAACAAACTATTATTGAGAACTGTTTATTTGGCGTGGACATCAATCCCAACTCAGTAAAGATTTGTCGTTTACGTTTGTGGATAGAGCTACTAAAGAATGCTTATTACAAGCAACCTGATTTCACTGAACTCGAAACACTTCCCAATATTGATATCAACATAAAGTGTGGAAACAGTTTGTTAAGCCGCTTCCCATTGGATATTGACCTGAGAGAAGCCTTTGAAAAGCAGCAGTTCAATCTTGATACCTACAAAACAGCAGTTGAAACCTACCGTAAGACATCCGATAAGAAAGCCAAGACCGAACTTACTGCACTCATAAAAAAAATTAAAGAAGAATACACAGCCACAATTTATAAGCGTGACCCACGCAGGAAAAAGTTAGCAGAGATAAGAGGCCAAATTGCTTTGGTGCAGAATAATGTTGATTTGTTTGGCACTAAAAAACTAAGCGATAAAGATAAAGTAAAAGAAGAGCGAAGACTTACCTTATTGCTTGAACAAAGGGAAAAAGAATTGAAAGATGCAGAACAAGGAATTATGTACCGCAATGCCTTTGAATGGAGATTTGAGTTTCCTGAAGTGTTAGACAAGGATGGAAAGTACAAAGGCTTTGATTTGGTAATAGGCAATCCTCCATATATCCGCCAAGAAGAAATAAAACTGTTCAAGAAAATCTTTGAAAATAATTTTAAAGTATATAACGGTAGTGCCGATATCTATGTATATTTTATGGAGTTGGCCCTAAAACTTTCGGTAAATGACGGGATAGTTGAATTTATAACTCCCAATAAATGGATGAAAGCTAAGTATGGAGTAAAAGTAAGATCATTTTTACAAGATTATGAGATTAAGCAGATTCTTGACTTCGGTGATTTGCCAGTGTTTAGTGAAGTAACAACCTATCCGAGCATCATAGAAATCCGCAATAAAAAAAGTGATTTGAATTTTGATGGCTTAGAGTTAAAAGCATTGGATTTCAATGAAGGTATGAAGAGTTTTATTGATAAAAATAAAATAAGCATCCAAAAGAAAAGCTTAAGTAGCGAAAGTTGGTCACTCGCAGAAAATAAAAATCAACTTCTAGTCAGTAAATTATTAACTAATTCAGTTAGTCTTAGAACATTATCGAACACCCTCACCTATCGAGGCATTCTTACTGGCCTAAACGAAGCTTTTATAATTAATGCTGAAACTAGAAATAGATTGATTAAAGAAAACAAGAATTGCAAAAGATTGATAAAACCATTTTTATCAGGCAAAGAAATTAAATCCTATCAAACACCTTCAGTTGAAAATTATGTGATATTGGTACCTAAGGGGTTTACCATTAAAAGAAACCTCCCCTCTTCTGATAGTAACTACCTTGCCGAACCAATGCCACGATATGGAGAGATGAGCGAACCCGATGCGTGGAACTGGTTCTATGAGAACTATACACCAATAGCTAAGCATCTGCTACCCTATAAAAATATGGCGGAATCCAGAACGGATAAAGGAGATTTCTGGTGGGAGTTACGGGCTTGTGATTACTATGATGAGATGGAAAAGCTAAAAATAGTTTGGCCTGAAACATCATTGGCAAATCAATTCTGCTATGTTGATGAAGGTGTCTATCTAAACAAGACCACATTCTTTATTCCAGTTGAGAATCACTTTCTCCTGGCTTTATTAAATTCCAAGCTAGTTGGATTTTATCTTAGTTCAATCGTATCAAAAGTCAGAGGCGGATACTTTTCTCTATCAAAAATATATGTTGAAAAAATTCCTCTAAAAAAGATCTCTTCAATTGAACAAAAACCATTTATTAAGTTAGTAGACAAAATAATAGACAGCAAAAATAAAGACAAAGACACCTTAGCAATAGAAGCCGAAATTGACCAAATGGTTTACAAGCTATATGATCTTAGTAAGGGGGAAATAAAACAAATAGAAGATAGCATGACTCATTAAAAAAATGGATAAAAAAAACTTTTAGCAAATTAAATCTAAAGAAGACATGGTCGTAAGATCGATGTTAAAAAAAATGGTTCGTGAAAACACGAACCAAGGAATACAGTATATCTTGTTGCAAGCAAAATTCAATCACCTATTTATTTAACAGGGCGAACGAGATCAAGTTGCATGAGCGTGGTTAAACCATCGTCAAGCCCAATCTCTTCTGCTATCTTTCCATTCAATACACGAAAAACTGTTGTTCCCGTGAAGCGCATTTTACGCCCGGTGGCAGCAGGCAAAGCACCTACTGGCCAATCGTTGAAGGCAGTGCCTGTATGTGTGCCGCCACCTACCCATCTGGCGATTACGTACTCACCATCAGCAAGTAAAGGATAAGCTCCCGTAAATGCTAAATCTGGAAACGCATCTCGAAAATTCTTCATGAAGTCCTTGATGTCGGCTTGCCCTTTTCTCGGTTTGTGAAGAGAATATTGCAAGACCATATCTGGCGTTGCCAATTCATCTACAATCGCTGGATTGTATTTATTCCCCCAAAAGTTGTCGAGCCACTTCACTACAATTTCTTTGTTCTTCTGCTCTTGACTTTTCAGTTCTTTCCCTTGGGCTTTGGCAAGAGATGTGAGCGCACATAGAATAATCACGAGCGCGACTGTTGGCTTCATAAGGCCCTTGTTGATTTTATTTCTCATAAATGTTTTTTGTTTTATTGATGTAAAGGTGTGGCCTTGGCAAGTGTGGTAAAACCCGATTCTTGCGGATTGGTTGATGGGTATCCTGTTTATTTTTATGCCCTCTTAAAAAATTAAAAAGTCAATAAATAAAACACCAAGGTATTGAAAATCAAAAATTTACATCCTATCATTGTTCGTTCAGATTTGAAAAAGATAAATATTGTTGGACATTGTTGTGTTATGAAAAAGAAATTAATGCTGTTTCTAGGAGCTTGGTTGCTAACTAGTGGCTTTGCGCAATGCCAAGAAGTATGGACGATTGGGCCTATGCTGCACATTAATTTTGGTGGAGGGGAGAAAAGAAGTACTTCTTTTGGCATTGAAACAGCCTACTGGAATCTCAAGTCATTTCCCTACAGTGCTGATTTTGGCGTTGAATTTGATCGCGGCAAAATAAGGTTGTATTCAGAAGCTCAAACAGGAATTGGGGTGGCCGGCATTTCTATTGGCCCCGTAGTTGAGTTTAACACTAAAGAAAGGAACACTAAACTTGGCATTCAGGGTTCTTTGTGGGCAAACTATTTTATTGGACTTGATTACCGAATCAGATCGATTGATAGGCATTCCTATCATGCCTTTGGTACCTACGGCAAACTCCCAATTGCTCGATCTGGATTTCGAGGAGGTAATAGCTCGGGTTGGGGAAGCCTAGACGATTGGGACTAAGATGCTCATTTAACTTCTTCTGCCAAGTAAGCGCATAGTTCGCAATGCGAGAGAATCATCACTAGATTTACGCCACAAAAATTAACGCCATGACCGAAAGAGAACTGATGAAATTAGAAGCCACCATTCGAAATAAAATGGAGGATATAAAAAAACAACGTGTAAGCCTAAAAGACTCGGGCATTGGTGGGCTAATGAACTCCTTAAAAAAAGTGGACGAAGCTCTTTATGAAAAAATACTTCCTGCGTATAAAAAAATGGCAGCGGAGAGTAATATATTCAAATAGGCTTACCGTGTGTTCAGTCTAATTTCTTCATCACTTTCCACAAATGCTCAAACTCGTTTGTAAATGATTTGATGACACCAGCTTCACGCGTAATCAAAATATTTTCATGGTTATAACGCGCAGCGCTTAGCGTCCAGTTATAGCTACCGGTAATCAGTGAGCTTTGATCGGCCAGCATAAATTTGTTGTGCATGTGATTGGGAGTCGTATCCATTTTAATCGCAACACCAGCTCGGGCAAGCCGCTCAATATCCGATCCCATATCCAATGATTTATCATTATCTGTAATGAGCTTGATTTGCACACCTCTTTTGTACGCAGTCAGTAAACTTTTTGTAATGCTATCGTCACTGATGGTAAAGACACAAATATTTAATCGGGTAATAGCGGTATCAATTTTGACGGATGATCACGTTGCGGCAAGCGTCACCAGGGCTAAAGAATACTTCTGTAGTTTCAGTATGAGGAGTGATCAATGCACTATTGGCGGTCTTTATCCATTCTAGAATAAATTGATAGTTGGTAGGGTTTATTTTTTCTTTCGCCAATTCATAAATACTGCTCCGCAAAAAGTTTAATTGAGTTTGGTCTAAGCATTTTTCGTGTATAAGCGACTTGAGTCTACTCTTTTCATCTTTTGAGAAAATCTCATCAGTGATACTGCTTTTCAAGTAAGCGAGTAAATCATCCATAACTCTAAATTAACTCCAAACTTAACTTGGTGCAAATCATTTACTCTACAATAGAAAATAAAAAAATAGGCAAGAAAACCTCTTGCCTATTTTTATTATTGTTGAATAGATTTTACTTCTTCCCTTTCTTCAATTCATCAAACTTACTAGGCTGTGCTACTTTCGGAAACACGTTGTCTTCAATAGCAATGTCGGAAGTTTCTTTTTGCGGATCGAGTACTACGCTCACCACTTCTTTTTCTTTAGCGAATACCTTGGTCACTTTGGTTTCGTTGATGCGCCAAATTTCGGCTGGCAAGCGTTCAATTTCTTTGCTGCCATCTTTGAACGTCCACTCGATGATAACGGGCATTACTAATCCACCTTTATTGGTGAGGGTGATTTCGTAGAAATTTTTATTTTCCATCTTGGCCATCACAGCTTTGTCGTCAATGCGATTAGCGAACTCACCATAAAAACGATTGTCGGTAGCGATCACACTAAAGTACTCAGGGCCTTTGCTAAAGTCATCAGCTTGCTTTTTATCCTTGTCGCCTTCTTTTGGCAAATCACCTTTGGCAACTATTTTTTCTTTGCCTTCTAAACTGGTTTTCTCTGTGCGCATCTTAAACCATTTCACATTGTCTAAAGACATATCTACATTATCGGTAGTGTAGAACCAACCTTTCCAAAACCAATCTAAGTCAACAGCAGAGGCATCTTCCATCGTGCGGAAAAAATCGGCAGGCTTGGGATGCTTGAACGCCCAACGTTGTGCGTACTCTTTAAATGATTTATCGAAAAGGTCTTTGCCCATCACGCTTTCGCGCAGGATGAAAAGAGCTGTAGCGGCTTTCGCATATTGTTCAGAACCAAAAGCAATCACTTGCTCAGAGTTAGTCATCAACGGGCGCATAATAGTTTTATCGCCTTTCATATAAGGCACTAACCCCGCAGGCTTACCGCGACTCCAATCCAATTGCGGGTAACGCTCTAGCTCTGTCATCAACTGCACAAAGCTGTCGATGCCCTCATCCATCCAAGTAGTTTGTCGCTCATCGTTGTTGATGATCATCGGGAAGAAGTTGTGCCCCACTTCATGGATGACTACACCCAACATGCGTTGCAGCACGGCATTATCATACGTGCCATCTTTTTTTGGGCGACCAAAGTTGAAACAGATCATAGGGTACTCCATGCCAATGGAAGCTGCATGAACAGACGTAGCATGCGGATAAGGATAGTCGATGGTATATTTTGAATAAACTTCAATCGTGTTTTTAACTGCAATGGTAGATTCTTTTTCCCATAGCGGATTTCCTTCTTTTGGATAGTAGGACATTGCCAAAGGAGATTTATCACCGATCTTCACAGCCATCGCATCCCAAATAAATTTGCGAGAGGAGGCAAACGCAAAATCACGCACGTTAGTAGCTTCAAACTGCCACGTTCTCTTTTCGGTAGATTTAGTTTTTTCTTTTGCAGTGGCTTCTGCTTGGGTAACAATAATTACGGGCTTGTCATAAGTGGTTTTTGCTTTTTCAAATCGCTCGATCTCTGTTTTAGTAAGAACTTGTAAAGGATTTTTTAGTGAACCAGTCGCGCCCACCATGTGATCGGACGGAACGGTGATGCTCACTTTGTAATTGCCGAAAGGAAGTGTGAACTCTCCTCTTCCCAAAAATTGTTTGTTCTGCCAACCCACTACATCATCGTACACACACATGCGTGGAAAAAATTGAGCGATGGTGTACACATAGTTGCCATCTTCAGGGAAAAATTCCATACCGCTACGGCCACCATACAAGTTGCGGTCGTTCACATTGAATGACCACTCAATTTTAAAAGAATATTTTCCACCCGATTTTAATGGAGCTGGCAGATCAACGCGCATCATGGTTTTGTTGATGGTATAGGCTAGCTTATTCCCTGTAGCATCTGTCACTGATTTTACTTTGTAGCCACCTTCGTAATCATACAAATTAAATTGACCTGCCATGGACTTAGCCGCTACCGAGTCTTTGATGGAGTTGGTTTGTGTCTTGGCAGTGTTACTTTCTTTATCCAAAATGTTTTGATCCAATTGCACCCATAGATATTTCAACACATCGGGCGAGTTGTTGGTGTAAGTAATCGTTTCGCTTCCGCTAATACTTTGATTGAGGTCGTTCAATTCAACAGCCATGTCATAGTCGGCTTGTTGTTGCCAATACTTGGGGCCAGGCGAACCAGAACCCGAGCGATATTCGTTGGGCGTGGGCAGCGTTTGATCAAGTTGTTCAAACTTACCTTGCCATTTCGGGGCTTCGGTTTTGGGTTGCTCTTGTGCCCAAGCACCAAGCGAAGTAATTAGTAGGAGAATGAGTAGAAGTTGTTTCATAAAGAAAATTTAAGATGTGAGATTTTTGATTTAAGATTTGAATTGGTTGGTATTTAAAAAATGTATCACGCAAAGCTCGCCATGGCGCAATGAATCCCTTTAGTAAGGTCTTTGCGTCATTGCGCCTTTGCGTGAGATTTGTACTTTTCAAAGTCGGTCTTTCATTAGAATTAAAGCAACACCCGCAATGGCCGAAGATAGTACCATCTTCCAGTCTCTTCGGGTTACTTTTAGCAAATCAACCAAAAGAAAACTAATACCCAAGAAAATAACTACTACTATTATTTGGCCGAACTCCAAACCTAGATTAAAGGCCAATAGCTGTGATAGAATACTGTGATCATTGCCCAAAATAGCCCGCAAGTAATTTGAAAAGCCCATGCCGTGGATCAACCCAAAAAACAAAGCCAGCACGTAATTGACCTGCACCCCTTTACTTTGCCCCAACTCTTCTTTGCGAAAAAGATTAGAAACAGCCGTGATAAAAATAGTGAGCGGGATTAGGAACTCTACCAATTCTGTCTTTACAGAAATCAACCTGAGTGTGGCCAATGCTAACGTGATGGAGTGCCCAATGGTGAAGGCTGTAACCAAAATCAAAATCTTCTTCCAATCTTTTACTAAATAAATGGCGCACAAGGCCAGCACAAACAAAATATGGTCGTAGCCATTTTTATAATCAAGAATGTGGTCTTTGCCCAGACCGAAATAAAGGGAGAATTCACTCATATTTTTTTCACCACAGAGGACACGGAGGGCCGCAGAGATTGTTCCAGTTATTGTTTAAAGCTCTGTGCATTCTCTGTGTACCCTGTGTTCTCTGTGGTTTATTGCAAGTATAAAGCTAATTTTGAATTAGGACAATTAGAAGTAGTTTTGCGGTATGAAGAAAATCGTTATCAGTTATTTGTTAATAGTCATCGGCTTCAATTCACGAGCCAATAACGAACAACTATTAACTCTTAACTATCATCCCGTCCACATCTCCGTAACCGAAATCAACTACAGCGAAAAGGATAAGGCACTGCAAATTGTATCGCGGTTGTTCATTGATGATCTGGAACTCTCCATCCGCGCCAAGCGAAAAGAGCCTGAGCTGGATATTATGGAGCCAAAAAACGGATTGACAACTAAACAATTGGTGATCGACTACCTGACTGCTCATTTTAAAGTAACGCTGGATGGCAAGCTTTGTAAATTGAATTTCTTGGGCGTAGAGAAAGAAGACCTCTCATTTATTTGCTATATTGAAATTGCCAACGTAAAAAAAATAAAGACTTTAGAGGTCTTCAACGATGCCATCATGGGTACGCACGAAGACCAATCCAACTTGGTGCATGTGACTTTTAAAAGCCCCGTGAAAAGTGCGCGGCTAGTTTACAATAAGCCTTCTGAGAAATTTGTATTCGATAAAAAATGACATTATAGAATTTATATAGCTGAACAAAGTTACCAAATACACAAAATTGCTTGCGGCTTGTAGCCTGTCCAAAGGACTCCTTCGGAGAAGCATGTGGCCTAAAGACCAAGTATATCCAAAACACTAAACAATAAATTATGCGTCAAAAAATAGTAGCTGGCAACTGGAAAATGAACAAGACATTGGAGGAAGCACACATCCTCACTTCTGAACTGATGGGTATGGTGGCCGATGAAGTGAAAGGAAATGTGATCACGATTCTTTGCACACCATTTCCTTATTTAGTTCCGATTAAAAGTCAATTAGGTTCGTCAAGTATAAAGGTAGGCGCACAAAATTGCAGTGAGCACGATTCAGGCGCTTACACTGGCGAAACTTCTGCCGTGATGTTGAAGTCGATGGGCGTGCCTTATGTGATCATTGGCCATAGTGAGCGCAGACAATATTTTGGTGAGAACGGAAAATTATTGGCAATTAAAGTTGATAAGGCGTTGGCGAGTGGAGTAACTCCCATCTTCTGTTGTGGTGAGCCATTGGAAATACGAGAGAAAGGAACGCACGAAGCGTTGGTAAAACAACAAGTGGAAGAAAGCCTTTTTCACCTCAGCACAGATGCGTTGGAAAAGGTAGTGGTTGCTTACGAACCCGTATGGGCCATTGGCACTGGCAAGACCGCTACATCGCAACAAGCGCAAGACATGCACGCGGTCATTCGCAAGCATTTGGCAAGCAAATACGGCCAAGCTGTTGCTGATAAAATTTCTATTCTGTATGGAGGAAGCGTAAAAGCAGACAATGCGAAAGAACTTTTCTCATGCCCCGATGTGGATGGAGGATTGGTGGGAGGAGCTTCGTTGAAGTCGAGGGAGTTTGTGGAGATAGTTAAAGCAATTGGCCAATGATCGATTGATCAATGTGCCAATTGGCTAATTGAAAATTGAACCATTGAAAATTATGTACTACACCCGGCTTCAAGTTGTATGCGACCCTGAGTTTTCAGAAATCCTGATGGCAGAGATTGCCGAAGTAGGGTTTGATACATTCATGGAAACAGAAAAAGGTTTTGAGGCGTATGTGGAAGAAGCAAAATTTGATGCCGACCAACTGGATAAGGTAAAAGAAAAATACAAAGCCGTAAACCCGTTGCTTTTCTTTTGGGATAAAATCCAAAAACAAAATTGGAACGAGCAGTGGGAGAAAAATCTTGAACCCATTATTGTAGACGATCGCTGCTTGATCCGCGCGGAGTTTCATAAGATCGAGAAAAAATATCCGTACGAGATCATTATCACACCTAAAATGTCGTTTGGCACGGGGCATCATCAAACCACTTACCTGATGATCAAAAGTCAAATGGATATAGATCATGCCAACAAGCGCGTGATGGATGCTGGTTGTGGTACGGCTATCTTATCAATTATGGCTTCTAAATTGAAAGCAAAAGAAATCGAATCTTTTGATATTGATGAGTGGAGTGTGATCAATGGAAAGGAAAACATTGAAAATAATCATTGCACCAACATTCATATCTACCAAGGCAAAATTGATGAGATGAAATTCATAGGGAAGTTTGATATTGTATTAGCAAACATCAACAAAAATGTGTTGCTAGCTGAAATGAGTAGGTATTCTTCCTATCTAGAAACGAACGGCCAACTGCTGCTCAGCGGTTTTTACACCAAAGATATCAGCGACTTACTGGAAGAAGCCAGTATGCACGGCCTTTCCGAGGTCAATCGCGATGAGCGCGAAAGCTGGGCGGCTTTATTGTTAAGAAAATAAGGCTTGAATAATTTCGTTTTACCTAGCCGTTACAGGTTTTAGTTTTTTTTGAATTAACCTTAGCATGGTTAATCAGGGAATCTGTGGCCGTACAAATTAGAACTTTCGCCATTTATTTCCGAATTTTCAAGCTTTTACCCCTTGTGAAAAAAGCAATACCCTGTTTACTCTTTGCAATAGCCTTATCGGCTACTACTTGCCTACGTCTTTCTGCCCAACAAGGCAAACAAGAAGAAGGCTATCAGCTTTCTTTTGCAGACAGTATTCGGGTGCTCCTTAATAATACTAAGTCGATGGATGTAATGGCCATTGGCGATGGATTCGGTACGGTTTGGGGTGGGCTTGGGCCAGATCAACAGGTGCAGATAAAAAAGCAGGCGCGGCTCATGAAAAAGAAGGGCTACAAACTTCGCCCGCACTTTGTCAATTATTACGGAGCCATTGTAGCGGCCATCTCAACAGAAAAAGCAGACCCGGCTCGCTTCTCCAGCTTCTTATCAGTGGCCGATCAGGTGATCACTAAAGAGAATAACAATCAGGCAAACTTATTTTTTCAGCAGAGCAAAGATTTTTTTGAGCATCACTCGCTCACGTTTCAAAAATTCTTTCGCCTGCGCGCGATGGATGATGAGTATTCTTTTGTGTACATCGAGCCAAAAGTAATTGTGCCTGATACGACTCAATCGTATCCGCCACCAGTAGAACCCGATACCACTTCGGTTTTACTTCCCAATTGGAAACAACCCATCATACAGCCAGAAATCTTTGGTGCCGCCATTCGGTTTAGCAAAGTCACATTGAATTTCTCTACGCCTTATGATTCTGCTTTTCTAAAAAATACAAAAGGCACTTTTTCTTTGCGCGATAAATTGTTTGTAGGCGAAGGAGGCAGTTTTGATTGGAGCGAAGCAGGCTTGTCGGGCGATTCGGTCAATTACGAATTCAATAAATATAGTTTCAAAACGGCACAGCCCTTTTTGCGAGCGGAGCAAGGGAAACTTTTATATATAGGCAAATTGCCTGGGCGCGTGCCTGGGCAGTTTGAGTTTAGAAGCATTGCTCACAAAACAGAAAAGTCAGCTATCTACCCACGCTTCAAATCGTATGAAAACAACGTGACGATTTTAGGATTGGGTTCTGAGTTCCTAAAATACTCTGGAGGGGTTGGCATGATCGGTGCTTCTATGAACAGCAATTCGGTAAATGGAGATGTAGCCACGTTGGAAGTGCGTGGAGAATCTGACAAAAGATTCAAAGCACAATCACTCTCATTTGCTTTTAAAGATTCATTGGCCATTGCGGCAAGCGCAAAAATTGTGATCTATCAAGGTAATGATTCGCTCACGCATCCTTCCTTGCAAATGCGCTATGATTACGGCCATCAAAAAATGACCCTTACCAAAGATAAGACCGCGCTGCGCAAAGCACCTTTCTCTTCTTCTTTCTTTGGTGTCGATTTTAATGCGGATGTAGTGAAGTGGGATTTGAAATCCGATAGCCTTGTTCTTTCTGTAGATGGAAGCGGAAACGTATCTCCTATGATCATTGAGTCCAATGATTTTTATGATCCGTATGATTATGATCAACTGCAAGGTCAAGGCTTAGGCTTTCATGCGCTGGCACTAGTGGTGAACTATGCCAAGAAAATGAACACACAAGATTTTTATGTTTTCGATTTGGCAGATGCGCGCAAGAGCTTGGACAAAGTAAAAATGGCGGTTGATTTCCTCTCACAAAAAGGAATGATCTTATACGATGCCCGGTCGGGGAAAATCCATGTGAAAGACAAAGCCATGCATGTGGTGGAGGCAGTGAAAGGCAATGTGGATTATGACAACATGAAGGTGCAATCACTGGCCGATACCGTTGCCAATGCTACCATCAGTTTGAAGGATAATAAAATGATTGTACATGGAGTAGAAGAATTTAATGTGAGCGATTCGCTCAACGTAATCATCAAACCAGATAGCAGTGTGATTACTATTTTGCGCAACCGCGATGTGAAATTCAACGGTACGATCAACGCAGGTAACTTTGAAATCACCGGAAAAAATTTCACACTCAAGTACGATAGCTTTTTCATCAGCCTCAACCATATTGACTCCATTCGGTTTTATGTTACAGAAAAAGATGGAACGAGAAGAAGAGTAAACAACTCGATGGTGGGTGCAGATTCAACAGCGGCAGCAGCCGGTGGCTTGCAGGCCTCTTCCAACAAAACATCGGGTACGCTCTTCATCAATCGCCCAGATAATAAATCGGGTAGACTTAAAGTACCCAACTACCCACGCTTGGATGCCACCTCGGGCGGTGTTATTTATTTTGATCGCGAAGAAGTGTTGGATGGTGTGTATGACAAATCTGTTTTCTTTGTGGTGCCCCCTTTCAAGCTCGATAGTTTGAACGATGCCGACCCTGGCTCCATCAATTTTGAAGGCACGTTTATTTCTAGTGGCATGTTCCCTGCCTTCAAAGAAAAATTACACACCATGCCCGATAAGTCGCTCGGGTTTACGCACATTGTTCCTAAATCAGGATATAACTTATATCAAGGCGAAGGAAAAATTTATGGCGGCTTGAGTTTGGACAACTCTGGTATTCGTGCGAACGGAAAAATTGAATACCTCGCAGCCAAAGTAGAATCAAATGATTTTGTCTTCTATCCTGACTCAGTGCTTGCCAAAGGCACTATTGGTGAGATTAAAGAAAAGCAAATTGGCAATGTCACCTTTCCACAAGTCAGCTTTACCGATTATCAACTTAAGTGGTTTCCGAAGCAAGACAAGTTCAAACTAAAAAATTCAAAAGAGCCATTTACGCTTTATAAAAATACAGCCACCCTCAACGGTATCGTTACAGTCTCTAAAGCGGGTGTTGGGGGAAGCGGTAAACTTAGCACGCGAGGATCAGAAGTGTCTTCACGCGAAATGAATTTCTCTACCAAGGATTTTGGCGCACGCCATGCCCGCTTTGAAGTAAAGACGGGAAATCCCGAAAAGCCAGCCTTGGCAGGAAACGATGTGCGCTTGAAATTTGATTTGGATAAAAACACCGCTACAGTAAGTCCAGAGATTGAAGGCGTAGCAGCTATCGAATTCCCTTATGCACAATTCAAGACATCTATCCCTGAGGCGAAGTGGGATTTGACCAAACAAAAAATTGTAATGACCAAAGCGGCCGATGTGCCGATAGAAAATTCTTATTTCTATGCTACGCGCAAAGAATTGGACTCATTGAACTTCAATGCCGAAAAAGCAGAGTACGATATTCAAAAACAAGAATTGAAAGTAAGCGGTATTCCATTCATCATTGTGGCCGATGCGAAGATCACGCCTGAAAATAATGAAGTGTTGATTTTAGAGAATGCCAAGATAGGTCAATTGAAAAACACAACTATTGTGATGGACACTTTGAATGGCTATCACCGCCTCACAGACGGAGTGGTTGACATTATCTCACGAAAAGAATTTTCTGGCTATGCCACCTATCAATATGTAAATGCAGTCAATGATACATTCAATATTAAAATGACGGATTTTCATTTGGAGGCCATAGCAAGTGAAGGGAAGCGCAAAAAGAGAGACAGCGTGCGAGCAACTCAGCAAACAGTAGCCAATGGTGCTGTGGTAGATACTGATAAAATTTTAGTTGCGCCTCGCATTTTTTACAAAGGCGATATGGTAATGTATGCTACTCGCCCTGCCCTGCAGCTCAAAGGCTTTGTAAAAATGGATTTAAAAAAATTGAAAAACTACGACACCTGGTTGGCGTACGATCAAAGCGGAGATGAAAAAGAAATCTATTTAGATTTTGATAAGGCGACTACTGAAGAAGGCAAAAGAGCCACGGCTGGCCTGCACTTTGCCCAAGACAATAGTCTTTACATCACATACATCTTTGATAAGAAAGACGAGGGCGATGATGACTTTTTTGTGCCGAGTGGTTCTCTCTTCTTTGATAAAGAAAGCGGCCAATTTAAAATAGAAGATCGCCAGAAAGCAGCAGGTGAAAAATTATCAGGAAAAGTATTTGCCTACAATGAAGATAAGCAAGAAGTAAATTTTGAAGGGCCTGTGAATTTTTTCAAGCCTTTAAAAAGCCTTAGCCTAACAGCCTCTGCCATTGGCTCGGGCAGTTTAACCACGAACGAGATTAAAATGAATTCGTTCATCATGGCTGATATGAACATCCCGGCCACTGCCTACCAACTAATGGCCCTCAACCTACAAGAGGTGATCAAGAACGAAGGTGCTACCGAGGGCCTCGGTGATCAGACAGAGTTGCTGTACAAAATGGCCAACTTGGCTGGTGAAAAAGTAACGAAAGATTATGAGCAGCGCGCACAGCAAGGTTATGTTTCGTTGGGCACAGTGCCAGGATTGATCAAGCCAATTGTATTCTCTAATGTAAATTTAAAATGGTCGCAAGATCGCAAGGCATTTTTCAGCGAAGGCACATTGGGTATTAGCAACATGAATAAGTTTGATATCAATGGAGCGTTTGAAGGGTTTATGGAAATCCGCAGGAATGAAGATGGCGCGCCCGTGTTTCATGTTTTCTTCAAGGCATCGCCTGAGGCATGGTACTATTTTGGTTTTGAAGACAATCGTTTGATGGTGCACTCATCCAATCAACCCTTCAACGATCTCATTTCTAAAAAAACCAATGCCAGCAAAGCGAAAGTGGGCGAATTGGTTTTCATCCCTGGTAGCGATGATGAAACTCTTTCGTTCGTGAATAGATTTAGATTGCAATACTACGGCATCGAAGCCCCGTATGATTTGACGAGCGGCACCGCAGCCGCCAAAAAGAAAGACAAGAAAAAAGAAGAGAAGAAAGAGGACGATGGGTTTTGAATTTTAACCACTGAGGACACTGAGATACACAGAGGACAAAACAAAACTTTGTTTTGTATTTTATACCCTACTTGGCAATGCCTTAATAGCTTATCGTCTCGGGGTAGTCGTTTAGATTCTTCTTATAGAAAAGTTTTAGAAAAATAAGAGCCGCACTGCTTTCGTTCGATACGTTTTGCTTTTCAAAGAATGTGTCTATATCCTGAAATCCGTTGAGTTCATTGTAATCTTCGAGCGAAAGATTTTTAAAACCCATCGACCAGTCTTTGAAAATCCGTTCAGGCGATTCGCCCTCTAGCACAATTGACACTTTTTTATGACGACCATCCTTTTCTATCTTGTTGTAAAGTCGTTTGATAGTTGATTGATCCCCTTCCAATACCTGAATAAATCTTTCTTGCAGGTAAAGCATCATACCTGTTATTTCTTTTGCCTTATTCTTGATACGGAACTTTTGCAACATATCAACCAACTCAGTTTCCGAGAACGGAGCGGTTGCATAACTGATATAAACTAAATGGTACATAAAGCGAAGCTACGCGTTTAATTCGTTCTTTTCAAAATCTTCCGGTGGCTTGGCTATAAAGGGAGAAGCCTCTTGATGAATGCGAATGGCCTTGCGCGCTAAGAAAATACCGATGACCAATGAGGCAACGGCACCAACCCAAATGCCTGGCACATACGAAATGAACCAAAAATAATCGTACGCACCGTGAAAAAGAGTGGCCACACCCAATGCGTAAACAGCATAGTGCGCCTTTTGATGTTCAAATTTTGCCTTGCCTAAAAAGTAGCCCATCAGCACCCCAAAGCTTGCGTGTGCTGGCACGGCTGTGAACATGCGCAAGATGGCCGTCTCTACTCCGCCATTATCGCCCAACACATATAAAATATTTTCAAACCCAGCAAAACCAAGGCTCACGGTTACGGAGTAAACGATTCCGTCAAAAGGCTCATTGAAATTTTTATTGGGGTACAACATCCAGCGCACAAAAATGAATTTGCTAAACTCCTCAATCAATGCGACTAGCAAAAAAGCATGGATAGCTTGTTGCCCAATGCTGTTTTCATCAATCGGTACAAGTTCATTGATGGGCCAACTGATGAGCAGCGTGATGATCGTACTAAGCACGCCAAAGAAAAAACTTTTTACTAACAAGCCAATCGGTTCGCGCTCATGCTTATCTTTCAAATAAATAAAGAGACCAATAGCGGCCCCAGGGGCAAGGGCAATGGCAAGCAAGAAAAGAATGTCCATATCTTAACAATATACTCAACCAAATGTACGATAACTCTACAAAGATTAATGTGCGAGAGTTCTGTAAAAGAAACATTTGCGATTTATCCATCGGGCTGTTCGCAATAGGCTCCCCACGTGCTCGGACATTGTCATCACCATAGTCGCTAACTGAATCCTTGTAGAGGCGAAATATGGGTAGAAAAAATGCATAGATTAACGGATGTAGCCTAATCTACTTACATACACTTTCTACTACTTCTAATCCTTTGCTTGTCCAGCAATCTTTGTAGATAGAGCAGAAGCAAATTTCTAACCTTACATTTCTAATCTCAAAAGCGCTATCAATTTTATGGGCATAAATTGACTCGATAATATTGAATATCTTAAATGATTCACCAGGAGCCATTACCCTACCCATAACATAAGAGGTTTGATAAGGCATGTTCTTTCTGTTCTTTCCAATTAGCTCATCGAAAAGTCCATTAAGATCAACTTCAGTGCTATCAAGAAAGAGGTGAGCATCCTTTATAATGGCAGGACCGATACCTTTGTTTTGCACTTGTAAACAAAAGCCATCTACATCAGAATGACTTGACTCTAAATAGGGCCACACTGAAGCGTGCTGCTGACTCTGCATGATGCGCGCTTGATAGATATACACAAACAGCGTAGCCACACTAATGAAAATGGCGCACAAGCCAACGAGTAAACCCGTATCTATTTTCTTTTTTGGTTTTTCTTCTGAGGTAAAATCTTCCATGGTAAAATCTTAATTATTTCTTCAACAAACTCAAGACCTCATTCAATTTCAGCAATGCCTCTACTGGGCTAATGGTATTGATATCAATCTGCGAAAGCATTTCGTGAATGACTTTTGATTTGGGGTCTATCTCAAACAAGCTCATTTGTGGAGTGGCTTTTGGCAATTCATCGAACTTCTTCCCCTTTTCGTTCTTATGCTTGTCCTTTTCTAAAAAATGTAAAATTTCATTTGCGCGTAACACTACCTTGTTGGGCATACCGGCAATTTGTGCTACATGAATACCGAAGCTATGTTCGCTGCCACCTTCTTTCAGCTTGCGCATGAAGATGATTTTGTCTCCAATTTCTTTCACGCTCACGTTGAAGTTTTTTACGCGCACAAAATCTTCGGCCAATTGGTTGAGCTCATGGTAGTGGGTGGCAAAAAGTGTTTTGGGTTTGTATTCTTTGTGTTGATGCAGATATTCCACAATCGCCCAAGCAATGGATACACCATCATACGTGGAAGTACCACGACCAATTTCATCCATCAAAATCAAACTGCGGTCGCTGAGGTTATTTAAAATGCTCGCTGTCTCGGTCATCTCCACCATAAAAGTAGATTCGCCACGAGAAAGATTATCGCTGGCGCCTACGCGTGTAAAAATTTTATCTACAATGCCGATGGTGGCCGCTTCTGCAGGAACGAAGCTGCCCATCTGTGCCATTAGCACAATCAAAGCAGTCTGTCGCAATAAGGCAGATTTACCCGCCATATTTGGGCCAGTGATGATGAGAATCTGTTGTGTTTCAGTATCGAGGTAAATGTCATTCGGCACATAACTCTCGCCTACGGGCAATTGCTTTTCGATCACCGGATGGCGGCCAGCCTTGATTGCCAAACGTGTGGAGTCACTGATTTCTGGCTTCGCATATTTATTCGCCTTCGCGGTAAGCGCAAACGATAAGAGACAATCCAACACGGCTATGGTTCGCGCGTTTTGTTGTATCTGCGAAATATAATCGGCTGTGTGCTGAACAAGTTCATTGAACAATCTCATCTCAATGACAGAGAGTTTTTCTTCTGCCGTGAGGATTTTCTCTTCATACACTTTTAACTCTTCGGTGATGTAGCGTTCGGCATTCACCAATGTTTGCTTGCGAATCCAATCGCTCGGCACTTTATCTTTATTGGCATTACTCACTTCCAAATAATAGCCGAAGACTTTGTTGTAAGAAACCTTTAGTGAGTTGATGCCCGTGCGTTCCACTTCGCGCTTTTGCACTTGCAATAAATAATCTTTTCCGGCAAAAGCGATGGAACGCAACTCGTCTAACTCTGCATTCACACCTTCTTTGATAATGCCACCCAAATGCACCAGCATAGGTGCATCTTCTTTCAGTTCTTTTTCTATCTTCTCCAATAAAAATTCGCAGCGATGGAGTTGGTCGCCTACTTTTTGTAATTCTGGTTTCGTTGACTTTAGCAAAAGTTCTTTGATAGGCAAGATGGCTTGCAGCGAACGTTTCAACTGCATCAACTCTCTCGGATTGATACGACCCACGGCCACTTTAGAAATCAATCTTTCAAGGTCGGCAATTTGATGGAGATGTTCTGCGATTTTTTCAGTTAACTCATTGGCTAAATAAAAATGCTCTACTACATTCAGTCTTTCTTCAATGGCTTGTCGTTCTTTCAAAGGTAAAATCATCCACTGCCGCAGTTGGCGCGAGCCCATAGGCGTGATGGTTTGGTCGAGTATCTGTAACAACGGTACGCCTCCTTCATTGGGCGAGTGCACGATTTCTAAATTTCTAATCGTGAAGCGGTCGAGCCAAACATATTTTTCTTCATCAATGCGCGAAATGCTGGCGATGTGGTTCGTCTCTTTGTGTTCGGTGGCTTCAAGGTAATGCAGAATGGCGCCAGCGGCAACAACAGCTTCGTTCATGCCATCAATGCCAAAACCTTTTAGCGAATTGGTTTTGAATTGACCGATCAGTTTTTCATTGGCAAAATCAAAGGCATACACCCAATCATCTAGGGCAAACGTAGCATAGCTTTCGGCAAATTGTGTTTCAAATTTTTCGCGATGTGATTTAGAAAAAATGATTTCGGCTGGGCCAAAACTTTGGATGAGTTTGTTTACATATACTTCTGTGCCTTGTGCTGCGTAAAATTCGCCTGTGCTGATGTCGAGAAAAGAAACTCCCAACACATTCTTGCTCATGTGAATAGAGGCAAGGAAATTATTTTGCTTTTTCTCTAGTACATTATCATTGAAGGAAATGCCTGGCGTGACCAACTCAGTAACACCGCGCTTCACAATTCCTTTTACAAATCGTGGGTCTTCTAGCTGGTCGCATATTGCGACACGATGCCCAGCGCGAACGAGCTTGGGCAAGTAATTGTCTAATGCGTGATAAGGAAATCCCGCTAATTCAATCTCAGAAGCAGAACCATTGCCGCGCTTGGTGAGTGTGATGTCCAAGACTTTGCTCGCCTTGATGGCATCTTCGCCAAACGTTTCATAAAAATCGCCCACGCGAAAAAGCAACAGTGCACCGGGGTACTTCACCTTAATGGCGTTGTACTGTTTCATTAACGGGGTATCCATTGCTGCTGCTCCTGCCATACTACTTCGCGTGTTAAACTTAGACTACCTTTTTCGTGCGGTTACACGCTTCGTAGTACTAAGTAAGTGGCAAATATAGAAGTTAGAAGCTTGAAATTAGAGGGTGATTGAGTAGATGTTGATAGAAATCATTCATCTTTGGGGTTGTTCTATTGATGACTATCGAGGCCATGAATAATTATTTTACAAAAACAGCTAAGATACTCCAGCAACCATTCCCTTCGTATCATTTCTCTGTTCGCCAAGTTAGTATCTGTATACTGTCGGGGCTTTTGATCTTTCTTGTTTTCTATTTTGCTCAGCCATTCAATATTAATAAACTTCCAAGCGATTGGCAGCTTACCTATTCATTGGTATACGGAGGTGTTACTTTACTATGTTTGCTCGTGTTGACGGTAGTGTTGCCTTTCATTTTTACTTCTTTGTTTGACGAAGAGAATTGGAATGTTAAAAAAGAAATTATTTTTATTTTACTTACGATAGTAGTGATTGCCATGGGGAATTTATTTGCCAACCACTTGCTGGAAGATGCAGCAATCAATGTCGAGAGTTTCGCTAAGTTTCTGTTTGCCACCATTCTGATTGGGTCATTGCCCATCACGCTTTCGGTATTAGCAAAACAACGACTTCTTCTAAAAAAATATTCGGCTGATTCTATTATTTTAAACGAACGATTATCCCAAATCCAACCAACGACCTTTACTATAACACCACGAAATAATATTGTTCAAGCAAAGATTTTGTTGAAAGGTGATAATCAAGATGAGGAACTGGAAGTGCTTCCCGAAAACATTTGGCAATTGAGCACGGCAGATAATTATGTGAGTATTCTTTATCAGCAAGGATTAGTTATGAAAACCATTTTGTTAAGGGGTACTCTTAAAAGAATGGAGGATAGTTTGGAAAGGTTTAACGCAACATTAATTCGCTGCCACCGAAGTCACATCATTAATATTACCAAAATAGAAAGAGTAGTTGCCACTGCGCAAGGGTTGAAATTAAAATTGAGATTAGGCAATCAACTGATACCTGTTGGTAAAACATACCTTGATACAATAAAAGAGAAACTGCAATCGGTTAATAACATATCTGAAAGGCATCTCTAAAAACATTGTTTTTGATTGCCTCAACCCCTCGCCCTTCTCCAAAAGAGAAGGGTACAAGGAGTTTTTAGTGATGCCCTTAAATTCTCTTACCCTAAAATTCGCCCCAAAAAGCATTGCGTTCGCCCCTAAGTGTGATTCAGGTTGTCCAAAAGCTTTAGTGGACTCGTCTCTACAACTAATTTTGGAAAAAATTGCAAAGAAAAATTATGGAAATTTTAAATGTACTAAAACCAATACACATAACGGCTGGTGCTTTTGCATTGATGAGTGGAGTGGTAGCGATGACCAGCAAGAAAGGCCAGCAGCCTCATCGCTTATCAGGGAAAATTTTCTTTTGGAGCATGGCCGTCACCTGTGTGCTTGGCTTAAATGCAGGAATTTTTCGACCAGGTCTTTTGCTTTTCATTCCTATCGCACTCATCAGTTTTTATCAAGTAGCATCGGGCTATCGCATACTCTACATCAAAAATTTGCACAAAGGACAAAAGCCTGAGTGGATTGATTGGCTGCTTACCATTGGCATGACTATTACCACAATAGGTTTTATTGGATGGGGAATTGTAAGCTTACAAGAAGATATTTTTCTATCCATTGTTCTCTTCGCGTTTTCAACTATTGGTATGTATTGCTGCGGGATGGATTTGTACCACTACATAAAAAAACCAACAGATAAAAATTATTGGTTGTTCATACATATTTTCAGAATGAGCCACGGATACATTGCAGCCCTCACAGCCTTTTTAGTAAATAATTCAAAGCTCTTTAAATTTGTTCCTCAAGTGGCGCTATTGATTATTCCTATTTCAATTGGGCAGCCCATTATCACATACATCATCTGGACGTATAGAAGAAAAAAAGACAAGACCGAACCAGTGGTAGCAGAAGCGAAAATTTAAAATAGCTTTCTGCTAAGTGCATGAACTCTCTTGTATTAAGTCTATTACAATTTTTAATCCCATTAAGAAACAGTTGGGAATTCGTTAACAGAGAAACAGAAGAGAAGGGAATAGTTTTGAGTAAAACCTAAACCTAACTCTTATGAAGATGACGATTGTGCTCTTTACTCTGCTTACTATTTTTTCAGAATATCTTTTCGCTCAGAAAGCCTACCCAAAACTTTTGGGAAATTGTTCATTGCAACAGCTTGAAAAAGAACCATACGCCACCTGGTACAATAAAAATTTTGAAGCCTATGAACCTAATTCAGAAATTGTAGTAGCGATCAAGAAAACAAATCCATCAAAATATTCTGTCAAAATATTTTTTGGCTCGTGGTGTGGTGATAGCAAACGCGAACTGCCCAAGATGACAAAGCTATTGGAAAAATTGTCTTTTCCCGCAAAGAACTTAATTCTTATTGGTGTGGATGATTCCACTGAAGTGTACAAACAATCACCACAAAGAGAAGAGGCTGGGCTTAATGTTTTTCGTGTTCCTACTTTTATCTTTTATGAAAACAACAAAGAGATTGGTCGCATTGTTGAGTATCCAACCGAAACTATGGAGCGCGATCTACTTCAAATTTTTTCAAAGAAAAAAACACACCCAACTATTTCACCTACCCTGTCATTGCAAAATGGATGAAAGAAGGATTGTTGAGAGATGAGAACATTAGTGCACGTGGATTGGCCTCTCAATTATTGAAGCTGACAAACAATGAATCGGAATTGAATGCGTGTGGCTATGCGCTGATGGCAAGTGGAAATGTGAAAGAGGCAGTTACCGTTTTCCGTATCAATGCGAATTTGTTTCCGCAATCTGCTAATTGCTACGATAGTTTGGGCGAGGCGTATGCTAAAGTTGGATTGAAAGACAAAGCGATACAAGCTTATGAAACTGCGTCTCAACTCGATCCTAAGAACGAAGAGATTCTGGAAAGATTAAAAAAACTTAAAGGCTAAAGAGAGCAAAGATCTTTCGATTTTTTGTTGATCTGAGAAATAGAAATTCATAATCATTTCCTCCGTATATTGGAATATTATGAGGGTTTATCATTCTAAACACACGGCAATCATTGCCATCAGCCTGTTAGTTTTAGCGTCAAGTTGTTCGCCAAACAAGACAGAATCAAAAGAAACTCACGACACCACTTGGGCATTGCTCCCGTTCGTTAAGGTGGATAGCGTTAATCCTATTTTATCGGCAGGGCAAGGAAAATTTGTTTGTCCTATTTTAAAAAGAGAAATTTTGTGGGAAGAAAAAGATGTGTTCAATCCTGCGGCAGTGGTGCGGCATGATTCTGTTTATCTTATTTATAGAGCAGAAGATGTGATTGGCAAATATGCTGGCACTTCACGATTAGGGCTTGCTATCAGTGCTGATGGTTTACATTTTATGAGAAAGGAAAAGCCTGTTCTTTTCCCCACGGAGGATGCCATGAAAAAGTATGAATGGGAAGGCGGCATTGAAGACCCACGCATTGTAGAAAGTGAAAACGGAATTTATATAATGACCTACACAGCTTATGATGGAAAGCTTGCTCGGTTGTGTTTAGCTTCTTCTTCTAATTTAATTGATTGGAAAAAATATGGTACGGTGCTGACTGGAACCTACGTTGATACGTGGAGCAAATCAGGAGCGATTATTGCAAAACGTGTGGGTGAGAAGATAATCGCACAAAAGATCAATGGTAAATACTGGATGTATTTTGGTGATACGGATTTATTTCTGGCCACGTCCGATGATTTGATCCATTGGCAACCTGTTGTTGATGAGGAACAAAAATTAAAATCCATCCTTCAACCGCGCAAAGGATATTTTGATAGCAGATTGGTAGAGAGCGGCCCGTATGCATTGCTCACAGAAAAAGGAGTGGTGTTAATCTACAACGGTATGAACCGTGAAGCGGGAGGAGATACTACTATTGCAAAGGGTGCATATTGCGCGGGGCAGGCTTTATTTGATGCACATGAACCTACCAAACTAATTGACCGATTGGAGAGAAACTTTTTGCGTCCCGATAAACCGTATGAAATCTCAGGGCAGATCAATCAGGTTTGTTTTGTAGAAGGCCTTGTTCCCTTTCGGGGGAAATGGTTTCTGTATTTTGGCACGGCTGACTCGAAGATTTCAGTAGCTATATCCACTATTCCTGCTCGTCCTTAAATCTTTAAGATCTGCTTAGTGAAAATAAATGAGGTTAAAGCGAGACACGAACAGCAAATTTGAGATTGGTAAAAAGCATAGAGCCGGGATTTGAAATATGACTACTCGTACAATGTGAAGAGGTTACGAAGATAGACTAAAATATGGATTTTTGTTTTGGGCGTGCCCCTCGCCTTCCCTCGCAAAAGCCAACACGCGCTCGGGTCGCGCTATCCGTTACAAGTCCGTCCGCGCACAAGCCAAACACACTTCGGGCTTTCCACTTCTATCGCTCACGCAGAAACCCGTGATGTCAACTTATCAAAGGTGCACCAAAAAATTAAGCCCTCCTCCACATTGGCCTAGTCAAGCACGTAGGCCCACCACCACCTTTGTAGCTGATTTCTTGTCC
The DNA here is from genome assembly GCA_043777495.1 of Cyclobacteriaceae bacterium. Classification (GTDB taxonomy): domain Bacteria; phylum Bacteroidota; class Bacteroidia; order Cytophagales; family Cyclobacteriaceae; genus ELB16-189. The sequence goes on along the minus strand of JAYWHU010000063.1, from coordinate 10,265 downwards.
ATCATATTCAATCACGCTGCAACCTGCTTCTAGCAATCTTGTTTTCGTTACATCATTTCCTTTCACCATTACGCATTGGCGTGGAGCGATAGCCAACACATTGCAACCCATACTTTCAAATTCCTGGTCTGGCACTTCTACAAAATTATATCCGCGTCTGATCAACTCCTCGCGAAAGACAATCGGCATCAATGGAGAATAAACCACAGCCAAATCTTTATCTACCGGACTAAAGATGGACATCAAATGAAAAACATCTGATGGTCCTTTATAGTGAGGCAATTGAACCTCCATCACTTCAATGCCATCAGGACTTAACAATGCACGTAACTGGCTAATGCCTTCTGCATTGGTGCGATAGGTTCTTCCCACGGCCAATGTTTTTTGATCGAGCCACGCCACATCACCACCTTCTACCGTGCCGGGAGATTTGATCTCGCCTAAAATAGAAATACCTTGTGCCTTGTAAACTTTTGCCGCTGCGGCAGGTTCGTTCACTCTTCCTGCTTTGCCCATCGTACACAAAATCATCCCCTTATCGGTGGCAATGCTTGCATCACGACAATAGATAGAATCCATTGTTACGGAAGCATCTTTTTCAAAATGTTTTATTTCGGTGTTGTTAGTGCGCAAGATTTTTTCAAAGTGATGGTATTCATTTTGCGAGATCAAAAAATCGGGCTCGCCTAAAAAATTTAATTCTTTCCATTGCTTGGCAACGGTAGCTTGATTAACAAACGCATCACTCGCTTTTTTAATAAATACACTTTGCAATGTGCCGTATTCGGATTGGCAGGTGAGGTTCATTTTTTTGTGCTTTAATGGGGTTGCCCCTTGCGCTATAAATCTTTTTTCATCAATGTCATGGAACCATAACTTTGAATCTTCAACCCAATTAATCAATCGCGCTGTTTCTTGACTTTTTGTGAACTCGTTCGCTTGAGCGTTTCCACTTGCTTCTTTGCTTTTTCTAAGGAAGTGGGTTGCTGATTTGATAATATTTCCTTCTGGATTTTTGCCAACTGCTGAAATGATACGTTGTAGTTCATATTTCAAATTCATTTATACAAAGATATAGAAAAGCTGCTGGTAGAGATGAAGGGAATAAATCAACTTAATTTTTCTTCATCTTACTCCACCCATACAACGGCACACCTGCCATCAAAAGCAAAAATCCCCAATACACGGTCTCTTGCCCTGAGCCGCCCACTGCCCACATAGAATAAACGAAGGCGAGCATGGCAATGGTAAGCTTGCCAGTACTTCTCCATTTTAGTTCGCTAGATTTAACAGCTAAGATAGCGTAGGCCACAGCCGAAAAAAGATACGGCACTAACACTGTCATCGTAGATAGTAAAATGATAAATTGATACGTATCGGCCAGGCTCCTGCTAAAGTTCATCAACATTAAAAATGACACCAACACGCTAGAGCCAACAATGCTGATGAAAGGCGTACCAAATTTATTTTCTTTCTTGAAAGCAGCAGGAAACAATTTATCAACGGCAGCCGCAGCGGGCGTTTGGCCTTGAATTAAGATCCAACCATTGAGCGCACCAAAGGTTGACATCACCGCTCCGCCCGCTACAAGATAACGCGCCCAATCGCCCCACATGCTGGCGGCTGCATCGGCAAAAGGCGCTTTAGAAGTTTGCAAAACAGCAGGTGAAAGCACGCCCATGATTACTACTGTGCCAATGATATAAATAGCAGTCACTGCCAATGTTCCATACAGTGTGGCACGCGGAATTGTTTTCTCTGGATTTTCTATTTGACTAGACGGAATGGTGGCGCTCTCTAAACCCATGAATGCAAACAAGGTGAGCGTAGCCGCAGAAGTGATGGCACCAATGTTTGAACTGCCACTACTATTAAAAGGCAAATAATTTTCTGCGTGAATGTAAAAGAAGCCGCCCACTGTTACTAAAAGAAGCGGAGCGATTTTTAATATCGTAGTGATCACTTGCACCACGCCCGCTTCGCGAATGCCGCGCGTGTTGATCCACGTTAAAAACCAAATAGCCGACAGCCCCAAACCAACGGCCAAGTAAGAGTTAGTGCCCAGCGCAGGAACGAAAACAGTTAAGTAACTGAGGAATGCAACAGCGATGGCGGCATTGGTACACCAAATAGAAATCCAATATCCCCACGCAACTAAGAAAGCGGCAAAGTCGCCAAGCCCCTCGCGTGTGTAGGCATACGGCCCACCGTTGGCAACGGGCATGAGTTGACTCAACCAACTATACACCAGTGCCAAACAAATAGCACCCGCTCCCGAAACCAACCAACCGATCAAGCTAATGCTACCAAACGATGAGAGTGTGGCTGGTAACATAAACATGGCGGAGGCAATCATGTTGCCCATCACCAGTGAGGTGCTTGTCCAGATGCCGATTTTTTTCGGTTCGCTCATTGTTCAAGCAACATAATTGGATGCGGAAATCCAAATCTTCTGACTTGTAATCGTCTTGTTAATTCAAATCTTTATCCACCTGCAATACGGTATTCGATTAAAAATCCACTTAGCACAAAAAAAGGTCTACTCCAGTCCATCCTATTTGCATAAACCATTTTGTCCACACAGGGTGAGCAAACCAAAGTTGGTAATGGAACACTGTCACCAATATGATGGCCAATGCCCTCATGTTATCTAAACCATAAAATTTGGTAGGGAGTTCTTGTTTTAAAGTTGTTATCACGTGTCTTTATACTACTCGTTTTACATGTATTATTGGTACGTATTCTTGGTAGCTTACTTTGTTGTTAAAACGGTATAGATCTAGCCTACTTCTTAAACTTTCAATATACCGGTTGTCCTGGCATTACACCCGTTACTGTTTTTCCATTCTTCAATACAAAGGTTCCGCTCACCATTACACATTTGACTTAACTTTTTCTAACGCTTAAAAATCTTATTTAGAACTCTCTTCGCATTGCCGCCCATTATTTTTTCTACGTCTGTTGAGTAAAGACTTTTTGCATTTAATGCTTCCGCAAATGTTGGATATTGATCATAGCTGGAGAGAACGGGCTTGAAGTTACCGTCCATGTCGGTGCCGATGCCTACGTGGTCGATGCCTACTGCCTCCACCAAACGCATGGTGTTCTCGACATATTCATCAAAACTCTTATTGAACCCCGATGGCCACGCTCCAATGATACCGCCTGTCTGCGCGATTAGTTTCGCATGCTCTTTCGAGATCGCTCTTTTTGCAATAGGTCGATCGGCTTCCATTTCTAAAATACTGTGCGATAGCATGATGGGAGAATCAGTAATGGAAACAACATCTTTTACCGTTTGAAAATTGGCATGAGCCACATCAATCAACATTCCCAGTTTATTCATTCTTCGCACCACGTCTTTACCAAAAGCAGACAAGCCGTTGTTGATGGGCTCTGATGTTTGCAGATCGCCTACTTTATTAGGAACGTAATGCACTAGTTGAATAGAACGGACTCCATCACGATACGCTTCGTCTACCTTTTCAATATCTTCTTCCAAAAAATCGCCACCTTCTACTGCGAGATAGGCAGTGACGGCTTGGCTATTATTGAGATCGACTTTCTGTGTTCCCATTTTTACAGAGACAGTAGCAAGAAAATCCTTCATGCCTTTCATCTGCCTCTGGTATTCTTTCCACGCTTCACCCGGGGCAAACTTTCCAGTTATCGATACTCCAGTAGCGCCTAGTTTTATTAAAGGTGAATCGGCCACCAATGAAAAGAACGCCCCACTCAAATGCGCACGCTTCATGTCGTCAACTGTTTTGGTTGAGCCCACCTCTCCAAAGCCACCATCCGCACTGGCAAATAGTCGCCCAGGATGGCAATGAAGATCGAATGTGAAAGAAGGAACTGCGCTTTGAGCAGCTGCAAGTTCTAGGCTATTTGATAAGGGATAACCCGCTGCTAGCGTCAATGAATTTCGTAAAAATTGTTTTCTGGTTTGCATGTGTTTGATGAATTTCCTTTCAATTACTTTGGAACAGTTGAAGCAGTTGCACTCGATGCTAATGCCCCAACAACTTGTTTTTGATTTCTTTTAACTAGGAGTTATTTCTATTTAATCTAAATCTTCTCGTCTGCTTAGAGCTGCGATAAAAAGTTGTTTTCACTAACAACAAGAGCAGGCCCAAAAGCGAAACTAGAACTGGCTTTCTCATGATATTTTTTTTGTAGGGCTTTCGAAGATATTTTAAAGCCTCCAAATTAAAAGTAACACAAGAAATGGGTTGTTTTGGCGGGGTAAGGACAGAAAGGTGCTGGGCAAGGACGAAAGGGGGGAAATATTTATCGGGGAGGTTTCTAGGCAGAGTCTTCTTTTAGCGTCTTAAATGGCAAAGACAATTTGACTCTGGAATTCCCATCAACATAACCCGTATTTTTATACCTTTGAAAAAAATATGACACTTACCATTCCAGACGAAATACTAAGCCAGAGCAACATTACTTCAACCGATATGCGTATTGAAGTAGCTGCGTATTTATATGAAAAACAACGAATGAGTATTGGCAAAGCCAAACTTGTAGCTGGCTTGAATTTGATTCAATTTCAAAAAGAATTGGCTAAGAGAAATATTTATTTACAAATAGAGGCCAAAGACTTGGAAACTGAAATTAACAATCTCAGGCTTTTCTAATGATTGTCGTTAGTGATACTTCGGCCATCTCCAATCTATTACAAGTCGATTTGCTGCATATTTTAAATTTGGTCTACGGAAAAATAATAATTCCAAAGGTGGTTTATGTAGAGTTATGTGAAATCAAAACCCAAAAACAAATCATTGATTCTCTAAAATGGATTGAAGTAGAATCTGCCACTGATTTTGAATTTATTAAAAAACTCGAATCGGATTTAGATGCAGGCGAATCAGAAGCCATTGCATTGGCATAGAATTTAAAGCTGACTTTCTCATCATTGATGAACTGATGGGTAGAAAAATTGCAGAGTCTTTAGGAATTAAAATTGTAGGGTTGCTTGGCACTTTATTAAAAGCCAAAGAAAAAGGATTCATCAGTTCCGTTTCACCCATTCTAGAAAACCTTTCACCCATGCGGGGTTTCAGATTAATCCTCAGCTGAGAGATTATATTTTACGCTTGGCTAATGAAGCCTAAATAATTTGCGCTCCTCACAGATTTTGCCCTTGGTCGGTGTCTTCCTGTGCCTCGCGAACCATGACAGTAGCTTCTGTTATTTCTTTTTCCAGCTTAAAACAATTTCTGTAATCAATAAAGGTATTGCCCAACAAAACCAAATGATGGTTACACCTCTTTCTTTAAATTCTGGAATTATTGATTTTACAAATTCTGAATTATTTAAAATGCGAAAGAAGAAGAAGCCAAGAGTTACGACATAGCTTCTTATCATCCATTCTTTATGCTGAACGATGCGTCCCTTCATCACTGAAACATAAGCCATCAATGCTGTCGAAATCCAAGCAAAGGCTAATCCCTGTAAACCAAAAGCCCATGAAAAACTTATTTTGTACCCACTCGTCCATGCTAAATTAGTTGCTGATAGTGTGCCGATTAAAATTGCGATGAGATAGATACGCCCCATCATTCTGTGTGTTCTGATGTATTTATCTCTAAATGTTTTCCAAAATTGAAACGGGCCAATTATCATCGCTATAAGCCCACATGAAATATGGAAAACCAACGGCCATTTATAATCCCAAAACCGGCCATAACTTTCTTTGTTAAGAATGAAATAGGGTAAAATCTCTTGAAAAGTAATTTTAGCTATATAGAGCATAAGAAGTAACGCAAAACCAAATCGTAAATATGATTTTGGTTTAAGCTGGTATAAAGGATTTAATTTCTCCATTGTCGCTATTATTTTTTTGATTGTCTACTCTGTTCTGTTTTCGGCTTCCCTGTTTATTGCAAGAAAAGTAGCTCTACAAATTGATTAATTTGACGGAGCAAGGACAGAAAGGTGCTGGACGAGGACGAAAGGGGTGAAATATTTATCGGGGAGGAAAACTTGATGCTCCTTTTGGATGCCTCCATGCCATCGATCCGTGTCTTCGCGTGGGGACACAGACCACGGATAGGGAGTCGCTTCAATACGTTTTTTTTGAATGCAGCACTGAGTCGTTGATACGCTTTTTAATTTCTGCAATGGGCCATTTCTCTCTTAGTTTCGATGGAATCTACAACGTCTTCATATTTTTCAACAGCACCTCCTTCATGCCTACGCCCAGCGGAATAGATTTTTGTCCAATCATTACATGCTCATCTGTCACTTCATCAACATAAGCCATATTTACAATGAATGAGCGATGGAGGCGAATGAAAAGTTTAGCCGAAAGTTTTTCTTCAACCGCTTTCAAGGTAACCGTTAAAAGGTATTCTTTATCACTCACAAATATGTGGCTATAATTTCTATCGGCTTCAATGTATAGAATATCGGCCAACATAATCTTGGTCATCTTTTCTTTCTGCTTAACGAAAATGCGATCGCTTAAAATAAATGTGGGTTCTTCATCTATCTCTGTGGTAGCCACAGTTCCATTTTCATTTTCTGCCATGCGCGTGATGGTGAGCTCTATCGCGCGTTGCAAATCCAATTGCTTAAATGGTTTTGAAATAAAGGCGTAGGGCTTGGTGGACTTTGCACGATTGAAGGTGGCCTCATCGGCATTGGCAGTGAGGTAGATGATGGGCATTGCACCGCGTTGTTGCATTTGCGTGGCCGTTTCTATACCGTCTATTTTTCCTTTCAGGTTGACATCCAACAAAACAATGTCAGGTTTATTTTCTTGCGCGTGCGAAACAGCTTCTTCTCCCCGCGGAAGGATGGCCGTCACTTCGTAGCCCAATGCCGTAAGTTGCATGGAGATTTTTGCACCGATGATCATTTCATCTTCCACCACCAGAATTTTTATAGCATCCATTAGGCCAATTTAGTTCTTTTGAAATATAACGACACAATCGTTCCGTTACTGATTTCATACGTCAATGTGCCGTCCAGTTGTCGGGTCAATAAGCTGATGAGTTGTGTGCCAAAGCCTGTGCCTTTTGCTTTCTCGTCAGCGGGTTTGCCAATGCCATCGTCCGAAATTTTCAATACAAGCCCTCCCTCGGTATCTTGTTCATGTAAACTAATTTTTATCTCACCTTTTTCTTTTTCTGCAAAAGCATATTTCAAAGAATTGGTCAGTAGTTCGTTGCTGATCAACCCAACAGAAATGGCGGTGTCGACATCCAAAATCAATTTAGGCATATTACATTCAACCTTCACGCGCCCTTCGGCATTGAATGAGCTGACGATATTTTCGCCAAGGTTGATAAAATAATCCTGCATTTCAATAGCTGCCAAATGCTCGCCTTGATAAAGTTTTTGGTGGATGATGCCCATGGAGTGCACACGATTTTGGCTCGCCAACATAGCAGATTGTACCGAGGGGTCATCTATTTGTGCCGATTGCAATTCCAATAGACTCGATACCACTTCGAGGTTGTTTTTTACTCGATGATGGATTTCTTTTAGTAGCAATTCGTTTTCCGCATTGCGTTTGTCAAGCAGATCGTTTTTGGTTGCTAGTGTTAGATTTAGGTTTTCAAGTTGTTGATTACTCTTTTGTTTCAATCTGAAATTTCGATAGACCAAACCCAACAAAAAAAGACCTGCAACTAAAGCTCCAATATACCAATTTCGCTCTTTTAGCTTTTGAGCTAGTTCATTTTGTTTACTCAAAACATTGAGTTGAAGTTCAGCTTCTCGCAACGATTTTTGAGAATTGTCCGTAGCGATTTTTAGTGCCACTTCTTGATGTTGCTTATTATATTTGTTTGCCAAAAAATAGTTCCCTTTTTGTTCGTATAATTCTGCCAAATGATTAAGCACGGCTTCGCTTGATTTACTATTTTCCATTTTCTCAGCAATTTTCAAAGATTTTAAAAAATGCGTTTCAGCCAAAACATAGTTTTTTTCTTTAAAGGCAATAACCCCTTGCAAATTGGTGTTGAATATGAAACCTTCTGTGCGTGTAAGGTTGTATTTCTCCGACAGTTGCTCACATTCCAGCAATAAAGGCCGAGCAAGATTGTCTTTGTTCCTGCGTATTAGATTATTGGCTTTGAATGATAAATATCGAGTAGTGGTTGGAGGATTATTCAAAAGGAGTATAAGAGCATCTTGCTTTTTAAAAATAACATCGCAAGAATCATAGTTGTCTTTTAGGTTGTAGTGCCACACAATTCTGTTATAAATCTCAAGCATCGCTTTTGCGTTTTCGCGGGCATCTAACTTCTCATAGATAGTAATGCTTTGTATCAAATATGGATACGCAAAATTGTAGTTGCTATTTGTCTTTGAAAAATAAACGCCTTTGTCGCCTAACAATCTAGCTTGTATTTCCGGGCGTGTATCGTTTTGGATAAGTGCTGCTGCTTTTACCATCAATTCTCCGTTGCCAACCGCTGGCGAAGCCTTTGCTTCAAACATCAAGATGGAATACTCCACTATTTTGGGCCGCTCATGTTCAGGTAGTTGATACAGGTGCTGTTTCGCTTTTTCTATAGCTGTGCCGAAAACTTTATACTTAGCAAACTTCATGTTTTGTGCAATCTCAAAATACACTTCGGCAAGTTGTTGATTGGGCAATGGTTCGTTGCTTGATAAGGCAGCAATCGTTTTGTCAAAATAACGTGCGGCACTATCATAACTAAATTGTGGCGCTTTAAGATACCACAATGCTTGGTCTTGATAAGCTTTGCTCAAAGCCTTTGCCAGTTTCAGAGTTGGGGTAGCTTTGAACTGGATTTCTAGTTGGAGAATGTTGTTGCGTTGCGCCCATGACAATGAAGAACTAAACAGAAGTATGGACAAAAGAGTAATCGCTCTCATCTGCTAAGAAGATGTAACATATAACAACTGAAAGCTAATCTACTATGCAGATAAAAGCTTAACATTTTCAAATATAGAGGTTTTGGTTTTTAAAAATTGACTTTTTTCAAAAGAAAAGGAGTTGATTCAACATCAACTCCTTCTAAAATCGAAAAATGTTAAGCTTACTTTTTTATCTTCTCCTTATTCAGCACTTTCCCATCTGACGAAAATTTTACTTCATAGCTCTCTGATTTATTTTTAAGAGCGAGTTCATAAATTTTCCCCAAATCAGAAGTTTCCACTTCTTCTGCTTCTTTGATTTGAAATCCTGCAAACTCAGATTTTAAAGTGTTTTGCACAGAAGCTGGAAGTTGGGCGTTTTCCATTTCATGTTCTGTCTCTAGCCATTTTCCCGTTTTTTCAAATTTAGCTGAGTATTCTTCTTTGTTCTCTTTGAAGCTCACCTCAAATTCTGTTTCGCTTTCCCTTTCCCATTTGGTACTTACAACAGAAGGAAATTTCTTTTTGAAAGCCTCGCGTACTTCGCTAGGCACTTTATCGGAAGAAATTTTTTGAGCGATAGATGTTGCACTAGCCATAAATGCTAAGGCGAATAAAATAATCGTTTTCATAGTTTGTTAAATTGAATTTTGAATTTTTAAATTATAGACTTCTGATTCTATCGAAACATAGGGAGCGTAACGGCCAATTCCGATTACTGATTTTAGCATAGGCATTACCCTTAGTAGAAAATTGTTTTATGAATTCTTGCCCAACCTTATTCACTTATTTTGACTCACTTCAATAAGGTAATAAGGTTAGCACTCACTAAGATGAATAGTTTCTACTAAGGCTAAGATTGCTTGCTAAATAAAAATTTAACCAATGGGAGGGCGAAAGATTTCTGCCAAGTAATTGGAAGCGAAAAAACAAAAAGGCGGCTCACTTTGATGCCGCAAGGGTAGGGAAATTGGAACAGAAATTTTTATTGGCTGCGCTAAAATACTCAGTTGAAGCGTTTGCAAATGTGTGGGCATCTGCTGATGTGGCTTTTGATCATCGCCAGGTGCGTGTTCATCAAATAAACCATCGATATCTAACAAATGATCGGTGATGAAATCGAAAACATTCATGTCGGCATGTTCTGTCTCTTTACAGTTGCGATAAATTTCTGGCAACTCTTTCAAAACAGAAAAATTCCCGGAAGGCAAACAAAAAGAAGAGAATAGGTAGTAACCTAGAAGACTACTTGCTACAATTTTCTGTATGGCGACTTTAGTTTTCAACACTTTAAAGTTAATATTATTGATTTCTAAGATGAAGAATAGTGGGGTGCAATTCAAATTGACGCGATGATTAGGCCGCTCCTATGGAGCTATCATATTTATAACTTTTACTTTTCTACTAACAGTTTACCCCGCTGGGGT
>JAYWHU010000062.1:0-15374 GCA_043777495.1 Cyclobacteriaceae bacterium | reverse complement strand
CCACCATAACGTTTCAATGTATTCTTTTTCGTAGGTGATGTATGGATTTTGCAAATCCACCCAGTAGCCCATCTTCATGGTGAGGTCGTCCCACTGGTCTTTGTACATCATCACCGTTTCGCGGCATTTCTTATTATAGTCTTCGATGGAAATTTTCTTTCCAATGTCGTCCTTCGTAATGCCCAGTTCCTTCTCTACTTGCAACTCCACAGGCAGTCCATGCGTATCCCAGCCACCCTTGCGCTTCACCTGAAAGCCCTGCAATGTTTTGTAGCGGCAGAAAATATCTTTCACCGTGCGCGCCATTACATGGTGGATGCCGGGTGTGCCGTTGGCAGAAGGCGGCCCCTCATAAAAGGTAAAGGCATCCTTGCCCTCGCGGTTGCTCACCGATTTCTCAAAAACCTTGTGCTGCTTCCAAAATTCCAGCACCTCGCTGGCAATAGCCGCGTAGTTGACTTCTTTTGATTCTTTATACTTGCTCACAGTAACGAAAAAATAGGGCGCAATTTATAAAGAATCGGGGATTTGGCGGAGGTTATTTGTGGATAAGTAAAACATTCAAAGGTGGCCTAGCTCTAGAATTCAAAAAATCTCCAAGAACGCCACAATAAACGGAGCAGAGATAAATAACCCATCAAACCGATCTAAGAATCCTCCATGCCCTGGCAGGCTGCTGCCAGAGTCTTTGATTTCAATACTGCGCTTCAATAGCGACTCTACCAAATCGCCATACACACCACCAATGATGATGATCACCCCGATGCTTATCCATTGCCAAAGTGCTAATGATGTAAAGAAATAAGAAATACCGTAAGTCATAGCTAGAGCTAACGCTGCACCACCAATCACGCCTTCCCATGATTTTTTAGGAGAGATGCGCTCAAACAATTTTCGTTTACCAAAAAGTGATCCTGCAAAGTAAGCGCCTGTATCGGTAGCCCATAAAATAAATAAGCAACCAAAAATTATTTCGAAATGATAAATACCTTTTTCGAAGGCGGCTATATTCAGCAAGGCTAACGGAACGGCAATATAAAAAATACCAAGAAACGTAAACGCAATATTGGTAAACGGCTTGCGCTCAAATTTTTTGTAGAGCTTTATCATGTACACACAAGAGAGCAGCGGAAAAAAGATAAAGTAATAGCGATAGGAAATGCTTCCGCGCTCAATGAAAAACGAAAGAAAGAAAATCGCCAGCCCACAAATCATCCCAAATGTCTTTTGCGGTATCATGCCATCTAGCCCAGCGAGTTTGTAAAATTCCCGTAAGGAAAAAAAACAGATGATAAAGAAGATGAGTAAGTACGTCCACTCGCTATAGACTACGCCAAAAATAATTCCTGCTGCGCCTAATAATGCAGTGGCGAGGCGCGCAGGTAGATTGCTAAATTTTTTTGTGGTTGCGCTCAAGCGATGGAAGAGTTAGGAGAATGAAATTTCTTTTTAAAATAATACAAGAGCAAACCTGTGAAGCAAGCAAAGACAATTATTGCTGGCCAAGGTGCTGATTCGGGAGTCTCTAGGTTAGTTTCAACAATTTTCAATTGATACAAGTAAATCATGATGACAGAGAAACCATTGTTAACAAAATGGGCAAACATGGGCACGAGCAAATTGCCAGACCAATAATATAAGTAGCCAAACAATGCGCCCAGTAATACCCTTGGCACGAAACCAAAAAATTGAGCATGAATAGCACTAAACAAAATAGCCGAAACCCAAATAGCGACATGGATATTTTTTGTCCCCTTATAAAATTCTGTTTGGATGATCCCTCGAAACAAAAACTCTTCGCAAATACCTGCTAGGATAGCCACCACAACAAAGGCGAGCGCGAATTCACCAAAAGAACTAAAGTTGGTGAGCATTTTTGTCAACTCGGCCAATTGATCTTCCTTCGCGCGTGCCCATTCCTCAAATGATTTCAAGAAATCGGGAAAGTGAATATTTTGGTTCCATTCGATAATCGCAGAATCTGTAATGGCAAAAGAGATAACAATAACAATCACTAATAGCAAAGAACCAACCTGAAGTGGACTGCACTGGAAGTAAGAGAAATCTTTCTTTCGGAGTGCATTCCAAATAAAGTACGGAGCAATCAAGAATCCGCCAAGCGATGTCATTCCTTGTATAACTAATAACGGAACCCTCATTGCTTCATCCGCAGGATTCATCATTGAGGTTAAAATATCACCATCTCCAGTATAGATTAATGAAGCAATGCCCATCCCGATAGCGGAACCCATTAACATGCCAGCAAAGCTGCCAATGATCACCAGTAGAAGCACAAGCCAAACCGATTTCTCTTGATTCTCTTCCATGCGGGAATAAAATAGTAATTTTGCATCTGCTTAATGCAAATAGCTTGCAAACAACGCAGTTTTTGAACGAATAATCAAACGTGGCAAAGATCGGTAACATAGATTTAGAGGAGTTTCCACTTTTGCTCGCGCCCATGGAGGATGTGAGCGACCCGCCCTTTCGTGCCGTGTGCAAAGAGGGCGGTGCGGATTTAATGTACACCGAATTTATTTCATCGGAAGGATTGATACGTGATGCCGCCAAGAGCCGCCAGAAGCTTGACATATTTGAATATGAAAGACCGATAGGCATTCAATTGTTTGGCGGAGACATCGGCAACATGGTGGAGTCCGCAAAAATTGCCACCGAGGTAAATCCTGATTTGATCGACATCAACTACGGTTGCCCTGTGAAGGCGGTGGCTTGTCGTGGTGCGGGTGCTGCGCTACTGCAAGACATACCCAAGATGGTACAGATGACAGCCGATATTGTGAAAGCAACGCACTTGCCCGTCACTGTAAAAACCCGTTTGGGTTGGGACGACAATACAAAAAACATAGTGGAAGTGGCCGAGCGTTTGCAAGACATCGGCATCAAGGCATTGACCATTCATGGACGCACGCGTGTGCAGATGTACAAAGGCTCTGCCGACTGGACACTGATCGGAAAAATAAAAGAGAACCCTCGCATGCACATTCCGATTTTCGGCAATGGCGATATTGATTCGCCAGAGAAAGCGTTGGAATATAAAAATCGTTACGGTGTGGATGGAGTGATGATTGGTCGTGCTGCGATTGGCGCACCATGGTTTTTTAACGAGGTAAAACATTTTTTCAAAACAGGTGAACATCTGCCTCCACCCGATATGATGAAGCGCGTAAGCACCACACGCCAGCACTTAGATTTTTCCATCCGCTGGAAGGGCGACAAGCTTGGTATCTTTGAAATGCGAAGGCACTACACCAATTATTTCAAAGGCCTTCCAGATTTTAAACCATATCGCATGAGAATGGTGGAAGCACCAACTGCGGAAGAGGTCAATCAAATCTTAGATGAGGTGGTGGAGGTTTATTCGCAGCAGGAGATTATCGCCTAAACTCACTTAGCAAGAATCCGCATTTGAAATCGAGTAACGATTGCCGTTATTTGATGCTCTTAATTTTAGCATGACCGACAATAAAAAGGGCACTGCCATATTTCTCCTCATCATCCTCTCCTTGATTTGGGGCACATCGTTCATCCTCATCAAGCAAGGCTTAAAAGTCTTTTCACCCGAGGAAGTTGGTTCGCTACGCGTAGCTGCCGCAGCGGTTTTCTTGTTGCCCTTTGCGTTCCTTCGTTGGAAGGAACTCAAAAAAGGCGATCACTTAAAGTTATTCTTCTCGGGCATGATGGCTATTTTCATTCCCGCTTTTTTGTTTGCATTGGCGCAGACAAGATTGCAAAGTTCTGTCACGGGAATATTAAACACACTGTCTCCCGTATGGGCAATGATCATGGGCGTAGTGTTTTTCAACCAACGCTTTCGCGGAATGGCCGTCTTCGGTTTGCTCATTAGCTTTGGTGGCGCAGTTATCTTGGCCTTGGCGCGGGCAGAAGGTGCGATTGGCGGGTTCAATTCGTATGCTTTACTGGTAGTATTGGCCTGCGCTTTTTACGGTGCCAATGTGAACTTCATCAAGTTCAAAGTGCACGGACTCAGTTCCATCACCATCACCAGCGTTTCGTTGCTCTTGCTTTGGCCGTTCTCGCTCGTGTATCTTTTTGGCTTCACCGACTTCACACAGAAATTAGCTACCGCTCCAGGCGCATGGCAAGCGATGGGCTTCATTGTGATACTCGCGCTCATGAGCACGGCTGTTGCTAATTTGATCTTCAACAAATTATTGCAAATCTCCACGCCACTCTTCGCTAGTTCCGTCACCTACATTCTGCCCATCGTATCGGTGATGTGGGGCGTGCTTGATGGTGAGAAATTATACCTTGGCCACTTCATCGGCATGGTCGCGATATTGGGCGGAGTGTATTTAGCGAATAGGAAATAATTTTTTTGACCTGCCCTCCATAGCTTTAGCGAAGGAGGGCGGCCTGCCACGCGAGGCGCAGTGGCACTGGGCTATCCGCTTCAATCTTTTTGCCCTATGTTGCTTTCACTTAAAGGGCAAAAAGGATTTTCGCTTCTATCCCTGGCCGAGTACGCACTTCGACAATAGTTTTCCACTCATCCCATTTCTCTTTCTCTTTGCTAATTCTTGTGTACCTTTCATTACTCAAACCACACTACTATGAAAACCGCACTCTCATTTTGCCTTTTACTTTGCCTCAGCTTTTCGGAATGTGCCCCTTCCAAACAAGAAACTGCCCCTAAGCAATATTCTGTCAACCAATTCATGGATATTGTGCAGATCAATGGAGGTTCTTTTTCACCCGATGAAACCAAAATCGTTTACAACAGCAAGGCTACAGGCATTTTCAATGCCTATGAAATTGATTTGAAGACGGGAACAGAGAAGCAACTCACCTTGTCAATCGACAATGCTATTTTCAGTCAATCGTATTTTCCTACTGATGATCGCGTGCTTTACACCAGCGACAAAGAGGAAACGAAATCAATCACCTCTACGTGCGCTCGCAAGATGGTTTGGTAAAAGACCTGATTCAAGACTCTACTGCCAAGGCGCAGTTTGCGGGCTGGAGCTACAACAAAAAATTAATGTACTACTCTTCCAACAGCCGCGATAAAAAGTTTTTTGATTTGTATAACATTCAAGTAGCTGGTGGCGAAACAAAAGTATATCCTACTTCATTGGTTTATAAAAATGAAAAAGGATTGAACCCCGATGTGATCTCCAACGATGACCGCTACATCGCGCTAAGCGAAACCATCACCACCAACAATTCCAATATGTATTTGCTCGATACACAATCGGGCAAACTCAACTTATTATCCAAGCACGAAGGTGATGTTCAATTCAACGCCCAGTATTTTAGCTTGGATGGCAAAACACTTTTCTATTTAACAGACGAAGGCAGTGAGTTCATGTACTTATCCAGCTATGATATTGCCACAGGCGAAAAGAAAAAAGTAGAGGAAGCACCATGGGACATCATGTACGCTTACCTATCACGCAATGGAAAATACAGAGTAGTGGCCATCAACAATGATGCACGTACTGAAATCAAAATTTATAATGAAAAAGAGGGAGGTAAGCTTGTTTCGGTAGAAGGATTACCAGAAGGCGACATTACAGGAGTGAATATTTCTGATAGCGAAAAGCTGATGTCGTTTTATGTGAGCAGTTCTAAGTCACCCAGTAATTTATTTGTTTACAATTTCGATACAAAAGAAGTAAAACAACTCACCAACACCATGACCAAAGAAATTGATCCGAAAGATTTAGTAGCAGGTGAAGTAGTGCGTTTTAAATCTTTTGACAGCATGGAAATTCCTTGTTTGCTTTACAAACCGAAAGGAATCAAAGAAGGACAAAAAATTCCTGCTTTGTTGTGGATACACGGTGGCCCAGGCGGACAAACCCGTTTAAACTATTCGGCTGCATTGCAACATTTGGTCAATCACGGCTATGCAGTATTGGCCGTAAATAATCGTGGAAGTTCTGGCTATGGAAAAACATTTTATGCTGCCGATGACCGCAAACACGGCAACGAAGATTTACGTGATTGCGTAGAATCAAAAAAGTTATTAGCATCACTTCCCTACATTGATGCTGATAAGATAGGCATCTATGGAGGTAGCTATGGCGGCTATATGGTAATGGCTGCACTTACTTTTGCTCCCGAAGAATTTAAAGTAGGCGTCAATCTTTTTGGTGTCACGAATTGGATCAGAACGTTGCGCAGCATTCCATCTTGGTGGGAAACTCAGCGCAAAGCTTTATATATAGAGTTGGGTGATCCCAATTCAGCAGACTCAGTGGCGCTTTACGCCAAGTCGCCATTGTTCCATACAGACAAAATCACCAAGCCGTTTATCGTCTTGCAAGGCAGCAACGACCCTCGTGTGTTGCAAGTTGAGTCAGACGAGATTGTGGCCAATGCTAGAAAGAACGGAGTGAAGGTAGAATATGTCATTTTCCCTGATGAAGGCCATGGATTTGTGAAGAAGGAAAACAATATCAAAGCGTCAGAAGAAGTGTTGAAATTTTTGGATGCGAGTTTGAAGTGAACTAACCGATTGCTGTAGTTAAAATTCCTGACTTTGTGAACTCAAAAAAGTTTACTACTTTAGTGAACTTAAATTGAATGCTTGAGAGTTTCATTTAAAACCAATTCGTTAAAGTTGTTTTTTGAGGCTGACTTGTAGAAGATAAAGGGCAAACAGCCCTTTCCATTGGAAGTCCTTAAGCAATATCAATTGAAGGTTAAGATTTTGAATGAAGTAAAAAGCCTCAAAGAGCTTTATTCTTTTCGATCATTGAATTTTGAAAAATTGAAGGGTGAAAGAAAAAACGAGTTTTCCATTCGTTTGAATAAGCAATACCGATTGATTTTTATTGAAACAGAAATAGGGATTGAGATTTTAATTGTTGAAATATCTAAGCATTATGAGTAAAATTTACGCCAATGATTTAACTCCGGGCAAAGCTTCACATCCAGGTGAGGTAATAAGAGAAGAAATCAAAGCTCGTGGTATTCAGCAGCAAGAGCTTGCTAAGCAGATGGGGATTGCTAAAACAGTTATTTCCGAGATCATAAACGGAAAAAGAAACTTAACACCAACGCTCTCTCTAAATTTGGAGAAAGTTTTAGGTATTAACGCGGAATTCTGGATGAATTTCCAGATGCAATATGAAATTGATTTAATACGGATAAAGTATAAAAATCAAAAAACTCAAACGAAAAAGCCTACACGCAAAGCAGCCTATGCTTAAACTACGCGCATTTCCTATTATCCAGTAAACAGTAAAAATAATAAGGAATTCTGGCTGATAAACTCTAATTTTGTAGCCAAGCATCTAAAAGATAAATGAAGTTGAGCCCGCTAGCCATGCAAGAACAAGTGTTGACCGATTTACTAGAAGCCATTGAAATCACAGACGTAAAAGATCTTGTTGTGTATAACGATGATTTCAATACGTTTGAGCACGTCATCTACACACTCATCAAAGTGTGTGGACATACCAACGAGCAAGCTGAGCAGTGTACATTACTAATTCACCACAAAGGCAAATGCACTGTCAAGTCAGGTTCTTACGATGAACTCAGTCCTATGCGCGAGGGCATTTCCGAAGCGGGCATTGATGCCAAGATATTGTAATACAGTTGACAGTTAACAAATAGACAATTGACAAAGTCTCGATTAATATACCTCCTCATTTTGTCAACTGCCCATTTGTCGATTGTCAATTAATTCACACAAGCAAAATCCGTGGATTTCCCCTCAAAATTAATTGAAGATGCCGTCAACGAAGTGGCCAAGCTGCCAGGTATTGGGAAGAAGACAGCCCTGCGATTGGTATTGCACTTGGTGAAGGAAAATGAAAATCGCACCACCTCACTTACCGAGGCACTAAATAAACTCCGCGCAAATATTCTCTTTTGTAAAACCTGCAACAATATTTCTGATGAAGAAGAGTGCAACATTTGCCGCAGCCACAGGCGCGACAAGAGTTTGCTCTGCGTGGTGGAAGATACCCAAGATGTGATGGCCATCGAAAACACTTCGCAGTTTGTGGGAGTGTATCACGTGCTGGGCGGAGTGATCTCACCTATGAATGGCGTGGGGCCATCGGATTTAAAAATCGATTCACTGATTAATCGGTTGAATAATGGAAAGGGAGAAATCAAAGAAATCATTTTAGCACTTAGCCCAACGATGGAGGGCGACACCACCAGTTTTTACATCAATCGAAAGCTTTCTGCTTTCCCCATCAAAGTAACTTCCATTGCCCGAGGTGTGCCTGTTGGCGGAGATTTGGAATATGCGGATGAGATTACGTTGGGGAGAAGTATTCTTGGGAGGACCCTTTTTAATTGATCTGAATCGCGGTGGTTTGGTTAGCCCTATTTATTCTCTTACTTTTATGACCAAAATCAATGGGTATGGTTACCGTCATCAAAAAGAAACTGAACAAGCAGGATATTTCGAAAAAGTTTAATAAGGCCATCACGCAAAAGGGGGTGGATACGCACAAGTATTGTGGGGTAATCAAACTTACCAAAGACCCACTCATCATCCAAAAAGAACTTCGAGATGAATGGGAATAGTGTTGTTCTTGACACGAACATCGTTTTATACCTTTTAAATGGAGATCGGGTTTTGTCAGAAATGCTTTACCAGAAGAAATTATACCTTTCCTTTATTTCTCAATTGGAATTGTTTGGATTCAAGGGAATCACCTCTCAGCAGCAAATAGAAATAAGTAAGTTCGTTCAAGACTGCATTGTTATTGACATTAATGAAGAAATAAAAAATGAAGTAATCTCCCTTCGCAAAACCACCAAATTAAAACTCCCTGATAGTATCGTGCTTGCAACAGCTCGCTATTTAAGCCTACCCCTTATCACAGGAGATGCAGATTTTAAAGCCACAAAATTTCCAGAAATAATTATTTACGAATAACCTATGAACCATCTCTCTAACCGCATTAACGCAATCGAAGAATCGGCCACGCTAGCCATGGCCGCCAAGGCACGTGAGTACAAAAACAGAGGTATCGATGTGATCAACCTCAGCTTGGGCGAACCCGATTTTAAAACTCCCCAGCATATTTGTGATGCCGCCAAGAAGGCCATTGACGATGGGAAATATTTTTCTTATCCTCCTGTGGCAGGCTACCAAGATTTACGCGAGGCGTTGGCTGCTAAGTATCAAAAAGAAAACAACGTGCCTTACAAGGCAGAAAATATTGTGGTATCAAATGGGGCGAAGCAATCCATTGCCAATGTTATGTTGGCATTGCTCAACCCAGGCGATGAGGTGATTGTGTTTGCACCTTTTTGGGTGAGTTATGATGCGCTCGTGCGATTGACAGAGGCAACTCCCGTGATCGTAAGTGGCACGATTGAAAACGATTTTAAAGTAACGGCTGCGCAAGTAGAGAAGGCGATCACATCAAAAACCAAAGCGATTATTTTTTCTTCACCTTGCAATCCTACGGGTTCTGTTTTTTCTAAAAAAGAATTGGAAGCGATAGCAGCGGTTATTCTCAAGCACCCCAACTTGTTGGTAATTGCCGATGAGATTTACGAACATATTAATTTTACAGGAGATCAAACGAGCATGGCTTCCCTTCCGGGGATGTTTGAGCGCACGATAACAGTAAATGGTTTTGCAAAAGGTTTTGCCATGACGGGTTGGCGAGTAGGCTACATCGCTGCACCCAAGTGGGTGGCCGATGGAAGCAACAAAGTACAGGGGCAAATTACTTCTGCAAATTGCTCTATATCCCAGCGTGGTGCATTGGCCGCTATTGCGGGAGATATGACGCCCACCAAAAAAATGGTGGAAGAATATCACAAGCGCAGAGACATTGTTTATAAACTTCTAAAAGAAATTCCAGGTGTGAAGGCCAACTATCCGCAAGGCGCTTTTTATTTCTTTCCTGATGTGAGCTATTATTATGGAAAGAAAGACGGAGACACGGTGATCAAAAATGGTGACGACTTTTGTTTTTTCATGCTAGATAAAGGCCACGTATCGCTCGTGCCAGGCGGTGCGTTTGGCGATAACAATTGTGTGAGACTTTCGTATGCGGCATCAGAAAAAGATTTGGTTGAGGCGATGCGAAGGATGAAAGAAGCATTGGCTACGTTAAAATAGTTTCTAAGGCTCAAAATCGTAGGCTTTTAAAGTTGGCACGGCCTTTAGGCCGTGGGCAATGAATGATAAGATCAGCGAGGGCTTTGGCCATTTTCTTAAATTGATGCGGATGAAGATATTTGACAGATGTTAGTTCTTCGTTAGTTTTTTGAATATAACTTTCGCGATTTTCTATGTGTGCATTCTATGTATCTATGTGGTTCAAGAAGTTGGAGGCAGGATTATTTAATAAACTCAGGTTGAACTAATTAGTTGATCCCATGACAACCGAAAAAATCTTCGCCTCATTCAAAGAACTTACAGTGCTGATCATAGGCGATGTCATGCTGGACAGCTACATCTGGGGCGCGGTGGAAAGAATTTCACCCGAAGCACCCGTTCCCATCATCAACGTAAAACAAAAAGATTTTCGTTTGGGCGGTGCGGCCAATGTAGCGTTGAATGTTCATGCACTACAAGCAAAACCTATTCTTTGTGCATTGATTGGTGATGACGATGATGGAAAAAAGTTGTTGCAGCGATTAAATGAAAAAAACCTTTCCACAGAAGGAATTGTAACTAGTGCACATCGGCCGACCACAGTAAAAACACGTATCATCGCCAGCCACCAGCACGTGGTGCGTGTAGATGAAGAATCGGATAAGGTGGCGAATGCTGAGGAAGAAAGTTTGTTATGGGATCGCATCCAAAAATTATTGCCCCAATGCCAAGTAGTTGTTTTTGAAGATTATGATAAGGGTGTACTGAATTCTTCACTGATTGAAAAGACAATCGCGTTAGCAAAACAAAAAAATATTCCAACGGTGGTTGATCCCAAGAAAAGGAATTTTTTAGCGTACAATAGCGCAACCCTTTTCAAGCCAAATCTAAAAGAACTACGCGAAGGCTTGAAGATAGAAGTGGAAGCAAGTAATCAACCACAAGTAGAAAAAGCTGTGGAGTTGTTAAAAGAAAAATTGAATGCGGCTGGGGTAATGCTCACTCTCTCTGAACATGGTGTATACATTGATTTTGAAAACCAAAAAATAAAAATCCCTGCTCACGCTCGCGAGATTGCCGATGTCTCCGGTGCGGGCGATACGGTAGTAAGCATTGCGGCACTTTGTGTAGCGTTAAACCTTTCTCCTTCACTCATTGCTTCACTTTCTAATTTAGGCGGAGGTTTGGTTTGCCAGCATGTGGGCGTGGTGCCAATTGATAGGGAGGAGCTTTTTAGTGAGGCGTTGAAGGAATTGAAAAACTAGAAAATCTTTTTGATTAAGTATTCTGCCCAAAACCCATCACAAAGTCGGTAAGATTTTGCTCCGCTGGCAAGTTCAGTTTTTTCCGTAGTCGATAGCGAGATGTTTTTACGCTATCTGGTGAAATGCCCATCACCGCTGCTGTTTCTTTTAGATTGAAATTCAAACGTAGCATGGCGCAGAGCTTTAGTTCTGTAGGGCTGAGTTCAGGAAAACGTTGGAGCAAGCTGCTGAAAAAATTATGATGCACACCTTCAAACGTAAGTTTAAAATCTTCCCAGTCTTTATCTATATTATTGTTTTGCACCATGCGGTGGAGCGAGTTCACATCGTTGGTTAGTTCACTCGGCAATTGCTTTTTTAATTCTTCCAACTTTACTTTAAACTCTTCCATCAATTCATTCTTGCGTATGAAATTGATCGTGTAAGAAGTCAGCTCCTTATTTTTAAATTCCAATTCACTATTCAATTCTTTTTCTTTCAGCTTGGCATTTTCAATTTCTATCTGCGCCAGCTCTTGTTGCGACTGAGCCAATTGTCTTTGTTGTAGAAAAAGTTCTTTGTTCTTCTGTATGCGGTAGCGCTGCGTTCTAAAGATCACATAGCCCGCAATGGCCAACACCACTATTCCGCCAATCAATAAAAATAGGAAAAAGCGATCTAACTTACTTTGCTGTTGCAACAATTGGATTTCTTGTTCTTGCAGCTTGCGTCCTTTTTCATTTTCTGCCATCACATATTCCATCTGTAAGTTGGCCAACTGCGCGGCCTTCTCCTCGCTGAAAATGCTATCCTTCAAATTTTCGTACAGCGAAAAATAATAAACAGCATGGCTCGGGTCATTCCGCATCAGCGATAGATCTTTGTAGTCACGCAAAATGTCTCGCAGCCATTTTTTGTAGCCATTGTGTTCGGCAATCGGGTAAGCTTCCTTCAGGCACGTTTCTGCTTTAGTCAGGTCGCCTTTCAACAAGTAAGTGCTTGCTAAATTTTCTAAGTTTTTTGCAATATGCTCTTGGTCTTTTTTCTTTCGGGCAATAGAAAGAGACTCGGTAAAATAATTTTCTGCTTTTTTTAGTTCACCCTTATCACGGTACAACAACCCAAGGCGGTTGTTGATTTCTAGAATGCCAAAATCAAATCTATTTTTCTTATGAATGGCAAAGGCATCGTTCAAAAAACGAAGAGCCTCATCAAATTTTTTCTGCTCAATATAGATCGTGCCTACTTTAGTGAAAGCAACGGCAATGCGTTGATCGTTATTTGATTTTTTAAAAAGCGCAATGGCCGCAAAATAATAGTCCAACGCTTTTTTCTTGTCTTGCTGCTCGTCATACACCATGCCGATATTCATCGTGCAATTTCCTTCGCCCAATGTATTGCCTATGCTTTTGTACAAATCACGGCCTTTCAAAACAAGCGGTAGTGCTTCAATCAAATTGCCACGTGCCCAATGCGAAACTCCCATCACACGGTAGGCCATTGCCTCCCCCAGTTTGTAGCCCGATTGTTTGCTCAGTTTCAATGCTTGATTTCCGTAACGCTCGGCTAGTGCCCCATCCACCGTCCAATGCTCAAACCCAAGTTGGTTGAGCAAATCCACTTTCACAGAATCTGCTGAAGCGATTTTTAAAAGGCGCGTGAGCGAATCTACCTTATCGGGCTGCGATTGTTGGGCGTGAAGGGTTGTGAAAAAATGTAGGAAGGAGAATAATAGAAAATACCTACGCATGATCAGCAAACGTCCACTAATTCAAACTGAATACAAATCACTGATTAGTTTTTATTTCAATCCCTTCGCCACCTCATCCCAGTTCACCGTGTTCCACCAGTTGGCCACATATTCATTGCGCTTGTTTTGATATTTTAGATAGTAAGCGTGCTCCCAAACGTCAAGTGCTAACAAGGGTGCCCCTTTCAACTCGCTTGAATCCATCAATGGATTATCTTGATTAGCTGTAGAACCAATTTTTAATTTTCTTCCATCCTGCACCAGCCAAGCCCAGCCAGAACCAAAACGCTTCATGGCAGCATCCGTAAATTGTTCTTTGAATTTATCAAACGAACCGAACGAACCATTGATAGCATCCGCCACTTTGCCCGTTGGCACACCTCCACCATTTGGTTTCATTACTTGCCAGAAGAAATTATGGTTCCACACACCGCCCCCATTGTTGCGCGCTTTTGCAGAAAGCTTCGAGGCATTTGCAAAGAAATCTTTTTCTGATGTAAATGAAATTTTATCTGCGGCAATCGCCTCGTTCACATTTTTTACATACGCAGCGTGATGCTTGCCGTAATGGATTTCCATTGTCATCGCATCAATGTTCGGCTCCAGTGCCGCATACGCGTAGGGCAATGCAATTTGAGCAAACTGCATAGGTGCAACCTCCGCAAATACCTCAGTCGATTTCAAAATAGAAGTGCCAACGGCAACAACGGCTGTGGCCTTCAACGCATCTTTCACAAATTTCCTTCTGCTGGTTTTCATAGATTTTATTTTAAGGGTGTCCAATACAATTCAAAAATAATGGGCGGCCTGGCCAAGCGAGGCGCAAGGCCACCGGGCTATCCGTTTCAAGTCCGACCACGCACAAGGCCATCACACTTCGGGCTTTCCACTTCTATCCCTGGCCGAGTGACTGCCCCGAACAAAGTGAGTAAATTTACTCAAAAATTAAGTAGCTTGCATTAGGTCTAAAAACACGAATACTATGCCAGATATATTATACGATGAAGTCCCCTCGCTCGACTTGGCCGACTTCACTGGGAACAACCCCGAAAAGAAAAAGAAATTTGTTGCTGACCTCGGTGCGGCCTACAACAATATTGGCTTTGTGGCCATCCGTAACCATTATCTCACCGATGATCTTTCATCAAAATTATACGAAGCCATCAAAAAGTTTTTCGCCCTGCCCGATGAAGTAAAGCAGCAATACGAGATTGCAGGGCTCGCTGGCCAGCGCGGCTACATTGGCAAAGGAAAAGAACATGCCAAAGGAAGGAACACAGGCGACCTTAAAGAATTTTTTCACGTGGGGCAAGTGGTTGAAGATAACGACCCGATAAAGACGGAATATCCGAACAATATTTGGCCGAGCGAGCTGCCCGAAATGAGAGACATTGCACTTGATGTATATAAAGCTTTAGAAAGTACAGGTGTCGAAATGTTGCGTGCCATTGCGCTTTACTTGGGCTTGGATGAAAATTATTTTGACAGCCGTGTAAGGCATGGTAACAGTATTTTACGGCCAATCCATTATTTCCCGATAGAGAACCCAGAGGCAGTGCCTGCCGATGCGGTGCGCGCTGCCGAGCATGGCGATATAAATTTGATAACGCTATTAATGGGAGCAAGTGCCGATGGGTTGCAAGTGTTGCGCCACGATGGCAAGTGGATACCCATCACCGCATTACCAGAGCAGCTAGTAGTAAACGTGGGCGATATGCTTGAGCGGTTGACCAACAAGAAGTTGAAATCTACTATACATAGAGTGGTGAATCCCGCAAGGCATTTAATGAACCAGCCACGCTACTCCATTCCATTTTTTATGCACCCAAGGTCTGAGGTAAATCTTGCTGCGCTGCCGCAATGTGTAGATGCACAGCATCCAAAAATTTGGAGCGACATAACCGCTGGCGAATTTCTAAACGAGCGGCTTAAGGAAATTGGTTTAAAGAAGTAACATCTTTTGGACCAACCGTTTCGATATATCGTTTTTTTGAAAGATGTGTGGCTACTCTCCGTCTCTAGTTTTGGGGGGCCGCAAGCGCACATGGCTCACTTCCAGAAAATATTGGTGACCAAACGGGGCTATTTAAAAGAGGAAGAGTTGTTAGAGCTAAATGCTTTATGCCAAATACTGCCGGGGCCTTCATCAACACAAACTTTAAGCGCTATTGGTTATAGGTTGGGCGGGGCAAAGCTTGCCTACCTCACACTTTTTATTTGGATGATGCCAGCGGTTTCGGTCATGACCTTTGCGGGAATATTTATGGCCGGCCTTGAGCAGAAAAATATGTCGCTCAACTTTGCTCGCTTT
>JAYWHU010000061.1:0-15464 GCA_043777495.1 Cyclobacteriaceae bacterium | reverse complement strand
GCGTGACAGGCAGGCATTCTAACCAGCTGAACTACCGGACCTTCCGTTTAACGAGGCGCAAAGATAACTGTGTAGTTCATTTATCCAAACGATAAATTTTATAATCGTGCCTAACTGGCTTTCTTTTTCTGTTTCTTGATCTCTGCCTTCTCCTCTTTAGCAGCCGCACCAATGGCTTTCTCCATCGGTTTTTTCTTGGCTTCAATGCTGGCCTTCAGTGCCGTCATGATGTCCACCACTTTCGGTTCTTCTTCTGTGACCATCACCACTTCTTTGCCAACGATCTTTGCATCAATGATCGCCTTAAGTTTATCATAGTAATGATCCTTCATCTCGATTTTGTCAAAAGAAACGGACATGGAATCTACCAAGGTTTTGGCGAGTTTCATTTGTTCTTTGTCCGCTTTAACTTCCATCAATTGAGGCACTTCATTGATGTTCCTTACTTCGTTAGGATAACGCAAGCGATACATCAATATGCCGCCCTGGTGAGGAGTAAGCAACACAGGCGTCTCGCGATCTCGCAGCACCACCTTGCCCACTCCTATCTTGCCACTTTCTTTTAGCACTTGACTGAGAAGCCCGTACGTCTTTGCCGCAATGTCTCCATCTGGCCCCATGAAGTAGGGCGTTTCAAAAAGAGTTGGATGGACTTCTTCCGAATGAACAAACCCTTCTATCTCAATCACCTTTTCACTTTTCAATTTCACTTTGCTAAAATCCTCTTCATCAACAATCACATATTGCCCAGGCTCGTACTGATAGCCTTTCACAATATCTTCTGCACGCAAAGGCTTGCCTGTAACCTTATCTTTTTTTTCATAGCTCACAGGGTTGTGGCCTTCCTTAGTGAGTAAGTTAAAACTGATCGTCTGTCCTGTGTCGATAGCGTTATAAATCCTCACCGGTATTGTTACCAACGAAAACTGGATGTGCCCTTTCCAAATCGCTCTCATAGCAAAAAAAGATTTAGTTAGTTTAAAAAATGAAGTACAAGTACTTAAAGCACTGTAAATGAAGCACTTTTTGCTAATATATCAAAATAAAAGGAAGGCATCTTTACCACAGGGAACACAGAGAGCCACAGAGGAGGATTTTCAGGAAAAAGCTCAGTGATACTGTGATATCTTTTTGGATGCTTGTGCTGAAAGGCATCATCACCACAGGGAACACAGAGAGCCACAGAGGAGGATTTTTAGGAAAAAGCTCAGTGATACTGTGATATCTTTTTGGATGCTTGTGCTGAAAGGCATTTTACCATAGGGGGACAACTGAGAGTCGCAGGGGAAGATTTCTAAGAAAAGCTCTGTGATCCCTGTGATCCCTGTGGTTTATCTTTTTGAATCTAACTGCTCAATAAATCAGAAATTAACGTATGAAGTTGTATTGACCTTAGCCTTCAACTCATGAAGCAAGTTGTAAAGGCCGTAATACGTTCGATTGATGTACAAGGCATCCTTCACTCCTCTCGCTTTCTTCGACTCACGGAATTCCTTGAGCGATCCGATCTCTTCGCCAAACTTGTAGAGCGATTCAAAATAAGACTTATCTGCAAAGTCAAATTCGGGTGTGCGGAATGGCCTTCCTAAAAGCTCAACTAATTGAACAAATACCTCGTTGAAGAATTTTTTGTCCTTTGCGGAATCATCTTCGTAAATAAATCGAAGCTGTTTAAATACCTTATCGCGCTTTTCAGTATTCGTCAAAATATCTGGGTGAAGGAGTTGAAAATATTGTTTATGAAAATCTTTGGGTATCACTTTCACACATCCAAAATCAATCACGCCTAATTTTCTTTCTGGAGTGATGATGAAGTTGCCCGGATGCGGATCGGCATGCAATGACTTCAATGTGTGCATTTGGTAGTGATAGAAATCCCACATGGCTTGCCCCAGTCGTTGTGATTCCTCGTGTGTCAACTTTCCGCTTTTTATAAATTCGCCCAACGGCTGTCCTTCAATCCAATCCATAGTAAGGATGCGAGCTGCTGAATATTTTGGATAATAAGTTGGGAACACAAGATTAGGTATGTCTTTACACTTCACCGACAGATCCATCGACCGCTCTAATTCCAAATCATAATCGGCCTCTTCTAGCAATCGTGATTGTACTTCGGTTATGAATTCATCGTACTCTGATGGATTCAATTTGAACATCCGCAGTGCAATGGGCTTCACCATGGCGAGATCGCTTTTAACACTATCCCCCACCCCAGGGTATTGAATTTTCACTGCGAGTTTTTTGCCATTCAGCGTAGCCTGATGCACTTGACCTATGGATGCTGCGTTGGAAGCCGACTGGGTGAATGTATCAAAGACTTCGTTAGGTCTTTTATTAAAATACTTTTCAAATGTGCGCACCACTAGTGGAAACGAAAGCGGTGGCGCACTGTACTGAGCCATGGCAAATTGATTTTGGTAGGCTGTGGGCAAAAGGTTTTTATCCATGCTCAACATTTGCGCTACTTTCAGCGCACTGCCTTTCAACTGGCTTAATGAGTTATAAATATCTGTGGCGTTGTCTTCATGCAATTGATCCTTTGTTAAATTGGGGTTGACCAAGCGCTTGCTATAATGTTTTAAATAATTACCGCCAATCTTTGCTCCCGTGGAGATAAATTTTGTTGCCCTCTGAACTTTGGAAGTCGGGATACTGGTTTGCTCTTTTTGATTTGGCATTCGTAGTTGGGACTTAGGCATTAGGCCTTTAGTCAGCGGAATTAATTTCTAGAATTTTGATAGAGGAATTTTCCAAAGTCAATAGCAGTGTCAAGTACTCCTTTGCCAATCAGATCAAAAGCGAGCATCACAGATTTCTCTATGGCTGCATCAGTCTTTTCAAAGTTGGCACTCTCATCATGGCTCCAAAATTGGAGTATGAACATGAGGTGCATCCAAAACAGCGCATCATAGCGTTTGTCAATAAAAGGGCGCATGGCAATTTCTCCTGTACCTTTGCCTTCATTCAAAACTCCTGTTATCCATTCTTCAAAACTTTTTTTAAATCCTTTTAAGAATACGGGCGTGATGGCAGGGTTCTTCACCGATTTCAGTTGATGCAACACAAAACTCCTTTCTGATTTTAGCAGTTCTGCCAATGAGAAATAAAATGTCAGGATTTTCTCGCGAGATGTAAACTGCATGTAGGCTTCATCCGATTCCATCCGTTGTCTGGTAGATTCTATATAGCCTTGCCAAATTGATTTCTCTAGTGCTTCAAACGATCCGAAGTGGTTATAAAACTCTGCTTCGGTCATTCCATTGTCTTTGCAAAATTTAAAGACAGAGACAGGCTGTTTTCCTTCAGTCAGTAAATAATCGCGATAAGCTTGCTTAATAGTAGCTGCCATTGAGCTCGCTGATTTCTTAGTCTTTGCTTTTTTGGTCGTTTCCATACTCACTTAAACAGAAAAAGTGATAAATAGTTGAGGTTTTGTCAAATGATTTTAAGTTAAGGTGAATATTTTGGAAATTTAGAGCATGATGGTACGATATTACTTGCTTACAGCATTTTTCGTTACGTGCTTCCTTTCCACAAGCGGTCAAATCTCCGCTGATAAGCCCAAACAGGCTGGACAACTTTTTGAACTTGGGGAAAAAGCCCTTCAGAGCAAGTTGTATAAGACAGCATTAGCCCATTACAACGAGTGCCTTCGCCTTGATCCCTATTTTTGGGATGCCTACTTCGGTAGGGCAATGGCCAAAGAAAAATTGGGCGATCCCAAAAGTGCTCTCACCGATTACAATATTTTCATCGAATCAAAACCTGATAACATGGAAGCGCTTTTTACCCGAGCAGTACTGCGTTACAACTATGGGCAATGGGCTGTGGCGCGAGAAGATTTTTTGCGATTAGTCAAAACACCGGCAGGGGAAACCAACACCGTTTTCTATCAAACAGACCAAACAGGAAGCACCAATAAAATTTTTACTGCGCAAGGAAACATTGTTGCCACCTACTTGAATTACTTAGGTTTGATCGATTGGAAAATGATGAACTACAAACGCTCCATCACTTATCTCGATTCAGCGATAAAGAAAAGTCCGCAAGCCGTGGATTTTTGGATCAACCGAGGAATCGTAAAGCAAGCTTCACGTGATACGTTGGGCGCTATGAATGATTTCAAAGCAGCATTGAAATTCGACCCTGATAATAGTCTCGCCACACACAATGTTGCAGTCCTCTCAGGCTTTCAAGGCGATAGGATGGAAATGGAAAAACTGTTGACCGAGGCCATCGCGAAAAACCCAAAACTCCCCTACTCCTACTCTGAGCGTGGCTACGTACGAATGAAAACCAATAATTGGAAAGGTGCACTAGCAGATTTCACAGAAGCAATTCAACTAGACCCCAATGAAGTTGACGATTGGTTGAATCGCGGCATCGCAAAAGAAAAACTCAAAGACTTGAATGGCGCATTCGCGGATTACACACAAGCCATCAAAATAAAAAGTGACTATGAACGCGCTTGGCTCAACCGTGGCAACTTATTAACTAAAATGAATCGGTTGAAAGAAGCCATTGAAGATTATTCCCTCGCCATCACTTATTATCCAGAATATGGCTTAGCCTTTTACAATCGCGCCCTAGCGAAACACAAACTGGGCAAAATAAAAGAAGCTTGTCAAGATTTATTGCAAGCGCAGAAATTGGATGTAAGGATCGATAGGAAGGTGATGGATGGGATTTGTAGATAAAAATTATTGGCTATCATATCAAGTCACACTTCTGATTAATGTGCTTCTTTGATGGCCTTAAACCAAACTCCCTATAAGATTCAACATAAGCTTTTCGCAGTCTCGATTTTGGAAATGGGCACCTTTTATAAAGTGCCCGAATAATTTCATCAGAATTCAAAACAATCTGTAACAAATCTAACATGGCCAGCACGTGCCATGTTGAAATTACCTTCACATAAGGATCTATCTTTTTGAGTGCTTTAGAAAACCGCTCATCATCAGATAAGATGTAATTCGCGTTGACTTTCTTTAACTGAGCAACTGCCTCCGCTTCTCCTGCATCAATGTGTTTTACAGATTGTATTATGCTCAAAACTGTACTATCGTAACGAGTGCAAAACGAGTAGAAACCTTCGTTGGGTTTTAATCTTTCCAAAAGCCATGCCCTATCAGGTTCATGCCGTAAGGTAAGCTCGTATTCACTTTTTACCTTTGTGGGTATATGAATTCTAAGAAAAAGATTTTGCAAATGGTTGAATATCTGAAGATGCTTGATGAACGTTAAGTTGATCAATGTTGAAGTATCAACCACAGCAACCCTAAACATATAGCTATGCTGCCATTCGTTTAGAAGTCAGTTTCGCTCTCTTAAGTGGCCTTCTTTTGACTGTACCTTTTTGTGCTACAGGTTTCTCCAAAGCACTTGAAAGCGCAAAGAGAGCAATGCCCGTTAAAAGTATTCCCCCTAAAGCTGACAGAAATCCATTCTGTGCATTTCTCTTAGTGTGAATTTTTTTTATTTCTTCAATGATCTTTTCTACAATGACTTCAATTTTTGAAGAGCGATTGATACCAACGTAGGTGAGCTTATCTTTTAATTTTTGTTCGATCCCAACACTTTCATCATAGATGACAAGTATCCTAGATTTATCTTGCAGATGCGAGTAGGCAAAAGAAATCTCCTCATAAACGATAGGACTTATTTGTGTTGTTGAAAACAAAATGAAGTAATCAGCTTGTAGTATTCTGCTTTTTGTTTCGCCTGATACACTCTTACCATACCCAGTCCTGTCTGGCAATAACATGTTAAATCCGTGAACCGCCCCAATAGTATGGAGTCGAACAGCAAGAGTCTGTTCAATATCAGAATTGGGGTTGTAAGAGATAAATACAGAAGATGCCATTTTAGTAAAATTGAATCCAAATTTACAAATTAATTTGACTTAGTTATTAAGTCACCCAATGCAATGTCTGCGCCTTCACAGGATTAACAAACGGTTCATTGTTCTGCTGAGATAATGCCCATAGGCGTTTGATCTCATAATACCAACGTGCTTGCATATCGGGTTCGCCAATGAGCGAGAGAGTTGGTTTAGATTCCAATCCCTCGTTGAGTTTGTTGAACACACCTAAATCTTGCCCGATAAATTGTTTGCCCAACCGCTTGAGAGGAAGCCAAAGAAAATTAGCAAGTGCTATGTCTGTATAAAAAATATGCGTTAACTCAGTTTGCTTTTCATTAAGCGGAGTCAGCACTGTAATAGAAACGATTTGGTTCTTCTCCCCTACTAAAATATGCTCGGTGCGGATGCCAGGAATTTCAAAAGTGATCTCTGTACTTGTTCCTCCTTTTAAAATTCCATAACCTTTGGAGTTGGCCGAAGGTGCATGGCGAACCATTTTAAATCCCTTGGCTGTTGGCTCAAATTTTTTCTCTTTCAGTTTTAATTTTTTGGCAGAGCGCCAATACCACGATTGATGCACAAACGTAACATGAGCAGGATCGATCAAGCCAATCACCGAATGATCAATATCCGCGGGCATGATCACTGTTTCCACGTGCTTGAATTTTTGATCGGGATTCAATACCAGATTGGGTGCTGGTTCTTTCGGCACTACGTTCTGTAGTTTCTTATCTGGGATGTAAATCCAAATGGTATCGTTGATTTCCGCAATCGGATATTGAAAGACTTTAATCTTCGATGGATCGAAAGTAGCATCGGGTGGCATAGCAGGTATGCCTGTGCATGTTCCTTCCGTATTAAATTTCCATCCATGATAACAACATTGAATGGTATCTTCTTTGAACCAGCCATGCGAGAGTGGCACACCACGATGCGGGCAGTTATCGCGCAAAGCAAAGGGTTTACCTTGTGCATCGCGACCAAACACAATCTTCTCGCCCAACATTTCTTTGCCCACCAGCTTTCCCTTCTTCAAGAAAGAACCGTGAAAGGCCAAGTACCAAAGATTTTTGAGATAGAGTGATGCGTCTGCGGCCATTTTATTTTAAATGAAGTCTTGGCAAAAGTAAATCTTTTTAATGTCTATTTAGAGTCAGTCTTTAAAATGCAAATCTCACGCAAACGCACAAAGAGCTTCGTAGTGAAATTCTTTGCGGCATGGCGAGCTTTGCGTGATACTATAAATCCGGCCTCAATCTCACAAACACAGGCTCGCGAAACATCTCATCGGTTGTTAATTTAGCAAAACTGATTTCTGCTATTAATTTAGGCTCTATCCACTTGCTTGTTTTTTCGTCCGTTACCTTTTCAGGAATCGGCTTCTTGGTTTCATTCAACTTCTTTATCTGACTAAAAATTTCTTTGATGGTAGCATCATCAAAGCCCGTCCCCACTTTGCCTCTGTAGGCAAGCTTTCCATTGATCAACTCGGCAATGTGCAATCCGCCAAACGCTTGAGCTCGATTGCCTTTGCCTGGATTGTAGCCAATGATCACACACTCACGTGTATTTCTAATTTTTATTTTTAGCCAGAGATCAGTTCGCTTGCCAGGCAAATATTTTCCCGTTTTCCCCTTCGCCATTACGCCCTCAAGACCCAATTCGCGCGCGGCTTCTAACAAACCAACTCCATCTTCTACACTCTCGCTAATACGATAAGGTGTACCTGCTTTGATCGCATCCTTCAGCCATTCTTTTCTTTTTGTCAACGGTTCATTGATTAAGCTGCGGCCATCCAAGTACAAGCAATCGAAG
This sequence comes from Cyclobacteriaceae bacterium, assembly GCA_043777495.1. Classification (GTDB taxonomy): domain Bacteria; phylum Bacteroidota; class Bacteroidia; order Cytophagales; family Cyclobacteriaceae; genus ELB16-189. The sequence continues at coordinate 7,786 of JAYWHU010000061.1, read as the reverse complement.
ATGTAACAATTAACAGGATGCGATTTGGAAAGATTTTGAATGGAGGTATCCCCTGTGCTCATCAACCGCTTGATCACATTTTTGAATTCTGGCTTACCACTTTTATCAAGACATACAATCTCTGCGTCAAACAAACCACATGTAGCACGATATGCTTTGTCGGCTATTTGAAGTTCTGGAAATTGTTTAGTCACGTCATTTCTATTTCTGCTATGAATTTTTACTTGCCCGTCTTCCAAAGAAATCAATGCACGAATGCCATCCCACTTCACTTCATACAAATAATTATCTTTTGCCGGGATTTTATTGATACTATCCGAAAGCATTGGTTCGATGGCATCGTGCAAATAGTTTACCTGAGGCGTATCCACCCGCTCAAGCAGCCACTCTTTTTGTTTGATGTTATGCATTCGGTATTCGGCATTTACTTCCTTACTCGTTAACCGAAAATAAAAACCATCTTTCTTTTCTTTCGTGATTTGATATTTACCCAACGCATAAATCCACATCTCACCACCTCCGTATTGACCTTTGGGGATGGTACCATCAAATGTTAAATACTGCATCGGATGATCTTCTGTCTGCACCGCCAACCTCTTTACGCCTGGATGTGGCGGCAGCCCTTTCGGCACAGCCCATGATTTCAAAACTCCATCCTTCTCTAATCTAAGATCGTAATGCAAATTCGTGGCATGATGTCGGTGCACCACGAAGTTATTTCCACCACTTATTACACTATTTGGTTTTGGCTCTGATGTCTTTTCAAAGTCTCTTTTTTGTTCATAGCTCGCTAGCTGCTCTGGTGTCTTCCTCTTTTTAGATGGGGTAAGTACAGACTCAAGTGGAGCCGCAAAATCTTGCGGCTTTACTCGGTGAGTATGTATCTCAACAGCAAAAGCATCCATTCCCTCCCAAGCATCGCCATCGGTCAATACTTTTTCAAGTGCTGTGCGAATGTTATACTCGTTAGGGTTTTGAAGTTTACTTAGTTCATCCCACGAAAGTGGCATCGAGACAGGCGCACCCATTCTTCCACGCAAGCTATAAGGCGAAACAATACTCTGTCCAGATCGTATTCGATAAATATCTATTAGCACTCTTCCTTTGCGTGCATCCTTTTTTATTTGAAGAGTTGTGATGGATGGGTTCTTATCCACAAATGGCTGAGCGATCAATTGTGCCGCCTCGAACACCGTATGAAAATCCCACTTCGGTTCGATAGGAGAACAGATATGTATGCCCTTGCCGCCCGTAGTTTTTACAAATGCGGTGTAGCCAAAAGTTTCTATTAATTGTTTTAACTCTAAACCAATGTCTACTACTTTTTTGAAATCGTAACCTTCTGGCGGGTCGAGGTCAAAGACCATGTAATCTGGGAAGTCGAAATTAGGCTTGCGACTATGCAGTTGATGAAGCTCTAGCGAAGCGAGGTTGGCAAGCCAAACCAAGGTAGCTGGTTCTGTTGCTATGATGTAATCCTTTTTCTCTTTTCCGAGTGTTTCAAACTCAATCCAATCAGGTGCCCACTCGGGTCGGTTTTTTTGATAAAACATCTCACCATGTATGCCATCAGGAAAGCGGATGAGTGTCAATGCTCTGCCCTTCGTGTGATTTAAAAGTGTGGGTGTAATTTTTAAATAATACTCGATGACCTCGGCTTTGACAATATTATCTTCAGGGAAAATAATTTTCTCTAGGTTGGATAACTCCACCTTCCGTTTGCCTACTGTTGCCCATTGAGATTTTTTGGCCATCCTTTTCTAGTAGATGATAGATAAAGAATAGTTAGGAGATAACCGAGAGATATAGATAATACTCTCAAATAAAAATAAAACCCACTGGACTTGGTGGTGGTTTCTGAACCCCATAAAAGACAAGTTTTGGGCTGCTCTCTGGTCGCGATCTTCCACTGTTAACCTGCTTTTTGGGCGAGGATCCGCCTAAGCGGAGTGAGGCCTGATTTTGTCCGAAAGCTTCACCCGGTATTGTATAATTGTTAGGTTCAGCAAACGTGTCCCAAATCCGAGTGGGAATTATTACCTCAAACCTACTGAAATGTTGGATGTTTATCAACACTTCAAAAATTAATTGTGGATAGCAACCGTTTCCTGCATCAAAAAATTATGAGGGTTGCTTTGTTTCACACTATTTTGCAACATGAATGTAAACTTCACTCCTGGGCCTTCACAACTTTATTATACCGTTGCCGATCATGCACGAAAGGCATTCAAAGAGAATATCCCTTCGCTATCGCACCGCAGCAAAGACTTTGAGGCTATTTTTAAGAAGGCCACTGATGGATTGAAAGAATTACTTTCTATCCCTTCACACTTTCATATTTTCTTTACTTCCTCCGCCACAGAAATTTGGGAGAAGTCTATTCAGAATTTAGTGGAAGAGAAATCAATTCATTTTGTAAATGGTGCTTTCTCAAAGAGGTATTATGAGATCGCTCTTCAATTGGGAAGAAATGCCATAAAGATTGAATCTCCAGTGGGAGAAGCATTCGCTAATGATCAGCCTGCCTTCAACGATGCGGAACTGATCGCACTGACTCACAACGAAACCAGTACAGGTGTTGCATTGACCAATGTCTTCATTAATCAATTTAAAGAAAGAAATCCAAAGGCATTGATTGCGGTAGACGCTGTTTCATCACTGCCCTTCCCTGCTTTCGACTACTCTAAAATTGATTCGGTATTTTTTTCCGTGCAAAAAGGATTTGGTATGCCCGCAGGATTAGGTGTGTGGGTAGTAAATGATCGCTGTATAGAAAAGGCTGAGTCTATGTTGGCAAAAGGAATTTCAATCGGCTCGTACCACAACTTGCCCACGCTGCTTTTGAACGCCAAAAAAAATCAGACTACAGAAACCCCCAATGTACTTGGCATTTATTTGCTGAGTTGTGTAGTGGAGGATTTCTTGCGAATCGGAATTACACGAATCCGGCAGGAGACGGAATACAAAGCTGCTCTTTTATATCAAGCACTTTCTACTAATCCATTGGCAAGTGTATTTGTCAAAGACCCTACCATTCAATCTAAAACAGTTATAGTAGCCGAGTGTGGCGAAAATGCCTCGCGAATTAATCAGCACCTTTCGAAGTATGGGTTTTACCCAGGTGATGGTTACGGGGAGAAAAAGAAAACACAACTACGATTTGCTAATTTCCCAGCTCACTCAAAAGAGCAATATGAGCACTTGGTTGATCTGCTCGCAAAAGTAAATGACTAGTGATATGACAAATTAATTCAGCAAGAGTATTGTAAAAGTACGAGGTACGAATTACGAGGTACAAAATAGCACTTCGTAATTCGTACCTCGTTCCTTTAACGTCAGCTCAATGAATCCAAATGAAATCATGATGGTGCAAAATTAAATGGTTACACCAAATGCCGCTAAGGCGAAGAACTTGACAACTCTTTTGGTTGGTACTGAATATCAAATACAAATACAAGATCGCTCGTTTTAGATTTAGAAGTTTCTACTTCTAGGTTGATCGACTTTGGCAAAATGTCGTGCAAATAGGTGTAGGAATATCGATTGGTTTCAGTGGCTCCTAAGATTACCCCAGTAGAAGTGCTCAGATTGTTTTTAGAAAAATATCTAGCAATGGTATTGGGTTGTATGATGGCTGTTGTGCCGCTTGGCAAAATAAATGGAGTCAGCCAATAAACGGATCCTAGTGGATTGGTCTTTTGGTCGTAGGCTATGTTATAGGAAACGCTTAACGTACCCGAACCTACTCTTATACCTGTTAAGTTTCCATTTTGAGTTGTCGCTTGATAAGTCAATTTTTTATACATGATACTTGCTAAACTGCTTCCGCTATAGCTGAACATAATCGAGTCGCCATACCATGCCTTCCCAAATTTCCATTTGACTTTTACTTTGGATAGCTCACTACCTGAGTAAGCAAGCTGGGTGCGCTGAAACAATTTGCCTGACTTATCTAAGTGAAGGATGGATGTAGAATCTTTGAAGTACGTATAGTTCAAAACGATTGAATCTGTACCTACTATCTTTTGCAATCGCCCGCCTTGGTATTGAAATGAATATTCTTCGTAAGAGCTCAACAAAATACTCTTAACCACATATTTTTCAGGGCTAAGGTCTAGGCCACAAGATGTAGCCAAGAGTGCAACGAGAAAACAAATGGAAAAAGGTTTTTGCATATAGCAATCGAAGTACAAATATACGACTTCGTAGTTTACTTGTTCGGGCAACGTCTATACCACTGCGAGCTAAATGGTAAATTTTGATCAATGTAAATAGTGTTCAGTAAGACGGCCAGGGATAGAAGTGGAAAGCCCGAAGTGCGTTGGATTTGTGTGTCAGACGACTTGAAACGAATAGCCCGGTGGCCACCTCGCTTCGAGTGGCCAGGCCGCAAAAATTGTAATCCTTGTTCATTAAACCTTTAAAGTTTAGAAATGTCTAAATTTGACATTCCAAAAACGACCGGACTATTGGAAGACAAAGAACTGCTACTAAAAATCCGCAATCCGGAGACGAGAAGCTATGGATTTAACCTTTTGGTGCGCCAATACCAGCAGCGCGTGTATTGGCATGTGCGCAAGATGGTGATCGACCATGACGACTCAGATGACCTGACGCAAGAGATTTTTATTAAAGTTCACAAGTACATAGATGGCTTTCGCGAAGACTCTCAACTCTTCACATGGATTTATCGGATTGCTACCAATGAATGCCTTAGTTTTTTGAACAAAAAGAAGCGAAGGTTCTTCTTGCCTATTGAGGATATCACCGAGCAGTTAGCATCAAAAGTAGATGCCTCTTTCGCGGATATGGATGGGGATGATATTCAAAAAAAACTTCAAAAAGCAATACTTAAATTGCCTGATAAGCAGCGACTTGTATTCAATATGAAATACTTTGATGACATGCCCTACGAGCAGATGGCCGAGATCACTAAAACAAGCGTGGGTGCATTGAAAGCGAGCTTCCACCATGCGGTAAAAAAAATAGAAGGTTTTTTAGGAGAGTGATTAAACTTAGTAACAGAAATTTAATCTTAGCAACAGAAATAAAATAGAAACGAGTAATTTTAGAAGCAAATAAAACAGATGAAACGCCTAGAAGACATACCGAAAAAGCAATCTTTCAAAGTGCCCGATGGGTATTTTGATGATCTGCCGATGCGTATTCAGGCGAGGATCCAGGAGACTGAAAAGAAACCTTCATGGTTCTGGATGCCTGCGCCTAGTTTTGCTTTGAAGTTTGCACTGCCAGTTATATTAGTAGGGATTGTTTCAGTGATGGTTTGGAATAACTTATCCTCTACCAAAGATCCATTTGCCAAACTTGATTCTGTACCTACCGAACAACTCTTGGCATATTTAGAATCCGATGACATTACTACAGAAGAAATTATAGAAAATGCTACGTTCACCAATGCCACTATCAACACACTCTACGAGCAAGATGAAGAAGTACCTGCGGAAGAATTGGACGAACTCGCAAAACAATATGACTTTAACTTTTAAGCTTATAAATATGAAACGGTTACTTATTTACGCTCTGTTCTTGGTTGGCACATTTAGTGCCCGCGCACAAGATACTGGCGTACCCGAAAATCAAGATCCAAAAACGGCTGATAAAATCAATGCTGCCCGCATTGCATTGATATCTGAAAAACTGAAATTGACTCCCGCCCAAGCTGAAAAATTTTGGCCTATGTATAGAGAGTATACTGAGCAACGGATGGCCTTGCGTAAACAGTTTCGCGATGCAGAGCGCAATCAAGATCCCGCTAAAGTAAAAGCAGATCGTGACAAAGAGTTGATAAAGCTTGGTTATCTATTGAAGCAGCAAAACTTAGATTTAGAGAAAACCTATTCCGATCGGCTGCTGAAAATAATTTCCGCAGAGCAAATGCTCACATTGCCTAAGGCAGAGCAAGAGTTCCGTAAGATGTTGTTGCAACGAATACAAGATCGGCAAGACTTGCGTGAATTACGCAAAGAGAATCGCGATAACATGCGCAACAAATTAGAGCAACGAGCGAGGGAAAAAAATAATTGACAAAGGGCAATTGGCAATTGACAAAATATGAAGGTTAGGCAGTAGCTTTGTCAATTGCCAATTTGTCAACTGTCAATTGATCTTATTCTTATGATTAAACAGAAGATACAGATTCTCCTTCTTTGTTGGATGACTTTTGCTATTTCGGCCAACGGCCAAGAGAAAGATTCAATCAAGTCCACTTCTGAACTCACCTTCTCTGATTCTCTATCACTAGAAAAATTAGATTCAATTTTTAGCTACTCCGATTCACTGTCGATCTTCTCCATGATCGATAGCCTTTTAAAAAGCCAGAGTACCATTGCAGAGCTTGGATCCTCATTGGTGATAAGAGCGGGTGTTAACAGCAATATCATTTCCGCGGGCAGGTCGATTGGTGTCAGCCAATTAGGTGCTACCGCAGGGATTTCCTATTACCACAAGTCGGGCCTCTTTGCTGACCTTAGTTCGTACTGGAGCGAAGATTATAATCCCAAACTATACTTGACAATTGCCTCTGTTGGCTATCTAAAAACCATTTCAAAGCATTATTCTATTCTAGCTTCTTATGATCGATTGATCTACAACAACACAGACATCAATGTAGAAAATCCATTGACGAACATGGTCGGCCTTTCTAATTTTGTAGACTTTAAGCCAGTAACGATCAGGCTAGATTATTCTTTTTACTTCGGTGGAGAAAAAGCACATAGGCTTACACCAGGCATTGTGTTGAGTTTGCGAAAATATAATTTCATTGGGCTAGATCGCATTTCGTTTACCCCCTCCTATCAAGTGCTTTTTGGCAGTGCCACTGTCACCTCCATCCAACTTGCGCAGCGCGCCTCCGTCCGCAAAAGATTGCCAGCCTTCCAACAGTTCAATCAAAATCAATTTGGCCTCATGAATCATGCTGTCACCTTCCCCTTGCGTATTACAAAAAAGAATTGGTCGCTCACCGTTGCATATACCTACAACTGGCCTGTGTCATTACCTGGCGAAACATCTTCACTACCTGAAAATAGTTTTACGTCTTTTACAATTTCTAAGTTGATTGGTTTTAAGTAGTGCATTTTTTTTTATTGCAGCTTGCCACGCGAGACGCGGTGGCACCGGGCTGTCGGCAGTCGCCATCCTTTGCACCTTCCATTTCGGGCTCCAACAATGCCTCCATCCCTAGCTGATCGCCAGCACCAAGTGTGTTAGTTCAGAATCGTTTTGTTGGGTGCATTCCAAATTGTCGCATCTAAGTACCAATTGCAAAAGGTAGCTCCGACTGGAGCTACTTCAATGCAATGATAATATTCTATAAACAGATAGTCCCTATGGGACTTATTGCCCCAGAGGGGCATACTGTTTATAGAAAGAGCGAGCTACAATGGGTATAGCTCCGTAGGAGCTTCCTCAAATTTCTTGCCACGACAATTTGGAATGTACCCGTTTTTGTTTTGCATAGAGAACCTTTCTAATCTTTGACGAACGCTCTTGCTCTCTTTGTAATAAAATTTTAAAGGAATTGATAGTCGTGCCACGACTGCGAGTCGTGCCACGACTTGGTCTGATCATATATAGTACGCTAAAATAGTTCGAAATAACCTTTGCGCTATTGCGCCTTTGCGTGAAAATGTATTTTGTCGTTCATAAGTGATAGTCGTGCCACGACTTGCGAGACGGATCGCGGCTGAAGATAAATGCTCCTTCTTCTGTTTCACCGCTTGACAAAAAATCAATTTGCAAATCTCCCGATTCTACAACTTCGCCC
>JAYWHU010000060.1:0-55403 GCA_043777495.1 Cyclobacteriaceae bacterium | reverse complement strand
CCACCGCTTTGGAGCGGTGGCACGACCAACACCTGAATGATCCAAGAAATATTTTAAATTGTTTTAATAACCAGCCGTGCCACCACTCCAAGTGGTGGTACGACTTTTACCTTACTCAATTGATCTCCGACACTCTCCTCGTTTGCATAGCGGCTTTTGCCGCAGGTTTTATTGACGCCATTGTAGGTGGTGGCGGGCTGGTGCAAACGCCTGTGTTGTTCATGGCATTCCCACAATATTCTGTGGCAACATTGTTAGGCACTACTAAGCTCCCTTCTTTTCTAGGAACTTCAGTGTCATTCTATCAATACGCTCAGCGTGTCACCATTCAATGGAAATTGGTGTTGTGGATTGCCTTAGCTGCTTTTGCATCTGCCATGCTTGGCTCTCGATTAGTAAGTTTCGTGAGCAACGAAACGTTTAAGCCCATTATTCTTGTAGCATTGATTGGGGTGGCCATCTACACGTATTCCAAAAAGAATTTTGGCCAACATGAAGAAAAGGAATTGCCATCTTCTATAGCACTGTTGCGCGGAGTTTTGAGTGGATTGGTGATCGGTTTTTACGATGGCTTTATCGGGCCTGGTACAGGGAGCTTTTTAGTATTAATGTTTATTGGTTTACTGGGGCATGATTTTATGCATGCCAGTGCTCACGCTAAAATGGTAAACCTAGCTACGAACAGTGCCTCAATTATTTATTTTGCTTCTACCGGTAATATAATTTACGAGGTGGCCTTACCAATGGCCGTCTGCAATATGGCTGGCGGTTTTGTTGGCACACGCTTCGCGTTGCTCAAGGGCAATCAATTCATACGTCTGTTCTTCTTGCTCATTGTGTGCGCTACCATTGTTAGGTTCGCGTATGATGTTTGGGTTAATTAAGGGCGCATCTTATAGTAGCATTAAAAAAGCCACAGCATTATCTGCTATGGCTTCTCTGCAATTGATTTATTGGGATCTCTAAAAACCTAAATAAATGTCAGACTGAGCGTGTCGAAGTCATTTTAGTATGCGAAAAGCCACAAGTTGGTTTGGGCAGTCTCATCCAAAGGTTTTAAGAGATGCTCATATTATCAACTCAATTTCTTCTCCAGCTCATCAATCTTTCCTTGTGCTTCCATTTTTCCCAATGACAAAGAAAGTCTATAAAGCTCAAGGGCTTCACGTCTTGTATCTTTCTTTTTGCGCGGTGCAAAGTGGGTACGATTGGCGGCTGTCTCCAGTGCTTGGGCTTGGGCGAAATAAAGGTTGGCAACTTCCAATTTATTGTCAGCTTGTGTATCGTTGAATAATTTTTCTAATGAGACAATATCACGTTCGTTCACTTTTATCATTTCATCTTTTATAGATAGGATAGAATCTTTGCTATTCAATTTTGCCCACAACATTAAATTTTGATCATGTTCCTTGGCTAATTTTAATTCAAGCTCGAGTATCTCTTCTGATCGTTTAGCAAGATCAGCCTTCAATCGTCTAATGGATGAATTAGAAGCTTTGGAGGAGTTTTTTGAGGATTTTTCTAATTGCGCAAGTTTTGCTTCGGTCTGTTGAACATATAGGTTTATGTTTTTCAAGCGAGCCACATGGTCGCCATATGATGCGCCTTCAACCATTTTCACTTGAAGTGTCTTTCGGCTTGCGTCTATTGAATCAATTAAGATACCGACTTCGTTTAGATTTCTCTCCGCGTCTTTACTAATGTTTAGCTGAACGTTTAGGGAATCTACCCTGTGCTGCAATACCGCTTTTTCTTTTGAATCGCAGCTACTGAGTGCCACAATGATAGCAATACCGAAAATGTACTTTTTCATATCAAGTTTATTAAGTTTTTGTTTTGTTGTTTAGGTAAAGAAAGAATGATGCCAGCAAACAAAAATGGGTGACGGGGATGAAATCGCATTAAAAACCTTTGAACGAAATAAAAGTGTCCAGAAATTTCCCCATTACCCATATTTTAAAGGAACAATTGACTCAACTCAGTTGACCCGAGTATCACTATAATTTTTTCTTGCGCTCCTCCTCTTTCTTCTGCCTTCTAAAATATCCTCTAAATAGAAAATTATGCTTCAGCGCTTCCATATTGTCATCCAATTTAACAGAGGCCGACTTCGCATGATCCATAGTGCCTTTGAGCTTGTGGGCAAACGCTGTGTCTGTTAACAAAACACCAACGGCATTATCGCTATTGTTCATCTTAGCAATTACGGCCTGTAGGTCTTCGGACATTTTCTTTGAGTTAGCCCCTACCTTAGAAATATTTTGCAGCGTACTTTCAAAAGTTTTGGCATACGTACTATCATTTATCAGTTTGGTGATAAGCCCATCGCCATTATTTATTTTAGCCAATACCTTGTTGGCATCCTCTGTCAATCTAGTGGTATTCTCGCTGGTAGCTCGTAATGCTGCAATGGTCTGGCGCAAATCTTTTGAGATAGGCCCATCTCGAAGAAGCTCTCCAAAAATTCCTTCACCTTTATTTAGCCGCGCAGAAATCAGTTTTAGATCGTCTGTGATGGATCGTGTATTGGTACCTACTTCTTTGGCAATGTTGAATAACTCTTGTGTGTCCGTTGGCGAAACGGCATTGATGGTATCATTTTCATGTATGATTTTGTCGGCATCGCCTGGCCTAATCACCACAATCTTATTGCCCACTAATCCATCTGAACCAACAAAGGCGGTGGCATTTTTCTTTATAAACTCGTTTTGTTTATCCTTTAAAGAAAGGTTTACGATTACCTGCCCTTCTGAAACAATCCTAACCTTTTTTACCATTCCAATTTTGACACCAGAAAGCCACACGTTGTCTCCTTCTTTAAGACCTTCTACGTTTTTGAAAATGGCAGACACCGTAAAGGTCTTGTTAAAAAGATTTCCTTCGCGCCCTAAATAAAATAAGGCGATCAGAAATAGCACTACGCCAATTAAAGCAAAGGCGCCTAGTTTTATATCTTGTTTAATATCCTGGTTTTCCATAGTCTGTTAATAATTAAAAAATTGTTTAAGATCATTGTCATTGGCTGCTTTCAGTTCGTCAAAGGTGCCTTGCAGTTTACTTTCACCATTAATCAGGGCAACAATACGGTCAGAGACTTGCCGGGCACAACTAATATCATGGGTAATAATAATAGAGGCCGTGTTGTATTTATCGCGCACTTGAAGAATCAATTCATTGATTTCGGCTGCCGTTACTGGGTCTAAGCCCGAAGTGGGTTCATCGTACAACATTATTTTTGGTTTGAGAATAAGTGTGCGGGCAATACCGATTCTTTTTTTCATTCCTCCCGAGAGTTCTGCGGGTTTCATGTCAACCGTGTTTTCCAATCCCACTTCTTTTAAGGCCATCATCACCTTTTCATTTAATTCAGTGCGGTCAAATATTCGTAGGTTTCTCTTCAACGGAAACTCTAAGTTTTGTCTGATGGTCATGGAATCGTACAAGGCACTGCCCTGAAAAGAAAAACCAACCTGCAACCTTAATTCGTTTAACTCTTTCGCAGAAAGAATGGGAACGTGATAGCCTAAAATAGTAATGTCTCCGCCATCTGCTTTGAGCAAACCTACAATGCACTTGATAAGAACAGACTTGCCCGTGCCCGACCTACCCAGTACAACTAAATTTTCTCGCTCATGCAGATCCAGATTTACTTTGTTTAGAATGACCCTATCACCAAATCTTTTTTCTAAATTGGTTATCTCTACTACTTTGTTCTTAGTATTGCTTTTGCCTTCCTGAACTTCTTTGTTTTCGCTCATCGGAAGAAATTTAAAACTTGTAGCGTGAGCAGGTCAATGATAAAAATAGAAATCATCGAAACAACCACAGCCGTGTTGGCAGCTTTGCCTACGCCTGTTGTGCCTTTGTCTGAATTGTAACCTGAATACGTACTGATGATGCCAATGGCCAATCCGAAGAATGCGGATTTTATAAGCGACCCGAAAACGTCTAAATAAGTTACGTTTTCAGCTACTTCGTTGAAATATAGTAGGAAACTGGAATCATTGAAAGAGTTTACCATCAAGAACGATCCCAAGAGTGCCACACAATCTGCATACACCACTAAGATAGGCAACATCAACGTGGACGAGACGATGCGCGTAACTACTAAATATGAAAAGGGGCGTGTACCCGAAACTTCCATCGCATCGATCTGTTCGGTTACTTGCATGCTGCCTAGCTCTGCGCCCATATTAGAACCTAACTTGCCTGCACAAATTAATCCCGTAATCAGTGGGCCGAGAGAGCGTACTACAGCAAGAGAGACCAATGAAGGCAGCCACGACTCTGCGCCAAAAGATGCCAGCGAAGGCTGTGATTGTTTTGTAAAAACTACTCCCGCAAGAAAACACGTGAAGGTGATTAGGAAAAGTGACTTGTTGCCCTGCGCAAAGCATTGGTTCATGATCTCTCTCCACTCATAGGGAGGAGTGAGGGCGTTTTTGAAAAAAGCAATTATAAACTTATAAATGTCTGCGACATTGATAAGCGTTTTGGTTATCGTCATGTGGGCAACAATTTTTACTACCCTTAGAAAATACATGCCAGAAATCATCCGTATCGAAAAGTAGAATTAAAAGGTTGTCTATTTCTCAAAAAATAGTTTGCCAGATTCAGTTTAGCTCGTTTGAACTAACCTAGAGTAGAACGTAACTAATAATTTGATTTGGCTTAGAGCAACAAGAATACGCGGTTCATTTGATTTCATTTTATCTGGGAATTTATTGTCTGTAGTGAGAAATAAATTCCCCACTATTTTCCCTTTCATTTACTGTTTATCGAAATCAAGGGCTATTTCAACTCGGCATAAATATTTCCATACACAAAAGTCGATAGCTATGGTAATTCTTTAATTCTAAAGGCAATAATCTTAAGACAAAATCTATGACAAAAAATGTAAAGCGTGGATTACTGCTTTTGCTCACCGTTCCTCTCCTATTGACCGCTGGCTTTTTTAGTTTTCAAATTCAACAACTTTCCAACCAGCGCGCATACATCAAGACTGATTATAGTATTGTCAACAACATTACCCGTGGGCTACTATCAGTAAACGCTTGGAAAGATCACATTGTAGTGATTGTAACGCGTCACATAAATGATTTTGAATTTACGCCCCAGCAAGAGAATACACTTAAAACTCAACTTGACCATGTGCTACATGCCATGATCAACAAAGCAGATACCCTCATCCATAAAAAACAGAAAACGATGAAAGGGAAGCTCAAAAAATTGATTGTTAATGTGCTGGTCGATGAGAAAAAAATACATGCACAAGTCCCCTTGTTTTCTCAAACTATTTTAGATGAGATCAAGAAGCCTGAAAATAAAGAGAATTTAAAGAGGTTGGTTCTGGCAAAAATTGAACAATACGGAAGCATCACCTATGATAGCACAAACGATATTGCCCGCATTGACAATATATTGGCGGATCATTCCTCTCCTGATGTAAACTCATTTAATCTCAAATGCGAATCTGAGTTGGTAGCTGTGGATGAGCGAATGTATGCCTTTACATTTTCCGTAATCGGAATTATTGCCATCTTCCTAGTCTTTTGGTTTATTTGTAGAAAACAACCCGAACTGTACTCGATATTATATGCTTGCTCCGTTGCGTTGGCCTTGATTGTGTTGGTGGCTGGCCTTACCTCTCCCATGATTGAAATAGATGCGAGAATTAAAGAAATGAGTTTCCTCTTGATGGGTGAAAAAATAGCGTTTCATGATCAAGTTATTTTTTTTCAGAGCAAAAGTATTGTAGACGTTGTGCACGTGTTGATTAAAACAGGCAAATGGGATTCTATTATTGTTGGCATACTGATTTTGGTATTCAGTATTCTATTTCCGTTAGCCAAACTAATCAGCAGTAAAGTCTATCTGCTCGGTAATTCAACTTGGAGAAACAATAAGTTAATAAAGTTCTTCACATTCAAATCGGGTAAGTGGTCAATGGCCGATGTATATGTAGTGGCCATCTTTATGGCATACATTGGGTTTAAGGGGATTCTCAATAGTCAATTGAGCCAGCTAAATATGAAAACCGAATCCTTAGCCAGCATATCTACTAATGAGACTACACTGCAACCAGGGTTTTTACTTTTTGTTTGCTTTGTACTCTTTGGATTATTGCTCTCTACTATTTTGGAGAAAATTACAGCAGATTTACCTTATGCCTCTGCACCAGAAGGTAAAGCTGTGAATAAAATTTAGAATAGAACTTTCTTGATGGTCATTAGGAAAAACCTACTGCTTCTATTTATTTTTTCGCTATTGAGCGTGTTCTACGTAAGTGGCCAAATCTCAAAAAAGAAACTGGTTGTAAAAAAAGGGAAACAAGTAGTGTTAAGAGACACCATTTTTATTGTAAAAAGAGATACTATTTTATTTTTGACTGCAGATGAAATGGAACGAGTAAAGATCAGAGAAAACCCATCTGTGAAATCGTCCAAATTTTATGACAGTTTAAAAAAAAGAGCTTCTGCAAATAAAATCACAAAAGATATTTTTGATTTTGTAGTTGTCAATAATGGCCATAAAGAAAAAGTGGTAAGTGTGATTGTAAAAAGTGAGGAGATATTTAAACCTTATGAAGGTTATACCATTGCCTCAATTGTCTTCAAAAATGTTGATCTATTGGAAGGTTCCGTCATTGACACGCTACAAAAGGCAACCAGTAAATTAGCGCGATATGTTAATCGAGTGCATGTTGATACGCGATCTCGGATAATAGAAAATAATCTACTCTTTAAAGCTGGTGATACTGTAGATCCCTATCAATTGGCAGACAATGAAAGAATACTGCGGCAGTTTAAGACTTTGCGCGATGCACGCATTTACGTAACGAAAAATAAAATTCATCCTAAGACGGTTGATATAGTGGTCGTTACTCAAGATGTTACTTCCATTGGCGTTTCAGTTGATTTTAGTTCACCGCAAAATTACAGGCTTGATGTGTATGATATAAATATTCTCGGCTATGCCAAGCAGCTACAGGTGTCTTACTTTAGAAGTACGTTGGCCAATCCTACAAGTGGCTATGAGGTAACTCTTCGCGAATCTAATTTTTCGAATACTTTTATACAAGGAGAGCTGCAATACACAGAAAACTACTTGCGGCAACGCGCGCGCATGGCAATCGGTAGAGATTTTTTTACACCCGCTATTAAATACGCTGGAGGGTTAGAGATCTATCGAACACGAGAGAAATTCTATTTTGAAGAATACGATACCTTACAAACTCCCTATACCGAAAATAATCTTGATCTTTGGTTTGGGCGATCCATCCAAATTAAGAAAAGAACAAATGTCATTTTTGCAGCGCGGGCATATACACGGCATTTTATAGATCGCCCGTATGTATCCAGCGATTCCAATTCATTTTTCCACAATAGAACTCTTTTATTAGGAAGCGTGACGCTAACGGAAAGAAATTTTATGAAAGGTTTTAGAATAAGAGGTTTTGGAAAGACGGAAGATATTTTAGTGGGCGGCACAGTTAGTCTGGTAGCGGGCAAGGAAGTCAATCAATTTATCAATAGAAATTATTTGGAAGTTAATGGGAACTTTGGAAGGTATTTTCCAGCCGTTGGATACTTTAACTTATCAGTAGCAGCAGGCAGTTTTTTTAAGCCCACAAAAACAGAGGATGGCCTAATGTCCTTATCTGCCACCTATTTTAGTAATCTTTTAAAAATTAGAAAAATGCAAGTGAGGCATTTTGTTTACGCTGGCTACACAAAAGGATTCGACCGAATACTAGATCGCACGATCAGTATTACAGGCGGACGCAAAGATCAGCGAGGGTTTCCACCTTTAGGCAACCAACGCGTGACGTTAGGCTATGAAACTGTTTATTTTATGCCTTGGTATCCCTATGGCTTCCAATTTGCGTTGTTTCATCGCATTGATATTAATCTTCTATCAACGGATGATACTTTATTTAATAGCGGTAAGCTATTCCCTTCTATTCAGATAGGCGCGAGAATACTAAATGAAAACTTAGTTCTCCCCAAATTTTCCGTTGACGTAACCTACTATGCAAGCAACAAAAATTATAATTCGGCTTGGCAATTAAATTTTTCAACTACGCTGGTTAACTTATTTGGCACGAGCCAGGTATTTAAACCTCGCATTGCTGGATTTGATTGAACTCTCTAATTCTACTTTGCTAGCTTACCATATAAGCCCTGAAAGGGCGTGTTTCCTGTAACGCAGGGTGTAGCCCTGCGTTGTGAGGCGGCTTGTATTCAAAGCCCTGAAAGGGCGTAATCGTATCTCGCCCTTTCAGGGCTACTCCCTTATCCATTCCTCAAGTCGACAGGGCTTCACCCTGTCTTGGTATATCACGCCCTTTCAGGGCTTTGTTTCAGAAGCTAACGAAGCAGAACTAATTCTCCTTTCTCTTATGAATTTCATCTACTTGCCGTATAAAGTTTGAAAACTCTGCGTCTGCGTAAACACCGTAGGCATCAATCAATGTCCCTTTTCTGCCATCATTTGTCTCCACTAAGTATAATATGGAGTTGTCATCTGGGTTGGTATATCCTTCGAACCGGTAAAAATTAGATATGGTAATATCTTGCGGCTGATAGATCAACTTACCGTCAGCCGTTATTAGTCCTTTGCTCCCCACTGTAAAATTCTCGGCATAGCCACTTTCTAGTGCGTTCGTTACACACTCTGATAAAGTAGTCATGTTTTGGGTTACGTCTCCTATTGGCTTCATAAGCTTGTTGATCAATGTGTACGAAAACGCCATCTGTAGAGATGGCGTTTGTCTTTGCGAGAAATTGCGTAACTATCAGTTACTTGATAACAGCACAAATAGAAAATCTATTTATTCAATACATCAAGGCATACCATTTTCATTGGGTTGGCCTGTCTTGCCGCTTCCAAACACTTTTCTGCGGCTCTCAAATGGGCGAAAATCTTCCTGTGATTTTCGAAAGAAGATGAAAGCACTGTTTCTGGTTTAATGGTGATAAATGTAGCTGTGGTTGTCATTTTAATTTTATTTGGATGTGTTATTAAATAATTACAAAATGAAAAATAGCACCGCTGCTGCACTAAACCTTCGCTGTATCTCGCGCACCATTAACGGCTTCTTTTCCCTTTTTAGATACGCCATCTACCACTTCATTGAATTGATTTTTCAATGATTCAATAGAATCTTCCACCGTTCCCTTTAAGCCATCTACTAGCTTATTGGATCCCTTTACCAACTTCTGTTGTGTCTCTTTGCCGCTAGCTGGTGCTAACAACATTCCTATGGCCACTCCCACTGCTGCTCCAGCCAAAAGGCCACCGATCAAATTTTTAGAATTCATAATTGTAATTTTTAAGTTAGATTTTGTACTCATACAATCGTATGGACAAGAATCCCTTAGAAAATACTATGCCATTAATGGTAATCTATATAATGATTTAGCTAGGGCAGGGTAATTAAACAGTAGTGTGGAGAAAGTACTCGAAAGTGCGTAGAAAAATCATCATGAAATCAGTAAAAATTTTCCCTATTACTCAGCTAGTTTAAAATGAATAAGAAATGTAGTTCCAACGCCTACTTCACTCCTTACTTCAATTTGAGCACTGTGGCTATTTAATATATTTTTAGTAGAGGTAAGCCCTAGACCCATTCCACTTTGTTTACCCGTAAAAAAAGGATCAAACAACTTACTTAAATCTTTCACCGGTATTCCCTTTCCCGAATCTGTGATAGATATTGTTAGCGTCTTATTAGCTAACGAAGCGCTTATTTTTAATATGCCCTTCCCTCGTTCCATCGACTCTATTGCATTGATGATAATGTTCAGTAAGGCAATTTGAATTTTATCTTTGTCAACCAAAATCCTTGGTAAGTTATCCTGATAGTTTGTTTGCAATTGTATCTGGTTCAGCCTTATTCTGTCAATGGCCAAGGCTATTGTAGCATCTATAATTTCTGGTACAGGTGTAAGCTCTAAGTGTAGTTGTTTCGGTTTAGAAGAGTCGAGCATTTCGCCCACGAGCTTTTCAATTCGGTTCGCATTCCGCTCTATAATATCAGTGTACAATTTTATTGATTCATTATCGCTGGGTAATTCATCGCGAAGTTGATCGAGTGCCAAATTCAAATTGGTGAGCGGGTTGCGCACTTCGTGTGCAATGGTTCTAGCAATTTTGCCCGTTAGCGAAAGACGCTCAGCAACGAGCATATCGTTTTCTGCTTGCTTGCGAATGGTGAGATCGTGGATAATACCTTGGTAGCAGCAAAATTCAGACGCTTGATCGGGGATAAAGATGCAATTTAAAAGGCACGTCTTGGTTTCCCCAGTCTTGGTGATCAGGCTAACCTCGAAATCTTTTATCTGCTGCTTTTCTTTTAGCGACTTTTTAAAAAAATAAAAATCTTCTTCCTGAGAAAAAATTGTGTTGACTGGCAATGAATCACTTTCGGTTTTTGTGTATCCAAAGAACCGAAGAAATGAATCGTTCAAATCCCTTAACTCCAACTTCTCATTCGCCAAAAAAATAGAATCAACGGATCTTTCAAAAAGCGAGCGATATTTTTTTTCCTTTTCATCTAGTTCTTTTACAATTTTCGATTGGCTGAGCGCATACCTGATACTTCTCTCCAGTATAGCAGAGTTCAGTTCGCCTTTTACTAAATAATCCGATGCACCATAGCTACTGGCATCAATATCCACTTTTAAGTCTCCCTGCCCAGTTAAAATAATGCAGGGCGTAAGCACCCCTTTGCTTTGAATGAACTTGATCAGTTCTAGCCCATTTTCTTTGCCTAGACGATAGTCGATAAGAAAGATTTCATGATCTCCCTTCAACATTTTTTCACGTGCGCGCGATAGGTCAGCTTCCCACGATACTTCAAAATTGAAATTCTTAACTTCTGCCAAATAGGTCTTTGTCAAAAGCACATCGTCTTCATCATCTTCAATTAAGAGTATCTTAACGTTGGTAGTTTGCATTTTTTAATTTCTTATTAACTCTGATACAGAAAGCATTAAGTGTGAATTAAATTCCATACGTGTGGAATTATATCTCTGTAAGTTATCAATACCAATTGACTATTACACTAAAAACAGCTTTTAATAGATTGGCTTAGTGTTTATTCTACAACAATCGAACTAATACTGTTAAATACAATGAATAATAGGAATAAATTTTCTTCCGTGATATTATTCATCGCGCTAGTTGGTATCAGTAATCATACATTAGTTGCCCAAACGATGGCGCGGGCGGGTATCAAGGGCGGGGTTAATGCAAGCAAAATCTATATTGATAACACAATTGACGGAAATGCCCTTATTGGTTTTCATGTGGGTGTATACGGTCAATTCTTTTCGTCCAAAAATTTTGCACTACAATCTGAGTTGCTGTTTTCTACAAAAGGCTACAAGGCTCAATACACTGAACTTGCTAACCAAGAAATAAAATACAAACTAAACTACCTAGACGCACCCATACTGGCAGTAATTAAACTGGGCGATGCGGGCGAAATTCACTTGGGAGGCTATGCGAGTTACTTGCTAAGTGCCACTATTTCGTACGATCCTAATTTGGGAAGCGGAATAAATAAAATTGGCAAAGATGATTTGAAGTCTTATGACTATGGATTATCTGGTGGATTAGGCATCAATTTTGGAAATTTTCAAATTGGTGCAAGATATAATTTTGGCTTAGTGACCCTTGCTGATAGCGATGCCGCCAAAGTATTACTAGGTAACGCGAAAAGTTCATGCACACAATTGTATGCTTCCTTTAATATGCGTTCACATTAAAATAAGGGCATCTCTTGTCAGGTTGAGCCTGTCGAAACCAACTTGTGGCCTCTCGCATACTAAAACGACTTCGACAAGTTCAGTCTGACATTCTGTTTAAAATAGATTGAATTTTTCTTTAATCACTCTCCTGTTCATTCGTTTGCAAAATTACTTTTTGACCCTCACACAATTTTTCATCTGTATTTGATCATAAAAGCACGCAATACCTTACGCGAAAAGTACATGCCTGAATTGCCATTGTTTTGTGGGCTTAGATTAGATTAATTACATTTCCTCTCCCAAATAATTGACAGGCACCAAATGGTGTGCTACCAATATTTAAACATCTCAATGATAGTTCAAAAACTCGCTCGTATATTTTTGGCCGATGATGACGAAGACGATTGTATTCTTTTTCAAGATGCTTTAAACGAGATTGGACGGAAAAATGAACTCGTAATCAGTAAGGATGGGGTAGAACTGATGAATACATTGAATGAAATGGTGCCACCACCCCCGCAAGTTTTATTTCTGGATTTGAACATGCCACGCAAGAGTGGGTTTGAGTGTTTGAAAGAAATAAAAGAAGAAGAGAAATTTAAAGATATTCCTGTGGTAGTATTTTCTACTTCACGCGATAGGAGTTATGTGGATAAAACATTTCAAGATGGCGCTAATTTTTACGCCCTCAAGCCACCTAGTTTTGAAGAATTGAAAAAGCTAATCGAGGAGGTGCTTAGTATTGATTTCACTAATTCGCCAAGGACGCTTGATACATACCTTATTCGCGTTAAGTAAAGCCATAGCCAAGAATGGCAAAAACTAATTCAACATCTGGTGTGAAGAGAAGAGAGCGCATTCCAAATTGTTGCATTTAGATGCTACTTGCAAAAGGTAGCTCCGCTGGAGCTACTTGAATGTAAAGGTGATATTCTATAAACAGTTAGTCCCTGTGGACAATGTCATTAAGTTAAGGCCCTATGAGTAGCATTTGAACCACATAGGACATAGAACAGATAGATTTCACATAGGGGTTATTGGTTTCTGTGTGTTTATTTCTATGTCTCTATCTGCCTATGTGTGTCGCGACAATTTGGGATGCACCCGAGAAGATGAATTCGCACATGCTTTAAGTGCATCTGTCACTGCGACTCGAAAAATCGCTTTGACTATTTTTCCAAAATAAAAAAGAAGAATAAGAAAAATAAGGCACGGTTATTACAGGCTCAAGCCAACAGGTTTTTTTATGGTTCTAGTCAGTCAAAAATAAATTTGCGCTAAATTATTTTATACCCGAAATATTACTAATGAAAAAAACCTTCAGTTCGCTATTTCAACTTAGAGTTATTTTCATAGCTATCACTATTTTTCTAGTGGTGCTTTCTTTTTTTGTCTTCAAGCAAGTAGAATACTTAGTGAATTCTTCACATTCGGTAAGCCATACCAAGGAAGTATCATTGGAGCTTGAGCGATTGATTGGATGCTTAAAAGATGCCGAGACGGAGCACCGCGGCTACCTGCTCACCCACGACTCCGCTTTTTTTGAGACCTTTCACAGAAGCCTTCAAGAGTACCCAGCACATTTAACGAAAGTGCGCCAGCTAACAATGGACAATGCCGCACAGCAAAAAAACCTAGATGAAATTGAGCGCACCAGCCAGGACAGAAAACTGTTTATGCTAAAAATATTAGAGATAGACAAAGTGCGCAAACCCACAGCAGCCGAGATGATGTTCGGCAAATCGATCATGGATAATTTGCGCGCACAGGTATCAGTCATGACCGACATTGAAGAGAAGCTATTGCATGAACACAACCGACTCTTTAAAATACAATCTGTACTTACCCCTGTATTTCTTTTGACCATCAGCTTGGGGGCACTGGGCATTCTCTTGTATTCGTACAACAAACTTAACATCATGTATGTGCGCTCAGTGCAGATGCAGCAAAATCAAAAGCTTTTGGTGCAGGAGGCCCCTGCTTTTATCTGCACGATGCGCGGACCTGACCATATTTTTGAACTGGTAAATGAGCAATACAAGAAAATAATTGGTGGACGTGATGTGGTAGGCAAACCAATCCGCGAGGCATTGCCAGAACTGGCCGGCCAAGGCTTTTATGAGATATTGGACGAAGTATATAAAACAGGAAATACCTATACAGGTAATGAAGTATTAGTGAAAATACGAAGAGGCAACGCCACCCTTGATGAAAACTATATCAACTTCGTGTGTCGCGCATCCACCAATAAAAAGGGTGTGATAGATGGAATATTGATCTATGGGTCGGACGTAACCGATCAACTACTGGCCAGAAAAAAAATAGAGGAAAGCGAAGAACAATTGCGTATTGCCGTAGAAGGCGGTGAGCTGGGTACTTTTGATTTTGATCCAACAACAAAAAAATTGAAGTGGTCGGCAAAGGCCAAAGAATTATTTGGGCTGCCCCCAGATGCCGAGGTGGATTACGATACCTATCTGAAAGGGGTACATCCCGAAAACAGGGAAAAATCGAACGCGGTATTACAAGATTTTTTCAGCGATCAAAATAAGAGTATGTATGAATTGGAGTACCGTACCATAGGCTTGACTGATAGAAAAATCAGGTGGGTACGATCCAAAGGTAAGGCTACGTTTGATGCTTTGGGCAAACCTCTTCGCATTGCAGGAATTATTCAAGATGTTACCCAGCGCAAGTTGGCGGAAGAAAAAATACGAGAAAGTGAAGCAAGATTCCGTTTGCTGGCAGAAGCGCTCCCTCAATTAGTTTGGGTGACTGATGAAAAGGGAACAAACGAATACACCTCCCAGCGATGGGAAGACTACTCGGGTGTAAAACCAGGAGGGCTAGAAGAATGGATAGCCATTGTGCATCCAGATGATCTTGATGCTATCAACACGGCTTGGGCGAATAGTCTTTCCAAGGGAGAAATTTACAGGCACGATGTGCGCCTTAAAAGTAAAACAGGTGAGTATCGATGGTTTACAATAAATGGTAACCCCGTTCTTGGTGAGGAAAATAAAATAATAAAATGGATAGGGGCACTCACGGATGTACATACCGAAAAAGAATTTTCTCAACAATTGGAAAGCCAAGTGCAGCAGCGAACGCGTGAGCTTGCAATAAAAAATATTGAATTAGAAAAAATGAATAAGGAGCTAGAATCGTTCACCTACATTTCCAGCCATGATTTGCAAGAGCCACTGCGAAAAATACAAACCTTTTCCACGCGCATTTTAGAAAAGGAAAGCGAAACCCTTTCAGAAATGGGCAAAGATTATCTTAAGCGCGTGCAGGGTGCAGCAGGGCGCATGCAACGGCTTATTGAAGATCTACTCAACTTCTCCAGGACTAGCACGGGTGAACGTAAGTTTGAAAAAACAAATCTAACTACCATTGTTGAAGAGGTGCAAATAGAATTGAAAGACTCTATTGCCGAAAAAGCCGCCATCATAGAAGTAGGTGAACTTTGTGAAGTGAACATCATACCTTTTCAATTTCGGCAACTACTTCACAACCTGATCGGCAACTCACTTAAATTCTCGAAAGTGCATATTCCGCCACACATTGTTATTGACAGTGAAAAGATATTGCTCAGTGAGGCCATTAAAAAAAACCAGATCTTGCACAACTTTTCGCGCACACTGGCCAGCAATGCAAAACAATACTGCCACATCAGCGTAAAAGATAACGGCATTGGCTTCGAGCAACAGTATGGTGAACGAATCTTTGAAGTGTTTCAGCGACTGCACGGTAAAAATGAATATAGGGGAACAGGAATAGGGTTGGCGATTGTAAAAAAAATAGTTGAGAACCATTTCGGTTTTATAACAACAACAAGTGAGGTGGACAAGGGCGCTACGTTTGACATCTACATTCCTATGGCTTGAATTTGAATCATCCTGCAAGAGAACAGAATACTTAGTAAGCCATACCTATCGCTAGAGAGATCAATCCTCTATGGCAAATTCAAATAAAAATCTTACGCTTTTTCTTCACTAACAGTTAGTAGGTAATTTCTATAGTGGCCACCCTATAATAATTCTGCTCTAGATCAATCTGCCTGTTAAAAATGGCATTGTGGCATTTTATACCATCTGTGTAGAAATAAATCAACTCTTGCCCAATCTCTATTGATGGCAGACCCACAGAATTCTTCTGAAAATAGCAATTTTTATTTTGGCTTAATCTTTATGCTCTATCTGTTAAATTAAAAACCAATATTATGAATAGGAGGAATAAAACTTTTTCTGTTGCTATTATTGCCACATTCTTTAGTCTTGCAATGAATCAACAGGTGGTAGCACAGTCATTCGGGCGGGCGGGCATCAAAGGCGGATTGAACGCGAGCAATCTTTATATAGATAATGTAAACGATCAAAATGCGCGCTTGGGTTTCAATGTAGGGTTGTACGGCCAGATTCTATCATCTGAGGCATTTGCCCTTCAGCTTGAACTATTGTATTCTACCAAAGGCTCAAAGGCACAATATGGTGGCACGGTCAATCAAGAAATAAAATATAATCTCAACTACTTAGACTTGCCTGTTTTAGCGGTGTTTAAAATTGGAGAGGTGATTGAAATTCATGCGGGTGGGTATGCGAGTTACTTATTAAATGCAGATGTTTCGTATTCTGGTTTGGTGAATGGCACGGATAAAATCAATAGTGATAATCTAAAATCTTTTGACTACGGACTTTCCGGTGGGTTGGGCGTTAATTTCGGGAGCGTGCAAGTGGGTGCGAGATATAATTACGGCCTAGTAGAAATAGCAAATAGCAACTCAGCTAAAGCAATACTGGGTTCTGCGAAAAACTCTTGTGCACAAGTGTTTGTCGCTTTCAATTTAGTATCGAAATAAAATAGTTACAGGTTAGGTTGGATGAGGATGGGAAGAGTTATCCTGGAAACGGGATAACTTTTCTACTTTTAATGTCATTAAGTTAAGGAAGAATTTGAACCACACCTGCCTAGCCGGTAGGCAAGGTAGAAAGATAGGAATACCTGCCTGCCGGCCCGCCTCCCGTAGCGTGCGGAGGGCAGGTAGGCAAGTAGAAATGAAAACATAGCTCTAGGTGAAATCTATGTGTTCGATGTCTTACTAATGAACACTGCATTAAGCCTTAGTAGAAAGTAAATAACAACTTTGATCCAACCTCATTACCTTATTTTTCATTTTAGCAAAACGCAAAAAGTTAACTGCCGCTGAATAAGTGAAAGGGATAAGATAAATAGGCTAATAAGGTAATAAGTTGAGTAGAATTAAATGATCGCTTTCTACTAAGGGGCGTCTGTAAAAACTCTGTCAGGTTGAGCTGTCGAAACCTCTTTATTGGTCTTCGTGCTATGTAAACCGACTTCGACAAGCTCAGTCTAACAGTACTACTAGGATTTTTAGAGATGCCCTAAGGTTAAATGTCGCGTAACTAACGCAATCTTTAGCCCTATTATAGCAGTAGTACAGAAAGAGAGGAAATACCAGATCAAGCTAATGAAATAATTTTCTAATCTGAAATGTTATAGAGCTTCAATTTATTATAAAGCGTTTTTCTATCAATGTTCAAAAGTTCTGAAGCTTTTGATTTATTATAGTTTACTTTCTCTAGCATGTCAACAATCGCTTGTCGCTCGGCCGTCCAGGCAATTGATTTTAGTAATCCCACATTCTCCTGCGGTATTTCACCCTCTCCACTTATTCCACCTGTCTGAACAATTTCTTGTGGTAGACTATCTCGCTGCATCACTTCACCATCAGTAAGTAGAACGGCTCTTCTGATGACATTGTTCAGCTCGCGCAGATTGCCATGCCAATAATAATGAGAAAGGAAACTTTTCACTTCGTCAGAAAATGTCTTCACATTTTTACTGAGCGATTGATTGGCTTTTTGTAGAAAGAAATCGGCATAGAAGAGGATATCGTCAGTGCGCTCACGCAGCGGGGTAAGTTGAATTTTAAACTCATTCAATCGATGATACAGGTCTTCGCGAAAGGCACCGTCTTTCACTGACTTGGTCAAATTTTCATTAGTGGCCGCTATAATGCGCACATCAATGGCCGTGTCTTTTGTTGCCCCTATGCGTTTGATCTTTCGCTCTTGAATGACTCTTAATAATTTTACTTGATTCTCATACGATAAATTTCCAATCTCATCTAAAAAAATCGTTCCCCCATCTGCTATTTCAAAACTTCCTTGCTTATCGGCAATAGCTCCTGTGAAAGATCCTTTTACATGGCCAAACAATTCACTCCCTGCCAATTCCTTTGGCAGTGCCCCACAATCAATAGCCATAAATGGAAAACTGGCACGCTTGCTAAAACGATGAATAGATTGAGCCACGTACTCTTTTCCCGTTCCTGTTTCCCCGGTGATGATAACAGACATATCTGATGGAGCAATCAACTCAATGTGCCGCTGCACAGCTTGTGACTGTGTGCTTTTGCCCACAATAAAATTGCTTGTAGAAGCTGGCTCTACTCTTGGCTTTTTACTTTCGCCAATCGTCTCCGCGCTAATGGTAAGTGGATTATGTTTAAGTTGATTTTTGGAAATTGTTTCTCGAATGCTTACGAGCAGTTCATCTGGGTACAGTGGCTTTGTAATGTAATCATTGGCTCCATAGCGAAATGTTTCTACGGCTGTTTTCACATCTGAGTATCCCGTGATAATAATAACAGCTACCTGCGCATTCAACACTTTGATTTTTTGCAGCAGTTCTACGCCAGTCAGGTCTGGTAATTTAAAATCGCATAATATGAGATCATAGTCATTTGAGCGCAATAGCCGTAGTCCCTCCTCTCCCGTAAAGGCACTATTAACGGAGTAATTGTTCTTCGTCAAGAATTTTGATAACACCAGACAGATGTCTTTGTCATCATCTACAACTAATATACTCTGCATGTTGGGTTAGGCCAAATCAAAATAAACTATAAGGATAAAAAATTCAATGTTTTGAGTGCTTCGTTAATGGTTTTAATCGAAAATGGTTTTGGTATAAAAAGGTTCGCTCCCATTTCCAGCGCTTTGTTCACTTCATTTTGATATGCACTGATCACAATTATTTTCATGTCTGATTCAGACTTTTGGAGGTGGCTTATCACATCAAATCCAGAGCCATCTGTCAAATCAATATCAATGAACAAAAGTTGGTACGTACTGGCATCCACTTTTAAAAGAGCTTCTTTAACGGAAAGCGCATATTGTGTTTCAAATTGTAGCTTTTGAAGATGGGTAGATACCATCATGCAAATGTCCAATTCATCATCAACCACTAGTGCCCGCGTCATTAAAAGCGAGTTATTTATTTAAGCTCAGTAAATTGTTTCGCTGATCAAGCTCTTCCTTAGTTAAGAAAGGAAAAAATAGTTTGAAGAGACCGACTACGATACCAATGAAACAAAGATAACCTATAATAAACACAGTTGCGAAAAGAATAATGTCGTTCATAATAATGATTTTAGTTATCGCTATGTAAAATCGTGCCATCTATTAATCATTCATTCAAGCCAACCAGAGCAACAACTGTGGAGATTTATATACGCTAACGAGTAAAATAGCTACATAAACGGCAAGCTAACTGCATTCTATCGCCCCTTTGAGCAGTTTTTACCTTGGCATCAATTTTCATAAAGTCCCAATAAATTACTTCAAATAAACTACTATGGGCAATCTACTTTACATCATCGCAGTCGTACTTATTATTTTCTGGCTGCTGGGTTTCTTTGTTTACAGTGCTGGAGCCATCATTCACGTGTTACTAGTATTTGCAATTATTGCTATACTATTTCGTGTGATTAAGGGCGACAAGGCGGTGTAGCTAAATGGCACTCTATGAATAATAGGGTGCCATTATTATGAATTCCTTGACTCAACCAAAACGATACCGTTGGCTGCTGATTATACTTGGCAGTGCATTCCTTATTTTTATTAGCAGCATTTTGCTTTCATCTTATGTCGAAAATAAAATCAATGATAAAATCCAATCGCTTCATGGAACTACTTCATTTGTTAATGTTAGCTTAGTTAATCGTTCTATAAAGATTGGTAACTTAAAATGGAATTCGGCATTTGACAGCATCAACTTCAATCAGCACTTCGTAAATCTCAGCTCTGTCTCCGCTACGGGCATTAACCTTTTGGAACTTTTGCTGCATAAGAACTTGATCATAGATGAACTCACTATTGGCAGCGGAAAAATCTACTATGACAAATCCATTTTATGGAAGAACCAAGAAAAATCAAATTCCGATTATCGCACGTTGTTGATCAAGCACTTATCCTTTTCAACTATTGATCTCGTAATTAAAACCAACGCCACACATAACTTCTCTGCAAAGTTTAGTTGTGCGTTAACAGATATTAATTTAAAGATCGACTCCACGCACAATTTGATTTATGCGGCAAAGACGATAGAGGCAGAGGCCAAGAATATAGTTATCAATAAATATGAGGGAATGTATGGCGGCACCATTGCCCGATTATATTACAATACCCAAGAAAAGCAAATACAAATTGATTCCGCATCCTTAATTCCAAATTTTGGTAAGTATGAGTTTGCCCATCAGTTCGGTAAGCAAACAGATAGAGTAACACTATCTATACCCAAGCTTTTAATAGAAGGTGTACAGTTCGAAGACATTCTCGATAGCTCTTTTGTTGCATCCAAAATGCAAATTCAATCCTTTAACGTTGTTGCCTTTCGCGATAAGCGGGTGCCCACACTGCATGAACCGATCGTGCCATTACCTATGGAGAGTTTTTTGAAATTTCCGTTCAAAGTAAAAATTGATTCCATTGTAATCGCCAACTCAATGGTAGCGGTAGAAGAAATCCAAGAAAAAGGAACGAAGAGCAGCGTCATTACTTTTGAAGATATCAATGCTACATTAACGGGGTTCAATAACCGAATACAAGAAAAAAATGAAGATCATGCACTGCTGCAAGCTACAGGGCTATTGATGGGTGTGGGCAAAATCAATGCAGTGTTTCGGTTGCCGCTTGATGGAAAATCCATTTACAATGCGAAAGGCTCTATTTCAAAGATGCATTTTGCAAAACTAAATCCAGCATTGGGGCCATTGGCTAACATTAGAATTGAATCTGGTTATTTAAATGAACTCACTTTTAATTTCAATTACACAGATTTCACTTCTAAAGGTGTTTTAGAAATTGATTACCAGGACTTGCGCCTCACCGGCTTAGCTAAAGATCGTCACTCTACCAGTGAACTCAAAACACTGCTTTTGAATGCGGTAGTCAAAAATGATAGAAATCAATCCTTAGCTTCCTCTAAAAGAGCGGGTGTGATTGATATAGAGCGTGATCGGAAGCGATTTGTTTTTAACGTTTGGTGGAAGTCTATTCAAGATGGCATGAAATCAATCGTTTTCAGAACTGGAAAAAAGCATCACCCAAAAACAAGGGAAGAACGAGTAGCGAAAAAAGAGAAGGAGTAGTGGAAATATCTCCTCAATGTGAAAGCACTTCTACAAAATAAATCACAAGAATGCTCAAAGGAACTGTTTTTGATAGACATCATAAATGGTATGCTTATTTCTATAAGAAACACACAAACATAACGCACCTAATTTATGGAAGCCAAAACAAAAAGTGTGACCCAGAAACTACAGTTTAATCGAGGTAATCCCGACTCTCCATCCGTACAGAAACTTACCATAGAAGAAGATTTGAGTGAAGAGGAAAGTCAGAGCATTATCTTGGAAGAAGAAGAAGAGGAGAGAAAGCAACTTGCAGAAGAGCAACGCGAGCGTGAGATAGAAAAGTCTTATGAGGAAGAAGATGAAAGCAATAAAAAAGATTGGGCGCGCTTCTAGGTAAAGTATGATTCACGCAAAGGCGCAAAGGTTTAGAACAACAGAATTCCTTGTGGCACTGCAAAGTTTGCATGGTGCACAATGGAAGAGCTATTAAAATTCTAACATGCGAATAAGGCCAGAAATCATATTTAGTTTTTTGACTGTTGGTGTTGCCATACAAACATCCACTGCACAATTGACAAATCCAGTTATGGAAAACTGGTCGATGCTGGCGAGCCGTCCGATTGATTATTCATTAAAACGAGATTCCATTCATTTCACAGAAAGCAAGGAATATTTTACAGCTTTAAAATTTCTTGTAAAAAATGATCCTGTATGGATCGGGAAGTGCACGGTCTATTTTACAGATGGCACACAGAAAAACGTGGAGTGTATTGATAAAAGTATTGATAACGATGGCTGCCTAATGGACTTAATTTCAAATTATGAAGCCATTGATAAAGTGCTGTTTTGGTACGATGCCAAGATCACCTCAGAAAAAAGAGCGGTATTAGAGATATGGAGCAAAAAATAGATAGAAGGCAGACACTATTTGCGCAAGGCATTAACCTTAGTAGAAATTGTTTGTACGTGTAATTCAAACCTTATTACCCTATTTCTAATCGCTTTAAAATAAGGTAATAAGGTTGGGCATGGTTTTATAAAACGATTTTTCTAATAAGGTTAATGTCTACAAAAATTTACCCGCTCCAAAGTAAAAAGAGTGAAAAAATAACATTAAAATTAAAATAATAAACTAGTGGAAAAAGAAAAATCAATTGAAGTACTTAACACACTGATCGAAATCAACAATGATAGAATTGAAGGGTATAACACGGCTGTCGAGGAAACAGATGAGGAGGATTTGAAATCACTTTTTTATAAGCTAGCAAGAACAAGTCAAAAATGTAAGGCAGCACTTGTTGCCGAAGTGGAACGCTTGGGTGGCACACCCGATGAAGGCACTAAAACCACTGGCAAATTTTTTAGAGTATGGATGGATGTGAAAGCGGCATTGACAGGCAAAGACAGAAAAGCCATTCTTGACTCGTGCCAGTATGGCGAAGATGTAGCCGTGGATACCTACAACAAAGCAATGATCAATCATCCGAAAGATTTGAATATTGAACAACAGAAAATGATTGGAGAGCAATGCGATCTGATTAGGGCAGATCATGATACAGTGAAGAGGATGAGAGATGCTTTGACAGAGCTTGCTAAATAGTATTAAAAAAAAGTGGAGGACGATGGGGTTAAGGTTTGGTCTCTGCTTATGGAAGGCTCCCTAGTAAGGAGTCTTCTTTTTTTCACCCTCAAAGAATATATCAATTATAAGTCATATCAAATTATGTCAGTAGAAAAACTCGCTTAGATTCAACAGGGGTGAAATACATTCCTACTAAAATTGCTGAGTGGGAAATTATTTTAACCTGTTAGCGAATCTAACGTCTATGAAAACTATATACAGCCTAATTTTAGTTTGTTGCGTTGCCTCGCTCCTTCAAGCGCAAAATAAACCAGCAAAGTTTGATTCTATTATCCCCGTGAAAGGTGATGTTGATAAGCAACTGGAGAAGATAAAAGAAAGAAAGGTCAAGCTTCATTCTGATGCCGTTGGCAACGAACCAAAAAAAAGTGCGCTCATCGATAGCACAACACAAAACAAGTATGGTGATTTGCTGAACGATGATTCCGTACTAAATAAAAGATATCCTATTTGGATACCTGCCGCACAAGTATTTGCAACCAATGCTTTTGTATGGTCTGTTGATCGTTACCTATTCAACTTCGATTTTGCCCGCATCAGTACCACCACATGGAAGGATAACCTGCAAAAAGGATTGGAATGGGATAATGATCGGTTCGGGATAAATTTTGTTGGTCACCCTTATTCAGGTACTCTTTCATTTAACGCTGGCCGCTCGAACGGTTATAATTATTTTCAATCATTTGCTTTTTCGCTGGGTGGTAGTTTAATGTGGGAATACTTTGGTGAGAACACACGGCCATCATATAATGACATCATCAATACGCCCATCACTGGAGCGTTTTTGGGGGAAATTCTTTACCGCTTAAGTTCCAATATTTTGGATGACAGGACCCGAGGATTCCAACGAGTTTCACGTGAGGTGGCCGCAGGACTGATCAACCCCATTCGTGGTCTCAACCGCATTATACAAGGCAAATCTTTCAGGGTAACCAATAAAGAAGTGTATGAGAAAGAACCGCTCAATGTAACATTATATGGTGGGGCACACATTGTCAATGATGGAAATACCCAAAGTAAAATGGTCAATGTGCAATTTGATTATGGAAATCCATTTGAGAAAAGGAAAAGAAAACCCTTTGACTTTTTCAAATTTCGTGCAGATTTAGATTTTGGCGTGGGGAGAAAGGTATTGGATAACGTAACGGGTTATGGAATTTTGTTTGGCAAAAATAAACAAATAGGAAAGTTAGCTGTGTTGGTTGGCGGATTTCAATACTACGATTATTGGGACAATAAAACATTTGAGTTGGGAACGATCGGCTTCGGTGCCGGAGCATTTTCTAAATGGCCCATCAACAAAACAGTTGACTTATATACGAATATTCATGCAGCGGTTGTTCCCTTTGCGGGAAACAGCACTCATCTCGGCCCCGATACTACCCAAGTGCGCGATTATAATTATGGAGGAGGTATGGAAGGTAAAATTGAAAGCACATTGAACTTTGGAAAGCATGCAACAGCCTCAATAGTTTATTATTATTACTTGATTCATACCTACATCGGCCAATCAGGAGTTAATTTTATTGGAATACTAAAGCCACGGATTACTTTTCGCCTTTATAAAAGTGTGAACTTAGGGTTCGAACATTTCATTTACTCCAGCGACCGTTATGTTGAAAGTTTACCAACCACACATTCAATAAAAACTGAGCAAAAAATATTCGTGATGTTCTATTTTGAAGACAAGCAGCGAAAAGGACGCTATAATTAAAATTTTATCCAATGAGTTTATTTCAATTATCATTTCCTGAGTTCATTCGAAAGCTATTGACCGTGCTTTTCGTTATTTCTGCGTTGGGCGGGGTTGCTCAAGTGAAGCCAGATGTGGCGGCTCCAGAAACTGCTGCAGAAAGAAAATTTGAAAAGAGACAAGCTAAGAAGTTGTATAGCATCTCGCAATTTGCACATGAATCTAAATTATTTGCCAAGCAACCTACCAAGTGGCATAGCAAAGATTGGCTAAAGGTTGGTGGCGTTTTAGCGGCAACGCTAATTGTTATGCCATTTGACCAAGGGATCACCAATTCAACACAAGGACAACAACGGTATTATAACAGTCTGCCTATTGAAGGTGGGCGAATATATGGTGAATGGTATTCTATTGGTGGAGTAGCGGGTGCGGTAGGTATTTTTGGATTGATCACGCGAGATACAACCGCAAAGAAAGTGGCCATCGAGTTACTTCAGGCAGGTATTTATGCAGAGCTCATGACTGTAGCGCTGAAGGTTGTCATTGGCCGAGCGCGACCCGAAACTACTGAAGATCCGTTTGTCTTTAATCCTTTCAATCTTGCCTTCGCCTATCAATCTATGCCGAGTGGACACACCACTAGCGCTTTCGCACTTTCCACTGTTTTATCGAGACACGCCCACGGCACAGCATTAAAAATATTGGCTTATGTGCCAGCCGCTTTCACCATGTTTTCAAGGATTTATCAAAATCATCATTGGCTTTCTGATGAAATTTTGGCCGCAGGCATTGGTTACTTTGTTGCCAATTGGATAGTAGACCTCCATAGTGGAAAAAGACATCGGATCAATGTAACCTCCATTTACCCTGTTGGCATTTCGTATGCATTCAAGTGATTTTTTTCAAATTAAAATACGCACAAACGTTTTATTAATTACATCATAAAAAATAAATAGTAACAGATGAAAACGAAAAGAGTAAATTTTAACAGCTTGACGACTGTTTTGTTGTTGACTTGTGGCATGATGAGTAGTATGCCTCTGTGGAGTCAGACCGATACTGTTTCGGTAAAATCTACTGCAGAAAGTGCGCAGCAGCAGATACCTCGCTCACCAAAAGTTTATAAAATACATCTTGGATGGGAAGTATCCACATCCTTAGCGTTAATCGGAGCTTCTTCTCTAGGTTATAAATGGATGGACAAACGGGCAGCACTTACCGAAGCAGAAGTGCTGGCATTAGACCCTCAATCGGTCAATAGTTTTGATCGGCCCGCAGTATTTTATGATCCAGCCGGTTTTGCCGATGCTGAAATTAAATCAGATATACTGATGACAGCCTTTGTAGTAAGTCCTATTTTCCTTGCCCTCGACAAAAAAATAAGACGCGATTGGGCCGATATGTTGGGGATGTTGCTGGTGGCGCATGGTGTGGACAATACTATTTTCTTCTCCACTATTTTGCTGGTACGCTTGCCTAGGCCGGTTGTCTACAACCCAGCAGTACCATTGGAATCTAAAATTGGAGTTGGTAAAACAAATTCATTTCCTAGCGGGCATGTTTCGTGGGCAGCTACTTCTACTTTTTTTATGGTTAAAGTTTATACCGATTACCATCACATCAAAGGATGGAAACGTATGCTCTTGTATACAGGTGCTGCGATTCCTCCCACCATAGTAGGCTACTATCGCGTACATGCAGGCAGACACTTTACTTCTGATGCTATCATTGGTGGGTTACTAGGTGCCGTTGTTGGAATAGCTACTCCAGAACTTCATCGAATTACAAAAAAGGTTGATGGTTTATCTCTAAAGCCATTTTTTCTGAATGGCGCCAATGGGCTTTCGGTAAGCTATGTGATTAAATAGATTATGGGCATCTCTAAAAATAGAATGTCAGACTGACTTGTCGAAGTCGTTTTAGTATACGAAAAGCCAAAAGTTGGTTTCGACAGGCTCAACCTGATAAGGTTTTTAGAGATGCCCTTACTTTATAGACCAAAAAACTAAGTCAATAAAAGCGAATGAAGATGAGATAAAAACAGTAACAAGAAAATACAGAGTGGCTCTTGCTGGTGAAAATCCAGCATAGTCATTTCGGAGTTTCAGTCTTGGAATTCCGCGTTAGCCCAACTATCTTTCACTGGTTACTAGCCCTCTCAAAAAAAGGAATACAGTTCTCGTCTACTCTTGTATTCACTATAAGCGAAGGATTTTTTATTGACATTTTTCAATGGTAAACATGCTAAGAAAAAAAATTGTGTTTTGTCGATGATAACGCTGACCAAGGGCAAGTATCTCTCATTTCCTGCTTTGGAATATTTTACCGGCTTTAATAAATAAAGCCGATAGAACTACAAACAAAGCTAAGAGGATAATACTATTTACAACTACTTTTGGTAAACCAAGGACAGCTACATCCACAAAAGGATACGGATAAAAATTAGAAACCCCTCCCCTCCCTAATATAAATAGCAAATAAAGTAATGGGTAAATTAACCATTGTATTATTTGCCCATAGGCTATCACCGATTTATCTTCATACCCATACCAGTAAGCAATGACAGAAATGGGTATAATGGAATGCAGCAATTCATCTACTATCATTTGAATTCCGGTTGGCTGCCAGATTTGACGCAAAACAATTTGATAGACAAGCCCCACCACCGTAATGTAGACGGTAATGGAGGTAAGTACACCTGGTTTTTGAATGCGCAAGAGATTGCTATTTTTTCCCCTTACCGAAATGGATGTAAAGTAAATTGCCACTAGCGAGTTGGTCAAAATGGTAAAGAAGCTAAAAAAACGGATGGTGGTTTCACCAACGGAAGCAACCCTGTTTTCTATCATTAAAAAATACTGGGTAATAACTGCGCCCCATGCAATGACGGCCAGAAGTATTGATAGGTTCTTTTTCATAACACATTGTTTGGTCTGCTGAGTCAGCCAAATTACAGAATAAAAGCGAAGTCCCCGAAGCGGGAGACTCTGGTGAGAAACAAAGCCATTAATCCAACAATAAGTCCTCTAATTGCAGGAATAACAATTACAAATACACCGAAAGTAGATATTTGCTATTAAGTCTATGAGATAGACCAATAACTTGGCAATAAAACTGAACAATTAAAAAAGCCATACCAGAAATAGTAAACACGCGTTTTTTATTATAAGGTTTTCGGGCTGGAAATTTTCACTTTCCAATGTTGAGTTTAATGAAATTGAAATCGGAATTCCATTGTTTAGTATATTAATGTTTCTCATTATTTATTGAAATTCATAGCAAGATAGTAGAATACTAAAACCAGCAACCCCTGCAAGAGCATTGTTCCATCTAAAATCCCGTAATGATAATATGTAACGTGTCTGATTTTTTTTGAATTTAAAAATATAAAAGTAGTTAAAGCTGAAATACTCAAGGGCAAGATAATAAACCAATGATTTAACATTTGATAGTGAAAAAATGAAACGATTAAGAAGGAAAACAAAGACAGATAAGAAATTGCCAATGATTTATTTTCGTTGAGTAATAATGGAATAGTTTTTAGTCCAGCTTGTTTGTCCGCTTCTATATCTCTAATGTCGAAAGGAATTGTAATCGCAAAAATAAAAAAGAACCGTTCCACGAAGGTAGCTATTACCTGAGTTCTTTCGAATGTATTACCTGATTGTATAATGGGTAAAAATATTGTTGAGGAAGTCCAAACAAAGGCAATCAAAAAAATTTTCAAATAGGGTATTTCTCTAAGTCTGAAAATGGTTCGCTTGTTTCCGAAAACAGGTAGTGAATAAAATATTGTTATTGCAGCTATTGGGGTTAAAACAATAAGCACTTCTTTTTTTGCCAAAAATGCAACACAGACAAAACCTGTCACAGAGAGGAGAACCAATAAATAAAATCCTTTCAAATTTTCTCTAACCCATTTATGTTTGTCAGAGTTTAAAGCTTCTTTATTCGTGATAACAGTTATAAGTCGGTGAAGATTATATTCAAATAATGTAGCAAAAAAAATAATGAACAAATAGGGATGCCATTGTGGCTTCATTCCCAGTTGTATTTGTGTTTCTATAGTTAGAAAAACTGCTGCAAGAGAAATGTAGATGTTAGAATTTATTAATGCTTTAATTAGTTTCAAAATTGTTTTTTAAGTTACGGCTTATCTCTTCCAATAAATCTACCCTTTCCCAATAAAAAAACGATGGCTTTAGTAATATTCCTATCAACACTTTGTTCGGTTTTTAGATTAGCTATATACCTAGCAATTTCGTGTCGCAATGATGGAGACAACTTTTTAAAAATCATTTTTGCACGTTTGTTTTTATGGAGGGTTTTTAAAAATTTTGGGTGAGGTTTTATAGTTCTGTCTGATGGGTCAAATTCAATTGTCAAATTGATAGATTCACCAATTCTTTTTGGAGAGTTTTTAAGTATGAGAGTATTAATGTAGAGCCTCCAATCACCGCTATACTTTACCAATGTTTGTTTGTAAGGCAATTGATTTATCGTACCCCGAACAGGGATTTTTCCCTTGTCTTTGCCTGCTTGTTTGAAGATACTTGCTAATATTTTTTCAGGTACAAATACAAACGGATTTATTCCAATAATCTCTATTTCAGCATTGAAGAGATGCATTGTCTTGGTATGTTCGTTGTCGTTTTGTGAAGTTAGTTTTGCCCTAACGCGAATACTGCAATTTATGCTATTGTAGATAGTCTCCAAAATTGAGTAGTACCACGCTCAGGGCAGACGCATCTAAATTTTTTCTTGGTAATTCCTTACAAAATCAAGGTTTTACATTTAGGGTTTCCAACCTTCTAAAGGTTGGAAACCCTTTGCTCGGCTTTGAAAAGCACTATTACAAATTTAGATGCGTCTGCCCTGGTACCACACTATACTTTTCGAAATTGTGGGTTATGGAAATCTGACCTTAAAACCTTTAACATATTGATATTTTCGACAGCAAAAAAAGCCGATGCAAATACATCGGCCTCCTTGAAAAAATAAAATTCTAATCTACTCCCCCTTCTCCTCTTGCTTTTTCAGCATCTCAAGATGAGATTTCAATGTGGGCAATGTGCCGTCTATCCACTTCTTCAATTCCATATCATCAGTTTTGTATGAGCGTCTTTCAAACTTGGCAATACGCTTTTCATATTTATTGACCAGCGACTTGCACCATTTTTCATCGAATGCTTGCCCTTCCGATTCCGCCAAGTAGTTACTGTCTATCTCTGCCCCACTTGTTTGCATGGTAGGTGAAGCGATTCCTTTTTTGGCAGCAAAGGTTGTTAATTCATCCAGTATTTTTATGCGATCTTTCTCTAGCATACCAGCCATTGACTTCACCTCTTGGTCGGTCGATTTTTTCAAAGCAAGCTGAGCCAATGCTATTATATTCAAGCTGCCAGATACAGTGTTCACAATAAATTCAGCATCCTTTTCTTCATCTCTGTCGAGGTTGGCTTCGTTTTGTTGTTTTGCTTCGTCTGCACTGCCTTCTTCTTTTTTGGTTGGCTGACAGGCCGTGATAAAGACAGTCAACAGTAATGCTGTGACGGTGCTAAATGTCGTTAGTGATTTCATAATTTTTTAAGTTTAAAATTTTTTTATTCCAGTGTGGTCTCCTCCTCGGGACGATACTCAATCAGAACAGCTCATTGAAGGCATCGTCCCGAGGCGGAGACGATGCGGGACACATCACTCAATCGACTAAAATCATACCAGTTGATTGGGAGCTAAAATCCGTGATTGACGTGAATTTTTTTCTACACATCTTTTTTATCTAGTATGGTTTTCGCTACGGTTTGGGTTCTAGGTAGCATGAGTTGGAAGAGTCAGTGACTTTCAACGACCATTTTGCAAATTGCATGAAGCCATTTGTAGACCAACTGCCCCAGACTTACCTTGAGGTGATTTTGCAAACTGAGTTAGGGGAATTATCGCAAAAAGAGTTTGCAGAGAAAGCGGATATATCTTATTCAAAGCCAAAGTCAAGAATACAGCGCGGGCGCAAACAACTCTTTGAACTATTCAATGAGTGCTGTACTGAGTTTTATGAGTGAAAAATATTTGGAGATTGATAGCCAGATTTCAAAGCCTTGATGAAGAGTCGATCATTTTTCATCAATGCGAGTCATCAAAAAGTAATTAGTTAGACAGGAAATTACTTCAAAAATAATTTTTAACTTGAGAGTTTAATTTAGCTAAGTCTAATCAGTTTATATGCTTCGACAACTTCTGGCAAAAAATAGTTCAACAGAGTTTCGTTTACGTGGCAAAGAGCCCGGACGGTTGGAAAATTTTAGTGATGCGGTTTTTGCGTTAGCGATTACGCTGCTATTGATCTCTACTTCACCACCGACTAGTTTTGAGCAAATCAAACGATTCGCATTAGATGTGATCCCGTTTTCAATATGCATGACACTCATCATTTTGATATGGCATGAGCACTACGTTTTCTTTGCTCGGTATGGACTTCGCAGTGGTAAAGTGGTGGCGCTCAATGCGCTTTTCTTAGTGATCGTTTTGTTTTATGTATATCCACTAAAATTTCTAACAAAGCTTTCGCTTTTTATCGTTGCTTATTTTTTTGATGTTGACTGGCTGTGGGAAAGCCTGCGCTCGATGATCCACGGTAAGGATATTGGAGACCTCATGGTCATCTACGGTATTGGTGCATCCAGCATTTTTTTTGTCTTGATGTTAATGTATCGCTTTGCCTATAAAAATGCGGATTCCATGCAGCTTACGGAGATGGAAATGTTTGATACTCGGGTCAGCATTCGCACCAACTTGTTGATGGCGTTAGTCCCGTTGATCTCTGTGATCATCGCTTTCATACTAAAGCCACATTGGACAGCCGGCATGATCAGCGGCTTTTCTTATTTCCTGTACTTACCCATTATGTTCATCCATTCCAGAAAAGTGGATATGGATCGAAAAAAAATAGTTATTCATACAGGTGAATCCACTCTCGTTGAAGGTTTTGAACTGGGAAGTTCTACGAGTAAGGATGATTAGAAAAGAGGCGAAACCGTATGTATACATTGTTAAAAAAGTATAATTGCCAGCTTTATCATTTTGGCGATGAAGAATGGCAGGTACTGGAGCAAAAACATACAGTAAGACTTTTTAAAAAGGGGGAATGCCTTATTAATGAAGGAAGAATTTGCCAAGCGGTAAGTTTTATTTGCAGCGGTATTTTTGTTTCCTATTTTAAAGCAGACAAAAAGAAACGTGTACGAGGTTTTTTTACGGAAGGAAAGTACATTTCAGATTACAGGAGCTTTCTTACACAACAACCCGCCACTACTATTGTACAAGCAGCAGAAGATTGTGAGGTCTTACAAATAACCCACAAGCATTTAGAGGAGTGCTATAAGCTAGATAAATGTTACGAAAAGTGGGGAAGAAAAATGGCCGAACAATCTTATGTAGCCATGTTCGATAGGATGCAATCGCTTACACTTTTAACTTTTAAAGAAAGGTATTTGCTTCTACAGCAACAAAATCCAGCTATTTTGCAAAGAGTGCCCCAATATATGATTGCCTCTTACCTTGGTATTACTCCCGAAGCATTAAGTCGATTGCGAAAACAAATATGATAGCATTTATTGATCGAGATCAATAAATACGTTTTAAAATCCAGCTACTTTGCATCAACAAATTATCGTAATCATTTAGTAGATGCTAAATGCTTTCACTAAAACACTTTTCTATGCTTAGAAATAAAAAAGTATCCGTATTTATTTTCAGCAGCTTGTTTATATTTTATGCGTGCAACAGCAATAAGACAACTAGAGATACTTATTTGCAGGAGATTGCAAAAACAGAGACCGATTTTAAATTTTCTATTACTAGCCTTGGTGTGGCAGAAGCTTTTTTCTTGCATGCCGATAGCAGTGCGGTAATACTTAGGGGAAATGATTCTTTGATAAAAGGCAGGGCAGCTATTCGTAATTATTACTCAAGTCCGCAGTTTAAAGACGCATCTGTTAACTGGGCACCAGATTTTATTGAGGTATCTGCAAGTGGCGACATGGCTTACAGCTATGGGAGATATGTTTGGCTACTAAAAGACTCCACCGGTAAAGAAAATGAATACAAAGGTTTATATCATACCATCTGGAAAAAACAAACTGACGGAAGCTGGAAATACATTTGGGATTAAACGCAGTTTGCTTAACAGTACTTTACTATTTTTTTAATTCAAGACTACATACAAGAGCCATGAAAAAATTAATGATATTCTTCCTTACGGTTAATTGCGGAATAGCCTACGGACAGACTCCAGAAAAAACCCAAAAAGAGTCCATTAAAAAACTGAGCTGGCTTCTTGGCGAATGGTCAGGGACAAGTGTAGTTAACATGGGAGGCAAGAAAAATAGCATTGTGTATGTGAATGAATCAGTCAGGCCAAGTCTGGACAGTACAATTTACATAATAAAAGGGCAAGGTTTTGAGAAGGACTCACTTACAAAAAAAGATATTATAGTTCATGACGCTTTCGCAGTTGTTTCCTTTGACGAGAAACTAAATAAATTTAGGTGGAGCGCATGGAGAATACCTGGCGGCACCTATGGTGACTTGGAAATCACACTTGGTGACAAAAGCTTTGAATGGTCAACCAACGTACAAGGAGGACAAACTCGATATAAGGCTCGCCTAAACGAAAAAGGACAATGGATAGAAGTTGGTGAATTCTCTAAAGATGGTATCAAATGGTTTAAGTATATTACCCTGACCTTAAATAAAAAAGTAAAATAACTGCCGGCTTAACACAAGGGTAAGTTATATTCACGATTGACAAGTAAGCATTCAAAACTCTCAGCTTGAACAATGAAATTAATTTTACTTTTGGCTGCTACTTTAATCGTTAACTTGGTTAATGGGCAAAACAAACCGATTAAAGAAGCGTTAGACGGTAAACTACCTTATTCAGAAATTCCTGCGATTGCAGAAAAATATACAGCTGGCAATGTTGTTTCACGACTTATCGATGGCCTTGGTTTTCGATTTTACTGGGCAACAGATGGCCTGAGAGATGAGGACTTAACTTTTAAGCCAGATAAAGAAACACGTTCTACGCTCGAAACTATTGAGCACATTTATGAAATGTCAGTACTGATAAAAAATGCTACAACACAAACCGTAAATACTCCTGATCAGAGTCCGAGAATTCCGTTCAATGAAATGCAAAAAGTAACACTTGAGAACTTTAATGTAGCAAGTACTATTTTAAGGAGAAGTAGTGATGAAGATTTAAACCGATATACCTTAAAGTTTAAGCAGGGAGAAAAATTGATTGAGTATCCGTTTTGGAATCATATCAATGGGCCAATTTCTGACTGTCTGTGGCACACGGGTCAGGTTGTTTCGTTTCGGAGGTTGTCGGGCAATCCGTTTTCTGATAAAGTCAATTTATTAAGCGGAACGATAATTAAATAGAGTTGTAACAGAATAAATCGACCAGACCTTTATACTCCCCCTCTTATGGCAATTATTATTTTATTACATAGTTTACTAGGCATGTTATTGCTCAATAAAAACATTGAGCCTGCTTCCATTCTAACCATTTGAAACTATCAGCTGACATAAGACAACTTTACACTCCTATTCAACCGACAGTAAAACAATCGGCTGACCATGTTACCTACACTGAATTTTTACCCGACAATAGACTTCAAAATATCATCTATCGCTATTGGCAACTCAAAACTACCAAGACACTTTCAGATCCTTTTATTTATCGAGTAGTTGCTGACGGCTGTATTGACATTTTTTTTGAACTCCATAATCCGCAAGACAATTTTGTGATGGGATTTTGCAAAAAGTTCACAGAGTTTCCACTCGACAATTCTTTTCATTACATCGGTGTTCGTTTCTTACCGACCATGTTTCCGCAACTCTTTAAGATTAATGCTTCTGAATTAAGCAATCGTTTCGAACAATTAAATAATGTAGTGCCGGCAACTTCTGCTTTCATAACCAACAACTTCCAGTCACGACAAACCATGGATGAAATAAAAGCAAACTTTGATGATTATTTTATTGATCTTATTTCAAACACCAATTTTGACAATGACAGCAGACTGTACAATGCGATAGAAATCATTCTAAAGAATTTTGGTGTAGTTGACATTGAGCGGGAATTGAATACTGGTATAAGCCCACGGCAACTTCGTAGACTTTTTGAATTTTACGTTGGCGACACAGCCAAAACATTTGCGAAAGTAGTCCGATTTCAAAATATCCTTCGCGCTAAGCCATCCACCCAAAGTTTAAGACAAAACAAACTCTTCTTTGACGTAGGCTATTACGACCAAGCACATTTTATTAAAGAGTTTAAGGATTTTTATGGCGTTACGCCCAGCAAAGCTTTCGGTCGATAATTTTGTCCGATTTTTACAATGCTTGACTTTCGATTATACTGATTTTTGTATCGTTAAATCATTACAAAAATGAAACGATTAGCATCTATTTTCATAGGAGTTTGTATAACTGCAGCCGCCTATTGTCAATCAAATTCAACAAGTAAAAATCAAAACAAAATGAAATTAAACGCAGGTATCTTAACAACGAAGTTAGCTGAAAGCAAGGCCTTTTACACCAATCACTTAAGCTTTGGGGTGACCTTTGAAAATGAGTTTTACCTGTTAATGCACACACCCAATCACGAAGCCGAAATTAGTTTTTTGCTTCCCAATCATCCAAGCCAGCAACCATTTTTTCACAAGCCTTTCCAGGGACAAGGGATGTATTTGACGATTGAAGTAGATGATGTGGACAAAATCTACAATGAAATGAAAAAGAAAGGAGTTGCTATAAAAATTGAAATTCGCAACGAGCCTTGGGGCGACAGACATTTTGCCATTGAAGACCCGAACGGTATTGGTATTGACATTGTAAAATATTCACCACCTCAACAGAAATAGGAATGCAAACGCAACTTTCAACTAGCTTAAAGGGTGCAAAAAATATTGGAGCGACCATTGAAAAACGCCTAAACGAAATAGGCGTTTTCTCACTTGCAGATCTTGTTCAAATGACACCAGTTAAAGCCTATCAAAAAATCCGCAAACAGCATTCCGACAAAACTTTTCCGGTTTGCTATTACTTATACTCATTACAAGGTGCCTTACTTGACTTGCATTGGGACGACTTGCCGACTGAACTAAAATCAGAATTGCTGAAACAAGTTGGATGATGATTGTGTGATGAAGCGCGGTGTTGACATTAAATTTCTCTACACATCCTGAACATCCAGCAGGTCTTTCGCTACAGTTTTGGATTTCCTACCAATCGTTATTGCTACATCATGTTTCTTCTCATCGTTGGTCAATCGAAGAATTTGGTTTGGTTGCATCTCGCCATCCATAAAAATCTCCGTTGTTTCTCTATCGCCCTCCTGATTTACTGTAATCATATAAACCGTTTCCTCAAATCTGTATTTCACTTTAAATGATTTCCACTCTGTGGGTATGCACGGCTCAAATCGGATCTCGTTGCCTTCACGCTTTAGGCCAAGAAACGATTCTAAAATAAGTTGATACATCCACCCGGCAGAGCCTGTGTACCACGTCCAGCCACCACGGCCAATATGTGGGGCCACGCCATACACATCTGCAGCCATGATGTATGGCTCTACTTTGTAGGTGGTAATTTCATCTGCCGTGGCGCCATGCTGTATGGGATTAATTAATTTCAGTAGCTCTTTCGTTTTTTCACTATCACCCAATTTGGCGAAGGCCATCACTGCCCAAACAGCAGCGTGTGTATATTGTCCGCCATTTTCGCGCACACCGGGTACGTAACCTTTTATATAACCTGGATCCATCTCAGAAGTATCAAATGGTGGGTCGAGCAACTGGATCAATCCTTTCTCTCTGTTCACCAAAAATTTGTCCACGGCTTGCATAGCCGTTTTTGATCTCTCCACTTCACCGCCATCAGATAACACCGACCAGCTTTGCGAGATGGCATCGATTTTACATTCCACATTATTTTTTGATCCCAATGGCGTGCCATCATCAAAGTAGGCACGCAAGTACCAGTCACCATCCCAGGCATTTAGCGAAATATTTTTCTTCAGCAACTTTGCATTCGTTTCACAAGTTTCTACAAAGGCCGTATCTCCTCGAAGAGTTGCTATTTTTATAAACCTCATTAATGTATCGTACAGAAAAAATGCAAGCCACACACTTTCACCTTTTCCATCAATCCCAATTCTGTTCATGCCATCATTCCAATCGCCCGAGCCTTTTAGTGGAAGGCCATGTTCGCCAAAGCGCAATGCGTGTATGATCGCTTGCTTACAATGATCATACACGGTGGCTTGCTTATCAGAGGTAATGGGCAAATCATAATACGATTCTTCGTGTGGGTTCAACATTCTTCCTTGAATGAAAGAAGTAGT
Organism: Cyclobacteriaceae bacterium; assembly: GCA_043777495.1. Classification (GTDB taxonomy): domain Bacteria; phylum Bacteroidota; class Bacteroidia; order Cytophagales; family Cyclobacteriaceae; genus ELB16-189. The sequence continues at coordinate 18,461 of JAYWHU010000060.1, read as the reverse complement.
TTCATCAAGTACTTGTACATCTCCCGTTGTTGAAATGTATCTACTCGCTACATACGGAAGCCACACAAAATCATCTGAGCAAAGTGTTCTCACACCTCTTCCATGTGGTGGATGCCACCAATGTTGCACATCACCTTCTATGAATTGATGCGATGCACAACGCACTATTTGTTCACGTGTTAAATGTGGTTGGGTATGCATAAGCGCCAGCACATCTTGTAATTGATCGCGAAAGCCGTACGCTCCGCCAGACTGATACAATCCACTTCTTCCCCACAGCCTGCAAGCAAGCACTTGGTACAACAACCATCCGTTTGCTAAAATGTTGATGGAAGCATCGGGTGTATCAATTTGTACGGCACTTAATGTATCGCTCCAGAATTGTTTTACCTGTTCCAATGACCGAGCAGCCGCGGCACTTCCTTGAAAACGTTTGATGGTAGCAACCGCCTCTGCTAAATTTTTGCCGGCCCCAATCTTAAAAATAATTTTTCGCTCCTTCCCACTTTCTAATTCAAACGGAACTTGAATGGCTGCGCAACTATCCATGCCCGCGCCAGATTTGCCAGATAGGCGCGTGTGGCCCATCGCATCCGGATTTTGAAGTGTGCCATTTCGCCCAATGAATTCAGCTCGATCGGTGGTATACGTGTAGGTGGGGTCATCCACATCGAAGAAGGCCACGTAATTTTGAAATTCTGTGTTGTACGGATTTTTAGCAACGAGTGCCCCACTGGTGGAATCTAATTCTGTAACTAGGTGCATCACTGATTTGGATCGCAATTCGCCCAACACCCATTCTACATAACCTGTAGCTGTTAACTTACGCCATCGCCCCGATTGATTGGTAATGTTGATGACTACAAATTTCATGGGTGATTCTGTATCCACATAAATAGTTAACTCAGATTTGATTCCGTCTTCAATGTGCTCAAAGCTACTGTAGCCAAATCCATGTTTAGTAATATAGGGTGACTGCCCTAATGCAGGTTGCCCCATCGGTGACCAAAACTCTCCGCTCTCTTCATCGCGCAAGTAAAAAGCCTCTCCACTTTGGTCTAGAATCGGATCGTTTTTCCAAGGTGTAATCCTAAACTCGTGCGCATTTTCAAACCATGTGTAAGAAGAGCCACACTCAGATACGATAGTGCCAAAGTGTTGATTCGCGATTACATTTATCCACGGCAGCGGTGTCTGTTTTTTCTCATCGGTGATGATCACATATTCTTTACCATCCGCAGAAAATCCGCCTGTTCCATTGAAGAATTGAAGGTCTTGAGGTATTTCTTGATTGCGATGTGTATGCGAATAAAACTTGGATGGAATTAATTTAGGTATTGGAGCTTTAACAGATAGCCTTCTATTTACCTGATCTTCCAATGTTCCCTTGGTGTCTGAAATAATAACGCGGGCAACAGTCTGCAATAAAATACGATCTTCGGCTGATACCTGATCGATGGGCCGCACAAAAATTCTCCCTCTTCTCTCTGTCGCATGAGTGCCAATGCTGGCAGCGATCAATCCTTGTATCTCTTCTTGCAACACATGGCGATAAATACTTGGGTCTTCGTTGAGCACGACCAAGTCAACAGCTAAGCCATTCATATTCCAATAGGCTTGTGCCTTGATCAATTGTTTGAGAATGGAAATATTTTCCGCATCAGCTATTTGTAACAATATAATGGGTAAATCGCCCGATATAGAATAACTCCACAAGGCAGATTGACCACGTTGGTTTTTCAATAGCACACTGGGCTGTGTGCGCAAGGCATTGTTGAGATAGAGTATTGAGCTCGCGAGCTTTCCATATAATTGTGCGTTGGCTTCCGTTGCCCCAATTTGTCGCAGTACTACTTGACTGTGTGTCCATGATAATTCAAAGGCACGATCGCGCAAGTGACTGTCTTGGTATTTATCTACTAAACTTTGGTTGACCGATTGTGTATCGGCTGCGCCAGTTACTAAATCAATAGTGGCCGACTCTCCCGGTTGCAAGGTGATCTGGTACTGAATCGAAAACATCGGATCCAAAACAGAACCTTGTGAACCTGAGAGTGGTGTTGTCTGATCCATCACTTGTGGATGGCTTACCGAATATCCGCGACCAATAAATTTACTTCTATCGGTTTCATAAGAAATGCGATTTACTTTTGCGCCCTTTACTTTCATCAAGTGAAACATCCATGGTGGGCGTTCCTCCTTTGAGCGAGCGCGCCTCGTGCAGATGATGGCGTTTTGATGTTCGTTGATTTGGGTTTGAACAAACAGATTGCTAAAGGCAGGATGTGCCTCGTCAGCCGAGGCGACCGTCAACACCACTTCTCCGTAACTGGTAATTTCCAGCTTTCGTTTTGTGCGCGAGTGGTTGGTGAGTTGTGTGCGCCTTACTTCTACATCATCTTCAGGTGACACAATCACGATTGTATACGTATGGATCTCCTCATCGCGTCTGCGAAATTCTACGCGGCCTTGCGAAAAGATAGCTTCATAGTGATCTGCTTCTTTTAATGTTGGCTGGTGAGCTGTTGACCAAAACATTTCTTTGTCGCGATCACTGATGTAACAAAATGTTCCCCAATTATCACACGTGCTATCTTCGCGCCAGCGTGTTACGGCAGTTTCTTTCCATCTGCTATAGCCGCCACCCGCATTGGAGATCATCACAAAATACCTTCCGTTAGAAAGTAATTGTACTTCTGGCACTGGTGTATTGGAGGTAGTGATGACGCGGATATCTGTGGTAGTGGAAGCGGAGACAATCTTCTCGTTATCTGAACCAGAATAATATCCGGTGGATTTAGGCACGCGCTCTTGCAATAATAAAAGAGCCGTTTGAAAATGCGCATCGCTTTCAAATCTCTTTTGCATGGGTTGATCCAATAAAAGACAAGCGAGCGAAAGCAAACTCATGCCTTGGTGATGCACCATAAAAGTTTGTATGACGGCCTGCGACTGGCCGCGAGATAATCGTGTAGCAGTAAAATCAATGGCTTCATAAAAACCATATTTGCCTTCGTATCCCTTCTCTTGTAACTTTTCTAAATTGGTGCAGGCCGCTTGTGGATCAACCATCAATGCCAAAACAGAAGCGTAAGGTGCTATCACTAAATCTTGACCAAGGCCGCGCTTGAAACCAAGCCCAGGAATACCAAATGCTTTGTATTGGTAGGTAAGGTGTGCATCCACTAAATTATAACACGATTCTGAAATCCCCCAGGGGACATCGTTTTTTTCGCCATACTCGATTTGCTTTTTTACCGTACCAATGTTCATCTCATCCAACAAGGTGTTTTGGTATGTGGGCATCACCAATCCGGGCATCAAGTATTCAAACATAGAACCGCTCCACGAAAGTAGAACAGGAGTAGTGCCTGCGGTGGTTAATCGTCTGCCCAATGCAAACCAACTTTCTTGTGGCACTTTTCCCTGTGCAATGGCCACGAATAAACCAAGCCTTGCTTCGGATGCGAGCAAATCATAATGGCCCACATCGCGCTGTTGTTCCTCTACTTTATAGCCAATGGTTAACAAGCGTTGCAACTTGTCATATAGAAAATCGTATTCCATATCGGCCAATTCATAGCATTGTGAAGCAAGTTGTTGTAACGTAACTAAACGCTCCCTTGCATACTTACTCGATTGATTGGTGGTTTGCTCAAAATGTTGAAGCCATTGATTTTCTGTTTCTGAATTTCCAAGTGTTTGAAGTCGGATTAGTTCTGGTTTTATTTCACGATCCATTTTTGATAACTCCGACAGTGTAGGGATGTCAGCAATTACTTTCCAACTTTTGAATTTCTCTGGTATAGATAACGTCTCGAGCCAAGGTGTGAGCGCCATTATTTCTTGAGTGATTGCTTCCAACTGTTTTTCAAAAGCAGCGAGCCACACGGTTTCTTTACCTGATGGCTCATGCCTATATGAAAGTGTGCGATACCGTGTCAAAAGATTTTCAAAATGATCTTTTAATGCTGGCAATTGAAATGCTTGGGTATTGATGCCATTGACCAAATCTGTAAGTGCCTTAATTAATTCAGTTTCTGTTGCATCTGCTTGCTGGATGGCCAGCTGCAAGGTGTCTTGCAATCCATTTAGAAACGTTCGCTCAACTATCTTTTGATTGGGCAATGCTAGCAGTCCTTGGCGGAGTGTGAGCAAGTGACCAGCCAGGTTTCCGCTATCTACCGTTGAAATATAACGCGGATTTAGTACGTTTAGATTTTGGGTATCGTACCAATTGTAAAAATGCCCTTTATAGCGTTCCAGTTTTTCCATCGTGGCAAGCGCAAGGGAAGTTCGTTCGATAAATTGTGTGGATGTGGAGTAACCAAAATCATAAGCAGAAAGATTTGCCAACAAGGCAAGCCCCATGTTGGTGGGTGAAGTACGATGCGTAATAACGGGGATTGGATACTCCTGCAAATTATCGGGTGGCAGCCAATTATCTTCCTCAGTCACCAAGTTTTCAAAAAACGACCAGGTCTTTCTGGCCAGCTCGCGCAAATATATTTTTTGTTCCCAACGCAATTTTGATTTTGATGAAGCAGTCGGTTTGCCTAGTAGGTTTACGATCGCAGGCGATGCTATCCACAAAAGTAAAAAGGGCGCAGCTACCAATAACTCCATTGGAAAATGATAGTATAAATAGGTAGCGATGGCAATTGATAAAATTGGTGCTACCCACATGGTGCGATAGGTAGCAAATAAATTTTCATGTTGCCTCATAACAAATCCTGAAGGATTCCATTCCAATAATTTTTTGCCCGTGAAGGTGATGCGCCATACGGTGCGGGCAATGGCATCTAAACTCACATAAGCTTCGTACGGCAAGCAGGTGACAGTGAACGCAGCTTGGAGAATATTTTTAGAAGTGAGACTGGTTGCGTTGGTGATGTGCTGCCTTATAGCAATTTCTTTTGGCTTCCATAGCGCATTCCAAATAGAAGAGATAAACGAAGGGATAAAAATAAAGGCACTGACCATCAACGTCCAGAACCAAGAGGACGGCAACAGTGTCCACCCAGCAATGAGCAGAAGCGTAAAGGCTATTGGCACAAAACTGCGCCTGAGGTTATCGAATATTTTCCAGCGCGATAAGGCAGAGATGGAATTTTTTGTAAGGCGATTATCTGCCCCTCCCACATACGGCAAAAACCAGCTTCCTATCTGCCAGTCTCCGCGTATCCACCGATGTCTTCGGCTCATGTCCATTTCATAGCGCGAAGGATAGTCTTCATAAAATTGCACATCGCTGGCAAAGCCACATCGGGCATAGCAGCCTTCCAACAAATCGTGACTTAAAATTCTATTTTCAGGAAAGCGATTGTCCAATGCTTTTTCAAACGAATCAATTTCATAAATTCCTTTTCCAATGAAAGAGCCTTCGCCAAACACATCTTGATAGACATCAGATGTGATGCGCGTATACGGATCAATGCCCGCATCATTTTCGTGCAGACGAGAGTATCCTGATCGTGTGGCTCCATGCAGGCTAATGGCAAGGCGTGGTTGAATAATGGAATACCCTTCTACTACGCGTTTCTTCTTCTCATCATACACCGCATGGTTGAGGGGGTGCGCCATCAGTCCAATTAATTTCCATGCAGCATCGCGTGGCAGTTGCGTATCGGTATCCAGCGTGATCACATATTTTATCAATGTGTAAACCGATTCTTCTCCAACAATCAATGAGAAGCTATCTTTCGCTTTTCCTCGAAGGAGATGATTGAGTGCGGAGAGTTTCCCCCGCTTGCGCTCATAGCCCATCCAAATTTTATCAATGGCATTCCACACACGTGGCCGATGGAAAAGAAAAAAGGTATCGTTGCTAACCCGTTTATATTTTTTGTTCAACGCTTCTATTCCCTGTTGGGCAAGTTGAAGTAGCGCATTATCTGCCGGCATCGTCTGCGAAGGCGCATCGCGAAAGTCAGTGACCAAGGCGAACAAAAGATTCGGGTCGCGGTTAGCAAGAAAGCGGACTTCCAATTCCTCCAATAACTTCTCTACTTGCGATAGATTGGCGAATAGCGTAGGCACAGCCACTAGCGTGAGGTGTTCCGTAGGAATGCCCAATGAAAAATCCATTCGCGGAAGCGGTTTGGGTTTTATCCAAAGCGTAGCCCACCAGTTGGTAAGTGATAATGCCAAATGACTCGCGCAGCTAAGCGACACGATGGCGATCGCAATTAACCACGCAGTATACTCACCATCGGCCATTACTTTTAGCAACATAGTGCCACCGATTAGTAATGTCAATAAAATAGAGTTGATGATGTAAATAGTTGAAGCTGCCCGGTCAATTTTCCTGTGCAGCACTTGATAGGCTGTTAATTTAAAACCTGCGATTTTCTCGGTTTGATATGTGCCTGCACCTATCAAATAATAACCAACGTGTGCTTTGCGCTGGTCATCTTTATCTTTTGCAAATCCTTGTTGTGCTAGATCAATAACGAGCTGGGCAATTTCGTGTTCTGTTTTACCGCTTGCTTTGGCAATGCCTTCTACTTTGTGACGATAGTCATCGCGCGAATAAAAATCCATGTTGGCATACACACCACTAAGATCTTTGAGCAAAGTCTGTTCAACAATGCTCATCGACTGAACAAATTCACGCCAATCCATTTTTGCCAAGAAGCGCAAGCTGTTGATACTGTTGCTTACCGAAACCTGGTCTGCCGCCTGCTTTTGGTTTTCAATCAGCACCATGGAGTTGATGGTATCTTCTGTTCCTGAAAGATGTTGCTCCACCCAGTTGAGCGGCAGTGTCAACTCCGGGCCTTTCCATTGCAGCTTACGTGCAAACTCTGCCACAAACGCACTCACCATGGGCGGGTTTGATCGTGCCATATCGGCAATGATCAAAACCAAATCTTTTGGATTGCTTTCTACGGTTTCAATTATTTGCTTCGCCCACTTATTGGCCAAGGCAGAATCTTTTCTATCCACTGCTATGTGGGTGGCCACACGGCTCAGGTTTTCCAGCAACGCAAGCCGCAGCATAATGGGAATGGCCCACAACTCGCCAAGGGTGAGGTTGCTTACTTGTTGATAAGAAGCGATGAAGTTGAGTAGACTCTGAATATCGATGTGGCCATCGCTGTGTGAAATAATTTCAATGGCAATGTCATACACGCGTGGGAAGCCATTAGTTAATTTTGGCAATCCTTTGCTGTAGCCTTTCGGCAGATAACGCTTGGCAATACGTATCTGCTCTTCAATCAAATAAAAATTGTCGAAGAGCCACTCTGCGGCAGGGCTGATTGATTTTTTATCGCGGATGCTCTCTTTCAGAAGTTCGTTTACATCCACCAGCACCTCTTGGTTGCTCGATAAATCTTTGAGCAGCAGCTCGGGTGATTTTTTTTTGCTGATGGAATGGGTGAGTGCGAGGTGTTGTGCATGCTGCTCCATCTGCTCTTTGCTAAAAAGCTCTGAGCGCAGCGGTGGGTTTTCATTTACTTCTTGGTGTGTAAACTTATCTTTTTTGAAGGTGGGAAGCAGCGGCAGCAACAAGTCATCAATAACGGGTACGTTTACCTTCATGGTTTATTTAAAATTAGAATGATGTCCTGCCTTCTACGGTTCTCAACTTTATTATCGGGTGCGTAACAAATTTTTACCTCACCCCAGCCCTCTCCACAGGAGAGGGTGACTCTCCAATCTAATTTTTCACTTTGGCATCTTATTTCATGTTCTATGCCGTGATGTCAATAGTTATCGTTAACGTTTTCGACAGTTACCCTCCTTTGCAGTTGGTCGCCTGACCAACTACATTGCATTGAGGAAATTGTTGGTCAGGCGACCAACAATAACATAGGCGACCAACAATAACATAGGATCAATTTGTACAAGGCCTTAACTTTAGTAGAAATATTTGCAACCGTGAACTCTAAGCTTATTACCTTATTCTAGTCGCAAGAAAATAAGGTAATAAGGTTGATAATGGCTCATGAAAACTATTTTTCTACTAAGGTTAAAGCCTACACACATTAAAATCTTACTCACCCTAACCTCCTCCGTTGCAGTTGGTCGCCTGACCAACTACACTACATTGAGGAAATTGTTGGTCAGGCGACCAACAATAACATAGGCGACCAACAATAACATAGGATCAATTTGTACAAGGCTTTAACCTTAGTAGAAATATTTGCACCCGTGAACTCTAACCTTATTACCTTATTCTAGTCGCAAGAAAATAAAGCAATAAGGTTGAGAATGGTTCATGAAAATTTTTTCTACTAAGGTTAAAGCCTACACCTATTAAAATCTTACTCACCCTAACCTCCTCCGTTGCAGTTGGTCGCCTGACCAACTACATTGCATTGAGGAAATTGTTGGTCAGGCGACCAACAATAACAGAGGGGGAGGTGAATACAAACTGACAACACGGGCAATTTTGTGTAACATCAGTTCATAAATCAAATAAATATTTTATTAAGCTCGCTTGATAGCAATGGTTTATACAAAATTTGAAAAGAGGATGAATTGGTTTTTGGCACTTCCATCGCACTAATTAATATTAAATTGGTTTTCGGATAGTTCGCTACAATAAACTCGGTCTTGGTCCACCCCAAGCCATCGGGAAGATTATTATCGAGTAGCAGATAATCTGGCTTTTCTTTTTGCAATAGGCCAAGCCCGGTGGCAATGGAGTTGGCCACAAACACATCGCAGCCCTTCTTAGAAAAAAAATCTCTCATCAAAAACCCAAAATCTGCCTCATCATCAATAATCAATACTTTTCTATTTTTCATTTGGTATGGCTAGCGTATGGATGCATACTAAAAACCTTACCACTTTTATTCGACTTTCTAGGTTGCTAAAATGATTGACGAAAAAATAAATTGAGCAAATAATTGCCAATTGTGTAGAAATAAATCTACACTTCACTATTTTATATTAATCGAATGACTACCTTTAAGAATTACCTGTTTCTAGTTTAGAAAAACTGCTTTGATCTTCATTTCGGTTGAGCATATTTTAAAATGAAGTATGCTTAAAACACTTTACTTACTCTGTACCTATGGCAAATGAAGAGATGATTGTTTTTTTGGCCGATGATGACGAAGATGACTGTCTTCTCTTCGGGGAGGCCCTGCATGAGATACCTGTGTCTACCCAACTGATGACCGTGCACAATGGGGAACAACTTTTGCACTTGCTGGAGTCTATGGATGGCCAACTTCCTGATGTGCTCTTTTTAGACCTTAACATGCCCCGCATAAACGGTTGGCAATGTTTGGAAGAAATAAAACGGAACGATAAGCTAAAACTACTACACGTAGTGATCTTCTCCACCTCGTTTCACCAAGAGGTGGCCGACCAGCTTTTTAAAAAAGGGGCGTTGCATTACATCCGCAAACCGAGTGCCTTTGGCCAACTTAAAAGTGTGATCCATCAAGTGCTACTGATCTTGCAGCAAGAGCGTGCTACTTTATCAGCGGGTGCATCAACGCAAACAAAAGCGAGTTTCGTTCTCTCTTAACGCACGCCATCTTGAAAAAAAAAGCAACGCAAACCAAAGTACTTTCCGATAATAATTTTCCCGTTGTTGGCATAGGTGCTTCGGCTGGCGGACTGGATGCTTTTAAAAAATTGCTCAAGGCCATACCTGAAAACTCTGGAATGGCATACGTGCTGGTGCAGCACCTAGACCCCAACCACGAGAGCCTATTGCCCGACTTGCTGCAGAAAGTAACCACTATTCCCGTCCTGGAAATTTCGGATGATATAAAAGTAGAGCCGAACCACATCTATGTGATACCTAGCAATAAGATGATGGTGGCCAATGATGGGGTGCTACAACTTACCACGCGCCCAGCCAAAAATAAAAACGAACGCAACCTGCCCATCGATCTTTTTTTTACTTCGCTGGCAGAAATACATCAAAGCCACGCCATAGGTGTAGTGCTATCGGGCACGGCATCCGATGGCACCAGTGGGCTTAGGGCCATTAAAGATCATGGAGGCCTCACGTTTGCACAAGATGAAGAATCGGCCAGCTATAGCAGTATGCCCAATAGTGCTGTGCAAGCAGGGGTAGTTGATTTTATATTGCCCCCAGAAAAGATACCACAAAAAATAATAGAGCTCAACAGCCGCATCAATACGCATGATCACCCATCGGATATTGATCAGAATGAAGATTTTTATAGGCAGATCATTTCGCTCTTGCGCGTGCGAAAGGGAACGGACTTCACGTACTATAAAAAAAGCACCATCCAACGAAGAATACTGCGCAGGATGGCCCTGAGCAAAAACACCGAGTTGGCGGGCTACTTGAAATATATAAGGGAAAATAAGGCGGAGCAAGATGTCTTATTTCAAGATCTATTGATACCCGTCACTGCTTTCTTTCGAGATCAAAAAAGTTTTGACAATCTGTGCAATGACGTACTTCCTGCCATTATAAAAAACAAATCTTCTGATGACCCTATTCGGATATGGATAGCAGGGTGCAGCACCGGAGAGGAAGCCTACTCCATCGCCATTTGCCTGCGCGAATGTTTAGAAGACCGTTTGAACAAAGTACAAATTTTTGCTACCGATATTAACGAAGACTCTATTGCCAAAGCGCGCGCAGGCATTTATACCAAACATGAAATAGAAAAATTAACGCCCACCCAGATCAAAAATTATTTTACAAAAAAAGAAGGCAACTACCAGGTCAATAAATCCATCCGCGATTCATTTGTTTTTGCTGTCCATAATTTTTTGAAAGACCCACCTTTTGGAAAGATGGATTTGATCAGTTGCCGCAATGTGTTCATTTACATGGAACCCTATTTGCAGAAAAAAGCACTGACCACTTTCCACTACGCACTCAACCCAAAAGGATTATTATTTTTGGGGAAATCAGAATCCATCAGCGGCCTGACAGATCTCTTTATTTCTTCTAACCAAAAGGATAAATTATTTATGCGCAAAGATTTGCCCGGCAAGTTTATTCACACGATGAGCAAACGAAGCGAGCAAACTTTCCCGGATTCAGTTAGCAGCCCTAAAAATGAAACCTTGCGGACTGACTTTCAAAAAACCGCAGACGATATTATACTAAGCAAGTACACCCCTGTGGGTGTAGTGGTAAACGAAGCCTTGGACATTGTTCACTTTCGTGGCAACACCAGCAACTACCTAGAGCAAGGGCCAGGCAAGCCCAGCCATCAGGTATTGAAAATGGCCAAACAAGGATTGGCTTTTGAGCTTCGCACCCTATTGCACAAAGTAAAAAAAGAAAAGAAACCAATTGCAAAAAATAATATTTCATTTAAGGTAGACGGGCTTGTCAGTTTTATTTCCGTTGAAGTAATTCCGCTGCCTAACATTGTAGAACCCCATTACCTAATACTTTTTCATGAAGCCACTCAGCCGCTGGGTGCAAAACCGAAACGCACGGCTGGTAAATCGGCTAAATCCAAAAAAGACCAAAAGGATATTTACATTGAAAAACTAGGGCACGAACTGGCGCAAACGCATGAAAACATGCGCAGCATTACCGAGGACCAAGAGGCCGCCAATGAAGAACTGCAGAGTGCCAATGAGGAACTGCTGAGCAGCAGTGAAGAAGCGCAAAGCCTGAATGAAGAACTAGAGACCAGCAAGGAAGAACTGCAAAGCACGAATGAAGAGCTCATTGTAGTAAACCAAGAACTGATTAACCTAAATGAGCATCTGACACAGGCAAAAGAGTATGCTGAAGCCATTATAGCCACCATACGCGAGCCGCTTCTTGTACTAGATAAAAACCTACGCGTAAAAACAGCCAACCATTCTTACTATAAAGCATTTAACGTTAAAGACACAGAGGTAGAAGGTAAGTTGATTTATGAACTAGACAACCAGCGATGGGACATACCCGCCCTACGAAAACTATTGGAAACCATCCTCCCAGAAAAATCGGTGTTCAATGATTTTGAAATAACCCAAACCTTTTCCGCAATAGGTTCGCGTGTGATGTTGCTGAATGCGCGTGAGATAGCCAAAACTCATGGCAGTGAAAAATTAATTTTGTTGGCTATCAAAGATATTACAGAACGTAAAAATCAAGAGCAGCAGATACAAGAACTCTTGCACCGGTTTCAAAACTTGGTGGCCCAAGCCCCCGTCTCCATTTGCGTTATAAGAAAAGAAGGGTACTATGTAGAGTTGGCCAATGATGCCTACTTGCAATTGCTTAACCGTGGAAAAGAATTTATTAATAAGCCGCTATTCGAATCGATACCTGAACTGATACCGCAAGGCTTCAAAGAGCTTCTTGATACTGTCATGCGAACAGGTGTTCCGTTTTCTACCAATGAAATGGAAGTGTCTTTTACAAGAGGAAATAAGCAAGAGGTCGGATTTTTTAGTCTTTACTACCAACCACTGCGCGATCAAGATGGAAGTATAACAGGAGTAATTGCCGTAGGCTACGAAGTAACTGATCAAGTGCTTGCAAAAAGAAAAAACCTGGAGGATCAAGTCACTCGTTCAAGAGAATTGGAACAAAAAGTTGAAGAACGCACTGCCGAACTTAAAACCTTAAATAAAATACTACTACAAGAGAATGAAGAAAAAGAAAAACGCACACAAGAGCTGGCCATCGCCAACCAAGAACTGGAATTTCAAAATACAGAAAAAGAAAAACGAAAGTTGGAATTGATAACGGCCAACCAAGAACTGGAATCATTTACATACGTAGCCAGCCACGATCTGCAAGAGCCCCTGCGCAAAATACAAACCTTTGCCAAGCTTATCACTGAGCGCGAAGCAGAAAGACTGAGCGATACGGGCAAAGATTATTTTCAGCGGATGGCAAAGTCGGCCAAGCACATGCAGGTACTCATTGATGACCTGCTTGCCTACTCTCATGCCAATACCAAGACGCAAGAATTTGAACACACCGACATTACTAAAATGGTGAGCGAAGTAGTCAATGACTTTAAGGAAACAATAGAAGAGAAACAAGCCACCATTGAATACAATGATTTGGGCACGGCCAACTTGATCCCGTTCCAGTTTCGCCAGCTTGCACAGAACCTCATTGGCAATTCGCTAAAATTCACTAACCCCAATAGGCCGCCACATATCAAACTCAACAGCAGGGTATCAACGGGAAGTGAGCTGCGTAGCACCAACCAATTGATAAAAACCAGTATGATGGAACTTGAAAAAACATATCACCACATTTCCATTTCTGATAATGGTATTGGCTTTGAACCAAAATTCAACGATAAGGTTTTTGAATTATTTCAGCGGCTTCATGGGAAAAACCAATTTGCTGGCACGGGTATTGGGTTGGCCATTGTAAAAAAAATTGTAGAAAACCACAAAGGGATTATCACCGCCACCAGTGAATTGGATAAGGGAGTAACGTTTGATATTTATATTCCTAAATGAGACCCGAGTTGTCGTTTGAGCTTGTCGGACTTCGATAAACTCAGTCTGACACTGACGTTGTCGTTGGTCGCCTGACCAACGACATTGGGTTGAGGGGATTGTTGGTCAGGCGACTAACAATAAACATAGGTTCGTGAAGACACGAACCAAGGCGAGGGAGCCAATGCAAAGGGAATGAGAGGTTGACAACAGTATTTAATTAGACTAATGCCGCACAACTATTAATTAATCATTATGATCAAACTAAAAGCGGCAGTCCGTAAAAAGCGTGTTTTCAAAACAGCACTGAAACCGAAGCAAAATGCTAGCTCGCAACGGCAATCTGCTCGGTATGCGCGTAGCCTTATTGAAGCAAGCTTAGATCCGCTCGTTACCATTAGTGGAGATGGCAAAATCCTGGATGTAAATAAGGCCTCAACAAAGGTGACTGGCTTACCAAGGCAAAAACTGATTGGTACTGACTTTTCCGATTATTTTACAGAACCTCAGAAAGCCCAAGAAGGCTACCAACAGGTTTTTAAAAAAGGTTTTATTTCAGATTACCCGCTAACGATCAAACATAAAAATGGAAACTTAACAGACGTACTTTACAATGCTTCTGTATATAAAGATGAGAAGGGTAAAGTGCTTGGCGTTTTTGCAGCGGCACGTGATGTGACAGAACAAAAGTGGGCGAAAGATTTGCGCATCGCCAATATAGAACTAGCGTTTCAAAATAATGAAAAAGAAGATAGGGCAGCAGAACTAGGTGTTGCCAACAAAGAGCTGGCTTTCCAAAATGAAGAGAAAGAAAAACGGGCTGCTGAATTAGGTGTTGCCAACAAAGAATTGGCCTTTCAAAACCAAGAGAAAGAAAAACGGGCGGCCGAGTTAGGCATTGCCAACAAAGAGCTGGCCTTTCAAAACCAAGAGAAGGAAAACCGTGCTGCCGAGTTGGGTGTCGCCAACAAAGAACTTTCTTTTCAAAATGAAGAGAAAGAAAAACGAGCGGCAGAATTAGGCGTGGCCAACAAAGAACTTCAGTCTTTTGCGTATGTATCTAGCCATGATCTACAAGAGCCATTGCGTAAAATACAAACTTTTGCCAACCGAATACTTGAAAAAGAACATGATCGGCTGAGTGATAATGGGAAGGATTATTTCATGCGAATACAAAAATCAGCCAATCGCATGCAGACACTGATTGAGGATTTGCTGGCCTATTCACGTGTAAACACCGGAGAACGAAAATTTGAAACCACCGACTTAAATGAAATGATTGAAGAGTTGCGTGATGATTTTAAGGAAGTGATTGACCAAAACGGTGCTACTCTTGAAATCAATCTGGTGGGACATACTACCATCATTCCCTTTCAATTTCGCCAGTTGATGCAAAATTTAATTGGTAATTCACTTAAGTTTTCAAATCCAAAAGTCCCTCAGCGCATTTTCATCAGCAGTAGAGTTTCAAAAGGAAATGTATTTTTGAAACAAAACCTTCAACTAGCTACTAGTTTGTTATCCGCAGAAAAAGAGTACACTCACATTCAAGTATCCGATAACGGAATTGGTTTTGAATCCCACTTTCAAGAGAAGGTTTTTGAGATATTTCAAAAACTTCATTCTCGGGAAGTGTACCCCGGCACAGGCATTGGTTTAGCCATTGTAAAAAAGATTGTCGAAAACCACAACGGATTTATTACAGCTACCAGCGAACTGGGTAATGGCGCCACGTTTGATATTTATATTCCTGCATAGAGAAGTATATTTTACAACTCGGTTAATACTGAACCACATAGAACATAGTTCACATAAGAAATGCACACATAAGATGTTATTTCGACATGTCTTCGGTCGGTTCACTTTCGTTCAGCTTCCTTGCACTCACCTGATATTCTCACGGACACCTTTTGCCTGAACGTTCAGCACCATGACTTTTGATCACAGCACCTTCAGGTGGTTTGCATACCCTGTCTGGCTATGCGGTAGGCCTACTACCATCTTTTGTACAGCATAGAAATAAAACCGTCTGTCTTATCTCTTTCGTGACACACCCAACAATAACATAGGTACTTTAGTACATAGCACAGGCATGGGCTAATTCTTATTTTGAGGTGCTATTTTTATATTTGATCGGTTAATGTGTTGGGATTTGCGCGGAATAGTCCCGTTAGGGACTTTTATGTTTGTAGAAATTAATTTGAATACGTGAGCCGTCCCGTAGGGACGGAATGTTAGAATCAAAAAATAATTTTATGGCCAATACGTTCACCCAACTTCATATACAATTTGTGTTTGCAGTTCAAAACCGAATCAGTCTTATCCAACCGTCATGGGAAGAAGAGATGAACAAATACATAACGGGAATTGTAAAAAATCATAAGCACAAAATGTTAGCCATCAATGGAATGCCTGATCATATTCACCTCTTTGTTGGATTGAATCCAATACAGTCAATTTCCACCTTAATGCAAGTTGTTAAAGGGGAATCATCTGAATGGATAAATAAGAAGGGTTTTGTGAAGGGGAAGTTTCAATGGCAAGAAGGTTATGGTGCTTTTTCTTATGGCAAGAGCCAAGTAAATCAAGTTTATAAATACATAATGAATCAAAAAGAACATCACAAGAAAAGAACATTTTTGGATGAGTATAGAGAGATTCTTAAGAAATTCGATCTTGCCTTTGATGAAAAATATATTTTCCATGCTATCGAGTGACAAAACATTCCGTCCCTCACGGGACGGCATTTAGCTTTTTTGCAATTCATCTACAGATATATAGTCCCTATGGGACTGCTGAACATCACTTGCAATTGACCCGAAAATATGACGTACCAAACCGTAGAATTGAAATTTAAACTTACCCATAGAACCTCAAAATAGGAATTAGCACAGAGATATGAAAATCAGCATTCGTTTAAAAATTGTAATACTGTCGTTGATCACTTTTGCTATTGTTGCTACCATTGGCTGGTTATCTTATAAAAGCCGCCTCAACCTAGTAGAATCTGAAGAATGGATTGGGCACACCAATCAGATTATCAATCAATCCAACAATATACTTTCACTTGCCAAAGATATAGAAACCGCTGCGCGTGGTTTTGTTATCACCAGCGATAGTGCATTTCTTGAACCTCCTCGCCCATGTTGGTGTTCTTCACCAACATGCACATCAATTTTTTTTACACCTCCCGTATCATTTTCTATTCTGCATTTACTATTTTTTTCTGTTCACCTAGGTCAGTGTGTTTGTTGGTGAAGAACATCAAGAGAAGATAAAATCAATGTAATTAAAGAGGCTAAGAAATAATGGTAATGGTAGAGGTAATAATGACTAAGTACGGATGACCAAGTACAAATGACGAAGTACGAATGACGAAGTACGAATTATAGTTCTTAGATCGTGCTTCGTAAATCGTACCTTTTCAACAACACTAGTGAGCCACTTCTTCTTCAGCGGCTTTCACATTGATGGCAGACACAGCCACTTCGGTCAACTTTTTATCGGCTGCCTTTTCTTCCTCAAGGGTTTGTTCAAGCAGTGATGCCACATCGGTAAGACCTAAAGTAGTGGCAAATGTGCGCAGCGTTCCATACGTGGCTATTTCGTAGTGTTCCACTTTTTGCGCGGCTGAAATGATTCCTGCATCGCACATAGAGCCGGCTTCGCATTCTTCCATAATCTCGCCCGCTTCTTTGATTAATCCGGTCATGGCTTCGCATTTTTTTCCTACCGCTTTTACATTAATCAATTCAAATACCTCCTCGGCACGTTTCACATGCTGTTCCGTTTCTTCCAAATGTTCCTGTAGCGCTTCAATCAATTCTTCGGACGTAGCATTCTTGATCATTTTGGGGATGGCTTTCAGCAACGCTTTTTCTGCCCAATAAATATCTTTTAACTCATCTACAAATAACTTCATCAATTGTGATGACTCCATTCCATTATCTTGGTTATGATCAGATGAAGTACTTTTTTGTTTTTTACCGTTAAATTTATTTTGCATATTATTTTAAGTTTTAGATTTCATTTTTTTTCTGTTGTTACGCAAAGTAACCAGCGTTGTCAGTTTGAGCTTGTCGACACTTCGATAAACTCAGTGTCATGGACTTCGATAAACTCAGTCTGACACTTCGGTAAACTCAGTCTGACATTCGGTTTAATTGTTTTGCCTAACATCAGTTATTTAGTAAGTATTTATTAGCTATCGATGTGACGTAATAGCTTCGACTTTTATCGACTTAGCTGCGCATCATGACTCTTCAAATCTCTTTCAAAGAACACCAGCTCCCTTTGATGAGTGCGTTCTTGTCCTTTTCCGTAATACAGGCCACCAGCAAAGCGAGTGATGACTAATTTTTGGGCTGGGCGTGTTGCTTCATACACCACTTCGCCTTTTTTAAATCGATTATCCATAGATTTGTATTGAGGTTTTTTCATGCACGCGTCCGGCCGGCAAACCGTAGCCTTCTTCTTTTGATTGACTTTCTAAAGACAGTGTACATATTAATGATGCTGGCTGCCATCAAAAATACGAGTCCGTATGCTCTACTCTTTTTCATAAATCAATGGTTTTGTTTATGAAGATCATATCTTTTTCCTGCTCGCTACAAATAGTATAATGCCCGCAGCAGCCAATATGCCACCCGTTATAGGTGACCAATAAATAGGGGTCTTTTTATCACTGGTGATTTCCACAGCACCTAGGTCTACCACTTTTTTCCTAGTAACTACATTAAAGCCAGTGAACACGGTCATGATCACTCCGATTACAAATAGTGCGATTCCAAGATTTTTCATATTCTTTTTAGTTAGGTTTTAATTGTGAAACAATTAGTCAGCCAATTTGTGTGAGCGTAATTGAGCCTATTTCGTAGCCAACTATGTGGAGATACTTCTACACGATGGTTATAATATTTTACAAAAATAAATTTTACCTATTTTGGTATAAATACAAACCCTTAAGCTCATGTGGTTCGTGTCGTTGTGAGAAATAAAATTATGGGGGGAACGCGTTGCAAACGCACTCCAGTCCCCGGTTCATAAGACAAAGGGCTAAAGCTGAAAAATCTCTTCGTATTATTTTTATCCCCGCCCAGATC
>JAYWHU010000059.1:0-55775 GCA_043777495.1 Cyclobacteriaceae bacterium | reverse complement strand
CGCCAGCGACACCCCCCCCCCCCACCACTCCCTAAAACTGATCTGGTCAAAGTTAATGAAACTGAAACTGTTTTTTCAACGTTTTAAAATTAAAATTTGCAACTTGTTCTTTGCAAAAGCAAGAAGCAGGTTGCTAACAGGTAGTAGCTTCCATTATTTCGCAGCAGATAACAACACACTATTGAAAACAAAATTTTTTACTGTTACCGGGCTAATGCTTTTGCTGTTAAGCACTTCATCGTTCGCCCAATCCGATTCCACCAAAGCAAAAAAGAAACTGCCTCCACCCCACTGGCGATTCACAGCCCGCTTGCACAGTCAAGGGATATTCACCTACGGTGGCCGCCTCGGCAGTGAAAACCCTTCGTTTGATGTCAACTTTATTTATGACAGAAAAAAATGGGGCTTCATGGCTTTCAAAGGATTGGATTTACAAGATCACAACACCTTCTATAATTTTGCACTGCTCGCGCTGTACAAAAATTTCAAGCTCTCCAACAAAATTACGTTTACTCCCTACCTAGGTTCTTTCTTGGAGGAATCCAACAGCATTGCTGATAAAGGATCAGACGTAGTCGCTATTCTGATCACCAGCATAAAACTAAATCCACATTGGACGGCCGAGCACATGAGCTTATTGCCCAACCTCGTCATAGACCCCGAGGAAAGAGATTGGGTCAATAGACTGCGACTTACCTACACTGGCAAGCACCTAGATGTTGTGACTTCTGCTTGGTGGAACAATCAAGTATTCGATCATTCATATTACTACACCACTGCCATGAACGTAGCCTACAGCCGTGTAAAAGTACGTGAACACTTTTTCATGAGCTTTGGTGTTACTGGCCTACTCATGCTTCACACTTCAGACGAAGAAGCCAATCCTAATAAAAATGGGTTGATGTTTACTATTGCTGGGCAGTTGGTGCATTAAACTGATCTGGTCAAAATACCTAAAACTGAAACTGTTTTATTTCCGTTTTAACTGTGAAATTTGTCCCGATAGTTATCGGGATTTTTAAACGATGAGAACCAGACGCAAAATTATTCTATTGTTCGGCATCATGGTAGGAATCATTGCTTGGATGTTTCTAAAATAAGTTCTATTCACTATGACAATCCAATTAGATATTCATTCATTTGTAAGGGGGTTAAAAATTGTATTAAGCGACAAGGAAGGAGAAAACCTACAAGTTTGTTTTCCTACTAAGTCTGGTGTGAAGAAAAAGAAAATAATAGCAGTGCAAACAATAGAAAAGAATCCGTGGAGATTTTAGAAAATGGTTGTACTGATTTTTGTGTATTCCGAAGAAAACTGACGCATTAACCTTAGTAGAAAAAGGCTTTTGAAACACCAGCAACCTTATTATTATTCTAGTTCTTTAATTATGGTTTGTAATAAGGTTGGCTGCTCTTTAGTTAACAATAATTTCTACTAAGGTTTGTTAAACTGCGTATTAATCAGGTCTAAAAATTCTTGTATAAGTTAAAAATGAAAGACAACAAAAATTTTATTGCTTATCTCGCACTCGCAGCCGTCTGCGTGATTTGGGGAACCACCTATCTCGCCTTGCGGATTGGTGTCACGCAGTTCCCCCCTTTTCTTTTTTCCATGTTCCGCTTTTTGGCGGCAGGGCCGATATTGATTTTGTTTATGCTCACCTTTGGTAAAGCATCATGGCCAGATAGAAAAACTATTTTCAATCAAGCGGTGTGTGGGTTGTTAATGGTAACGCTAGGCATCAGCATGGTAGGTTGGGCTGAGGTTTATATTTCAAGTGGAGTGGCGGCCATCGTTTGTTCTATGATGCCCATCTGGACAATTTTAATAAACGTGCTGATCACCAAAGATGAAAAACCCAATTGGCTGATTGTGTTGGGCCTTGCGATGGGGCTTGCTGGCATCATCATGATTTTTGGTGAGCATCTTTCCGAATTCTCAAACTCGAATTATACAAAAGGGATTGTACTTACGTTTGCAGCCAACCTTTGTTGGGCAATTGGTAGCATTTGGATCAAGAAGAAAAATCAAGATTCAAATCCATTCCTGAATGCGGGCATCCAAATGCTTTTTGGAGGATTGTTTCTCATACCATTTAGTTTGGTGCTAGATGATTATTCTAAAATCCAATGGAACAACCAAGTGATCGGCTCATTGATCTACATGATTATGATCGGCTCGGTGGCTGCGTACGCTTGCTACTCCTATGCGATTAAAAAATTGCCAATGACTTTGGTTTCGCTTTATGCATACATCAACCCCATCGTAGCCGTGATTTTGGGTTGGTTAATATTGAGCGAGAAATTAAATTTTCAAATCGCGTTAGCTATTGCAGTTACGGTTGCTGGAATTTATTTGGTGAACCGTGGCTATCAATTGAAGGCCAATCCTCTCAAACCATTTTCACAGATCAAAACTACTTTTAAGAATTTGACAACGAGCGCG
This sequence comes from Cyclobacteriaceae bacterium, assembly GCA_043777495.1. Classification (GTDB taxonomy): domain Bacteria; phylum Bacteroidota; class Bacteroidia; order Cytophagales; family Cyclobacteriaceae; genus ELB16-189. The sequence continues at coordinate 53,329 of JAYWHU010000059.1, read as the reverse complement.
AAGTAAATCTTAATCTTCAAAGTTTGATCTGGGATGCAGAGGTGTTTAGTTTTTTTAGCACGAGCCCCAGAGGGGCTCAATATGAATAGCCACGGGTTTTAACCCGTAGAATTATAAGCAGTGTATTTAATCGCGCCACAGGTAATTGTTTTCATAGCGAAACATTTTTTGGCGCGAAACAGATAAAATTATTTTAAAAAAAATGGAATTAAAGATTTACCAAATAGACGCTTTCACAGATAAGGTTTTTTCTGGCAACCCAGCCGCTGTTTGCCCTTTGAAAGAATGGCTACCTGCGGAGGTAATGCAAAACATTGCCATGGAAAATTGCTTGGCCGAAACTGCTTTTTATGTAAAAGAAAAAGAAGGCCTTCGCATCCGATGGTTTACGCCCACAGTTGAAGTTGATCTGTGCGGACACGCCACACTCGCCACCGCTTTTGTTTTGTTTAATCATGAAAATTATCAGAGCGACAAAATTACCTTCAACTCGCGTAGTGGCCCTTTGACAGTTGCAAAATCGGAAGATACGCTCACGCTGAATTTTCCTGTTGACACCTTGACGGAAGTGAATGCAATCCCAGAATTGGAAGAAGGCCTTAGTGTGAAATCTTTGAAAACATTCAAGGGCAAAACGGATTACATGCTCGTCTATGAAAAAGAAGAGCAGATCAAAACCATGAGCCCCGATTTTAAAATGATTGGAAAAGTGAAAGCGCGTGGCATCATTGTTACAGCCAAGGGCAATCAAGTCGATTTTGTTTCAAGATTTTTCGGGCCTCAATCGGGTATGGATGAAGATCCGGTGACAGGCTCTGCTCATACTTCATTGACTCCGTATTGGGCGAAGGTGTTGGGCAAAACAGAATTCAATTCAATACAACTTTCAGCGCGACAAGGAAAATTGAAATGTAAATTGGTAGGTGATAGAGTGGAGATTAGCAGGCAAGCGAAACTGTATTTGGTTGGAAAGATATTTATATAAGGCACCTAAAATGCGAACATATTTTATTGATTCGTTTACAAACGAACCTTTTAAAGGCAATCCAGCTGCGGTTTGCTTCATAGATAATAGTATCGACACTATGAAAATGCAGAATATTGCGAAGGAAGTTGGATTTTCTGAAACTGCATTTATAAACAAAGATAGTGCGGCTAATACGTATGGGATAAGATATTTTTCACCAAAAAAAGAAATTCCTTTATGTGGCCATGCAACACTGGCATCTGCTAAAGTAATATTTGAAACAACGGATACAGATCAGCTACTTTTTATCACGGGAGAGAATTTGAAGCTGCCTATTAAAAGGAGCGAAGGAGAAATAGTAATGGAATTTCCTATTTATGATACAACGCCACTACCAGTCCCTAGTTCGATGTTACTTGCATTAGGAATTGAGCAAGTGATTGAAAGTCTATACAGCCCAAAAAATAAAATCATTCTTTTGGAGATAACCGATTCGCAAGCATTAGCGGCATTGAAACCAGACTTTAATGCGTTGATGAATTCCTATCAAAATATTAATGGTGTTCTAGTAACAGCGCCCTCTCACACAAAAGAGTATGATTTCCATTGCCGATACTTTTGGCCTTGGGCAGGAACGAACGAAGACCCTGTAACAGGAGGAGTACAAACGTTCCTAGCAAAGCATTGGGCAAAAAAATTAAATAAGAAGAGATTAAGAGCTTTTCAATCTTCCGAAAGAACTGGATTTATGACTGTTGAATTGCAAGATGATAAAGTTTTAATATTCGGTGAGGCTTTAATTGTTTTAGATGGGCAGTTCAGATAATTCATTTAAAATAAATGGCAATGATCAAAATAGAACAATCCACCATTACTGACTTAGACCAGCTATCCGTTCTATTTGATCAATACCGAGTTTTCTACAAGAAATCTTCTGATGTGGCTGCGGCTAAGAAATTCTTATCTGAGCGTATAGAGAAGAAAGAATCTGTCATTTTCATTTCGTTTGATAACAAAAATGTAATGACAGGCTTTACGCAACTCTACCCCTTGTTCTCCTCCACTCGCATGAAACGGTTGTGGCTCCTCAATGATTTATTTGTAGATAGCAATTACAGAGGTCAAGGTTTTTCTGTGGCACTAATTGAAAAGGCAAAAGAGTTCTGTAGGCAAACAAGCGCGTGTGGTTTGATGTTGGAAACAGCCAAGACCAATGACATTGGAAATAATCTTTATCCGAAAACTGGTTTTAGTTTAGATGAAGATCATAATTATTATAGTTGGGATGTTTGAACTTAAAAGGTAAGTAGAATTTGGCTCTATGACTGATAGGGTGGGTAATTGGTAAAAGCCTTATTCAACAGTTATTATTTGGGCAAGGCTTTAACCTTAGTAGAAGTTACTTGCGCCCGCAAGCTCTAACCTTATTACCTTATTATAATTGCGTGAAAATAAGGTAATAAGGTTGAAGGGTATTTAAATAATCATTTTCTCTACTAAGGTTAAAGCCTTCGCACAGAATTGATAATTAAAATTTTTACCCACTCTAAACTTCATAGAGCTTAGAATTTAGATGAGATAGCAAAAGGACTTATTTATGAAAAAAGAACATCACTATCAAGCCACCACTCGCTGGACGGGCAATAAAGGAGAAGGAACATTAGATTACAAAGCGTATGAGCGCAGTCACATCTTATCCGTTCTTGGCAAGGCAGATATTGCTGGTTCGTCCGATCCTGCCTTTCGTGGAGATAAAACAAAACACAATCCCGAAGATCTTTTGGTATCAGCTATTTCGAGCTGCCACATGCTTTGGTATTTACACTTTTGTGCGGTGAATGGTGTGGTGGTAACGGATTATGTTGACAAGGCGACAGGCACAATGATTGAGCATGCAGATGGAAGCGGTGAGTTCACTAATGTCACTCTTCACCCAGAAGTAAAAGTGAAAGACCAATCGATGATTACAAAAGCAAATGAGTTGCACGAAAAAGCTCATCACGCCTGTTTCATCGCACGATCAGTAAATTTTGAAGTGCTGCTTGTACCTTTAATTTTAATTGAATAACGAATATTGAAAAAGCAATGGATAATTTTGTAATGAACGAACAACTACAAAAAGATTTGAATCAACTTGAGACTTTCCTTGAGAATGTAAAAATTCAAGGAATTGATTATTTGAATCATCTCGATCATCGCCCCACTTCTACCAATCATACGGTTGAATACAAGCAGAGTTTGATGGAAAAAGGAATGGGCACGATGAATGCGCTACGACAATTCAATGAGCGATTTGAGCCGCTGATGGTTTCATCTTCTGGCCCTCGTTATTGGGGTTTTGTAACAGGCGGCACTACTCCCGCTGCGATTGTGGGCGATTGGCTAACGAGCATCTATGATCAAAATTCGCAAACTACTAATGGACATGGCGATATTTCTGCGAACATAGAAATTGAGACGATCAAATTGTTGTTGGATTTATTTGGCTTGCCCAAAGATTTTTTCGGTGGGTTTGTCACGGGTGCAACCATGTCAAATTTTACATGCCTGGCCGTGGCGCGCCAATGGATCGGTAAACAAAAAGGAAAAGATTTTGCGAAAGAAGGAATTTCCAATCCGATCAAAGTACTTACAGCAACGGCACATTCCTCTGCATTGAAATCGCTTTCCATGTTGGGCATTGGCAGCAGCACTATTATCAAAGTAAAAATAGCAGATGGAAACAGAGAAGCCATTGATGTTATTGAATTAGAAAATAGTTTAAAAGCTTTGGATGGAGAGCCTTGCATCTTAATTGCCAGCGGAGGAACGGTGAACACGGTTGACTTTGATGATTTTGTTGCGATTTCAAAACTGAAAGAAAAATATAATTTCTGGCTGCACATCGATGCGGCCTTTGGTGGGTTCGCTGCTTGCTCGACCACACATAAACATTTATTGAAGGGTTGGGAATTTTCAGATAGCATCACTATCGATTGTCACAAGTGGTTGAATGTCCCGTACGAAAGTGCGTTGTTCTTTGTAAAGGAAAAACACAATCTCTTACAAGTAGAAACATTTCAAAATTCCAACGCACCCTACTTGGGCGACCCAATGGAGAATTTTGATTATTTAAATTTTTTGCCTGAGAATTCCAGAAGATTAAAAGCGTTGCCTGCTTGGTTTACGTTGATGGCGTATGGCAAAGAAGGCATCAAAGACATTGTGGAAAATAATGTTAGATTGGCTCAACTCTTCGGTAAATTCATTGAGGAAAGTACTGCTTTTGAATTGTTAGCACCTGTGCGATTGAACACCGTTTGCTTTACGCTGCGCGGAGATGAAAATCAGAATAATGTAAAATCATTCTTGGCCAAGCTGAACGACTCAGGAAAAGTATTTATGACTCCCACTGTTTACAAAGGCAGAAAAGGGATAAGGGCAGCGTTGGTGAATTGGCGAACGACTGAAAAGGATGTAGAGATTGTGATGGAGTTGATGAAAAATATCTAGCGATATGATTTAACCCTTAGTAGCAAAGGTATCTACAGTAAACTCAAAACCTTATTATTTTCAAGCGGCAAGAATAATAATAAGGTTGGGATGGTTTTATGAAACTATTTTTTCTACCAAGGTTGTGATGCCTTGAAGTTCATGGTCTTCGAGGTAGGAGACGATTCAAAAAAGGAAAACATGATTATCAGCAGCGACATAAAATTTGAACTTACCGATTGGGATAATATACCCTCAGAAAGACATGAAGGCACAAGTGGGTATGCCATTTGGAAAGTGAAAAAAATTGGAGCTATTCGAGTAAGAATGGTGGAGTACTCTGAAGATTACTTGGCCGACCATTGGTGCGATAAAGGTCATATTATTTTTTGTGTAGAGGGAGAAATGATAACCGAATTGAAAGATGGAAGAAAGTTTCATTTGAAAAAGAGAATGTCGTATCAAGTGGGAGATGATTCGGATAGCCATAGAACACAAAGCGCTAATGGCGTGAAGTTGTTTATTGTAGATTGAAATATTAAAAACTAGGATATGCTAATTGAAACTCTAAAAAAATTATTCAACCGCGACTTGAATAAACTAAAGTCGGAAATTGAATTGTACAAAGACGAAAAGAAAATCTGGTATATTGAAAAGGGGATTGCCAATTCAGCGGGCAACCTTTGTTTGCATTTAGTTGGTAACTTGAATCATTTTATTGGTGCCGACATTGGCAAGACTGGTTATGTTCGAGTTAGAGAGCTGGAATTTTCATCAAAGGATATTCCTAAAATTGATTTGATCAGCAAAGTAGAGGAGACCATAAAAGTAATAGATAGTTCATTGGATAAACTGAAAGAAGAGGATTTAGAAAAAGAATATCCCATTTTGGTTTTCGATAAAAAGACCTCCACGGAATATCTTTTGGTTCATTTATCAAGCCATCTTACTTATCACTTAGGGCAAATAAATTATCACAGAAGATTATTGGATAATTAATACGTGAAGAGAGATTTCTACGGTCTGCTCCTAATTTTGAAATGTTTAATCCAAATGATGAGAGGGGAAATTGAAATTTTTGACCAAGATGATTTTAGGTATCAATATTCTAAATCCCAACTACCTGATCCTCGGTCTGTGTCTTTGCAGACCAAAATAAAAAAATGAAATTAAAACTAAAATTATGTACACACCCACCTATTCAAAAAACGAAAACGAAGAGGAGCAACTTGAGTTTATCAAACTAAACGGTTTTGGTATTCTCGTCAGCCAAGTGGAAAATAAGTTATGGGCTACACATCTCCCACTCATAGTAACACCCGATAAAAAATTGATCGGCCATATCAGTCGCGGGAATAAACAGTGGCGTGAGTTGCCGAATGGCGAAGAAGTGATGGTGGTTTTTTCGGGACCGCATACGTACATTTCTTCTTCTTGGTACGATCATGAAAATGTGCCGACCTGGAACTACGAGGCGGTGCATGTTTATGGAAAGGTGCGAATGCTGAACGAAGAAGAGTTGATTGATTCGCTCAGGCAGTTGACCAATAAATATGAAAAAGATTCCATCCACCCCGTTTCGGTAGATACGATGAGCAAGAAATTTTTGCACACGGAAATACGTGCCGCAGTGGGTTTTGAGATTGCGATTGAGCGGATGGAGGCGAGTTATAAATTATCGCAAAATAGAGACGAGAAAAATCACGCGAACATTATTTCTGAATTGGAGAAAAGAGGTGATGAAAATTCGGTAGGCGTGGCGAATGAGATGCGAAAGTTTGGATTTACAAAGAAGCAGTAGCTATGAGCGAGCTTCGGCCAGGGATAGCAGTGGAAAGCCCACAGCGAGGAACGAGCGAGGACTTGTAACGGATAGCCCGGTGGCCACTGCGCCTCGCGTGGCTAGGCCGCCAAAAATTTAAAGCAATTGGATTGAATAAATTAATTTTTATTCGTGATAACTCTGTAATTTTACGTCTACTACATAGTTTAGGCAACATGAAAAACTAATGTAGCTTGAGTAATAAACGAAGTAATACCATCAACTAAAAACTAAAAGCCATGGCAGTCCTGACAGAACCATTACACGTTGAGCGAGTTGCTACCTCGCGCCTATCAACCATTGATTTTAATAACCTTGGTTTCGGCAATCATATTTCGGATCACATGTTGGTGATCGATTATAAAAATGGTGCGTGGCAAGAGCCGAAGATTGTGCCTTACGGAAATCTGGAACTCTCGCCAGCGATGCTCGCATTGCACTATGGCCAAACGGTGTTTGAGGGGATGAAGGCTTTTAAGAATGACGAGGGTGTGATCACTATCTTCCGCCCCGAGCGTCACCACAAAAGATTGTTGAAATCGCTGGAGCGCATGTGCATGCCCGCGATCAGCGAAGAATTATTTTTAACTAGCTTAAGTGCGTTGATTGAAGTGGATGCAGATTGGATCCCGACTACCGAAGGCTCATCACTTTATTTGCGACCGTTTGTTTTTGCATCAGAGGCAAAGTTGGGTGTGAAGGTAGCAGACGAATATAAGTTTATCATTTTAACAAGCCCGGTAGGGCCGTACTTCGCAAAACCTGTGCGCGTGAAAGTGGAAGAAGAATTTGTGCGCGCGGCAGAAGGTGGAACGGGCTTTGCGAAATGTGCGGGCAACTATGGTGGTGCATTTTACCCAACCATGCTAGCACAAAAGCAAGGCTTTGACCAAGTGCTGTGGACGGACGCGAAAGATCATAAATACATTGACGAGTCAGGCGCAATGAACGTGATGTTTGTATTCAATGGAAAGTTGGTGACGCCAAAACTTTCTACTTCTTTGTTGGATGGCGTAACCCGCGATTCTATTTTAACACTTGCGCAAAGTTTAGGCATGGAAAAAGAAGAACGCAGAGTGAGCGTGGCTGAAATTGAAGAGGCGTTTAAGAATAAGACCATCACCGAAGCATTTGGTGTTGGCACGGCTGCGGTGGTTTCTCAGATTGCTTCCATCAATATCCACGGAACGGATTATCAATTGCCAGGCGTAGATGCGAAGAGCTTTCAACAACGTGTGAAGAAAAAATTGAATGACATTCGCATGGGTGCGGAAGCAGATGTGCATGGGTGGAATTACCTAGTTAAATAATTTTAGATTTAGGATTTTTGATTTAAGATTTGAATCCTTACTCCAAAATTCTAACTTCTGACTTCTAACTTCCAATTTTTATGAAAGCAGTCGTTTTCAAAGGGAAAGATTTTCCTTTGTCAGCTAGTGATTTTCCAAAACCGAAGCCTGTAAAAGATCAAGTGCTGGTGCGTTTGAAAAATGCGGCCATCAACCATCGTGACCTGTGGGCGACACTCGAACAATCATCCGTACAAAATAAAGACGGTGTGATACTAGGCAGCGATGGCTGTGGCGTGATTGAAGAAGTGGGCATTGATGCAGACCCATTGCTGATTGGAATGGAAGTGGTGATCAATCCAAGTTTAGAGTGGGGCAGCAATGTAAATGTACAAGGAGATTCATTTAAAATATTAGGCAACCCCGATCACGGAACATTTGCCGAATATATTGCCATTTCTAAAAAATATATTTTCGAAAAGCCCGAGCATTTATCTTTTGAAGAATCGGCAGCCGTGCCATTGTCGGGGTTGACTGCGTACCGCGCATTGTTTACCAAAGCGAGATTGCGGGCAAAAGAAAAAGTGTTGATCACGGGCATAGGTGGAGGCGCAGCACTGTGGGCGTTGCAATTGGCGGTGGGGTATCAGGCGAGGGTTTCTGTTACGTCAAGTTCAGAGGAAAAATTAGCTAAGGCAAAAGCATTGGGTGCGATCAATGTATACAATTATAAGGATGTAGATTGGGTAGAACGTGCACAAAAAGAAACGGGCGGGTTTGATGTGATCATTGACAGTGCGGGCGGAGAAGATTTTTCAAAACTAATAGAGTTGTGTGTGCCAGGCGGAAGGATTGTGAACTTTGGGAGAACCGCGGGTGGTACTTCATCATTTGATGTACGGAAATTATTTTGGAAGCAGCTTTCGCTCTTTGGCACTACCATGGGCACACGAGATGAATTTTTGTCGCTGTTGGAATTTATTGAGAGCAGAAAACTGAAGCCTGTGATAGATCAAGTATATCGATTAGATCAAGTCACAGAAGCCTTTCAGCGGATGCACCAAGGCAATCAGTTTGGAAAAATTGTTTTAAAGATTTCTTGATCAATAATTGTAATGGAAATTAGCTACAAAACCAATCGTGCAATTACTCCCGATGAATTTATTGATTTACTCCAGCGATCAACCTTGGCAGAAAGACGGCCTGTGAATGACAGAACACGAATTGAAAAAATGCTGGAGCATGGAAATATTTTGGTGACGGCTTGGCACAACGATCTGCTCGTTGGGGTTTCGAGAGCGTTGAGTGATTTTTCTTTTTGCTGTTATCTATCTGACTTAGCTGTGGATGAAGCGTATCAACATCAAGGCATTGGAAAGGAGTTGATCAGACTTACCCATGAAGTAGCTGGAGAAAAAGATGTGCAATTGATTTTATTGGCCGCGCCCAAAGCGGTAAACTATTACCCGAAGATTGGAATGGAGCAATTCAAAGAATGTTTTGTGATTAGAAGAAAGGGGTAATATTTGGGTGGCTCATAGAGGTCACTCAAAGCTGAACATATACGTCCAAACATTTGGCAGAATGGAGTTTGTGCCAACGGTGGATGAATGATAAGACTGTGCTGGTATATTTAAAGACAGTGCACGTGCATTTGAGTAAGGTGAGGATAGATTGTCTGTTAGCGTTGGGCTTTGTGCAGATGTAAGAAGCCCAAGACCCTTTAAGTTTACTACCTGATTGGCAAATGGCACAATCTCATCTTGCGCATGCAAGAGCGCGAATTGCTTAGTCAATGGAGTAGAGCCAGCTACGGTAAGCCAATTAGCGGCACTTGAAAAAAAACCGTGGTAATCATTAGGCCCAGAGAGCATTACCACACGATCCACTAAATTCTTTTTGCCCAAGTAGCACGCGTGACCAGAACCTTGCGAGTGACCCGACACTACTATTTTGTTCCATTGAAGTGTATTGGAAATAGTGAGGTATTGCCCCCAATTTTGATCGGGATAAGTGGTCTTTAAATACAGAACCAACTTTGTCGCTCTGGTGCTAATACAATTCAACACATCTACGGAAACCTCATCACTCACAGGATTTCCAAAGCTTAATTCATCTCTATACTTATCAAAAACAAATTTATCAGAACTGCTTCCGAGGGTAGCAGCGGCCACATTATTTGGATAGGACAAACTGATCACATCTAAGCCAATATTCGCAGCATGATCGCAGATTAAATTGTAGTTCTTAGGCACACTATAGCTTCCACCTATAAACAAAAGGAGTTTATTCAAATGTGTTTTACTATTCCTAACCACATAATGCTCTAGGTCTGCTGATGAATACCCATTGTCCGTCAAATTAGGTCTGATCAAATAACTGGTGTTTTGCGCGGGCGTATCTGAGCTAGAACTGTCCTGGGAACAGGAAAAAAAAAGCAACAAAATAGGGAGTGACCAAAGCTTCATAAAAATCTATTTTTCAATTGTCTCAATTGAATGTAAATGTAGGACTAACTTTTATGATTAAGGTTTAAGCCCCACTCTTTCAGTGTGTGTACCACAGTTTTGCAAATGATCTATCGGTATAAACCCCTCGGGTCTTTAGAGACCCGAGGGGTTATGCAAAACTGCCGCCCCACCTCTTTCAATGAATCCTTTGCCAAATAGCCTGAAAATCATATCTTTGCGCACCGATTTAAAAAACGGGCTTTTTAGCCCACAAATTCATTAAAACCATGGGAAGACCTCCAATTTTACCTAAAAAGAAGAAAGACGGCTGGTACATTGAAGTGCGCAACAAAGGCGCAAAAAGTGGCATGATCCTCATCCGCGATACAGAAATAGCGATGTTCCAGGCGGCCAAGCAATATGAAACAACCAAAGATGTGCTCATCCTAGGGGAGCACCGCAGCGGTAAACGCGTAGATGATAAAAAAATCAAAAAGACGAAAGTCTAAAAAGCAGTTTTAATCAAGTTGAAGTAGCCCCTTTATTGGGGCTATTTTTTTTGCCTCACCTATATCAAACTTTGCGCCTTTGCGTGAAATTTTTCGGCCTAAGGAAACTCAAGCATTCCGAATCCTCTTAAAAAACTGATTCAACAACTCCTTGCTTTCATTTTGAAAAATCCCTTTCACCACTTCCGTCTTCGGGTGTAGCAACGGACTCTTCGCCAACGAATACCCACGCTGCACATCCTCTGCACCAAAAACTAATCTTTGAAGCTGCACCCAATGCAGCGCGCCTGCGCACATCACACACGGTTCCAGAGTTACGTACAAGGTACATTCCGTTAAATATTTTGACCCCAACTCATACGAAGCCGAAGTCACCGCCAACATCTCTGCATGAGCCGTTGCATCCGTAAGTTGTTCTGTTTGATTATGTGCGCGAGCAATAATTTTATTCTGGCAAACCACCACAGCACCCACAGGCACTTCGCCCAACTCCAGCGCCTTCCGCGCCTCTTTCACGGCTTCTTGCATGAAGTACTCATCTGATGTAGATAATTTGATAGTCAAAATATTAGATTTCAGAAGTCAAATTGAGTTCGCTTTTTCTCAATGAGAATACCTATATCACTGCTGTCATGAAAGTTGCCGAACATGGTTGTGTAGGACGAGAATAGAAAGCTCTTTCTTTGATTTTTTAGCCTAAGTATATATATGGGAGGATTTGTCAAACTAACAACTTGTATTGATTCAATATCTTGCCATGTAACTTCTATTTCTTTTTCTTTATCATGGATTCTAATTTTTTGCCCACTTAACTCAACAATCTTAAACTTGTCTTTGAATAGGAGAAAAAATGTTAGAAAAACGGCAAATAAGATTGCGAAAAACAAAATTGGTAAAACTTTCCATTCAGCAGTACTTATCCCCTTTGCTAACTCCTCAAAAAAACCAGAGCCAAAAGTTATTGCAAATAGTAAAAAGAAATACTTATATAAATAGTGTGCTAATTTATTACTTGTCACTTTATATCTATTATTTATCAGAAATCAGATTTAAATCAAGCTGTCAACTATGTCAATTGCCCATTGTCAACTCTCTTGCCTATTGCCTATTTAATTTTGACAGTCTTCATCATCGCCCTCACCGTCTCTTGCCACTCACTCTTTTGGTCCTTTGCACAATTAAATGAAAACACCAGCGCCCGATCTTTCTCTACAAAATATTGAATGTACGTATAACGAAAAACAGGTGAAGTCTCCCCCAACTTTACTTTGTTGCCATTGATGCGAGATTCAAACTCAAAATAGATCAGCTTCCGTTTGTTCACCACATGCACACCTTCCGCAATAAAATCAACACGGTCGTAAAGGTTGCTGATCCCCGCCTTAAAAAATTTCTTCGCCAATTCAATATCACCATCAGGCCATTGCGTAGCCGAAGTGTTCACACTAAAATCAGCCGTGCGATATTCATTCGTGTACGCAGCCAAGGGCGCGCGCACCGAAGGGTAGCGTTGCACGATATCATCTTGTGTCATCGTGGTGAGGCTGGCTGGCAGCGATACCATAATGTTATCAGACACTTTGGTCTTTATCAATTTCGGGTGCGCAAAACCGAAAAGCAACACGCTCAAGAGAATCAATCGTTTGGTCATAATTTTTTTAGTTATCCTTTATTGGCTTCATGCTTCAAGCCGCTTCCCAGCTTGGTTCGTGTCTCCACCAAACAACCGTTTTTTTTGGCGGCCTGGCCAAGCGAGGCGCAGCGGCCATCAGGCTTGGAGTTTACCCAGCGCTTCGCGGGGCTGCTATCCCTGGCCGAAGTCACCTACAAAGTTATTAGGTTTCCACTATTTCCTCGTTCTACTAATTTTTTCGTAACACCTTTTACTAAAAGCTATAAACCGATTTGGCTGAAAACCTCACAGCGTGTCCGAAGGACTCCTTTGGAGAAGCATGTGGCTTGCAGCTTGTAGCCTTGTATTAGAATTAGTTACTCTTCGCTTTGTCAAACTGTCAATTGCAGGGCAGACGCATCTAAATTTTTTCTTGGTAATTCCTTACAAAATCAAGATTTTACATTTAGGGTTTCCAACCTTCTAAAGGTTGGAAACCCTTTGCTAGGCTTTGAAAAGCACTATTACAAATTTAGATGCGTCTGCCCTGCTGTCAATTGCCTATTTGTCAATTTCTTCTACAAAAACCCTTAATTTGCACCCTCAAAATTAATCATTTTAAAAATGCTACGAACTCATACCTGCGGTGAACTACGTATAAGCGATGTAAACAAACAAGTTACCCTTACGGGCTGGGTACAACGCCCCCGCGACAAAGGCAGTTTGTTGTGGATCGACCTGCGAGACCGTTACGGTATTACACAACTCTTCTTGGAAGAAGGCAAGTCCGACCCTGCATTGCTTCAATTGGCCAGAACCCTCGGTCGTGAGTATGTATTGAAAGTGCAAGGCATCGTGGCCGAGCGCCTTTCTAAAAACGATAAGATGCCAACAGGCGATATTGAAATAAAATTGACTTCATTGGAAGTGTTGAACGCTTCCAAGACTCCTCCCTTCACCATAGAAGACCAAACCGATGGAGGCGATGACCTGCGCATGAAGTACCGCTACTTAGATCTGCGCAGAAACCCTGTACGCGAAAGTTTGCAACTGCGCCACAAGATGGCGCAGCAGACACGCATTTATTTAGATGGCCTGGATTTTATTGAAGTAGAAACTCCGGTGCTCATCAAATCAACACCAGAGGGCGCACGCGATTTTGTGGTTCCTTCTCGTATGAACCCTGGAGAATTCTATGCGTTGCCGCAATCGCCCCAAACGTTCAAGCAATTGCTGATGGTGTCGGGCTTCGATCGCTACTACCAAATAGTAAAATGCTTTCGCGATGAAGACTTGCGTGCCGACCGCCAGCCCGAGTTTACTCAAATCGACTGCGAGATGGCCTTCATCACGCAAGAAGATATTTTAAAAACGTTTGAAGGATTGGTACGACATCTTTTCAAAACGGTGAAAGGAATCGACATGGCTTCCGTACCACACATGACGTATGATGATGCCATGAAATTTTACGGCTCCGATAAACCCGACACGCGTTTTGAAATGAAGTTTGTAGAGTTGAATGACGTGGCCAAAGGAAAAGGCTTTATTGTTTTTGATGATGCAGAATTGGTAGTAGGCATTTGTGCCAAAGGTTGTGCCAATTACACGCGCAAGCAGTTAGATGAGCTAACGGAGTTTGTGAAGAAACCACAGATTGGTGCGAAGGGTATGATCTACTTGCGCTGCGAAGCCAACGGCACATTCAAATCTTCGGTTGATAAATTCTATGATGAGATTGAACTAAGTCGTTGGGCACAAAAACTCCATGCCGAAGCGGGCGATTTGATTTTGGTTTTATCTGGTGAAGTCGACAAAACAAGAAAAGCGTTGGGCGAACTTCGCTTGCATGTTGCCAATCAATTAGGCCTGCGCGATAAAAATAAATTTGCCCCACTGTGGGTCGTTGATTTTCCTTTGCTAGAATGGAACGAAGAGACACAACGCTGGCATGCCATGCACCATCCATTCACCTCGCCAAAACCAGAAGATATGAACTTGCTTGATAGCAATCCTGGCAAAGTGCGCGCCAATGCATACGACATGGTATTGAACGGAACAGAGATTGGCGGAGGTTCCATCCGTATCCATGACAGAGCTACACAGCAGTTGATGTTTAGCAAACTGGGTTTCTCTGTTGAAGAAGCTAAAAAACAATTTGGCTTCTTGATGGATGCTTTTGAATTTGGCGCACCTCCTCATGGTGGTATTGCCTTCGGCTTCGACCGCCTCTGCTCACTCTTTGGCGGTGCCGATTCCATCCGCGATTTCATTGCCTTCCCAAAAAACAATTCAGGAAGAGATGTGATGATCGATTCTCCTTCTACTATTTCAGAAGAGCAGTTAAAGGAGTTAGGGATTCAAATAAGAGGTTAGCAGATTAGAAACTCTACTTACCAGCAGATCCTAGACTCGTAACCATAAGCAGAACATTTCAAAATGCAAGTAGGATATGCGTGCAGGGAGCTGCATCATGGTCAGTTTCTAACGTTTTAAATGACTCTGAATCATCTTCATTAAGTTGTCAAGGCTCATCGGTTTTGAAATATAATCATTGCAGCCTACATCAAGCGCTGCTTCTCTACTTCCAGTCAATGCAAAAGCAGTCTGTGCAATAATAACCACTTCTTTATTGAACTTCCTAATTTGCCTGACTGCTTCAAATCCGTTTAGCACGTTCATCTGAATATCCATCAAAATTAAATCGATGTCAGGATTATTAAGACAGGCTTCAATTGCACTCATGCCATTATTTACATGAATAATTTCGTTGGCAATCTCTTCGGTGGCCAATTCAATAAGTAAAGAGGATGCTTCGTCATCTTCTGCAATTAGTATTTTAAGTTTTTTGCTCTTCTCTTCAATGCTTTCTAGCCCATTAGAATCTATCGTTACATCACTTCCCTTTGCGCCAGTTCTTTGCTTCTTTTCCATTTTCACCTTTACTATTTTTCGTGTCATGTGGGTCTAAAAAAAACAATTCAGTAATTTTTCTAAGTTAAAAATTTTTTTAAAAGTAAGCAAGCATAGGCATTTTCGGTTTTGGTTATGATCACTACGTGAGATTTAGCGAAGAGTTGTGGTATCGGTAAGTACCGAAAAGCCGACCTTCCCCAAAAGTACCTCTACAAAAAATAAGCAAATTGGCCTCTTGCACGAGTATCAATACATCATAGATTTTCATTACCTTCGCGCAGGCGTATGCAGAAAAAACTAGTCCTCGATTCGCACCTCCTCGATATCACGCTTAATCGCCTTTGCCAACAATTAATTGAAGCCCACTCTGATTTTACCGACACGGTTATATTGGGCATGCAGCCGCGCGGCATCTTTTTGGCAGAGTTGATCCATCAAAAACTGAAACCCCTGGTAAAAAAAGAAATACCCATTGGCTATTTGGATGCCACTTTTCACCGCGATGATTTTCGCAGAAGAGAAATTCCCGCGAAGGCAAGTGAAACCCGTGTGCCCTTTGTCATTGAAGGTAAGAACGTGATTTTGATAGACGATGTGCTATTTACAGGGCGTACTATCCGTGCTGCACTAGACGCTATGATTGCGTTCGGCAGGCCGATGAAAGTTGAATTACTTGTACTAGTGGATCGTAAAGCTACCCGTGACCTACCCATTGCTGCCGACTATGTGGGCAAATATGTAGATACGTTGGAGTCGCAACGGGTGCTGGTAGAGTTGGAAGCGCAGGGCCATAAGCAAAATAAAATCTGGTTGATCAATAAGGATTAAAACTATGTCAAAGCTCAGTCAACGGCATTTGCTCGGAATCAAAAACCTTACCCGCCAAGACATTGAGCTTATTTTTGAAACGGCCGATAATTTTAAGGAAGTCATCAACCGCCCCATCAAAAAAGTGCCCTCGTTGCGCGATGTCACCATTGCCAATATCTTTTTTGAAAACTCCACACGCACACGCCTCTCGTTTGAGTTGGCAGAGAAACGCCTCTCTGCCGATGTGATCAATTTCTCCACTTCCAACAGTTCAGTAAAAAAAGGAGAAACACTTTTAGATACAGTAAACAATATCCTGGCCATGAAAGTGGACATGGTGGTGATCCGCCATGCCAGCGTGGGCGCGCCACACTTTTTGGCCAAGCATATCAAAGCCAATATTGTCAATGCCGGTGATGGCACACACGAGCATCCTACCCAAGCACTGCTCGATGCTTTTTCCATCCGCGAAAAATTGGGAAGCGTTGAGGGAAAGAAAATCGCGATCATCGGAGACATTCTACATTCACGAGTAGCACTCTCTAATATTTTTGCCTTGAAGAAATTAGGTGCAGAAGTAATGGTGTGCGGCCCTCCTACCCTATTGCCCAAATTCATTTCATCACTAGATGTGAAGATTGAATGGGATGTAAAAAAAGCGCTGGAGTGGTGCGATGTGGCCAACGTGTTGCGTATTCAATTAGAGCGGCAGCAAATAAAATATTTCCCTTCCTTACGGGAATACTCCCTCTATTACGGCATCACCAAAAAAATATTAGACGACCTAAAGAAAGATATTGTGCTCATGCACCCAGGACCAATTAATCGTGGGGTAGAGCTTACTAGCGATGCAGCCGATTCTCATCACTCCATCATCTTAGACCAAGTAGAAAATGGAGTAGCCGTGAGGATGGCGGTGCTGTATTTGTTAGCTGGGGCTACGGGTTAATATGGTTGAGTCTCCGGCCATCCCTTAAAAGAAAAAAAGCACTGGGTTGTTCGGTCCAATGCTTCTAACTTAAATATAACCAACCCTAAATTGATTCTAGTTTAGATTTTTTAAACATCACTTTACTGTCGCAACTGATTGACATGACACGATTATATTGAAAGGGAATTCAGCGCTTTCAAAATTTCCTTGCAAAGTAAAATTAAAATTATATAAAATGCAACCGATTGCAAATTAATGCACAAAATTGCGTTTTCGTTTAATAAGTCTCACGCGCTAACCTCTATCTTTAGGCGGTGTTATTAACTTGTGTAAAATGCTTCTCTTAGGAATAGATTTAGGCACTTCCTCAATTAAAGCCACCGTAGTGGATGCCGCCAACATGCAACAAATTGCTTCGGCCAAGTACCCTGAGGAAGAAAATGAAATCATCTCCTTGCAGCCAGGTTGGGCAGAGCAGTCACCAGAGATGTGGTGGGAGCATACGCAATTGGCCATTTTAAAGCTACATGCCCAGCGCAAGTATAACCCAAATGATATTGTTGCAATAGGTGTTGCTTACCAAATGCATGGGCTAGTGATGATTGACAAAGAGCAAAAGGTATTGCGCAACAGCATAATATGGTGTGATAGCCGTGCAGTGGAGATTGGCGATAAGGCATTTGAAGCCATTGGCAAGGAAAAATGTTTACTACAACTGCTCAACTCACCTGGGAACTTCACGGCCTCCAAACTGGCGTGGGTAAAACAAAACGAGCCCAAGTTGTATGAAAAAATAGATAAGATCATGCTGCCTGGAGATTTCATTGCTATGAAATTGACAGGAGACGCAACCACCACCATCGCGGCACTATCAGAAGGAATATTCTGGGATTTTCAAAACAATGAATTGTCAAAGGATGTATTCAATTATTATAAGCTCAATACTTCTTTTGTCCCAACCATTAAAAATGTTTTTACAGAGCACGGAAAGCTCACAGCTTCTATTGCGGCTGCGTTGTCGTTGAAAGAAGGAATTCCTGTTACCTACAAGGCGGGCGATCAACCGAACAATGCACTAGCATTAAATGTATTGCAACCCGGAGAGGTGGCCGCCACGGCTGGCACATCGGGTGTTATCTATGGAGTGAGTGATCAATTGACGTACGACAAAGAATCGCGTATAAATACATTTGCGCATGTAAACTACACCACTGAACAAAAAAGAGTAGGAGTTTTGCTATGTGTAAACGGTACAGGCATTTTAAATCGTTGGATCAAAAACATGGCAGGCACAGAGGTCAGCTATCAGCAAATGAACGAACTCGCTAAATCAGTAAAGCCTGGAAGCGATGGGGTTTCAATATTCCCTTTTGGCAATGGAGCCGAGCGAATGCTAAACAACAAAATAATCGGGGCTTGCATACAGAATATTGATTTTAATAAACATAGTAACGCTCATTTATTTCGCGCGGCACAAGAAGGAATTGCTTTTGCTCTTAGATATGGATTGGATATTATGAGAGAAAATGGAATGAACCCCAAAGTGATTCGTGTAGGCAAAGCCAATATGTTTTTGAGCGATGTGTTTACAGAAAGTTTTGCCAACGTAAACAACGTGGCCGTAGAGTTTTATGAGGGCGATGGAAGCTTTGGCGCAGCTATCGGTGCAGGTATTGGAAGCGGTATTTTTTCGGATGCTTCTTCGGCTTCAAAAAACAGAAAGCCTGTTGGAGTGGTTGAGCCGAAGCAAACAGCACAGTCCAATGAACTTTATGAAAATTGGAGGGAGTTATTAGAAAGAAAATTAATTGACAGTTGACAAGTTAAGGAAGGATTTGAACCACATAGAAAGATAGAAACATAGAAATACACGCATAGCCAATGCAAAAACAGCTAACAGTAAAAAGTAATAAGCAAATGAAAACAGGTGCCCCAGAGCTCGCTATTCTGACTTCTAAAATCTAAAATCTCACATCTTAAATTTTAAATAATTATGTCACTCACACTCGGACAAAAAGAATTTTTTAAAGGCATCCCCCAAGTAAAATTTGAAGGACTCGGCTCAGACAACCCACTGGCCTACCGCTGGTATGAAGAAAATAGAGTAGTAGCTGGAAAGCCCATGAAAGAATGGCTGCGTTTCGCTTGCGCCTACTGGCATAGCTTCTGCGGCAGCGGTGCAGATCCATTTGGTGAGGCAACACATCTATTCCCTTGGAATGAAAAAACAGATGCTGTAGAAAGAGCCAAAGACAAAGCCGATGCCGCGTTTGAATTCATCACCAAACTTGGTCTGCCTTACTATTGCTTCCACGATGTGGATGTGGTGGATTATACTAACAATGTAGCCGACAACGACAAAAGGCTTCAAGCTCTAACTGAATATCTAAAAGAAAAACAAAAGACAAGTGGCGTGAAGTTGCTTTGGGGCACTGCCAATTTATTTTCAAATAGAAGATACATGAACGGTGCTGCTACGAATCCTGACTTTCATGTTTTAGCTCACGGTGCGGCACAGGTGAAGGCAGCCATTGATTCAACCATTGCGCTAGGCGGAGAGAACTATGTTTTCTGGGGCGGCCGTGAAGGGTACATGAGTTTGCTAAACACCGACATGAAGCGCGAGAAAGAACACTTTGCAAAATTTTTGCATGCCGCAAAAGACTACGCGAGGAAAAATGGCTTCAAAGGAAATTTCTTCATTGAACCAAAACCTTGCGAGCCGAGCAAGCACCAATATGATTACGATAGCGAAACAGTCATTGGTTTTTTGAGACAACATGATTTGCTGAAAGATTTTAAACTCAATATCGAAGTGAACCACGCTACGTTGGCAGGTCACACGATGCAGCACGAATTGCAAGTGGCGGTAGATGCTGGCATGTTAGGGTCAATTGATGCCAATCGTGGTGATTATCAAAATGGATGGGACACGGATCAATTCCCCAATGACATTAACGAACTGACTGAATCCATGCTGATCATCATTCAAGCAGGAGGCTTTGGCGGTGGTGGTATCAATTTCGATGCGAAGATCAGGAGGAACAGCACTGACCCTGCCGACTTGTTCTACGCGCATGTGGGTGGTATGGATGTATTCGCTCGGGCATTGATCACTGCCGATAACATCCTACAAAAATCTGATTACAAGAAAGTTCGCGCAGGGCGCTACGCTAGTTTTGACAGTGGCAAAGGAAAAGATTTTGAAAACGGGAAAATGTCATTGGAAGATTTGCGCGCGTACGCCATTGAGCAGGGCGAACCAAAGCTACTAAGTGGTAAACAGGAGTATGTAGAAAACATTATTAATCGCTACATTTAAGATTCTTCTACGAATGTGCGCGTCTGATTGGCTACATTCTTCAGGCCACAAGCTCCTCCGAAGGAGTCCTTTGGACAAGCAGCCTGTAGCCAATTAGGCGCCCACATTCAAAGTAGAACCCAAATTAAAACTCCTTAAACCCAAACCAATTGCCACATGAATAGTTTACAAACTCCCGATTACCTCGTATTCCTCTTTTATTTTATTGTAGTGGCCAGTTACGGAATTTGGGTCCATCAACGAAAGAAGAAATCCACTACCACTGCTTCACATGATTACTTTTTGGCCGAAGGCTCTTTGACTTGGTGGGCTATCGGTACTTCACTCATTGCCTCCAACATTTCTGCGGAGCAGTTTATAGGCATGAGCGGTAATGGATTTAAAATGGGGCTGGCCATTGCTACGTATGAATGGATGGCTGCTTTGACTTTAATGATTGTAGCCATTTTCTTTATTCCTGTTTATCTGAAAAATAAAATCTATACCATGCCGCAGTTTTTAAGTCAGCGGTATAATGGCACAGTGGCTATGATCATGGCAGTGTTTTGGTTGTTGCTTTATGTAATCGTCAATCTTACTTCTATTCTCTATCTCGGTGCGTTGGCTATCAACAGTATCTCGGGGATCAACATCACGCTATGTATGTACGTGCTTGCCATCTTTGCCATATTCATTACCCTTGGCGGGATGAAAGTGATTGGCTACACCGATGTAATTCAAGTTTTCTTTTTGGTTCTAGGTGGATTAGTAACCACCTATTTGGCACTCAACTTAGTATCTGAACATTTTGGGACTACGGGTGTGCTGAATGGATTTAGCATTATGACAAAGCAAGCTAACGACCACTTCCACATGATCCTTAAAGAGGATAACGCTAACTACATGGATCTGCCTGGGCTTACGGTTTTGATTGGAGGAATGTGGATCGTTAACTTAAATTATTGGGGCTGCAATCAATATATTACGCAACGTGCATTAGGTGCCGATTTGAAAACAGCCCGAAGTGGAATTCTATTCGCTGCCTTTTTGAAATTATTGATGCCCGTGATCGTAGTGCTGCCCGGCATTGCAGCGTACGTACTTCATCAGCAAGGAAACTTTCAAACAGAAATGTTACAGGCTGGCGAACTCAATCCAGATAAAGCTTATCCTGTACTTTTAAATCTTCTGCCTGCTGGATTAAAAGGACTAGCCTTCGCAGCGCTGACAGCCGCCATTGTTGCCTCACTAGCTGGCAAGGCAAACAGTATCTCTACGATTTTTACACTAGATATCTACAAGAAAAGATTGAGACCCGATGCCGATGAAAACAAAATGGTGCAAGTAGGAAAGATAACGGTGATTGTTGCCATGATACTAGGTGTAGTCATTGCACCTCTGTTGGGCATCGATAAAAAGGGCGGCTTTCAATACATACAAGAATACACTGGCTTCGTGAGTCCTGGCATTTTCGCCATGTTCATTCTCGGCTTCTTCTGGAAAAAAGCAACTTCCAATGCGGCTCTTTTCGCAACTATAGGTGGCTTTGCTTTCTCATTGCTATTGAAGTTTTTACCCAATCAAATGGATCTTTCCTTTTTGCAACCGCTAGGTTTCGCAAAAGCTAACGCAATGGGTGTCTTTGAAATTCCTTTTTTAGATAGGATGGGTTTTGTGTTTTTGTTTTGTGTGATCGGGATGGTGATCATCAGTCTAGTTGAAACCAATAAAGGAGTAAAAACAAACGGACTTGAAATAGATAGCAAGATGTTTAAGATGAGCCCTTCGTTTACAGTCGGTGCATTGATTGTAGCAGGAGTAATTGCAGCCATCTACACTATTTACTGGTAAGCAGAACATCCCCAAGGTCTTCTCAGCTTTAGCGAGGAAGCCTTGGGGGTTTAGCAAAAAAGAAGCAATTCAAAATATCATTGAGAGAAAGACCATGAACTCCAAGGTTTTTCGATTATAGCCGAGGTATCCGATAAAACGAGTCAGTAAAATTGACCGTTGTGAAATAAGTAGTAATTTTCGGGCTTAAACAGAGAATAGTTACTACTGCTTTGGCGGGACAGCTATCTACAACCACTAAAAAACCACTACCCATGAAATTTTTTATTGACACAGCCAACCTGGCCCAGATCAGAGAAGCAAACGACCTAGGTATCCTTGATGGAGTAACTACCAATCCATCTTTAATGGCGAAAGAAGGAATTAAAGGAACAGAAGCAATCAACCAGCATTACAAAACCATTTGCGAAATAGTAAATGGCGACATCAGTGCAGAAGTGCTTTCTACTACCTACAAAGAAATTGTGGAAGAGGGAAAAGCGTTAGCGAAGCTTCACAAAAATATTATTGTGAAAGTACCGATGATAAAAGATGGCGTGAAAGCCATTAAATATTTTACTGACAACGGCATCAAAACAAATTGCACGCTTATATTCAGTGCAGGCCAAGCCATCCTTGCAGCAAAAGCAGGAGCTACGTACATGTCGCCATTCATTGGCCGCATTGACGACAGCGGTTGGGAAGGTATTCAACTCATACAACAAATTGCAAGCATTTATTCTGTGCAAGGATACAAGACACAAATATTGGCTGCTTCTATTCGCAATGCCAACCATATCATTCAATGTGCCGAAGCAGGTGCTCACGTGATTACTGGTCCACTCGATTCAATTCTAGGTTTGTTGAAACATCCATTGACTGATATTGGCTTGGCGAAATTCTTGGAAGACGCTAAGAAAATGTAACGCCTTGGTTTGTGTCCTCACAGACCTTTGACATCTTAAAAAGCAGACAATAAAATAACAGGTTACGCTCTCATAAATATAGTTATCCCTCTCCCTGCGGAGAGGGAACGTGGGTGAGGCCTAAAAAAAATAGAAAATGGAAATAGAAGAATTAAAAAAAATAGCCAGCCAAGTTCGCAGAGACATCGTGCGCATGGTACACGCTTGTCAGTCGGGTCACCCAGGAGGTTCTTTGGGTTGCACCGACTTTTTAGTGGCACTCTACTTTGACCAAATGAAGCACGACCGTGCGTTTAAAATGGATGGCATCAACGAAGATTTATTCTTCTTATCCAACGGCCACATCTCGCCCGTATTTTACAGTGTATTAGCGCGATCAGGTTATTTCGATGTAAAAGAAATGGCCACATTCCGTCAACTGAATTCACGCTTGCAAGGTCACCCCACCACGCACGAACATCTTCCTGGTGTCCGCATCGCATCGGGTTCGTTGGGTCAGGGATTGTCTGTTGCCATTGGTGCAGCCATTACAAAGAAAAGAAACAACGATGCCTCTCTTGTTTACACGCTGCATGGCGATGGCGAGTTACAAGAAGGCCAGATTTGGGAAGCTGCCATGTTTGCCCCACATCACAAAATCGATAACCTCATCATGTCTATCGATGTGAACGGACAGCAAATAGATGGCCCTGTAGAAAAAATCATGTCACTTGGAAATCTGCGAGCAAAGTTCGAAGCCTTCGGTTGGGAAGTGATGGAGAGCAAAGGCAACGACATGGCATCGATCGTTAACTCACTCAAAGAAGCAAAGCAAAAAACAGGAAAGGGAAAACCAATTTGCAATTTGATGCAAACCGTTATGGGCTACGGAGTTGATTTTATGATGGGCACCCACAAGTGGCATGGTGTAGCACCAAACGATGAGCAGTTGGCAACCGCATTGGCACAACTGCCCGAGACGTTGGGAGATTATTGATATCGATATGCCGCATTTTGTAATTGACTGTTCAGAGAATCTGATAACATTAATAACTCCTGAAGAAATAATGCGGGAAGTCTATAACATTGCAGAATCAACCAAGCTTTTTGCAGATGGAGATGTCAAAGTGAGAATGAATACATTTAAGCATTATAATAATGGGAACACTAATGATGATTTCATTTTTATTTTTGCTCACATGATGGAAGGGCGCAGCACGGAACAAAAGAGTGACCTCTCGAAGAAAATAATTAGCAGGCTCAAATCAATTCTCCCTGATGTTCGGCTCATGTCAATGAACATCAGCGATATTGAAAAAGCAACTTACTGTAACAAGTCAATGGCATAATTGATAAAAAAATATTTTAAAATCAGTTGATTAAAAAATGAAAAAATATCCTTACACAGAAAAAAAAGATACACGCTCGGGCTTTGGTGTTGGCCTTTTGGAAGCAGGACGACTTGATAAAAACGTAGTCGCCCTCTGTGCCGATTTGATTGGCTCATTAAAGATGGATGCGTTCATCAAAGAATTTCCAGAGCGCTTTACGCAAGTAGGTATAGCTGAAGCTAACATGATGGGCATAGCTGCGGGTATGACCATCGGAGGAAAAATTCCTTTCACAGGAACGTTCGCCAATTTTAGCACAGGTCGTGTCTATGACCAAATCCGTCAGAGCATTGCTTACTCAGATAAGAATGTAAAAATTTGTGCCTCACACGCAGGTGTTACATTGGGCGAAGATGGGGCTACTCACCAAATATTAGAAGACATCGGCTTGATGAAGATGTTACCCGGTATGACGGTTATCAATCCATGTGACTTCAATCAAACAAAGGCAGCCACTATGGCTATTGCAAAATATCATGGCCCTGTCTACTTACGATTTGGTCGCCCTGTTATTCCAGTGTTTGTTCCAGAGAACACACCTTTTGAAATTGGCAAAGCATGGATGGTGAATGAAGGCACTGATGTGACCATTGTAGCCACAGGTCATTTAGTTTGGGAAGCGATTTTAGCAGGAGAAAAATTAGCCGAAGAAGGAATCAACGCAGAGATAATAAATATCCATACTATCAAGCCATTGGATGAACAAGCTATTTTAAAATCAATTGCAAAAACACGCTGCGTGGTAAGTGCCGAAGAGCACAATCGCATTGGCGGCTTGGGTGATAGCGTTGCTCAACTTATCGTTACAAAAGATTTAGTGCCGCAAGAGTATGTAGCAGTCAATGATAGCTTCGGAGAAAGTGGTAAGCCTGCTGATCTTATGAAAAAATATGGATTGGATGCAACGGCTATTATTTCTGCTGTGAAAAAAGTGATGAGCAGAAAGGGGCACTAAGAAGTATGTGTGCTTTTGCTTCATTCTTAAAAACTAAACATGAAAGCAAAAAAAGAAATAACCATCTATGATATTGCCGATAAGCTCAAGTTATCATCGGCCACAGTAAGTCGCGCGCTGCAAGATAACCCCGCGATCAGCAAAAAAACGCGCAAGCGAATTCAAGATACTGCAAAAGAATTGGGGTATCGTCATAACAATTTTGCTAGCAGCCTCCGCAAACAAAAGACGAACACGATCGGGATCATTCTACATGAATTGAGCAGCAACTTTATTACCGCAGCATTAAGTGGCATAGAAAAAATTACCAGCGAAGCAGGGTATGATTTGATTATCGTTCACTCCTCAGAAAAATTTGAAAAGGAAGTGGCCAACGCCTCCAATCTTTTTCATAAGCGCGTAGACGCCTTGATTGCCTCGTTGGCATTCGACACAGCAGATTTAGATCATTTCAAACAGTTTGAAGAAAAGGGCATACCTATTATATTCTTTGACCGCGTGGAGGAAAGCAGCCAGCATACAAAAGTGATAATAGATAACCACCGGGCAGGGTACTTAGCAACACAACATTTGATAGAGCAAGGGTGCAAACGAATTGTATTGGTGACAGCCTCTCTACAACGAAATGTTTATTCTCAGCGCCACAGGGGTTACATGGATGCACTAACAGAGCACCATATACCCTACAAAAAAGAATATGTGCTGATCAAAGACTTGAG
Organism: Cyclobacteriaceae bacterium; assembly: GCA_043777495.1. Lineage (GTDB taxonomy): Bacteria > Bacteroidota > Bacteroidia > Cytophagales > Cyclobacteriaceae > ELB16-189. The sequence goes on along the minus strand of JAYWHU010000059.1, from coordinate 27,454 downwards.
CGAAGAAAGCGGATTGGAAGCTGCCGAGCAGATACTAAAAATGAAACCTATGCCCGATGGTGTTTTTGTTACTAATGATTTTTCTGCTGCCGTAGTAATGCATGCCCTCAAAGAACAAGGAATAAAAATCCCGAGCGACATGGCCATTGTTGGCTTCAACAATGATGCTGTCTGTAAAATTGTAGATCCTCAATTGACCACTATCAATTACCCAGGCGTTACCATTGGCGAAATGGCCGCGCGCACGTTGATCAATCACTTGAAGGGGGTTTCGGATATTAAAAGCACTAGCACCATTGTAGTCAATTCAGAATTGGTGGTCAGGAAATCATCATTGAGAAAATAAAACACTTTCAGTCACAAGTTGACAACTGATTACGCAAAATAACTCGCGTTGTCAGTTTGAGCCTGTCGAAAACTGGCTATCTGAACTTGGACTTCGATAAACTCAATCTGACATTCGTCTAGTTATTTTGCGTAACATCAGTTGATAACAATAACAACAAATACTTTCTCCGTTAGCCCTTAGCCGCTACCACTACTGTTATCGAAAAATCAATATCTAGTATTGCTAAATGAAGATCTGAAGCCAAAAAGGTTTTTGAGAAATAGTGAGTTTTAGCATGAGAAATCAACTCTCTGCTTTTAAAGCTCAAAAGGAAAATCAATCCAAGCCTTGCCGGCAGGCAAGGAACTGGGATCAAAAGTTTAGGAAACTTTTCTTGGTAGTCTCGCCCAGAATCGAACTGGGATCAAAAGTTTAGGAAACTTCTATTCTATCCGTTGAACTACGAAACCAAAATAATGGCAAAGGTATTAAAAATAAAGCTGGTCGGTATAGCCTAAATCAAGAAAAAACTCCTTTAAGATCAAGCAAAGTGGGTTCATTTCAAATTGTCGAGGCATTCTCTGTGGCCCTCTGTGACCTCTGTGACCTCTGTGGTTAAAAAATCAATAACCACAGAGAACACAGAGTTCACAGAGAAATTCACAGAGCCTCAACAGGGCAATTTGAAATGCACCCAGTAAAGTCGATTTCAGGCAATGCCCAAAAAATAATCAATAGAGGGAATAAAACTCATTCTTACCTTGTCTAAGCATTAGGCTAAAAGATTGATGGACTCAGAAAGCGATGATTTGTTGGTAAAAAAATCAATTGATGGCGATCTGGCTGCTTTTAAAACTTTGGTAATGCGCCACGAAGGCAAAGTTGCTGGTGTTGTTAAGTCGATGCTTGGCCATACAGATGAAGCTGCGGATGTGGGGCAAGAGGTATTTATCCGCTTCTACGAATCGCTGAAAAAATTTAGAGGCGAATCATCAGTGAGTACATACCTGGTAAGGATTGCGATCAATTTATCATTGAATGAAATCAAAAGAAGAAAGAGGCGGTTTCTTTTTTTTACGAACGAAGAAGCAGGCAGGAACGTGGCCTCGAACGAAGACAAAAAAGATTTGAAAGAAATGCTCGACTACGAATTCAATCAACTCGATCCCGACTTCAAAGCAGTAGCCACCTTGCGATTGGTAGAGGGCTATTCCACAGAAGAGACTGCAGAGCTATTACAAATTCCACTCGGCACTGTATTATCACGATTGGCAAGAGCACAAAAAAAATTAAGAATTGGTTTAGAAAAACACCTTAACCCTAAAATGGTATGATGACAGAAGAAGACCACGATAACCTAATCAAAGAAATGCTATTCAATCGAAATGGTGAGTCGTTCGGTCCATTTTTTGCCGAGCGTGTAATCAATCAGGTTAAATCACTTCAGCAAGAAGTGGAATACCAACTTTTTTCTTTCTCTAAAAAATATCAACTCGTAGCAATTGGTCTGGTAATGGCACTACTTGCTCTTAACATTATCTTCTCTGATAGTTTAAGTTTTAAATCCATCTTAGGCTTTGAAGAGGAGGCTCCAACGGAAATTGTACAAATAGATTTATACCAAGACTTAACTGAATAAACTCATGACAACAGAAAGAAAAAAAGCCATTGTGGTAATCTCAGCCACATTGATTGTAGGCATACTGATTGGCGTACTAACGACAGGCATGTTTGCGCGACATCATTATCGAAGCAACGGAAAAGATTTTGATAAAGAGCACCGCGGAATGCGAAATGGGTTTGCCGAAAGAATTTACAAAATTACTCAGGCCGATTCTTTGCAAAGAAAACAGATGAAACCTATTGTAGATCAAACCATGGCAAACATTGATACACTTCAACGGAAGACAGAAGACGAGGTAAGAGTATTACTCGACTCCATGATCCTAAATATGAAGCCTATTCTAAGGGCAGATCAATTAACTAAGCTAGAAACATTTTCAAAAAATAAAGGTGGAAATGGCGGGCATAGAAGGAGGCATCACTAGCGTCTTGCTTCCATTCATGTAAATCTTTCAACAAAAACCAGCCGTTGGCCGTAAACTTGCAACCCGCCTAAAACAAAAATCAAACAATAAGGAGAATAATCAGTTAAACCATAGTTCGGTTATTAAAAAAAAACATGAAAACAATTTTTACTTTCTCCATATTGGTACTATCCGGCTATCTTTTAGTAGCCCAGGACTCAATTATACCCAAAGGCAATGGCAAAATTACTGGAATTCTCAGGGATTCTACCAACTCCCAACCCGTTGAGTTCGCCAATGTAGCCCTGATCGATCCGAAAACAAATAAACCTGTAAATGGCGCAGTAGCTGATGAAAAGGGAAAGTTTTCCATCACAAAAATCCCGAATGGTAACTATTTCATCGACATCTCATTCATTGGATATGATACGAAGCGTATTCCAGTAAAAATTGCAGAGAAGAAAGGCGAAATCGAATTGGGTTTTATTACCGTAAGCCCAAGCGCCAAGGTGTTGAACGAAGTGGTTGTGCAAGGCCAGAAAAATCTGATCGAAGAGAAAGTGGATCGTACCATCTACAATGCTGAGAACGATGCTACTGCCAAAGGTGGAGATGCCACCGATGTATTGAAGCGGGTGCCCATGCTTTCGGTTGACTTAGATGGAAACGTATCCATGCGGGGTAGTCAGAATATTCGAGTGCTCATCAACAACAAGCCCTCTACTATTTCTGCGAGTAGCGTAGCAGATGCATTGAAACAAATCCCTGCGGATCAAATCAAAACAGTGGAGGTGATCACTTCGCCCTCTGCAAAGTACGATGCCGAAGGCTCGGCAGGTATTATCAACATTATCACAAAGAAAAATACATTGCAAGGGTTGACAATGAACATTGATGCGAGTGCTGGCTTGCGTGGTTCTAACTTAGGCTTGAATGGAAATTATAGAAGAGAGAAAATGGGTTTTTCGTTGGGGGGCTTTGGAAGATCGAATTATAATCAGCCGGGTAGTTTTTCTAACACTCAAGTCACTCAATCAAAGGATATCAATCTCCAACCGATTGGTCCCCAAAACACGAATATTCAAAGTGCCGATACGAGGCTCGCTAATATCTTTGGCCAATATACCCTTGGATGGGATTATGACATCGATAAGAAAAATTCTCTGGCTGCATCCTTAAAGTATGGCCTAAGAAATAACTTGAACTGGCAAGATGGGTTGCGAACCAATGCAAATGGTATTGACAGATCTCTCAGTAATGTCAATGTAACCGATAACTCTGGAACATCTGATGCCAGCATAACTTACTCACGAACTTTTGATAAACCCCAGAGAGAATTCAGTATTCTAGGTCTTTATAGCGTAAACAACCGTGCGAACGATTTTATTAATCAGCGAATCGATCAAGTCACGCCTCCAGCAAGCGTATTTCAAAAAAATAATAACAAAAGTACTAACGAAGAAATTACCATTCAGGCTGACTATCAAACACCAGTTGGTAAAAACTCCATTTTAGAATTTGGCGGGAAACAAATCATTCGAAAAGTAAACAGTGATTTTGTCTCATTCTTTGCTGCCTCTGATGGAATATACCTATCTAACCCAAATACGCAGCTTACCAATACACTTTTCTACAATCAAAATGTAACAGGCGGTTATACCTCTTTTACTACCCAACTGGCCAAAACGTACAGCTTAAAAGCCGGTGGTCGTTATGAGAATACAACAATCGATGCCTCGACAAAAGATAACAAGAAATTAGATATTCCAGACTACGGTGTATTGGTGCCAAGCTTAAATATCTCTAAAAGATTTAAAAACGGAAGTGCCGTCAAGATTGGCTACAATAGAAGGATTCAACGACCTTCCATTCAATTTTTAAATCCTAACATCCAGCAAAGTAACCCGCTTAACATTTCATTTGGCAATCCAAATTTGCAACCCGAGTTTACCAACAACTACGAATTATCTTATAACACTTTTGTAAAAGGTAGCTCTATCAATGTTTCTACTTTCATGCGCAACACAACAGGATCAATCCAAAGTGTGAGAGATACCATTCCTAACCTTCCAGGAGGAATACAAACAACCTATCAAAATATTGGAAATGAAGACGCTTATGGTGTAAGCATTTTTGCCAACGTTAATGCAGGTAAGCTTTCGTTGAATGGAGGTGTGGATACATATTATGCGGTATTAAGTAACAATGTTCCAGATCTTAGGTATAATGCTAGGAACTCTGGATGGGTTTATAATGCTCGGTTATTTGGTAGTTACAATCTTACCAAAGGTTGGGGGTTCCAGTTTTTTACTTTCTATCGCGGCCGTCAAGTGCAGCTTCAAGGGATACAAGGAGGCTTTGGCGTGTATAGTTTAAGTCTTAGAAAGGAGTTTGCCAGCAAAAAAGGAAGTATTGGCTTTGGCGCGGAAAATTTCTTCTTTCCGTCCATTACAGTTCGCAATGAACAAAACTCACCCATACTTAATCAAGAGATTGTGAACGTGATTACCAATCTCAATTTCAAAGTCACATTTAGCTACCGCATTGGCAAGATGAGCATGGAAGCTCCGCGCAAACGCAAAAAATCCATCAACAATGATGACTTGAAAGATGAAGGTGGTGGCGGTGATGGTGGCCAAGGCGGAGGAGGTGGTGCACCAGCAGGTGGAGGAGGTGGACGACAACAACCTACTACAACTGTTCAGCCTGTTGTGAAGCCGGCAGCAAAAGCTGATACGGTTGCTTACGAAGCGGCTGGTACATGGAGTTACACTATCGAATCGCCACAAGGCGGAATGGGCTCATTGAAAATTAAAAAGGAAGGCGAGATTTATTCTGGCACGATCTCTAGCAATCGCTCACCAAAAGAAAATCCAATCAAAGATGTGGTTTACAAAAACAACGAGTTAAGTTTTAATTACGAAGTAAACTTTGGTGGAAACACTGCGATAATAGCTGTGAAAGGAGTTATCACCAAAGATCAATTTACTGGCACGATGTCCGTTGGGCAATTTGGGTCTTTCCCTATGAATGGGGTAAGGAAGGTGGAGTAGTAATCCATTCGTTTAGACCTGAGGGTTTTTAAAAACTATCTCTCTGTCTGTGTCCTCGCAGACCGAAATAGAGTAGTGTGGCCTATGAAAACACAGGCCAAGGCTAGAGCGATTATTTTATAAGCCTTGCCTTTTTCAAGTTTTGTTTTGCCCGCTCGGTTTTTTCTTTGAAAGGAACTATTTGACCTTTTTTCACTTTGCTAATGAAGTCTTTGAGTTGGCCAAGGGTATCTGCAGTTAGCCCTTTCTTCTTATTCTTTACTAATGTGGCCATTTTAATTTGCTTTTATTGTTTATAAAATTACAGTTTCTTTTTTGAAATCAAAAGATAATCAAACACCATATCAGAACGGAATGGCTTGATCTTTCCATTATTAAAGCCCATGATGTTATAGAATGGTGAAATTTGCCTCCAATGCCTAATAATCAGGCCGCTGTATATTTTTGTCCTCTGCCGATTGCTTCCTTCAATAAAAACAGTTTCTGGATGTATATCAAAAAGAGTTGAGAGCGTTGATACAACCGTATAAAAAACGCTTTTCACATCACCATTGTTGCTCTCTATTCTATCATTAACAAAAAATTCACCTGTGGCGTCATCTATGACCAAATCGCCAAAGCCCCAGTTATAGTACTTATTTCCAGTTTTCTCGATTGGTGTAAATGCAACAGCTTTGGGTATAACTTTCTCCCCTTGACTTAGAAAGGTAAAGAACAATACATCGCTTTCAGTACTGTAATCTTCACTTAAAAAAGGATAAGGCTCTCCAATCATTTATAAACAAATTTAAAAAAATAGCTCAATTTTAAAATTGGTACAGCGGCTTGGATACTTAAGAAGTAGGTATTTTTATGATCGGTGAGAATACAAAAGCGAGGGATTGAAGGAGCTCTAAAAACACCTCCAATCTATTTTCAACTCCTCCCTTTGGGTTACTAACTCATTTCGCGACATTTGGGATTGTTCTAAAAATCCCAACCTATGCAAACCTTCTCTTGGAAAAAAATCGGTCGCGTTGGCCTGATGTTATCTTTCATCACGCTTGTTCTCTTCAATTGCAAAAGCAAAAGCGACAAGCCATCGGCTACCTACATCAACCCCGCTTTTGGCGAATATATTTCATCCTACACTGCTGGGGTCATCAGTTCGGGTTCGCCCATCCGTGTCATCTTTACAAAAGAAGCGGTTGACTCTACTTCCATCGGGCAAGAGACTTCGGTGAAGCTGTTTGAGTTTACTCCCTCGCTGAAAGGAAAGACAACTTGGTTGGATCGCAGGACAATTGAATTTAAACCAGAGGCGCGGATGAATGCAGGGCAAGTGTTTGCAGTCTCATTCAACTTGTCCAAACTTTTTACCGTATCCAAGGAGCTTACTTCATTTGATTATTCATTTCAAGTGATGCCACAAAATTTTGAGTTGAGCATCGATAACTTAAAGCCCTACATAAAAACAGAACTCAAGCGACAAAAAGTAGAAGGCACATTGACCACTGCCGATTTCGCGGAAGCGGAAGCCGTGGAGAAAATTATTTCTGCACAGCAAGAAGGAAAAAACCTAAAAATAAATTGGCAACATGCGGGTGAGGGCAAGCAGCACAGTTTTGTTATAGAAGAAGTAGCGCGCAAAGAAGCTGCGAGTGCTGTAAAAATTTCTGCCAACGGAAAAAGTATTGGCATTGATCGCACGCAAGATGAAGATGTAGAAGTGCCATCCCTCAGCGATTTTAAATTGATGAGTGCCAAGGTTATTCAAAATCCCAATCAATACGTAGCACTGCAATTTTCTGATCCACTGAAAGAGAAGCAACAACTCGTTGGGCTAATCAGCATTGGTGACCAACGCAACATCACGCTCGATTTTGATATTCACGATAATGAGATATGGGTGTATCCTCCCGTGCGTCAAGCTGGCACCAAAACAATTTACCTAGAAGCGGGCATCCGCAACATCAACGATTACAAAATGAATGAGGCTTCAACAACTGAAGTCATCTTTGAACAATTAAAACCCGAAGTGCGCTTCTTGGGCAAAGGCTCTATTTTACCAAGCACCGATGGATTGATCTTGCCGTTTGAGGCGGTGAACTTAAAAGCAGTGGATATCAACATCAACAAAATATTTGAAAATAATATCCTCCAATTTTTGCAACGAAATAATTTAGCAGGCAACGAAGAGCTTTACCGCGTTGGAAAAAATGTATTGAAGAAAACCGTTCAACTGGATAACACTGGGGTCACTGATTTAGGAAAATGGAATCGCTACACGTTAGACCTTGCAAAACTGATCAACACCGAACCGGGCGCGATCTATCAGATCACCATGAAGTTCAAGAAAAAATATGCTTCCTATGCTTGCGAGGGTCAATCGGAAACGGAAATCGAAATTGAAACAGATGACGAACTCGAAGAATCTGGCTACCGCGATTATTATTATGAAAATAATTATGACTACTACGATGGCGAATACGATTGGGAGCAACGCGATAATCCATGCAATGGCTCTTTTTATTCTGCCAACAGAAATGTGCAGAAAAATGTATTGGCTTCTGACTTGGGTTTGATCGCCAAGCGAGGAGACGATGGCAACACCACTATTATCGTTACAGATTTAAAAACCACTGCCCCCATTTCAGGTGTATCGGTAGAAGTGTATGATTTTCAACAACAGTTGCTCGGCACTTTATCTACTGGCAGCGATGGGAAGGCAGAATTGAAATCGAAAGAAGTTCCGTTCGCCATCATTGCGAAGAGCGGTGCGCAACGCGGCTACATGCGCTTGGTGGACGGAGAATCGCTGTCGCTCAGCGGCTTTGATGTATCGGGCGATGCCATCAACAAAGGTTTGAAAGGGTTTTTGTATGGCGAGCGTGGCGTATGGCGCCCGGGTGATTCATTGTATTTGAGTTTCATCTTGGAAGATAAAAATAAAGTACTGCCTGCTACCCATCCCGTGGTGTTTGAACTGCAAAATCCACAAGGCGTTGTCTCTACACGCTTGGTAAAATCATCTTCCGAAAATGGTTTCTATCGGTTTGCCACAGCCACGGCAGCCGATGCACCCACAGGCAATTGGACGGGCCGCATCAAAGTGGGCGGCACCGAATTCAATCAAACCATAAAAATAGAAACGATAAAACCGAATCGTTTAAAAATAAATCTCGAATTAGGCCAAGAACGATTAACCTCACCAGAGGTGAAAGCAAACTTAGAGGTGAAGTGGCTGCACGGTGCACCCGGAAAAAATTTGAAAGCTCAGTTTGATGTAACTGTTTCAAAAGGCTACACCACTTTTACAAAGTATGATGACTTTGAATTTGAAGAACCATCCAACTATTTCAATCCTGAAACAAAAACTTTTTTTGAAGGATTAACTGATGCCGAAGGAAAAGCAACCATTAACGCATCACTCACTTCTTCCAACAACTATCCCGGTTTCATGAATGCGGTATTCCGTGGAAAAGTTTTTGAAGAGAGTGGCAACTTTAGCATCGATCGATTCAGTGTTCCGTTCTATCCGTATGAATCGTATGTGGGTTTGCGCACACCCAAAGGTGAAGATTATAGCAACATGCTCTATGTAGATACCGATCAAAAAATTGATGTTGTCTTTTTGGACATAGATGGAAAACCCGTAGATAGAACTGGAGTAGAAATCAATTTGTACCGATTGGAACGCTACTGGTGGTGGGATAATTCGTACGACAATATTGCCAACTACATTGAAGGGCATAATTCAAGTTTGGCGGCCAACGGCACGCTCACTACTTCTAATGGAAAGGCAAGTTGGAATTTTAAAGTGGCTCTGGCCGATTGGGGTACTTATTATATTAAAGTGTGTGATCCCATCTCTGGTCATTGCACAGGCAAAACGGTTTACATTGATCAACCTGGTTATTTCGGTCGCAACAGTCGCGATGAAACCAAAACGGCTGCCACACGCTTAACCTTCTCTTCTGATAAAAATAAATACAACGTAGGCGAAAAAATAAATCTCTCCATCCCCGGCAGCGGAGAAGGACGCGCGCTGGTCTCTATTGAAAACGGAAGCAAGATTCTTTCCACACAATGGATCGAAACAAAAAAAGGCGAGAACAAACTTTCCATTGAAGCGAGCGCAGAGATGACACCGAATATTTTTGTGAACGTCACGATGCTGCAACCCCATTCACAAACCATCAACGATTTGCCGATTCGTTTGTATGGAGTGATTCCGTTGGGTGTAGAAAATCCAACCACGCATTTAGAGCCAGTGATTGAAATGCCGAGCGAAATTGAACCCGGTCAAGAAGTGAGGATAAAAATTTCAGAAAAATCAAAACGTAAAATGACTTTCACGCTAGCGATGGTGGACGAAGGTCTCCTCGATATTACCAAATACAAAACGCCCGAACCGTGGAAGAAATTTTATGCGCGTGAAGCACTAGGCGTAAAGACATGGGATTTGTATGATGAAGTGATGGGCGCATTCGGCTCTAGCATCGAGCGTTTATTGGCAATAGGCGGAGGCGATGAAGCAGGGGCGAAAGAAGATGATCCTCGTGCAAATCGTTTCAAACCTGTGGTAAAATTCTTTGGCCCAATCACATTAGATGGCGGAAGCAAGGAACTCAAGTTCACGATGCCAAATTATATCGGCTCAGTAAAAGTGATGGCCGTGGCTGGCTATGAAGGTGCGTATGGAAATACCGAGAAGGTAGTGCCAGTACGCAAGCCGTTGATGGTGTTGGCCACATTGCCGCGCGTGCTTGGCCCAGAAGAGAGAGTACGCCTGCCCATCACGCTATTCACGCAAGACAAGAAAATTAAAAATGTGAAAGTAGATGTGAAAGTTTCTGGGCCGATCAGCATTGTTGGTGAATCAACATTAACTGGTGCGATTCCCACTTCGGGCGACATCAACGTTGACTTTGATTTAGCAGTGAAGTCAGAAACAGGAATTGTAAAAATCATGGTGACAGCCACTTCTGGTTCATATACATCTACTGATGAAATAGAAATAGAAATTCGCAATCCAAATGTGCCAGCTACTCAAGTAACAGAAATGTTTTTGGAAGCAGGAAAATCATGGGATAATACCACCGTACCCGTTGGCGTGGCAGGAACAAACTCTAGCACGTTGGAAGTATCGAGCATCCCTCCTATCAACTTAGGCTATCGCTTGCGTTACTTGATCGAGTATCCGCACGGATGTATTGAGCAAACAACTTCGTCTGCGTTTCCGCAATTGTATTTGGATGTAGTGAAAGAATTAAGCGAATCAGAAAAAACACGAACTAAATTCAATGTAACCAAAGCCATCGAGCGATTGAAAATGTTTATCACACGCGATGGTGGTTTTGCTTATTGGCCGGGCAACGAAGATTCTGATAGTTGGGGAACGACCTACGCAGGACATTTCTTGCTCTCGGCTATTGACAAAGGATATTTCGTTCCCGATGATATGTTGAAGCGTTGGAAAAAATACCAAAAGAACAAAGCAGCCGAGTGGAGAAGGAACGACACGAAATATTATTACTACAACACCGATTTGATTCAAGCTTATCGCTTGTACACACTTGCATTGGCTGGCGTGCCAGAGCTTGGCGCGATGAACCGCCTGCGCGAAATGAAAGATGTATCATTACAAGCGAAGTGGATGTTGGCCGCATCATACGTGAAAGCAGGGCAACCCGAAGCAGCAAAAAGTTTGGTTGCAAATCTTACAACAACTATCAAAGCTTATCAAGAGATGTCATACTCATACGGCAGCGATGAGCGTGACAAAGCCATCATCTTAGAAACATTGATCTTGCTAAACGAAAAAACAAAAGCCTTTGAAATGGTGCGCGACATTTCTAAATCGCTGAGCGACCAAGGCAATTGGATGAGCACACAAACTATTGCGTATTGTTTAAAATCGATTGGCCAATTTGTATCTACAGAAAAGCGTGGTGACTTGCAGTTTGCTTACGCTTACAACGGAAAACAAATCAATGCCACTACGCAACTACCACTCGCACAAGTGCCACTAGAAGTAAAAGGTACGCAGAAGGGCTCTATTAAAGTGACCAACCAAAGTGGCGGTGGATTGTTCGTGCGCGTAATCAACACAGGCACACCCGCGCGTGGCAACGAGCAAGCAGAGCAAAGCAATTTAGTTTTGTATGCATCCTTCACCGATAGAAAGGGCAATCAATTAGATGTGACCAAGCTCGAACAAGGCACGGAGTTCCTCGCCACCGTTACAGTAAAAAATCCTGGCTTGCGCGGAGGATATGAAAACATGGCGCTCTCGCAAGTGTTCCCTTCGGGTTGGGAGATCAACAACCTGCGCCTCACCGATGACGAAGACACCCAAAGCACCGACCGTGGCGATTACCAAGACATCCGCGATGATCGTGTCTATACTTATTTCCGCTTAGGTCCCAATGCACAACGTACGTTCAAAGTATCACTCACGGCTAGTTATGCAGGTTCGTTCTATCTGCCAGGTGTAAGCTGCGAAGCGATGTATGATCATAGTGTAGCTGCGAAAGAGAAAGGGCAAGTGGTGGAGGTTGTGAAGAGAATAGTGCAGTAAAACATTTTTATTTTGGCGGGCGGGCGGGCTATCCACTACAAGTCCGCCCACCCGCTACTCCATCACACTTCGGGCTTTCCGTTTCTATCCCTGGCCGATGCCAGTACGAAATCCGCACTTCACGTATTCTAGTTCTTACTACGTAGTAGTTCTGCTTACACGATTGCGTCAACCAGAATATTCACTTTGTATTTGAGAATGTTTTATATTTAAGTTGCTTAAATACAAGTATCGTACACAATTCCTGTTGGCAGATGGACAAAAAATCATACGTGAGAAGGCAAGAGAAAGCAGGCAATGATTTAATTCAACTTGCGCTTGATAGCGATGAGTTTAAAAAAAAATATGAATGCGGAAAACTGAAACCAGTACAGCCCTTGTGGCATACTGATATGGACAAAATTAAAATAAGAAGAGATAAGGAACACCTAAAGCCCAGCAACACAGATTTAATCATTAACAATATTGACGTAGACCAATTGCTTAAAAGTCTTGATGAGGAAAGTAAAGTCATTTTCATGGAGAAGACATTATTCAACAATAAAATGAATAGCATAAAGACCTATCAAGTTGTAACATATTGGACAAAAAGAAGAAAACTAATTCCTCCAAGAATCTTTTGGGAAAAAGATACGGATAGTCTTAGAATTGAAGACGGTAGACATAGATTAAATGCAGCATACTGCTATGGTGTAAAGATGATTCCAGTTGTTATATATAAACATCAATTTTCCGAAGTTGTCAATCATCTTGGAATTGATTCTTCTTTCTTCTCCGCAGAGTCTCCTGCTTCGGGGACTCTGGCGGAATGCAGCAGACCATGAATGAAAAGATCGTGTAAGTAAAAAGTTGGCGCGGAGTCCGAGACGGAGACTCCATGAGGAAATAAAGAAGCTTAACGCAAAGACAGAAGACAAATAAATGACCCACAGCCTCTTCTTCCACCTCGCCCTCACCTTCATCCTCCTCCATGAGATGGACGCCATCCGTTGCAAAGAGTGGCGGATTTTTCCTGGGCTTTCTTTGTTGAATGATTGGTGGGGCTACCGCATTTCTTTCTCCGCAGAGTCTTCTTCTCAGTAGAGTCTCCCGCTTCGGGGACTCTGGCGGAAGCAGACAATACGAGGATACAGCGGCAGGCTATGAAGAAAGGATCGTGTAGTAAAAAGTAGGCGTGGAGTCCCGAGATGGAGACTCCACGAGTAAATAAAGAAGCTTAACGCAAAGACAGAAACAAACAAATGACTCACAACCTCTTCTTCCACCTCGCCCTCACCTTCCTCCTCCTCCACGAGATGGAAGCCATCCGTTGCAAAGAGTGGCGGATTTTTCCTGGGCTTTCGATATTGAATGACTTGTGGGGGTATCACGTCTTTTCTCCGCAGAGTCTCCCGCTTCGGGGACTCTGGCGGAAGCAGGCAATATGAGTAGGATGCAGAGGCAGGCTATGAAGAAAAAATCGTGTAGTAAAAAGTAGGCGCGGAGTCCCGAGACGGAGACTCCACGAGGAAATAAAGCACCGACCGTGGCGATTACCAAGACATCCGCGATGATCGCGTCTATACCTACTTCCGCCTAGGCACAAATGCTCAACGCACATTCCGTGTATCGCTCACCGCAAGTTACGCTGGCTCATTCTATCTGCCAGGCGCAAGCTGCGAAGCAATGTATGATCATAGTGTAGCCGCGAAAGAGAAAGGGCAAGTGGTGGAAGTGGTGAAGAGGGTGGTGCAATAAACATTTTTATTTTGGCGGAAGGGCGGGCTATCCACTATAAGTCCGCCCACCCGCTATCTAACACACTTCGGGCTTTTCGTTTCTATCCCTGGCCGGACTGCTCAACTAATGAGGTCAATGATTGTTTAAAGGTCTTAATTAAGTATGTACGAATTTTACCTTCCTTAATCTCCTTCTTAGTACTTAAATAGCTATCAAGTAATTCTATTAGCTTACTAATAAAAGATGATTCGTCTTTAAGTTTATTTTTATCATCATATCTTCTCGTAAAGAAATGCCTTAAAAAAACTAGAGTTTGTCCGTCCGCATCATGAATAGAGTCAATTAACTTACTGATATCAGCATATATTAAAAAGGAATGGGTTTTTACATCGTGATGGAAATTTACATCTGACTCAATCCTATTTTGGAATTCAATTAAGTTTCGACAGAGAATATCGGCAAAGGCTATTTGCTTTTGTTTTAGCCGGTTTTCCTCGAAAAGTTTCAGCTCATTAAGCCCAAAAGTATATAATTGCTGATTAATCCCTCCCTTGAATCCTAGTGCACCAATTGTCTCAAAACTTGAATATTCGACCTCGAAATTATTCACACTCTCAATCGATTTTTTGAGTCCCAGCATTAATGCTCCTTTTACTTCTTCAATGTTTAACTCTAGAATATTATCAAATCTCTCAACAAAATGAGTCACGTTTAAGTAATCACTTGGTTTATAACTGCCTTCTCTTGCAAATTTTAAGGTTGAGAGTGTTTTCTCTTTATACTCAGTATCAGTTAAAGAATAACAGTTAGGATACAAAAGAGAATCTAATAACGCATATTGAGGTAAAATTTTCCCCTTTTCTAACTTGAACTTTTCTTTAAATTCCGTTATAAATAATTCTATTTGAAATTCATCTTGAGCTGTTGAGTATTTAAAAATGCTTTCATAGAATTGATACTCATTGCGAGCCAAGCCATATTTATTTATCAACACTTGAATGTCAGTAGTATTTTCATTTTTATCTATGCTTTCAGAGAACGAACTTCCCCACAACAACAGAGTATTAAAATTTTTGTACACATCAAAGTCCTCGTATTTCAAAGAAGAGGCCTTATACTCAATCGTAAAGATAAATATCATTGCACAGATTTGATTTAGCTTCTCAATTACATGAACACGAATCTCATGCTGAGAATCAATAACATCATTTTTGATAATCGAGTAACAATTCTGAACACAATCAAGGGCATAGATAATATGTCTAAAATTATTTCCAGCGGCTTGTGTAAATCGAATGAAAAAATCAATATTTTCAACTAGGTACTTTTGGTATTCAGAAAAGCCTTCATAACGAGTTTTTACAATGCTCTTAAGGGTATTAGCTGTTTCAGGGATAAATGGAATTGAAATCCCAATAATCTTCTCCTTTAAATTCTTGTAAGACTCGTTCTCTCCATATAAAGGAGCATCATTTGATATTATTAGCACTTTAACCCCTTCATCAACTAGAGAATTTATGTAACCTGTCAAGTCTTCAATTTTAAAAGAAGAATCTTTTCGTTCCAAATCATCAAAACAAATTACAAGTTCGTTTACCTCAAGTGTGTTTTTCCCTATTTTCTTTATGTCTGTTAAATAGTCATTAACATTGCCTAGTCTACTAAAGCTAAGAAAACCACGAAAGCCAATTTTTAATATACTATCAGTTATGCTTAAATGTTGTTTTTTAAAATATTTAGTAAAATACTTAGACTGATAGAATTCCATCACAATCTTTGTAGCGATATCCTCAATTGATTTTAATCCGAAGAGAGAGATATAGATTGGTTTATATCTTTTAGTGCCATTATCAAAAGTCGGCTTACCATTGATTATCTTTTCAAGGCTAGTTCGATAGAGGTAAGTCTTTCCAATCCCCCAACCACCTACAATTTGCAAAGCAAATTCAGTTGGTTTAGATAAATAGCTACCAAGTGCCTTTTCAATATTTCTCATTGTGATACGAATTGATTAATTACTTAAATGTAGATCAAGATTCCATATTATTAAGACCCGATCCCTAATTAATTTGCAATGCCTAGTTGGTGCTACCGCGAGAAAAATGTACATTTCACCTCATGAAAAAATTTCTTCTCCGCAGAGTCTCCCGCTTCGGGGACTCTGGCGGAAGCAGGTAATATGAGTAAGAGGATGCAGAGGCAGGCTATGAAGAAAGGATCGTGTAGTAAAAAGTAGGCGCGGAGTCCCCGAAACGGGAGAACTCCACGAGGAAATAAAGAAGCTTAACCCAAAGACAGAAGACAAATAAATGACCCACAGCCTCTTCTTCCTCCTCGCCCTCACTTTCATTCTCCTCCACGAGATGGATGCCATCCGCTGCAAAGAGTGGAGGATTTTTTCCTGGGCTTTCTTTGTTAAATGATTTTTCGGGCTATCGGGTTTATGTTGGCGCACATTCCACCCCCATGGTCTGTGTCCTCACAGACCATCAATCAATTTCCCCTTCCCCTATGCTTTGTTGGTGTTCTTCATCAACAAACATGAGAAAGAAGATAACGATGAATGAAAAATCGCATAGATGTTGGGATAAAAAATGATAAGAGGTGATAGTAGAATGTTAGGTGCGCTTGTTGGTGATGAACACCAACCTGGGTACGGGCGCATCCCAAATTGTCGCATTTAGATGCTACCTGCAAAAGGTAGCTCCGCTGGAGCTACTTGAATGTAAAGGTGATATTCTATAAACAGGTAGTCCCTGTGGGACTCACTGCCCCAGCGGGGCATACTGTTTATAGAAGGAACGAGCTACAATGGATATAGCTCCGTAGGAGCTCCCTAAATTTCTGCCGCAACAATTTGGGATGCACCCCATAGGCACGGGTGCCCGTTCATTTTCCGATTTTTAATTACATTGCACTACCAATCAAAACAACTTACCATGAAAACAAATTTTATCATTTTCCTATTGATTATTTCATTTGCTGGGTACGCTCAAAGAATGAGTATCACCCAAGGCAGTCTTAAATCATTGAAAGGCGAAACTTCTATTAAAACAGAGTTTACTTATGACAATATGAAAGTAGGCAAAGATGGCGAAACCGAGCAGGAGTACATGGCTGAAAAGAAAGAAAAGTATAATGAGAAAGAGGCGGGCAAAGGCGATAAATGGGAGAAAGCCTGGGTAGAAGATCGTGCTGCTCGCTTTGAACCACAGTTTCGCGAACTTTTCTCCAAACACTCTGGCTTCACCACCGTGGGTGAAAATCCAAAATACACATTGATCTTTCATACCACTAGGACAGAGCCAGGCTGGAATGTTGGCGTGATGCGAGCCTCCGCACAAATTGATGCAGAGGTGACCTTTGTGGAAACTAAAAACCGTAATAACGTGATTGTTAAGGTTACCATAATAAAATCTCCTGGAAGGGACGCAATGGGCTATGATTTTGAAAGTGGCGCAAGATTGCAAGAAGCATACGCCAAAGCAGGGAAATCTTTGGGAAAATTAATTGAAAAAGAGTTGGGCAAATAACTCCATCGTTCTATTCTTGAAAAAGCCGTTTCAAAAAAAAATGAAGCGGTTTTTTTTTGATTGCCCGAATCCACTTATCGCCTTGTTTTATATAAATTTGAAAAGTTTGTAATCAAACAAATCCCATGATCCGCTCAAGCTTAATCCTCTTAATAACTATAGCTGCTTCTTGCTCTTCAAAAATCCATGTCTTGAAAAGTGATTTCAATCAGTCACCCATTCCACCCAAACCAGATTACAACCAGCAAGAACATTGGGCTTCCTTGCCCACCAAGCGCGATGCGGCAGACAGCATCCCAAAAAAATCAAACCTCAAAAATTTACAGGCTACAGCACAAGCTGATGTGTTTTTTATTTATCCTACCATATTCACCCAGAAACCGCTCAATCAATTTAGCTGGAATGCCGATGTCAACGATGCGGTATTGAATAATCAAATTCAACTCAGCACGATTCTCAACCAAGCCAGTATTTTCAATGGAGTTGGTCGTGTGTATGCACCGTATTATCGGCAAGCGCACTTGTATGCGTTCTATACACCTAACAAAACAGATGGAACGAACGCGTTGAATCTTGCCTATGAAGATGTGAGAGCTGCCTTTGACTATTATTTGAAAAACTACAACCAAGGTCGTCCGATTATTATTGCCTCACACAGCCAAGGCAGCTATCATGGTGAGCGATTGCTAAAAGATTATTTTGATGGAAAAGAATTGCAAAAGCAATTAGTTGCAGCTTACCTCATTGGCCGCGCCATTAAGCCCACTGCCTTCATGAATATCAAACCAACAGAAAAGCCAGACGAAATTGGTGTGTGGGCATCGTGGAATACTTTTGGAAGAGGTTTCATTCCAAAAAATTATGAAACGAATTTTAAAGGTTCGCTTTCTATCAATCCATTGCTCTGGAACAGCAGCGAAGCGCTTGCGACAAAAGAATTGAACAAAGGTGGAGTGGCCACTAAGTTTACATTCGCTCCTCTAGTAGCGGATGCTCAAAATCATCAAAGTATATTATGGGTGCATCGGCCTAACATCAAAGGTAGCTGGTTGATAAAAAATAAAAGTTGGCACCGGGCAGATATGAATTTTTTCTATGTAAATATTAGAGAAAATGCTGCGTTAAGGGTTGAAAAGTTTTTGGAGAAGATAGATTAATCAAATTTAATCAACAGCGATTAAAGGTTTAGTGACCACGCCTTGGTTCGTGTCTTCACGAACCAAAGAAATAAACTATAGGATTGGTTCGTGAGGACACGAATCAAGGGGGGGTAAAGGCTAAGAGACGGTTTAAAATTTGGAATAGGCTCAATCATTTTGTAGGAATAAGCTATACTAAAGAGTATCTCAAAATTAAATTTGGTTTATTAAAACTTCCTACAACTAAGCCGTTCGCATATAATTTTAGCCATTTGCATCTTTGAGTAAAAAATCCTCAACAAATCAATTTTTTATTTGCGCGCCCTTTGTATTTTTGGTCAAATTTAAAACCCCATAAAAATGAAAAAATCAATCATCACGCTTGTCTTCGCATTTTTCGCGATTTGCTCTGTCTTCGCTCAAGGTCGTTTTTCAGTTGGCCCTGAATTGGCTCTCCCCATGGGAAACTTTGGTGATGCTTTTGGCTTAGGTATTGGCGGTAGCGCACGTTATGAAGGAACAATTAATGATAACCTTAATTGGATGGCAACTGCGGGTTACATTTCTTACGCTGAAAAGAATAGTTCTGGTGTAACCGCTTCCATGATCCCAATTCAAGGAGGTATTAAATACTATTTCACTGAAAGCTTTAACGGATTTTATGCTAGTGGCGACTTAGGCTTTTCTATTGTTGGAGCAAAGGCATCCTTTTTAGGGCAAAGTCTATCCACTAGTGAAACTAAGTTCAGTCTTGCACCTGGTATCGGATACCATCTAGGTTCAATTGACATTTCTGCACGTTATCAAATAATATCAGACGCTAGTTACCTTGGTTTCCGCGTTGCTTATGTTTTTGGTGGTGCAAAATAATTTAGCACTAACTTAGTTCATGTAAAAAGGCTACCAAGAAATTGGTGGCCTTTTTCTTTATCAATCAAAAAGTGAGGATTTCAAATTGTCTTGATAAAGCTCTGTGAATTTCTCTGTGAACTCTGTGTGCCCTGTGGTTTTTGAATTTTAACCACGGAGGTCACAGAGAGCCACAGAGAATGTCGCGACAATTTGAAATACGCCCATCAAAAACCAATTCAAATCCGTAAGTTTAGGATGTGAAAACTTGGCTTCGAAGACATAAATGGAAATTAGTTACCATCATCTCTGTTCTAGCAATCCTCTTTTACTTTAGCCTTCCAAAAAAACTTTTCTCAGACCCCTACTCCACCGTTCTAGAAGACAAGAATAAAAATTTGCTTTGTGCCAGCATCGCTGCCGATGGCCAATGGCGCTTTCCAGAAGAAGCAAGTGTGCCAGATAAATTCAAGGAAGCCATTGTATTGTATGAAGACAAACGCTTTTATAATCATTTAGGGGTTGATCCTATTTCCATTGGCAGGGCTATCAAACAAAATTTTGGGGCAGGTAAAATCATAAGTGGCGGCAGCACACTTTCCATGCAGGTCATTCGCTTGGCACGGAAAAATAAATCGCGGACGGTTTTTGAAAAACTGATTGAAGTGATCTTAGCCACGCGACTGGAATTTCGGTATTCAAAAAAAGAAATCCTTGCGCTGTATGCTTCTCATGCCCCATTCGGAGGAAACGTAGTAGGTATTGAAGCGGCCTGTTGGCGATACTTTGGTCGCCCCCAAGATGAGTTGAGTTGGGCAGAGGCGGCATTGCTTGCAGTACTTCCAAACAATCCATCGCTGATTCACCTAGGAAAAAACCGCATCCGGCTAAAAGAAAAAAGAGATCGGTTACTTAATCGGCTGTCTCAAAATGGAAAATTTGATTCACTCGCTATCGACCTAGCAAAAGCCGAACCGATCCCCGAAAATCCAATTGCATTGCCGCGAATGGCCGCGCATCTTTTAGATCGCGCCAGCAAAGAAGGAAAGGCACAGCAAAAAATAATTTCCACTATTGATGGATCATTGCAGCAACGGGCTCAACAAATCTTGAATGATCACCACCAACGGCTTCGTGCTAATCAAGTCTTTAATGCAGCCACCATTGTAGTGGAGGTAAAAACAGGAAATGTGCTTGCCTACATTGGCAACGTAGAGGCTGGTAGAGAAAATCATGAACAAGTAGATGTAGCCAATGCCCCCCGCAGCACGGGCAGTATTTTAAAACCATTTCTATTTGCTGCTATGCTAGATGAAGGCAAGATGCTTTCTAAAACATTACAACCTGATATACCCATCATCATCAATGGCTTTGCACCCAAAAATTTCTCTAATGACCATGATGGTGCTGTGCCAGCAGATAAAGCATTGATCCGTTCATTGAATATTCCTGCCGTAGAAGAGTTGCGCGATTTTCGCTACGAAAAATTTTATGAGCTGCTTAAAAATATTGGTGTAACAACTTTAAACAATCCTGCCGATCATTACGGATTGTCTTTAATCTTAGGTGGCGCAGAAGGAACGCTGTGGGATATCACGGGAGTATATGCCTCTATGGCTCGCACGTTGAATAATTATTTCACCCATCCTGGAAAAGATCGATATGATAAAAATGATTTTCATCCGCTTCATTACTCAGTTACCGATTACCACTTACCACTTACCCCTAACCTCTCACCATCTTCCTCATCTTGGCTCAGTGCCGCCTCCATCTACCTCACTTTCGATGCACTCAAAGAACTCTACCGCCCAGGAGAAGAAATAGGTTGGAAATATTTTAGCAGCTCAAAAAAAATTGCATGGAAGACGGGCACCAGCCATGGCTTGCGCGATGGTTGGGCTGTAGGTGTTAATGCAGAGTATGCTGTTGGTGTTTGGGTAGGCAATGCGGATGGAGAAGGTAGACCGGGATTGACGGGGACCGAAACAGCAGCACCTATCCTCTTCGATATTTTTTCTTTGCTGCCCGGCAATACATGGTTTAAGCCACCTACTTCAGAAATGGAAAAAATTCCAGTCTGCACTAAGAGTGGTTATCGCATTTCAGAATTGTGTGAAGCCGCTGATACTATCTGGGTAACTAAAGCAGGACTGCAAACCACGGCTTGTCCTTATCACAAAAAAATTCATTTATCTAAAGACAAAAAATTTAGAGTGCACACAGCGTGTGAATCATTGGTTAACATGGTGTCCGCAAGTTGGTTGGTACTTCCACCTTTGCAAGAATACTATTATAAGTCAAAAAACAACTCCTATCAATCCATACCTCCCTACCGAAAAGATTGCGCCAGCCCTAGCGCACTTGTTTCCATGGATTTAATTTATCCTAAACCAGATTCAAAAATTTTTATCCCGCGCGAGTTAGAAGGGAACGCAAGCAGCACCCTATTTGAAGCTGCACATCAAAATCCTTTAGCCGTAATCTATTGGCACTTGGATAATCAGTTCATTGGATCTACCAAAAAAATCCACCGAATAGCCATCAATCCAACTTTAGGAAACCATGTTTTAACCTTAGTTGATGGCAGTGGAGAAGTGATAAAAAGGCAGTTCCAGATACTGTCTAAGAAATAAATTTTATCATAACTGTTTGAATTGTAAGGTTTTGCTTATATTTGCTTAAATTAATTGATGAGTATGTGTCAAATTTGTTCCTCACAAACCCAACACCTTATGAAAAAGAAGTTGACTTTAATCTTGTTTGTTCTAACCGTTGCATTCAACTTAAAAGTATCTGCCACCAATGGCCAATTGGATGCTAAAAACTCTAATTACGTGGTGATTGGAGCTTTTTCAATCCCAAAAAATGCCATAGAATTCACCGAAAATGCCAAAAAGCATAATTTCAAGGCGGAATTCGCCATTAACCCAAATAGGAACCTGTTTTATGTATATGTACTTCATACGGGCGATAAAAAAATGGCTTTTGACGAAGCCAACAAACTGCGCACAGGTTCTCCTTTTGATGATACTTGGGTATACACTGGGCTACTTGGCGAAGATTTGGAGCTTGGCAAAGGAAGCGACATCAATCCAGTTACAGGCGAAAAAATTGTAAAAATTGAAGCCAACGATCAAAATACTTCAGAGCTAACCTCCTCTACCACTATCCTTCCAGAAAAAATCAATCCAGAAAAAAACAATGAAGGGAAACAAATTACAGAAGCAGAGAAATCAGTGCCTGTAGTAGAACCTGTTTTGGTTTCAACTGTGGAAGAAGTAGAAGAGGGAAGCAAGAAATTTCTATTCAAAATTTTCACTTCTAATAATAAAGATATTCAGGGCGATGTGGATTTGATGGATTTGGATAAAACCAAGCCAAAGAAAATGGCGTCTTACCGTGGCAATGAACCAGTGAATGTAAAGCCAGCAAATAAATCCGGGAACATTGCATTGGTATGTGAAGTCTTTGGATACCGAAAGATTCAAACCGTTACCAATTTTAACGAGCCACAAGCCACGGAAGGGATCACTGTTGAGGAGAATAAAACAATAGTACCTTTTGAATTGGTTCGCCTAAAGAAGGGAGACTATGCAGTAATGTACAACGTATACTTTTACAAAGATGCAGGTATCATGCGCCCAGAATCTAAGTATGAAGTGAACAGCTTATTGGATATGCTTAAAGAAAACCCAAAATATAAAATCAGGATACATGGCCACACCAATGGTAATGCACATGGCAAGGTGGTGTCTATGGGCGATTCTAAAAATTTCTTCGCCCTCACTGCCGATGTAAAAGAAGGTTTTGGCTCAGCTAAAAAACTCTCTGAAGAGCGTGCCAAAGTAATTCAAAGCTACCTAATCAACCAAGGTGTAGACCCTGCCCGCATGGAGGTGAAAGCGTGGGGTGGCAAGAAGCCCGTCTACGAAGAAGATCACTCGTTGGCTCAAGCAAACGTGCGCGTGGAAATTGAAATCTTGGAAGACTAGTCTTTTATGCGGAACTTTCCCCAATGGGAACGTTTAAGAGTGACTTGACAGGGAAAGAGTTTGCCGAAAATCAAAAGGTGCTGGGCAGTGCCGTAAAGGAAGGCATCCTGCAAAAAATAAAAGAAGTCAATCCTCATTTTGATGAGAAGTGCTGCCTCTCTATTTCAGAACTAAATGACTACCGCAATCAATACATCCATTCATCCTTAGAAAAAGAGATTGGTACTCTTTCAGCTTTAGAGAAAGAGGTCATCGAGGCACTGCACAAAAACACAACTATCTCAGATGACGTTGATCAAGCTCTAGAGGAGAAATTGACCTATGGCCAACGTTTGGCAGACCACATAGCTTCCTTTGGTGGAAGTTGGACGTTTATCATCTGTTTCTTCGCCATTTTATTTTCGTGGATTGCCATTAATCTTTACTTGCTGACCAAGCCGTTTGATCCCTTTCCTTTCATTCTGCTAAACCTAATACTTTCTTGTTTAGCCGCACTACAGGCTCCTGTTATAATGATGAGTCAAAACAGGCAAGAAGAAAAAGATCGCGAGCGCTCTAAGCACGACTACCAAGTAAACTTAAAAGCCGAGTTGGAAATACGGATGCTACACGAAAAAATGGATCATCTGATACTCAATCAGCAACAACGGCTATTTGAAATTCAACAAATACAAATCGATATGTTGAAAGAAATCACAGATCGGCTAGAGAGCAAGCAGGGCTAATCTTAAGAATTCCAATTCAATAGCCTAATGCCCCCAGGGTTCAGTAACGAGGTTTTTAATTCAATCCACTGGCCTAAATCTACACTACCGATCTTAAAACTTGTGAGGCCACATAGATTGTAAAAGAAAAATTTCATACTTTAGTACGACTAAACAACCATCATGAAAAGATCTTACCTATCCATTGTCTTTCTGTTAGGTCTTTTACCTTTCCATTCATTCGCGCAAGATGCACCAACGCACTATGTAACCATTGGTGTGTTTGCCAAGGCAGATAATGCTATACGCCTAACAGAAAAAGCAACCAAGCAGGGGCTTGATGCCCACTATTCCCTCAATTCGGCCAGAAACTTAAACTACGTGTTTATTTTAAGCACTAAAGAAAAAAGGAAAGCCTATGCGCTGGCCATAAAAACTCGAGTGGAGACGGAGTATAAAGATGCGTGGGTATTTGAAGGCCAGTTGGGCGAAGAGGTTATTGTTAAAACTGAACCTGTAATGGAAGTAAAACCAGTTGAACCCATTGTAGAGGTAAAGCCTGTTGAAACCGAAGTAAAACCTGTCATCGATTCTGCAACACTGGTAAAGCCGGTAGAGGAACCAGTGGAGCCAGTTGTTGAAAAGAAACCTGTAGGCAAACCATTCTACTTTAAAGTTTTCAATACAAAAGACAATAGTGAAGTAAAGTCTGGCGAAGTGCATGTGCAAGAAGCCATTCGCGCCTCGCAATATCAATCATTTAAACCTGGGGAAGTTGTTTATTTGGAGTTGCCCAAAAACAAAAGAGGTTCTTATACAGTAGTCACCCAAATACCCGGCTACAGCCCACTGAGCACCGTTTTCAATTACCAAAATCCGGCAGGAGAAAAAGGCTCAAGTGATGAAGTTATTATTGAATTGCCCGTAACCAAAGCAAAAAAAGGAGATTACATAGACTTCAACAATGTTAAGTTTTTTAAGAATGCCTCCATCATGCAACTGCCATCACAAAATGAACTGGATGGATTGGTTGACCTAATGAAAGAAAACTTAAATTATAAAATCAAAGTACACGGCCATGTGAATGGTACACAAGCTCGCGAAGGATTTTCACGAGGCCCTAATTCTGCTTTTTTCGCTACCAATCCCAAAGAAGATAAAGCCACCAAAGGAATGTCTGCAAAAGAATTATCTACCCTACGTGCAGAATCTGTAAAGGATTATTTAGTAAGCCAAGGGATAGATGCTAATCGTATCAGTACAAAGGGCGAGGGGGGCAAAATACCTTTGTATCCAGAAGGAGGGACTCTAGGTCAATACAACGATCGAGTAGAAATAGAATTCGTAAAAAATTAATCTTCCACCTCAAGCGCAAACAAAAACCCTTCGGACACAAAAGACCCGAAGGGTTTTTGTTTAGGCAGTTATTGCTTTCAAAATATCATGCTGCGTAATAATGTGCGCCTTCTCATGATCATCTCGCACTAGCAATGCTTTATTGTTTTTATTCAACAAAGAAGAAAGCACATCCAGGGTGCTATCCAATGCCACTACTTGCATGGGCTTATCCATGATCTCGCCCACTGATTTATCTTTGATAGTCGGATCACTAATTATTTTTTCAATCAAACTTGTTGTGGTCACACTGCCCACAAATTCATTGGCTTCCATCACGGGCATTTGATCTACACCTTCTTTGTTCATGATGCGAATGGCATCGCCAATAGTAGAATTTTTTGTCACTGTAAACAATCCGTCTTTTCCATTTCGTCCTGCTATGATTTGGCGAGCCGTGCCATATGCACGTTCTTCCAAAAATCCGTGGTCTTTCATCCACATGTCATTATAAACCTTCCCAAGGTAGCGCGTACCGTGATCAGGCAATAACACCACCATCATATCCCCTTTCTTCAAATGCTCACGCGCATACTCCATCGCTCCGTGCAAAGCCGATCCGCAACTCCATCCACCAAAAATCCCTTCTTCGCGAGATAATCTACGAGCCATGATCGCCCCATCCTTATCCGTTACTTTTATAAATTGGTCGATCACATCAAAGTCCACGTTCTTAGGTAAAATATCTTCGCCAAAACCCTCGGTGAGATACGGGTAGATTTCATTGCGATCAAAAATGCCCGTCTCTTTATATTTTTTGAAAACCGATCCATACGTATCAATACCAATCGCCTTGATTGAAGGGTTTTGTTCTTTCAAATACTTGGCCGTGCCGCACATAGAGCCACCAGTGCCTACCGTTGCCACATAGTGTGTAATCTTGCCTTCGGTTTGTTTCCAAATCTCAGGCCCTGTTGACTCATAATGTGCTTGGGCGTTAGATGGATTGTCGTACTGATTTGGGTAAATAGAGTTGGGGATTTCTTTATTGAGCTTGCGCGCCACAGAATAATAACTGCGTGGATCATCAGGCTCTACATTGGTGGGGCAAACAATCACCTCTGCCCCTACTGCTCTCAAAATATTTATTTTTTCTTGCGATTGCTTATCGGCCATGGTAAAAATACACTTGTAGCCTTTTGCCACAGCAGCCAGTGCCAGGCCCATACCGGTATTACCTGAAGTTCCTTCAATGATCGTTCCACCTGGCTTTAGCAATCCCGCCTTCTCCGCGTCTTCCACCATCTTCAATGCCATGCGGTCTTTGGTAGAATTGCCTGGGTTAAAATATTCCACTTTGGCAAGTACCATTCCATGAATTCCTTTTGGGATGGCATTGAGTTTTACAATGGGCGTGTTGCCAATGGTTTCGATGATGGAGTTGTAGATCATGGGAATAAAATAAGTTGAGACAAAAGTAAGGATTCGTTGGCTATTCAAATTACGAAAGAAGTCAGTAAATGTTGAAATAAAAAAGCCCTCCTACGCTAAAGCTTCGGAGGGCAAGTGGAGCTGCAGGGAATCGAACCCTGGTCCAGAGAAGATGAACGTGTACCTTCTACATGCTTAGTTGACTTTGATTGTCGGAAACATCAAGGCAGGCAACAGCCTAAAACATTTCTTAGTTACTGTTTTCTCGACAGCCCCGCGCAACAACGGAGCGGCCCAGTTCAAGCTGTCGACACCGCTGATCCACACCCGCAGAACAGAGGTATGGGCGATGATGGCCTCCCACTTCTTAAGCGAGACAAGCTAATCTAACGGTACGTCAGATTAAGCAGCCATGGCGTAAGTATTTTCGCCACGTAAATTGTAGGACTATCTTTCAAGGCTCTCACCCCACGAGCCTGCATGCTTACTCACACCCCCACGCATCCTGTCAAAACCGGTCAGCCCCAGTTTTATTTAATTCAAGATTCAAAATTTAAGATTCGATTCATCCCAATTTTGAATTTATTAGGGCGGCAACCGGGCTATCCGCTACAAGTCCGTCCGCCCACATATCCCTGCACACTTCGGGCTTTTCGCTACTATCCCTGCCGCACGTTACTTACCAAGTGTGTGCTTACTACAAAATTCAAAGAACTAAAATCACTTCCAGAGACAAAAGTACGGTAAAAAAAGTTCACCAGTCGTGCCACTACCCAAGTAGT
>JAYWHU010000058.1:0-56379 GCA_043777495.1 Cyclobacteriaceae bacterium | reverse complement strand
TGATTTCACTTGCAAATAAACTTTTCTGCGAAATTATAGGAAAAACAGAAAGTGAAATACTTGGCAAAAAATTATTTGATGCGTTTCCCGAAACTGCTACCCAGGGATTGGATAAAATTTTAAGCGATATATTTTCTACTGGCATTCCTTTCAAGGGAAACGAATTCCCTGTTCACTTTTTGAAACATGGCAATGAATTCAAGGGATATTTTGATTTTATTTATCAACCAATATTTGACTACAATAAAAATGTTTCTGGAGTAATTAATGTTGCGATTGATATAACTGATAAAGTGCTCGCACGAAAAAAAATTGAAGAAAGCGAACATGAAATACGAGAAATTAAAGAACAATTAGAACTTAGTATCAAGACAGGCAAAATAGGTGTATGGTTTTGGGATGTAAAAAAAGATGTGCTTACATGGAACGATGAACAAAAAGAAATTTACGGTTTCAGTACCTCCGAGGTGATAACCAGTGCAACACAATTTAATACCCTTATTGTTCCTGAGGATCTAAAGCGTATTCAAGAAGACCAAAGTGCAGGAACTAAAATAGAGCATGAATATGATTTCAGAATTAGAAGAAAAAATGATGGTGAATTAAGGTGGATAAAATCCAGGGCAAGAAATACTTTAGACCAGCAAGGGACACTTCAATATATTTCCGGTGTAAATATAGATGTAACTGACCAGGTAATAGCCCTCCATAAAATTCAAGAAAGCGAAGAACGCTTTCGCAACCTTGCGGAAACCCTGCCGCAAATGGTATGGGTAATGAATGGCGATGGCAGAATGGAGTACGGCTCAAAAAACTGGAAAGAATATTCGGGTGTTGATGATGTTGCGGAAGCGTGGAACTACATGATGCATCCGGATGACAAGGAGAGGTTGACAGCCTATTGGAACCAGGTATTTGCCCAAGGAAAAGGTTACCAGCATGAAGTGCGGCTAAAAAACAAAGAGGGGATTTACCGTTGGTTTTATTCAGTAGGTGAACCAGTGTTGGATACTGATGAAAAAGTAAGTAAGTGGGTTGGCTCACTAACCGATATTCATGAGCAGAAAGAACTTGAAGCAGTTCTGGAGAACGCTGTTAAAAGCAGAACAAAGGAGCTGGAAACAATGAATAAAGAACTCGAAAATGCAAATAAGGACTTAACTTCATTTACCTATGTTTCGAGCCACGATTTACAAGAGCCATTGCGAAAAATTCAAAGCTTTGGAAGTTTTATCCTGCGCGAAGAAGAAAAGAATTTATCAGAAAAAGGTAAAGTATACTTTGAACGAATGATGCACACCGCACAGCGTATGCAGGAACTGATAGAAGATTTATTAACATACGCTCGCGTGAAAAGTGGTGACCGAATTATTGAAAATGTAGACCTCAATTTGCTCTTAAAAGAAGTGATAGTGAATTTTGAGGAAGTGTTTGTTGAAAAAAATGTAACCATTGAAGCAGAGAACCTTTGCGATGCCAAAGTTATTCCTTTTCAGTTTCGCCAACTGATACATAACTTGATTAGTAATTCTTTAAAATTTTCGAAACAGGAAATTCCACCACATATTATTATACAGAGTAAAATTGATTTTGGTGAAAAGTTACCTAACAATAAATTACTGCCGACTACCAAATATTGTCACATTACTTTTTCCGATAATGGAATTGGCTTTGACCCTCAATACAAAGACCGCATCTTCGAAGTTTTTCAACGACTTCATAACAGAAACGAATACAAGGGCACAGGCATAGGGCTTGCCATTTGCAAAAGAATTGTTGAAAATCTTAACGGTACCATCACAGCCACCGGTAAATTAAACCAAGGGGTACAGTTCGATATTTTTATTCCAGCCTAGAAATAATTCATTTGGCAACAGCCATTAATACAAGCTGTTCAATTGTCGTAAAAACTTCTTGCTGTTCTTTTCTGTTTCCAGTAAATCGCTTTCAGAGACTTCTGCTACTACTTAAATTTTTGCGATGCCTACTCTTCGCCAGAGTTAAAACTGTAAAAAGTCCACCAACATCCAAACGTATTTATCAATTTTATTCATAATTACTGCATAGGCCATGCAGATAAAAACTATATTGAAAAAAATCCAAACACCAGTATGAAGGATTTTTATGGCCGTTATCTTTGACATGGCAAATTACCTTTTATACAAATTTCTGATTGGTGGCAATAGTGCAACAAAAATGATGGTAATGGCCCAAAACATATACAATGTATGCGACCAATGAACGGATTGCACAAAATACATTTCTATCTGTATCCAGATGATGAGTGCAAAGGCTGTGTAGATAGAGAATGACCAAGCCCAATACATGTCCGCAAAGAAGTTAAGCGATTCAGCTATTTTATACATTGGTTTCTTAATTAATGCCCAGACAATCCAACAAGGCATTAAACCAAGCACGCTAAACAGGATAACCCCCGGTAACAAAAAATTGCTAAATGGCGAATTTACTAACATCGAAAGTGGCATTCCGAATAGTTCCCCAGATGGAGAGATGATCAAAACCCCACCACCGAAAATCGCCCCGATTCCAAGCAGGGCTAGTAATACCAAGTAAATATTCCGTACGATCATGTCAGTGAGTCTTATAATCTAGAAGGCAACGTACAAGTATTGAGCCGCTTTGGTTTTTCCAAATTTCCAATTTTTAAAGCCAGAAATCCTTCCACATCGTCTTTGTTTTCTGTCTAGGATGGTTTGTCAGAATTGTTTTTTTGGGGGAATAATACCCTTTCAAAGTCAGGAAAAGACCAACGACACACAAAGCACTAAGCATTAAACATGGTGAGAATTTTTCACCGGTTTGTTTGACGGTTGGCACGAACATTCTTAACAAACCCAGTAATAGGGTTAGCCAACCTATTAGTGTTATTAAAACTGCCCAACTACGAACCCAAAAATTATGAACTCTAATAATCGAAATCCCTGCAACAAAAAGTAATGCACCATTAAGAAATGTTACGCTGGGAATATTGCTTTCCCATATCGATAAATTTATCATTTCCGATAGCGTCATTACGCAAAGTGTCGGACCAATTATCTGAGCAAGTTGTCGTGAATTGATCATTTTGATACATTGAATCAAAGCATAAGTGAATTTAGTATCTTCGCCTTTAGAATCGATACCTTCCATATTTTCTGAACCCTATATTTTTCTATAAATCTCATTAAATGGCATTCTCATTCTGTCTCCCCAAATGCCATGTTCATGTCTAATGCCGCAGGATATAATCATATTGATTTCTGCACCATGTGGCAATTTTAAAATGCCTTTTACCCTTCTACTATCAAAACCTTCCATAGGGCATGTGTCATACTTTTCGTTTGCCATTGCCAACATAAATGTCTGGGCTGCCAACGCACATGTTTTATGAACTACAACTCTCATATCGTTTTCAGATACCTGGTAAACGATGGGTCTAAAAAACCCAACAATGTTCATGATGATTTTTCTGAAGAATCCGAGAACTCCAAAGAACCGCATGTATAAAAAGGGCATTATTCTTCCATAATACATTTTCCAATTTTTGATCCTTTTCTCTTTTTTCAACACAGGACTGTTTTTTACCACATTTTGTGTCTCTAACGCCATCATTCTTTTTGCTCGTTTGCGAAACAAATCCTGCCTTGTCACGAAAACCACAATTTGTTGGGCGGTAGTTGCTGCTTGTTGATTTAAACAAGCGATAGAAATACTTTTCAGAATTTCCGGATTAACGATGTGGTAAAACTCCCACAGTTGCATATTGGAACTATTGGGAGCAAGCGTTGCCAATTCCAAACAATGTTTGACCTTATTGGCATCAATTGGAATGTTTTTGTAGTGCCGTACCGAACGTCTATAATTTACTATTTCTTCAAAGGACATTTTTAAGTGTATTTAATTTTAGTAAGGATTTTATTCCTATAAACGAGTAAAGATGTTGCAACTAAACCTGCCACAATCAAACTAACATCTTCTAAAATACCTAACTGAAGTGCTGCCATAAAACCTATAAGAGACCAAGTAAACGGAATTATTAAAATCCATATTGGACATCTTTTTTGGTCCAACAAAAGAAACCCGAAAGTGAAAATAGTGGTTGGGCATGGCAACCCAAAGGTTGGCGAGAATGGGTAGACGTGCCCAAGAAAATATCCTAAAACCGGATAGATAATCAACGCAAGTGTAATTAGGCTTATTCCTAGAATTCCGTAGGTATCTTTTCGGAATTGAAATGAAATATTGTTTTTAAAAACTCCGAGGACTAAGAATAGAATACCTTGGACAATAAATACTAATCCAAATAAATAAGCGGCTTTGTTAATGGCTGTGAAAAATTTAAGGTGATACACGATTCCCATCCACAACCATAGAAAGGCAAGAATTAAGCTAACTACCTTATTAGACTTAGGCTTTGGTTTTAGGGCCAAATAAATGCCGACTCCACCTATAAGATAAAAAATAACCTGAGCCGGAAAAACTGCCTCATTGTATTTCTTGAAGACTTCCAAAAATTGTTCAATGGAGAAAGGAAGCTTCATTTTTCTAACTTATTGACCTTACCTCAGATTTGTCTGTGTCCTAATTCTTCAACTTCCTGTAACCACTGTTTCCTTCTTTTATCATCAGTTGATTTTAAAGGGCCAAAGGCTTTAACCTTAACAGGTTTTACACCACTAAATTCCAAGATTCCAATTTTCATAGAGTTATGTCCTGGGCTTCTATTGATTAGCCAATAGTACCATGACGGTGTATCCATAGTGACAATCAATTGAGCTGTTTTCCCTTTTAGTAGTTTATCCCAAAACGGTCCTGTTTTGTGGTATTTAAAAGCAAAGTTTGGAAGGAACACTCTATCTATAAATCCTTTTAGCAAGGCAGGATAAGTACTCCACCAGTTAGGATATACAAATACCAAATGATTGGCCGCCAGTATATCTTTTTGTGCCTGTTTTAGATCGGGTTCCAGTTCAGTTATTTTTCTGTAGCCGTAGGTTAAAATTGGATTGAATTTTAAATCAATTAGATGAATGACTTTACAAGTTGCCCCTGATTTTTTTGCACCCTTTCTATAGCTTTCTGCTAAAGCAAAACAAAAACTTTCTTTATCAGGATGCCCGTTGATGAGAAGTATGTTTTTCATTGGTTTTTTTTAGTCTTGCTTGCTTCACTCAGCGCAATGGCAAGGGCTTGTTTCGGGTTGGTAACAATAGTATCCGTTTTGCCAGAATGCAATTCGCCCTCTTTAAATTCGTGCATCACCTTTGCCACCTTCTTTTTTTTGGCTGCCTGATTTTTACTGATTGATTTTGTTTTACTGGTTTTCATTATCAATTAATTTTATGTGATTGATTTAAACATGTACAAAACTCTCCACCTGTCTTCGCAATGATACTGGATCAGGATACTTTTTCAAGTACCCCGTTCTTAAAATGAACTGAATGGTATCGGTAATGCCGATAGACTGGTTTACCGATTTTTTTGTCTCGGGTTCTTCCAATATCTGTGTCATTGGATGAATGGCAATATTTCTTTCCCGAATTTTGAGCAGTAGCCTTTGAAATCTTTTGCCTGTGTCAAGAAGGGTAGCGACTGAGTTATCCTTGCTGGTAATAACTAGCCAACCCGCAGATTTTGACACCTGCTCTACAGCCGTATCAATACTTTTGTCGCGGAAGTTCTTTTTCATGACATCCTTTTTTGAATAGAAGTTTCGCAATATCCATCCAGCTATTCCCTCTATTTCCATACTTGCCATGGTAAGTCCATCAGCATGTTGTTCAGCATCTTTTCTAGAAAAGCGTATCCAGTCGGCCAATTCGCTCTCGGCCGCATCACGATATGCTTGAATGCGGTTCGCCTCAATGGTCTGCTCATTTAGTCGGCCATGTTCCTGTGAGGTGTTAGGAAAGTAAGTCATAAAATCAGCTTGATCATCTACTAAATAATGGAGATCACTTTTTTTCAACGTATCGCTCAAGTAGTTTGATCGAACTGTTCTGCGATTTATTATTTTTTGAACATCAAAGTTTTGAGTATCGCTTGCCTTTACAAGTTTTACCTTTACAATATCTTGATCTTGATTGCTTAAAGCCACCACATTGAATTCACATAAATAGCCCAAGCTATTTGCAGCATATTCCATGTTCTGGATGAATGCACCAATGGATAAAATGGTCTCTCGTTGGGTGGGATCAACTGCAGGAAGCCATCTGCTTTTATCACTGCAAATTATCCAATGATAGGGTTCAAGGTATTTTACAAACCATGGTTGTGCGTTATGGCCGCTTGGCGCCATTGATGCCAAGTGAAGAATTCCTTTTTCATTTGGCTTGAACGAAATATTTTGCAAGTCATTTGGTTTCATATCTTCTCTGGAATAAATTCTTTTATCCATCAACAACAAGGAAGCTCCAGCAGTAGCTATAAGGGTTCCTCCTGCTATTGTAAAAAAATTTCTGCGTTTCATTAGAATTCTCCCTAGAGCCTCGCACTGATACGTACAACAGATGAAAATGAAAAATTTGCATTTGACATAGTATTAGGAGTTATAGGTGTTCTTGGTTAAGAATAAAATTAGAACCTTTCAGGCCAACAAGCCTTACATTATATTATCTGATAGTTACATGATTTACAGTTTTCTAAAATCGAAACGGCTTATCATATTCAATTTTGGTGACTCGAAACTTAGCATAGCTAACATCACCGGTTTGCCATCTCCACATCGCTTCACATTCTACAGGTACTTTTATAGTGTTTTAATGTGGTATGCTTTTTCTTTTTCATAAATTACTGTTTGCTTTCCGGAATTTGCTTCGTCTAACATTTTTTGAGGTGTAGGTCTGCAACTACAATTCTTTTGGTGCTCAACGTGCCAAGCAATTCGTTGTTGTAATGTTGCATTCGCGGGCATACGATGCGTTAAATGCCATTCTTTATTGAGCTTCATAGTTTTTTACTTAAAGTCCTCCACATTGTACTCAATACTTTTCAAAGTAAACTTTCCATATACAAATTCCCCATCTGGGTAATGCCAAATAGTTTCACCATATTTCCAAATATTTATCCCGTCTATTTGCGCATAGTCTTTTACTGGCGTAGAAAAGCGATATTGTTTCATGTCTCCAACCACATACCTATCATCAGAAATAAAATTGATGAGTTGCCCTTGCTCGTTAAAATATAAGGTAGCCGTTATTTTATTTACTCCATTTGTAAAAACCGCTTTGGCGGATAAGCTGTCAATGGCGGTCCATTCAATTCTTTTATCGATCAACGAAGCAGGTGCCATCAAGCACATATCATTGAACACGGTCACTGTTTCAGCTTTGTTCATTTCTGTGCCTTTTATATTTACCACATTGAATAGACCTACTAATTTTATCTGCATAGTTGCTGTTACATTTTGGTAGCAATGATAACCCGGCACAGGAATTCCGTACATCCTTGCTTTCATAAAAAATAACCTTGTTGGATCGCCAAAGAAATTATATTGCACAGAATTGAATTTGAAAAAATCCTTTCCCTTTTCTCTCATTTCACCATCAAATACAATTTTCATATTTTTCACTTTCGGCTTATTAATCGCACCCACATAGCGAATATATTTTTGAATAGGCTCGGGTAGCAGACCAATATCTGCTTCAGTTAATAAATCATTGCTGGAAAAATCAGTTTGAGTAAGATGTTTTTTTACATCGGCTTTAAACTCTTTCTCAAAATGATAAGTTGCCCACGAGGCAATGGCCACGAAAAGGATAACACTGTTTAATATCGTTCCAAATTTTGCATCCTTCCAAACCATTATAACGAGAACTTGTGAGATCACCACAGCAACAATAGCAATGTATAGCCAGCTTTCTTTTTTTAGTAAGAATAGTACAACAGTTAATATAAACAACATAGCAGTGATAAGCCAAAGTGAACCTGCAGGTTTTGAAATGTATTTTGTCAGTTGAGTAATGTTTCCGTAATGGAACGCTTTTGCAAAACCCATAAAATGTATAAGTCCATGTATAAGTAGGACAAAAGAAAAAATATATTTAAGCATAAAAATTGTTGTTAAAGTGTTGACTCTTGCTGATCATAACTTGTTAGATTCTTTTTGAAGTTGAGTGCGAGCATCAACATAAATAAAGGTGCTGTAATCACCCATGGTATTCCAATCAAAAGAAGTTTCTCAGAAAAAGTTGGATAGAAATAAACGAAAGCAATCAATGGCGTAACAAGCCCATTGGCCAGTAAAGAATACCTTACCCATTTTTGAAACCCGCGCCCTTCAAATAGTGGTGCGGCAAACAAGGTGGCCAATCCCATGCAGATATAACCAATCGCATCGAAGTCCCAAAAGAGTGAATGAGGTGTTTGCTTTAAAATTGTAATCTTATCTGATTCTCCACTTACCGTCATCGGTATTACCGTTGCCAATTGAACCACATAGTTAGCGGTAACAAATACCGCATAGATGACCATAAAGATTAATGCCGTATGGCTCCAGAATTTTTTATCATCGGCAGTAGCATAGTGCAACACACTCATCTCTACTAACAAAGGAACAACGATGCCGAGTGAAAATGTGTAAATCAGAATCTCGTCTAGCGGATAATTAAAAACGCCAAACAATTGTAGTGCCTGGGCTACTCCAAATGCTACTGTAGAACTAAACGCAATAAGTCCAGACCAAAATCCAATTTTATAAATTGTTCTTTTCATGGATCATGGATTTATTTAAAACGATAAAGGGCATCTCTAAAAATCTCTTTATTGATCACCTCAACCCTTCACCCTTCTCCAAAAGAGAAGGGTACGTGGAGTTTTTAGAGATGCCCTAAGTCTACTTCTGAAACTCAATTACATTAGCGCTTACAGTCACGGTGCGAACCATGTAAAACGGAGGCACTCCGCCAATATGCTCTTCTGTAACTATATTGACAATGGCTTTTGATCCGCTCACTAGGTTCGCCTTCTCCATCATGGCAGCGTAGGCGTTGGCATACAATTGCTTGTGGCGTATGCCACCAATCAAGAGAATGTATTTTACCTCAGCGCTCCCTTGCACCTTTTCCACTACTTTAAAATTACTAGAGGAAAGATTGACCTGCGTTACATTTTGATTGGAATTGAACAATACGGCATTGTTTACACCACATGAAGTGAAATAGAACGCGCATAAAACGATGGATGAATAAGAAATAATTTTTTTCATTTTATTTATTTAGTTAGTTGAATACTGTGTTACTTATAAAACTACATTCGAAAGAAAAGATGTGAGTAAAGTCCCACCTACCATTTTATTTTTTTATTTGGGCTTATACATTGGATAATCCGTATATCCTTTCTCGTCAGCACTATAAAATAAATCCATGTGAAGATCTTGAGACAATGGCCAATTGTTCTTCAGCCTCTCTACCAAATCGGGATTGTTTATAAAGGGTCTTCCAAAAGCAATCAAATCGCACAGCCCGCTTTGTAAGTCAGCTTCTGCTCTCGCCTTATCATAACCCCCGCAAAGGATAATTGAATTTTTAAAGTTATCTCGGATTGCTTTCTTTATTTCAATGGGCACTTCTGGTGCGCCCATGGCCGAGTGATCGGTTAAATGAATGTAGGCAATGTCCAGCTTACTGAGTTCCCTAGATAGATAGTGATAGGTATCTTGAATCTGAGAATAGTATTGCATGTCACCGCCTATGCCATACGGTGATATACGAATGCCTGTCTTTTCTTTTCCAATTTCCTCGGCTACGTCCGTGGCCACTTCCAGTACAAATCGGCATCGCTTTTCAATGCTGCCACCATACTCATCTGTGCGAAGGTTAGCGTAGGGCGATAAAAATTCTTCTAAGAGATAACCATTTGCGCCATGCAGTTCTACACCGTCAAAGCCTGCAAGGATTGCATTTTTTGCAGCGGCTACATACTCACCCTTCGTAGTGCGGATATCTTCATCAGTCATTTCCTTGGGTAGTGTATGATCTTGCAGTTGTTTTAAATCCGTCCACATTTGTCCTGCTGCTTTTACAGCAGAGGGTGCAAGTATCTGCGCGCCCGCGGGCATATTGAGCGGATGACTTATTCTTCCACAGTGCATAAGTTGAATAAAGATTTTGCCACCCGCTTTATGAACTGCAGCAGTTGTTTTTTTCCAACCTTCCAATTGCTCACTAGTAAAGATGCCCGGTATCCGTGCATAACCTAACCCATTAGGCGAGGGCGCTGTGCCCTCCGTGATAATTAAACCTGCACCCGCTCGCTGTCCGTAATAGGTGGCCATTAGTTCGTTGGGGATGTTTCCAATTGCTCGGCACCTTGTCATTGGAGCCATTACGATATGATTTTTCAGTTCTAAAGATTTTATTCTAGCTGAATTGAATAGCTTATAATCTGCTATTTCCTTTGTAGCCACTTTCATAATATATTTTTTTGTTTCGTTGGAATGATGAAAAGAGGTATGGATGCATGGTGTAAAATTCTTTGGCAAAATTTCTTTCTCTCTATTTATTTTTGATCCATCACTTCATTTTCAAGCAGCTTGCCCATTTCAAAATCTGTAAAATTTTTAATGGTGATAAGTGCAATTTGTTCTACTGCTTCTTTGGTGAAAAAAGCTTGATGTGGCGTGATGAGTACATTATTAAATGACATCAATCGCTCGATCAAATCATCTTGTATAATACTTTGCGATAAGTCTTTGAAAAATAAATTTTGTTCTCCTTCATAAACATCAATACCCAAATAACCTACTTGCCCACTTTTCAAAGCTTGAATGGCATCAGCCGTATTGATAATAGCACCTCTGCTGGTATTGATCAACATCATCCCTTTTTTCATTTTCGCAAATGAGTTTGCATTTAAAAGGTATTTGGTAGTGGTGGTTAGTGGGCAGTGAATAGAGATGATGTCTGATTGGATCAAGAGGTCATCAAAAGAGACGTACTGAATATTTCTTTCTTTAAGATCGTCAGACTCTTCAATATCATACGCAATTACCTTGCAACCAAACCCCTGCATAATGGTGCAGAATGCCGAACCAATATTACCTGTTCCTATCACACCTATGGTTTTACCATAAAGATTAAAACCCATCAGGTTATCTACCGAAAAATTATTTTCTCTTACGCGGTTATACGCTTTATGCGTTTTTCTATTTAAGGTCAATATAAGTGCTACGGCATGTTCTGCGATAGCCTGTGGCGAATAGGCAGGCACGCGCATTACTTTAATTTGATGGAGGCGTGCAGCTTCAACATCCACATTATCGTAACCGGCACTGCGCAGGTCAATGAGCTTGACACCACCGTGAGATAATTTTTCAATGGTGTCTTTATCGATTTTATCGCTCAACAATACACTCACGCCAGCATAGCCCTCTGCTAGATCGGCAGTAGAAGAGTTTAAGGAAGCATTGAAGTAAGTGAGTTGATGCTTATGTTCAAGGTTCGCCTTATCCAGGTAAGCAGGCTCATAAGACTTAGTACTAAATATGGCTATTTTCATTTTATTTAAAAGATCAGTCGCTTTTATTTTCTTCCAAGTCGGTATGATTGTCTCCCCCTAAGCTGTAATAATTATTCTCTTCATCTTCGCTACCAATCTTCTCTTGCGCATCATCTAGTTCTGATCCTGGCACATCTAAATCACCACCCGATTGATCTTCTTTAAAATCCTTTTCGTTCAGGGAATTCGGCTCTTCATTTTTTGTCTTCTTTTTAGAAATATCTTCTGGATCAATATCTTGCTCCTCTTTGCCTTGCCGATAAATATCCTGATTGGCACCATAGAGGGTATAGTCAGGAAGATCATTCATCTTGATGGTTGATTCTCTTTTATAGTGCTTCAAATTCTTTTCTCTCTTCTTCATAGTGTGGAGTTTACGTGTTGTTGAATGGTTAATCCTTTTTAGTTATTCTGAAATTGCCAAGCGAATCAAAAAATACTAAGCGATTGTCTAGCTTTACTTCATACTCGACCATGTTCATTGCATTTGTAATCTTGCGTACCCGATTGATGCTATACTCCTGATAATTTTTATCAATAAACTCTGATGCAGTTATAGGTAAATCAGCTTTAGGTAATTTTTCCCAACTTTCAACGATCATTCCAAATGCATCATACG
Source organism: Cyclobacteriaceae bacterium (assembly GCA_043777495.1). Lineage (GTDB taxonomy): Bacteria > Bacteroidota > Bacteroidia > Cytophagales > Cyclobacteriaceae > ELB16-189. The sequence continues at coordinate 44,264 of JAYWHU010000058.1, read as the reverse complement.
TAACGCATTTGCTAACCTTTGCCACTTCAAATTCCGCTGAATAATTAGCTTCACGTTTCTTCCAATTTATATCGCTCGCCAACGGGTAAGCCCTGTTAAAGGAAACTTTTACTGGTGCGGGAATATTTTTTAACGATAGTTTCTGCGCCTGTCCTCCTACAGGCACAAGCGCAATGACAAGAAGTATCAATAGTTTTTTCACTTTTTTATTTATGGCAGAATATAGGTGTGTTGCTTTATTTGTCAAAGGCTTCTTTTTTGATTTTGCCAACAAGGCAAGCTCAATATATTCCTTTGAAAGCTCCGTTATCTCGCGTTCTGTTTTTTCCTCTACATTGATTAGCGCATTGCTCGCTGGCTCATGCGAGGCTACTAGCTCATTCACTTTTAAATGCAGCGAACCAGAAAACCGGTTGAATGATTTTTGAATAATGAATAAACTTAGGAAAGTAATACCAAGAATTACATCACCAATACTTTGATGAATATCTTGGGTATAAAATTGTTTATTGGTTAACCAAAACAGTACTGTACATAATGCGATAATAAATGTGATGGAATTACCCAGTAACATCATTGCCACCAATACCAATTTTTCAAATAACAATTCCATTTGCCTATACAGAACTTTCATAACCTGCTAAGTATTATTTTATTTTTTTTGCAAAATATTCTTTAACAAAGGCGTGCTGTTGGTTATCAGTCATTTTATCTGACTGCTTTACTTCTATCTTTATATTTTCAAAGAGGTGATCAGCCAATAAAGTATTATGCAATTCTGTTTTTGCATCGGTAGGGCCAAAGAGAAGTACTTCTTTGTAATTTCTAATGACACCTCCCAGTTTCTTATAGTATTCTGCTTGCTGATGCTGTTCTTTATTGTGCATTCTATTCTCACCTTTTTCTAAGCTGAGTTCTTTTACTTGATGCGTAAATTTTGACTCAATCGTTTTTGTTTCGATAGGGTCTATAGTAAATTCCATCAAGTGGGCACTGGAGTGATCCATCCATATCCCCAATTTTTTTGTTGTTGACATTGTAATATGAGTTAATTGGTACGTTGAGTAAAATAAAAAGCACCACCCACTTTGAATAGTGCTCTTTTTTCTAAAGGATTTAAAATCAATGTTTTAAACAATCTTCTTCCCTTGGATTACTCTTAGCAACACTACAATGAGTGCAATCACTAAAAGTACGTGAATGATTCCCCCGGCATTGAAGCCTAAGAACCCGATGGCCCAGATAATAACTAGTATTACTGCAATAGTGTAAAGTAGATTTCCCATAATTTTAATTGTTTATTTATTTATTTTAGTCCATGAAAGGCTACGCCAATTGTTGAGACGCCACTTGATAGATCGAGGTACGCACCAACCTTTTTATTAAAATGATACTCTGACCCAATATGAATGTCCAGAAATATGGAGGAAGGGCTTTTGTAATAGTTGCGGTCTCCATTGTAACCATCATCCCAAGATGAAGAGACAATGGCAAAACCCAATGAGCCCGCTAAATAAAAATCCCATTTAGAGGTGGCGTTGAGCAAGTCATCAAAATAGTAGGTGCCCTTTGCGCCTATCGGGATAACCGTTTCATGATAGGAGTAATTTTTGAAAGGCTTGTTGCTGTTACCCCAATAGTAATCATTGGAAAACGAGTAGAAGCTAATAAAAGGTGCAACTGTAAAATCTTTCGCTACATCAAACTCATAATCGACATGAAAAACAGGCAAGGAGCGGCCTACGTGGCCGTAGTATCCAGAGTATCCACCCACACCCAAACCTAGGTTGAGTGTTCTTCCGAATGTTTCTTGAGCATAGCTGCTAAAGTGAGATGCTGAAAGTAAAATTATTGCAATCGCGATTAGTATTTTCATAAATTCAAATTATTAAAGGTAAAGCTTCACCTACTTCTTTTGTGCTTCGCTGGCAAGGGATTAATGATGTGCTTTGGTTGTAATTTTTTTATTACTTTTTCTATTGTTTTTTCCATTCCTTCTTCATTTTCATCATGAGGCAGATTGGGTTTCTCAACCTTAACTGTGTTGCTTGGTTTTATAGCTGCTTTCATTTGATTATACTTTTATGTTGTGGCTACTGGCGTGAATGAATTTTCACTACAGTATAAAGGTTGCAGTTATCGGTGATGGATATGTTACATAACTTTTAAAGTATGTTACATCATTCACATATTTGAGTCGTGGCAAGTGATGATTTGTAAATAAAAAAAGCGGGCATTGCCCGCTTCTGGAAAAAATAGTGATTGTTATCTAGTTTGAGTTGTTCACGCCAATGTCCTTAAATGCCCTGCCAAATTCATTCATGTCGTGAGTAAACTCGCGCTTGAAGGCTGCCCATTTATCGGTTTTAGTGGTAGTAGAGCCTTTGATCCTCATTTTTAGATCGTTATTCTTTTGGTCTAAAGCCATCACTTGTTTGTCGTACTTTTCCTTGGTCTCCTTGTTATCGCTGGCCTTCTTTGCCCGTAGCTCAGCAATCTTTTTATCATTGTCCATTATTTGAGCTTGTGCCTCGGTATTAAAGCGTTGATAATCTGCCGCAGAATCGATTTTTGCTTCTCTCAAATCCTTTTTTGCTTCGGCTACTTCTTTTCTTGCCTTCGCTGCTTTTTTATTCTGCTGCCCAACTACTGTTAAACTGGCTCCTGCCATAAGCATTGTTGCGGCAAGTGTTAGAATTGTCTTTTTCATAATTTTAATTTTTATGGTATTAATTTACAATTGCAAAGGTGATAGCATTAGCTTAAAAACATGTTACATAACTTTATTAAAAAGTTACATCATTCACGCATTTTGTAGCATGCCCCTATTTTTTTGCTTGAGCGATTTAAAAATGGAGGGCGTTAAACCCGTCACTTTTTTAAACTGATTAGAAAGGTGCGCTACACTGCTATAGTTAAGCTTCCACGATATTTCGGTTAGATTGAGTTCATTATATGTAATCAACTCTTTTACACGCTCAATTTTATGAACAATCATAAAATGCTCGATAGTAGTTGATTGGGTTTCTGAAAAGATATTGGACAAATACGTATAGTTGTAATTTAATTTTTGACTCAAGTGTTCAGAAAAATTTATTTTAGGAATTTCCTCCGCATAACGTACCAATTCAATAATTGCGGTCTTAATTTTTTCAATCAATATAGATTTGGTGTCATCCATTAGCTCCAATCCAAATTCCTTCAATGCCATTTTCATTTGCTCTCGTTGCCAATTGGTCATGTTCTCTATGATTTCTATTTCACCCAGTGAAATGGAAACAGAGTGAAGCCCCAATTTTATTAGCTGTTCTTTCACTACCATTTTACAACTTGTGCTTACCATATATTTGATGTACAGTTTCATTTTACTTGTTGGTTAAATCTATAATAGTTCCCTACTATTCAGTGACAGTGATAACGCGTTATCGCGTTATCACTCACATCAAGTGGTTCAATTCGCTTTAATTCAAAAATTACTCCAACATCGCTTAAACTCTGTTTTTACCTGAATCGGCCTTAAAATTTATTGCTTACGTATCAGTGAAAGGGATAATCCCCTTTAAAGGAGAGTTACTGACTGATTATAGAGAAATATAATCATCAATATTGAGCGAAATTTCCACACTATCTCTATGAAAATATTGGCACATGCTCACTAACAAACAGATAATTGAGATGGTACGGTTTTTTAGTATGGGATGAGAAGCCAATTGTAGATATGTGAATCATATAACTCTTTTAAAAAGTTATGTAATACTCAACACTATAATGATGGTAAACTTTGTATTTCAATTTTTAAACTAAAAAACCAACATGAAAAAATTATTACTTGCTTGTATATGCCTGGCATTTACATTCTGCGCTTCCGCACAAACAGAAGACAAAAAATGGAACATCGGCTTGCACGGTGGAGCCACTCAGTACAACGGTGACCTTGGCAATGACTTTTACAAAGGCAACATGGCGTTCTATGGCGTGGGTGGCATTTCTGTATCAAGGTACATGAATGATCATTTTGATTTGAACTTGTTAATAACAAAAGGGGAAATTGGATTTAACCGATCTGGTGGTCAATTCAGGCAAGACTTTACTTCTGCGTTAATAAACTTCAGATTCAATATCCTAGGCCCTCGTTCTTCTGTAAGGCCTTATGTATTTGTAGGTGGCGGAGCGATGCTGTTTGACAAGAACATAACGATCACCGAAAATCAAGTAGATTATATTGCCCCGTCATTTGGTGGTGGTATAAACTTTAAGCTCTCACCAGTTTTGATGCTGAATGTGCAAGAGACATTTCTTTATTCAAGTTCGGATAAAAGAGATGGCGTTACTGCCAGTAAAAATGACGCATACCTATTTCACATGGTAGGTCTATCATTCAATTTTGGCAAGAAAAAAGATGAGGATAACGATGGGGTATCTGACCGCTATGATAAATGCCCTGGCACACCATCTACTGTAGTTGTTGATAAAACGGGATGTCCGCTCGATAAAGATAAAGACGGAGTAGCTGACTATTTAGATGAATGCCCTGACGTAGCTGGTACTGAAGGATTAAAAGGATGCCCCGATAAAGATGGTGACTTTGTTATTGATAAAGATGACCGTTGCCCCGATGTAGCCGGCCTTGCAAAATTAAAAGGATGCCCCGATGCTGACAGTGATGGTATAGCTGACGGAGATGATTCATGCCCAGGTACAAAAGCTGGATATGCTGTAGATGTGAAAGGTTGTCCGTTAGATACTGATAGCGATGGGGTGTTAAATGAAGAAGATACTTGCCCAGATAAGGCAGGTGTGTTAGCCTTGAAAGGTTGCCCAGATACAGACGGAGATGGTGTAGCAGATGATCAAGATCGTTGCCCAGAAGTAAAAGGTACAATTACCAATAAAGGCTGTCCTGAAATTTCAAAAGAAGATGTGAAGAAGATCACTCAAATCGGTAGCAAAATTTTCATGCAAACGAATAGTGATAAACTAGTAGTTGCCTCTTTGGCACAACTAGATGAGTTGGCAACCATACTCAAACGGTATGAGCAGGCTAACTTATTAATAGAAGGCCACACCGATAGCCAAGGAGATGATGCTTTCAACATGACTTTATCGCAAAAGCGCACAGAGACAGTTAAAACTTATTTGATGGGAAGAGGTATCATGGAATCTCGCTTAACCGCTGTAGGCTATGGAGAAACTAAACCCATTGCTGATAACAAAACGGCTGCTGGCCGCGCTAAAAATAGAAGAGTAGAATTGAAAACGTCTTATTAAAAAAATAAGGGCATCCAATTTAGAAGGAGGGCTGTTGATTTTTCAACAGCCCTTTTTTATTTTTTTTATCGGTGATTTAATATGAGTCAAAATACCGTTAAAGCTACCTAAGCAGTTCCCTCGAAATAACCATCTTCTGTATCTCCGTGGTGCCTTCATAAATCTGGGTGATCTTCGCATCGCGCATAAGGCGCTCCACATGAAACTCTTTTACATAACCATACCCTCCGTGAATCTGCACAGCTTCGGTTGTTACTTCTTGTGCAATTTGCGAAGCAAATAGTTTTGCCATGGCGGCTGCTTTTACAAAATCTTTCTTTTGATCTTTCAAATAAGCTGCTTGCCATACCAATAATCTAGCAGCATCTATTTTAGTGGCCATGTCGGCCAATTTAAATTGTGTGGACTGATGCTCAGCCAAATGTTTTCCAAATGCCTTGCGCTCCTTGGAATATTTCAATGCCAACTCATACGCACCCGCAGCAATGCCGAGTGCTTGCGCTGCAATACCTATGCGGCCACCATTCAAGGTGGTCATAGCAAAACTAAAACCAAAGCCTTCTTCGCCTATGCGGTTGGCCTTGGGCACTTTCACATCGGTGAACATAAGCGAGTGTGTATCACTTCCACGGATGCCCATCTTATCTTCCTTTTTGCCCACAATAAAACCCGGCATTCCTCTTTCTACTATTAACGCGTTAATACCTTTGTGCTTTTTTTCAGGATGGGTTTGTGCTATCACAATGTATACACTCGCGCTCTTTCCGTTCGTAATCCAATTTTTTGTTCCATTCAACAAATAGTGATCTCCCTTATCTTCTGCGGTAGTGCGTTGACTGGTTGCATCTGACCCCGCCTCTGGCTCCGACAAACAAAATGCCCCAATGCTTTCTCCCGTAGTCAATTTTTTCAAATACTTCTCTTTCTGTTCTTCGGTCCCAAATCTTTCAAGCCCCCAGCAAACCAATGAATTGTTCACCGACATGCACACCGAGGCAGATGCATCAATCTTTGAAATCTCCTCCATGGCAAGCACATAAGAGATTGAATCCATTCCTCCTCCATTATATTTTGGGTCGGTCATCATACCCATAAAGCCCAGTTCGCCCATCTTCTTGATTTGCTCAGCAGGGAATTTTTGTTCGTTGTCGCGCTCAATCACGCCTGGCAATAATTCACTTTGCGCAAAATCACGTGCTGCTTTTTGTACAGATAATTGTTCTTCAGTTAATTCAAAATTCATGGGGCTTAAGCTTTTAAATCAAGATATATTTTTGTGAGCAATTTATAAACTTCTTTTTTAACTTTAGGGTATCTCTAAAAACTCTGTCTGAGCCTATCGAAACCGGCTTGTTAGTTTTTGTGCGGTGTAAATCGACTTCGACAAGCTCAGTCTGCCAGTACCTGAAAAGCTCAGTCTGACAAGTATTATTCGACAAGCTCAGTCTGACAGTATACTAGAGTTTTTAGAGATGCCCTTTACTGATTCAACTCCTTCAAGGCCATCCACGCCATCAGCCCTGGGGCAATTTTCAGGGCATCTTCATCAATATCAAAAGTAGGGGTGTGTACATAAGAGGTAATCCCTTTCGCCTCGTTGCGCGTGCCAAGGCGATAGAAAGAGGCCGGGATGATTTGGGAATAGTATGCAAAATCTTCTGAGCCGAGCGTAAGATCAATGTCCACCACATTTTCTTTGCCCACATATTCTTCTGCGGCTTTCCTGATGCTTTGTGTGAGAGCGGGGTTGTTTTCTAGGTATGGATAACCATGATGAATATCTACTTCACATTTTCCACCCATGCTCTCAGCCAAGCCTTCTGCCATTTTTTTTATTTTTGCTAACCCTTCTTTGCGCCACGTTTCATCAAGCGCTCGGAATGTGCCAGCGATATTCACCTCGTCTGGGATAATGTTGGTCGCTCCATTGGCAGTAATTTTTCCAAACGTAAGCACCGTTGGCTGCTTTGGGCTTGCATTGCGACTGATCACTTGTTGCAAGGCAATGATGATGTGAGAGGCAATCACCACAGGGTCGATGGTAAGTTCGGGTGTTGCCCCGTGCCCTCCTTTGCCAATCACCTTCAAATAAATCTCGTCACTACTAGCCATGTATTTCCCTTCGCGAAAGCCGATTTTACCCACTGGCAATAACGGAAAGACATGTTGGCCAATAATAGAAGTTGGCCTAGGATTTTCTAACACGCCTTCTTTGATCATGATAGACGCGCCCCCTGGATTTTTTTCTTCCCCCGGTTGAAAAATCAATTTGACCGAACCTTCAAATTGGTCCTTGATGGAATGTAAAATCTTTGCCGTGCCCAGCAATGATGAAGTGTGTACATCATGGCCACACGCGTGCATCACGCCAACATTTTTTGACTTGTATTCGACTGAATTTAGTTCTGTGATGGGTAGCGCATCCATATCTGCCCTCAGGGCAATTATTTTTTTGCCGGGATTTTTTCCTTCAATTAAAACAACAACCCCAGTTCCTGCAATTCCTACTTGTGGTTCAATTCCAATTGACTGAAGTTTCGCAGCTATGAATTTAGCTGTATTGAATTCTTGGTAAGAAAGTTCAGGATTAGCATGCAAGTGCCTGCGAAATGAAATTACTTCACTGGCATATTGGTTGGATAGATTTTGAATGATATGTAACAACATGGTATGATCCATTAATATAAAAAACCAAAGAGCCAAAGCGGAATTCTATTTTGATAGCCATCTTCAATACCATCAATAGCTAAGTAGCTATTGGGTACGTTTCTTATTTGTTCTTGCGTTTTTGATTTTCCGCCCACTTCAAATGTCCATTTTTGATCAACTAAAAAATCGCCTGACAAAGGTAATGTAACTTGGTAACCGGCATTTCTTAATTGGTTGATAAAAAATGTTTCTCGCAAGCTGCCCACATCGGGCACATCGTGCAGGGCATAACTCAAATTGGTATTTTCTAAATAGATCTTATCGGGTTTTTGCAGCGAAGCCGCGCCTCTTTTGGTATAAAATATCAAATTCAACAACCTTGCCCGCTGCAAGTGAACAATAAAATTATTGACCGTATCTCTCCCCAATTGCATTTGCGCTGCAATGGCTGAGATGTTAGGGGTAAAAGGAACGGAAGCAGCAATAATCCCCAGCAATCTTTTAATCTTTGCCACATTGCCAGCAGAGTAATTTTCCACTAGTGCCAAATCAGTTTCTAAAACGGCATTGATGACTTGATTGAGTTTTACCAAAAAATTGGTCTCAGCATTGTTTTCGCTAAAAGGAAAGTACCCCATTTTCAAATAATTTTTAAACAATGGCAATACCTTTTGTGGAAACTCAAGTTTTGAAACAACGGTCTGAGGGTTTTTTAAAATTGCCTCCAACGATAAGGGTGGAACGGTATATTGATACGACAACGACAGATACTCTCTAAAAGACATTCCGGTTAGTTCATACGAAACTACCCTTCTGCTTAAATCTGCTTCGCCCTTTTGGATTTCAAGCACAGATGAAGCGGTGAATATAACTTGAAGGCCGGGATGCCCATCATAAATGTTTTTTAACTGAGAAGACCACCTTGGGTATTTGTGGATTTCATCAATCAATAGTATGTTACCCCCCTCTTTTTCAAACTCTTCGGCCAAATCCAATAAACTTTTATTATAAAACAAGGGATGATCAGCGGTCACATACAATCCATTTCCATTTAGCTTAAATTTTAAATATTGAAGCAACAGCGTGGTTTTGCCCACGCCTCTCAATCCTTTAATACCAAACATCCGCTGCTTCCATTGAATGGAGTGGTACAATGGCCGGACGAAATCAAGGGTTACTGATTTAAGCAGGTTGGATTGAAACGAATATAACCGGTCTAAACTCATTGACTTGAATCGAAGTCAAAATTATAACAAAAATGACTTGAATCCAAGGCAGTCAAAAAAGAGCTATTTTATCATAATCCGCTCTGGCACTAGAATGGCACTGGAAAAAGTTCGCCTCAGCCTTAATAAATCCTTTTGGGCTTCTAGCCTTGAGTAGTATTTCCCCACAGTTACTTTAAACTTAGGCTGTTGATACTGTGTAGTAGAACGAAGGCTACTAATTGATTCTGCTAATTTTTTGGAGGCATTCAATGCTTCTTCCCGCTTTTGCCCCGAATAGATTTGAATGGTAAAGCCATCTATAAACTTTCGCGTTAAATTAAATTTATCAATGCTATCTAAGATCGCATCTACTTTTGTATTGACAGTATGCGTTGGCGTAACCATCATAACCACTTTCTTGGTGGCCGCACTATCTTTGGGCTTTGTTTCCTCTAACGTCACCTTTGGCCTCAGCAAAGAGAGGTCCTCGTAGTAGGGCTTTGATGGTTTCTGAGCTTGGCAAGAAGTGGTTAATAAAAGAAAGAAGATAGAGGTTAGGGGGCAGAAGAGAGAATGTAAAATTCCAACTTCTGACTTCTCACTTCTGACTTCTTCTATTCTTCTACTATTCACTTTTTAAAAATTACTGTTCGATCACAATACACCTTCCTGCTTGAATGTCATCCTCTACTTTTTTGTACTTCACATCTTTCATCACTGTTCCGTTTTGATATTGCACAGTAACTTTATCATTGCGCCCTGCTATCTTTTCAGATTTCACGGGCATTATCTTTTCTTCTGTGCGCTCTTGCTGAGGTGCTGCTGCCCCACCTTGCAATAAAGACCTTGACTCTTCTTTTTGCTCGCTTAGTCGTTGTCTCTTTTGGGCGCGTGCTTCCTGTACTTGATCTGAATCTTGTACAGGAATATCTCCCTTCATCAAGAAAGATACGGTTTCTTCGTTCACTTTAGCAATGAACCGCTTGAACGCCTCAAAGCCCTCGAACTTATAAATCAACAGCGGATCTTTCTGTTCATACACTGCGTTTTGCACAGACTGTTTTAAATCGTCCATGTCGCGGAGGTGTTCTTTCCATTGCTGGTCTATAATAGCGAGGGTGATCATCTTCTCCATCGACTTGATTAACTCTGCGTTCTTCGTTTCCACGCACTTCTTCAAATTCGCAGCCACGCCAATTTGCTTTGCGCCATCACTAAAAGGGACCAATATATCTTTAATGGTTGCGCCACGCGTTTTGAAAATATCCGTCACGATTGGCATTGCTTTTTCGGCTGCCAGTCTATTTTTGTGAGAGTATTGTTTCAGCGCATCTTCATAAAGTCGCTCACTGATAACGGCTTGATCTAGTTTGGTGAATTCTTCTGAAGGGATTGAGAAATCGACACCAAGCATACTCAATACACTCAATTTAAAGTCATCTACTTTTTCCCCCGCTTTTCCACTTGCCACTAAATCATCGCAGGTATCAAAAAGCATGGTGAGAATATCTAATTGGAGGCGTTCACCAAAGAGTGCATTTTTTCTTCGCTTGTAAATTACTTCGCGCTGCGAGTTCATTACGTTGTCGTACTCTAACAATCGCTTACGAATGCCAAAGTTATTTTCTTCTACTTTTTTCTGCGCACGTTCGATGGAGTTGGTGACCATGGAGTGAGAAATCACCTCGCCTTCTTTCAATCCTAACCGATCCATGATACGTGCAATTCGCTCGGGCATAAATAACCGCATCAAATTATCTTCTAACGAAACATAAAAAGTAGAAGAACCAGGATCACCTTGGCGACCAGAGCGACCGCGCAACTGTCTATCTACCCTGCGCGATTCATGACGCTCGGTGCCAATAATGGCCAAGCCACCTGCCGCACGCGATTCTGGCGTGAGTTTAATATCTGTACCACGGCCAGCCATGTTGGTAGCGATGGTTACTGTGCCTGGCTTACCTGCCTCGGCAACAATCTCTGCCTCGCGCTGATGTTGCTTGGCATTAAGTACGTTGTGCTTTATTTTTTTCATGGTGAGCAATCGGCTCACCAATTCTGAAATCTCTACGGATGTAGTACCCACTAACACAGGTCTTCCTGCCGATGTCAATTTCACAATTTCATCTACCACGGCATTGAATTTTTCGCGCATTGTTTTGAAAACCAAATCCTCTTGGTCTTTGCGTGTAGCTGGTTTGTTGGTAGGGATCACCACCACATCCAACTTATAAATATCCCACAACTCGCCCGCTTCGGTTTCGGCAGTACCCGTCATACCCGCGAGCTTGTGGTACATGCGGAAATAATTTTGCAGTGTGATGGTCGCGTAAGTTTGCGTAGCATCTTCTACCTTCACATTTTCCTTTGCTTCAATCGCTTGGTGCAAACCGTCAGAATACCTTCGGCCATCTAACACACGACCTGTTTGCTCGTCTACAATTTTTACTTTGCCATCAGCAATGATATACTCGGTATCTTTTTCAAAAAGTGTGTAGGCTTTTAATAATTGATTGACGCTGTGTATGCGTTGCGACTTGGTAGAATAATCGCGAATGAGTTCTTCTTTTTTCTGGAACTTTTGCTCGTCTGAAAGAGAAGCGTCTTTCTCTAATTTATTTAATTCGATGCCAATCTCAGGCATGATGAAAAACTTAGGGTCTTCTCCTTCGCCAGTAATTAAATCAATCCCTTTTTCTGTTAGATCAACGCTATTGTCCTTTTCATCAATTACAAAATACAACGGAGCATCGGCCACGGGCATCTCTTTCTTGTTGTCTTGCAGGTGATAGTTTTCTGTCTTTTGAAGGATGGCCTTGTAACCCATCTCGCTCAATGCTTTGATTAGCGGTTTGTACTTTGGCATCGCCCGATGGGCGCGGAACAAAGCGAGGCCTCCATCTTTCTCTTGGCCATCGGTTATTTGCTTTTTGGCATCGTTGAGATATTGGTTCACTAATTTTTTCTGCGCGTCAACTAATTTATTGATGCGAGGTTTTAAGTCATAGAATTCATGCTCATCGCCACGGGGCACCGGGCCAGAAATAATCAACGGAGTACGCGCTTCATCGATCAACACGCTATCTACCTCATCTACCATAGCATAATGATGGCCGCGCTGCACTAGCTCTTCTGTCTCTTTGGACATATTGTCGCGCAAATAATCAAAACCAAATTCGTTGTTGGTGCCGTAGCAAATATCAGAACGATACGCATCCCTTCTGGCGATGGAGTTCGGCTCGTGCTTGTCAATGCAATCCACGGCTAATCCATGAAACTGGAAGATTGGCCCCATCCATTCGCTATCGCGTTTAGCCAAATAATCGTTGACCGTTACGATATGCACGCCTCTCCGCGAAAGCGCATTTAAAAAAGCGGGGAACGTTGCCACCAATGTTTTTCCTTCACCTGTCGCCATCTCGGCCACTTTGCCTTCGTGCAGGGCAATGCCCCCGATGATCTGCACATCGTAATGCACCATGTCCCACGTGATCAAGTTGCCCGCAGCCATCCATTGACGGTGCCAATGCGCTTTGTCGCCACTGATTTTTACGTTGGCATGTTTAGCTGCTAACTGACGATCGAAATCTGTGGCCGTTACTTCCAAATATTCATTGTCTTTAAATCGCTTGGCTGTTTCGCGGATGATGGCGAAAGCGCGGGGCAATACTTCGAGCAATACCTTTTCTAATTCTTTGTTGCGATCTTTTTCAATCTGATCGATCTGATTGAAGATGGCCTCTTTTTCGTTGATGTCTTTGTCGGGGTCATCGGCAATTTGCTTGTGCAAATCCGCCAATTGATCGTCAATGGGTTTTAGTTTTAAGTTGATCTCTCCTTGGATGGCGAGGGTCTTCGCCCGCAGTTCATCATGGGAAATAGAAAGGAGTTTTTCGCCTTCGCGTTTGGTTTCCTCCACTAATGGCATCATACGCTTGATGTCCTTCTCTGACTTGGTGCCAAATAGTTTGGCGATGAGTTTTAACATAAATTAGTCGATAGTCCTTGGCCATTAGTCCATAGTAACAAAAGATTACCATTGGCTTGGCCGAAAAGTCCGAAAGTTAAGGATTTACGCTTTGCAATTATAGTTCCAGATGGTATTCAAGCACCTTTTTGTCAGTTAGATACTAGAAAGATGTGTCTCATTGGCTTGATTTTTCCACTTACCAATTCATCATTTCAATCTCTAAATCTTCTTGCGAGGTAAAGTGGCCTGCTTTGATCCGAGCTTTTGCGGCTCGAATACGATTTTTGAGATCGCTTGCCTTCATAGGCTCGCCTAGTTTTGTGTAGTCCTGTGAGTTTTATTCTTTCGCGGTTTTTTGGATTCGTGTTGTGTTCATGTCTCAGGCTATCAACCAAGGGTTGGAGATTTTCAATCCAGCTATTCCTTTGAAATCTTCTGTGTTGCGAGTAAGGAGTGTAAAGTCAAAGACGAGAGCAGTAGCAGCGATAATCGCATCAGCAACTTTAATCTTTTTGCGAAGCCTAACCTCAATGGCCGTTTCAGTTATTTCCTTTGTTAGCTCTTGTGTAATTGAACAATCAACAAAGTCGGTCACCAGTTGATATGATTCTGCGTCCTTCTTGAAACTCAAAACTTCAATTTTTGTAATGATTGAAATTTTAGGAATATCATTAACCACTTTTCTGAGAAAGGACTTTGCTGGCGAGGGCAAATTGCCATTCAAGTAATCGACAATAATATTAGTATCTATTAGATATTCCTGTCCCATTCCTCACGCACTTGTTTCACATGATTTCTAAGGGCATCTGCCGCTTCGTTTGAAAGTTTACCTTCAAATCGGTCTGACAATTTAGAGTTTGAAGAACTCTTGTTTCCAAGCAACTTTATTAGATGCAATTCTTCCAACTCTTTTAAAAGTTTGAAGGCTTTATGATTGAGTAATTGAATTGTTACAGTTTCCATATCAAAATTTTAGCTAACCAAAGATAACCATTGCGAATTTGCCATCCTACATCTCGATAAAACCTTCAAACACCTTTTTGGCAGGGCCGATGAGGTAAACATCTGTAAACGAGCCATCCTGACTTGATTTGAACTCGACAGAAAGTTCTCCTCCCAAGGTTTGAATGCTGACTGGTGAGCGATAGCCTTGAAAAGAAGCAGCCAAAGCCGCGGCTGTCACACCTGTGCCGCATGAAAGTGTTTCGTTTTCTACTCCTCGCTCATAAGTGCGAACGAAAATAGAATTATCAGGGAGTAATTTAATGAAGTTGGCATTCGTGCCGCTTGGTTTAAATTCTTCGCTGTAGCGGATTTTTCTTCCTTCTTCCACAACCGCAAAATCTTTTGTGCCTGCCACCGTACGAATGAAATGCGGAGAGCCTGTGTTGATGAAAAAACCATCACTGCTTTTTTTAACTTCTTCCACATCGTTCATTTTTAGGCGAACAATGCTGTTGGGTAACAAATCAGCATCATGGATGCCATCATACGCATTGAATGCTGCGTGGCCATTGATCATGCCCAACGAAGAAGCCATCTTGACAGCCGCACGACTCCCATTGCCACAGAGGCTAGGAGAGCCATCGCTATTGTAATAAATCAAATTGAAATCAAGCGAGGGATGTTTCTCTATCAACATCAACCCGTCTGCACCCACTCCAAACTTTCGGTCGCAGATTTTTTTTATTTGATCGATTGAGAAAGAATATTTCCCCTCGCGATTATCGACAATCACAAAATCGTTGCCCGTTGCTTCGTATTTTTGGAAAGGGATTTTCATTTAACTAAATTGACAGTTAACAAATAGTAAGTGGACAAAGGTCGGGCTCTTTTACGTTGTTTGTTGTCAATTGAACCATTGTCAACTTCTATTTCACTTCTTCATAATCAATATAATCTCCACCCTTGATGCCACCGTTGCGTTTCTCTTTTTTGGGAGATGCCTGAGTATTATTCTCTTCTGGTTTGCGATATTGGGTACGGTTTTGTGAGGCTGCGCCTGCACGAAAGAACAATCCACCCACTTTATAAAAGATGTAAGCGATAAGCCCTAAAATGATCAAAAATTTCATAGACCTGTTGATTGAGTTGGCAAAGATAGGGGTTTGAATAATAATATTGCTTTTGAGGAGTAAATTGGTTATCCAACAAAATGCAGGCTCTAAAAGTTTGGTAGCGGAAACCTCCCGGCTCTCGAATCTGACCTTTCATCAATTTGGCTTGTTAATCTTTCGTTAATCAAGTAACCTTTCAACTAATTTAAGGTATAACACGTCATGCTATAACTACTTCTAATCAAGATAAAACCTTAAGTATGTTCAGAAATTACATTAAAATTGCTTTTCGCAGCCTCGTAAAGCAAAAAATATATACTGCGATTAATATCATTGGGCTAGCCGTTAGTATCAGTGCATGCCTACTCATTGTACTGTATGTAAAATATGAACTTTCTTACGATACCTTTTTTCCTGAAGGAGATCGTATTTATAAAATGATCTTAGAGAGAAAGTACCCCAATCACAAAACGTTTTATTCTTTAATCCCCCACTCGTTTGCCAAATCTATGCAGCAAGATTTTCCCGAAGTGGAAAGCACACTTCACCTGTTTGGCCCGAATAGAAACACATTGGTGAAATACAAAGCAAGCGAAACCGAGATCAAATCTTTTGAAGAAAATTATTTCTTGCAAGCCGACTCTTCTTTTTTCAAATTCTTTGACTTGGAGATGATCAAGGGTGATAAGCAAACTGCTCTGGCGATGCCCAATCAGGTGATCATTTCTGAAGCAACTGCCGAAAAATACTTCGGGAAAGAAGACCCCGTAGGAAAAGTTTTAGGAGGAGACATTGGTGAGAATAAAGTATCTGGCGTTTTTAAAAATTTGCCTATCCATTCGCATCTCCGATTTGATTTTGTGGGATCACTGGCAGGGCCACAGTTTACTCGGTTTATCAATCAAGAAAACTATACCAGCTTCGATTCTCATACGTATATCAAACTGAAACCGAATTCTGATCCCAAGAAATTGGAAGCCAAGTTTCCTAAAATGGTTGATACCTATGCAGCAGGCCATATTGAACATGATTTGGGGAAATCATGGGAGGATTATAAAAAGGCAGGGAATGGGTATCGCTATCTTTTACAACCGCTTACCTCTATCCATTTAGATCCAACTAATATTGAATTTACCATCACACCAAGTGGCAACGTGCGCTACGTTTACATTCTTTCCTTTATAGCACTTCTCATTCTAGTTATTGCCTGCATTAACTTCATGAATTTGGCCACTGCCCGATCTGCTGAGCGTGCGCGCGAAGTAGGTGTACGCAAAGTAATGGGGTCCATAAAGAATCAATTGGTGGCGCAATTTTTAACAGAATCTATTTTGCTTTCATCCATTGCCACTGCCTTGGCTATTTTAATAGCCGTTCTTATTTTACCTTCATTCAGTAACCTTATTGAGAAGCAGCTTCATTTTATTTTCAGCATAGATGTAATAATTGGGCTACTGGGGTTCGCCATGTTGGTTGGCATATTGGCGGGGTTGTACCCAGCATTTGTGTTGAGCTGTTACAATCCCGTGGTAGTTATGAAAGGCAACTTTACAAGTAGTAACAAAGGAGCGTGGCTTCGAAATGGGCTGGTCGTTTTTCAATTCATGATTTCCATTGTATTAATTGTGGGGACAGTAATCGTTGGCCAACAGATGCGCTATATGCAAAGCAAAGAGTTAGGTTTTAACAAAGAGCAAGTGTTGATGATTGAACGTGCCTTTGTATTGAATAAGAAAACGGAATCCTTCATTGAACAAATTCGGCAGATGCCAGAAGTACAGGCTGCAGCAGGAACCAGTTCGCGTATTGGCAACCGTGACGATGTCTTTGGTGACCAGTTTCAA
Organism: Cyclobacteriaceae bacterium; assembly: GCA_043777495.1. Lineage (GTDB taxonomy): Bacteria > Bacteroidota > Bacteroidia > Cytophagales > Cyclobacteriaceae > ELB16-189. The sequence goes on along the minus strand of JAYWHU010000058.1, from coordinate 27,268 downwards.
GCCGAAGGATCAGATGAGATTTTGACAGTTAAGTCTATCAATATTGACAATGATTTTGCTCAAGTAATTGGATTTAAGTTAAGGGATGGAAGGTTTTTTGCAAAAGAAACAAATGATTCTCTCCATGTTCTGCTAAACGAAACAGCCGTTAAAACTTTAGGGCTGCCTGATCCTGTTGGACGCAAACTCTCGCATGTTGGCACCAATGAAGATGGTACTACAACCACCAAATTTTATACAGTGATAGGTGTGGTCAAAGATTTCCATTTTCAATCGCTGCGCGATGAGATTACCCCTTTGGTAATGTATTGCAATGAGGCCTTTGGATTTCCAGGGAATGGTTTTGTTGCTGTAAGGTTGAAGGGGGGTTCGCCTCAAGGGGCAATTAAAAAAATTGAAAGTAAATGGAGGGATTTTGTGCCCGAGCAGCCATTCAAATACGAGTTCCTTGATAATAATTTGAATCAAGGATATGCCGAAGAGCAACGCTCGGGAAAAATGTTCTCGGTGTTCTCTAGTCTTGCTATCATCATTGCGTGCGTTGGGTTATTCGGACTCTCAGCCTACACAGCCAGTTTGCGCACCAAAGAGATTGGTATTCGCAAAGTGATGGGGGCTTCGGTAAGTGGTGTACTTATTTTGTTGTCGAAAGATTTTACTAAACTCGTTTTAATCGCTTTTGTGCTGGCCACTCCATTAGCGTGGTGGATGATGAGCGAATGGTTGGGCAGTTTTGCTTACCGCATAGAAATGGGAGTTGGTTCGTTTGTTTTAGCGGGGTCGATCGCTCTTTTGATCGCGTGGCTCACGGTGAGTTATCAATCTATCAAAGCGGCCATTGTCAACCCTGTGAAATCGTTACGGAGTCAATGAAAGATCGAATCAACAGGGCCATTTAAAATTGCATAATGCAATTCCTTTCTCTAATTTGAGCCTTAAATTTTCTGGCTTGGATTATTCATCAACCATCATTGGCCTCTACTATTTGGTAATTGGTGCCGATGGCAAAATTACTGACAAAGAAGTGAAGCTTGGCAAAAAAGTCATTGCGGCCGAAGGCTTTGATGAAACAAAATTTGAAGTCACCTTAAATAAATACAAAGAGACAGATCGAAGCAAACTCTATAAAGATTGCTTAGAAGGATTAAAAAAACTCAACGCGCAAAAACAAATCAGGTGTCTCTCATGGATGTGTGTCATTGCTAACTCCGATGGTTTTATGGACAAACGCGAATGGGAACTCATCTACAAAATCTATCACACCGAATTATCCCTTTCCCTAGATGAGATTATGAAGACGCAGCGAGAGCTTAATAAAATTTTGCATGGCAGAGATTTTATATCGTTTGGTATAAAAACAGAATAATAACAGGTCATCTCATTCATTGAAAAAAACCCACCATGGCTTCAGTTAATTGGCAAAAAGAAATACAGTCTCTTCTCAAAAAATACAAGGGCAAAAAGCACCCACTCGATTACACTAACATTTATGAGCTTTTGGTAGCGGTTATTCTTTCCGCACAAGATTCGGATAGAAACATTAACAAACTTGCACCCGATCTTTTCAAGGCATTCCCCAATATGAAAGCATTGGCAAAAGCGGATGTTGAATCGTTGTTTCCCTTTGTAAGCAAGATTAGAAACTTCGGAAATAAAACGAAGTGGCTCTTGAGCCTAGCTGCACAGATCAAGGAGGATAAAAATATTCCTGCCTCCATGGAGGAGTTAACCGAGTTGCCGGGCATTGGAAGGAAATCTGCCAATGTAATTATGCGTGAATCCGGCAAGAAGGCAGAAGGTATTATTGTTGATCTTCATGTGGTTCGTGTAGCCCCTCGATTAGGAATAGCAACAGGCACCGATCCAAAGAAAATTGAAAAACAACTCATGGAAGCCATTGATCCTAAAGATTGGGGCGAAGTGGGCATGGCCATTTCTTTTTTAGGAAGAGAAACGTGCAGGCCAACCAATCCGAAATGTGCGGAGTGTGTGATGAATAAAGCGTGTCTATTTTATAATCAGTCAAACTGATTTTTTCAATTGACAACGTAATTGATCATTCGAACAAACAATCCATTGTCAGATCATTTTGAATCAGCCCTTGTGAGTACTCATTTTTTTTAAGCCCATAGGTAGTTATCATCGTCAGCATGACAGCCTTTCTTGTTTTGGTCTCCGATCGAAAAGTTCCGATTTTGTTTCGAAGTACTTCCGCATATTTTTTATCGATGATGAATGGGTTGACCGAAAATTTCATTTCGCAGAGGTTCACCGTTTCGTCTTTCCGATCAATTACCAAATCTATTTGCGCTCCGTTTTTTGTGCTCTTACTTCTCCAAGAGCTTTCTGTACTTTGTATGCCCTGTATGCCCAATTCTTTTTTGATTTGATGGGAATGAAGTAAGCAAACCATCTCAAATGAGTACCCACTCCAAGTGCGGTGTTGTGGGCTATCTATTGCATTGATCCAAAAGTTTTCCGTAGCAGATATGTTGCCTTTGATAAATCGTAAGTAGAAGAGCGAATAGAGATCAATTAGCTGATAAACACTTTCCTTGGTTTTTTTATTAAACGGAACATATTTTCTGATAAACCCACTAGCTTCCAATTCAGTGATTGCCTTGGTGGCCGTTCCTGAGCTGTCCCACTTTGCATGTTTAATGATCTCTTTTCTACTCAACCCTTTTGCTTTTGTACCCAGTGCATCCACAATCGCTACGTGGTTTTCTGATTTTTTAAAAAGTGAAGCAAACAAATTTTGAAATTCTTCCCTTAGCAAACCATTGGCTGAAAAAAACAATCTGTCAATGTTCTGCGCGGCACTGTATCCAGGTTCCAGTGCATTCCAATAATAGGGTATCCCGCCAAGAGCCATGTAGGCCTCCACGATTTGATAGCGATTCCAGTTGCTTTTTTTCTCTGCCAAGAACTGTTCGCACTCTTTTAAGGTAAAGGGTAGAAGTTTTATCTTTTTCGTAACCCTGTTATGTAAACCCCCTTTATTGTTGATCAGCTTATTGATCATCCAAGAGGCAGATGATCCACACACAATGAGTACAATATCTTTTCTGGCCGAAGCCCAACTGTTCCAAAAATGTTCTAACGCACTGATGCAATTTGATTTGGCGGTATCAATCCAGGGCAACTCGTCAATGAAAATAACTTTGCGGTCGTCTGTACTTTTCTCTATATGCTCTGTGAGTTGCTGAAACGCGTCAAACCACGTGGCAGGAACTGTGAAATCTTTTTCGGGGTTTCTTTTTTTTAAAGCCGTGTGAAAATTTATTAGCTGTTGGCGCAGCGATGCCTTTGCCATTCCCGTAAAATGAAAGTGGAAATTATTGTTGAATACTTCTCGTATCAAATAGGTTTTCCCTACACGCCTACGGCCATAGACGGCTACAAATTCGGACGAACTGCTTTTCAGGATGTTCTGGAATAGAGCCCGTTCGTTTTCTCTGCCTACCATCGAATTCTTATTATAATTCCCCAAATGTATAATAAAATATACAGATTTGGGGGTTTATAAATTATAACTCCCCAAATCTGCCAATTATTTACATATTTGGGGAGTTATACGGATTTATACTGATTTATTGAAGGTCTATCAAAGTGCATCGCACCGTAACATTATCACCCCCAGAGAATTCAATATTTCGGTGCGATGCACCTTAATAATAGAATCCCATTTCTTCCTACAAAGGTTGGGCGGCTCTGCCTCTAGCCTTTCGAAAAAATATATCAATAGAGAAATACTTACAAAAAACGGATGGGTCAAATGAGGTGCAAGGCTTTTGAGGTCATAGCCTACTTTTTCACGCATCTACTTTTTTGGTTTACATCAACACAGGATTTTCAATTTAAAAACACGCTATTTCTTATCGCTATCACTTATTCAGCAGACCCTATTTACTCAAATACAAATTCCTTTCGTTGTAGATATTCAAGAAATAATCGTCCATCAAGTCGTCAATAAAGTAAATGGCCTCGCCTGTGCTTTTCATTTCGGGGCCTAGTTCTTTATTAACCTCGGGAAATTTGCTGAATGAGAATACAGGAACTTTTATTGCATATCCTTTTTTTGTTGGATTAAAATTAAAATCTTTTACTTTCTTTTCGCCCAACATTACTTTGGTAGCGTAGTTTACATACGGCTCATCATACGCTTTGCAAATGAATGGTACTGTGCGTGAAGCACGTGGGTTGGCTTCAATGATATAAACTTTATCATTCTTTATCGCGAACTGGATATTGATCAACCCAACTGTTTTTAGAGCGAGAGCAATTCGTTTGGTATACGTCTCAATCTGTTTCATCACAAAATCGCCTAAGTTGTAAGGCGGTAGTACCGCATAAGAATCACCTGAGTGGATACCCGCAGGCTCGATGTGCTGCATGATACCGATGATGTAAACATCTTCCCCATCACAGATAGCATCTGCTTCGGCTTCAATGGCCCCATCCAAGAAATGATCAAGCAAAACCTTGTTTTCAGGAAGATGCTTCCAAATATCGAGGATGTGGTTTTCCAATTCCTTTTCGTTGATTACGATTTTCATACTTTGCCCGCCCAATACATAAGAAGGGCGCACCAATAATGGAAAGCCAATCGTTTTAGAAACTTCCAATGCTTCGTCAGCATCGGTGGCAACACCAAATTCTGGATAAGGGATACTCAAATCTTTCAGCAACGTAGAAAAACTTCCTCGGTCTTCGGCCAAATCGAGTGCTTCATACGAAGTACCCATGATTTTCACACCATACTTGCTCAATTTTTCTGCTAGCTTCAATGCAGTTTGTCCACCCAATTGCACGATCACGCCTTCGGGTTTTTCATGTTGAATGATATCCCACAGATGTTCCCAGAACACTGGCTCGAAATATAATTTATCGGCAATATCAAAATCCGTAGAAACTGTTTCTGGATTGCAGTTAATCATGATGGCCTCGTAGCCACATTCTTTCGCAGCCAAAATGCCGTGTACGCAAGAGTAATCAAATTCAATTCCTTGCCCGATGCGATTGGGGCCAGAGCCCAACACGATCACTTTCTTTTTGTTGGTAGGGATCGATTCGTTCTCTGTATCAAATGTAGAATAGTAATAAGGAGTTTTTGCTTCAAACTCAGCAGCGCAAGTATCTACTAATTTAAATACGCGGTTGATGCCCATCTCTCTGCGCTTCAAATGTACTTCGCTCTCGCGGCAATCCATCAAGTGTGCTAGTTGACGATCTGCATAGCCTTTCTCTTTGGCTGTGCGCATTAATGTAACTGGAATAGTATTTAATTTATACTTCTCAATTTCTTTTTCCAGTTCTATCAAACCCCAGATCTGTTCCAAGAACCATTTGTCAATTTTCGTTAGGTTCTGAATCGTCTTCATTGAAATGCCCAGCTTCATCGCATCATAAATATGAAAGAGTCGATTCCAGCTCGGGTGTTCCAAACTATACAGTAGATCAGCTTGCTTAGTCAATTCCTTTCCATCAGCACCCAATCCATTTCGCCTGATCTCTAAACTCTGACAAGCCTTTTGCAATGCTTCTTGAAAATTTCTTCCAATGCCCATTACTTCGCCCACCGATTTCATTTGAAGTCCCAATCTCTTATCAGCGCCTTGAAACTTATCAAAATTCCAACGCGGGATTTTTACAATTACATAATCGAGTGCAGGCTCGAAGTAAGCAGTAGTGGTTCCTGTAATTGCATTTGATAATTCATCTAAGTTGTAACCGATGGCCAATTTTGCCGCAATCTTTGCGATGGGGTAACCTGTTGCCTTGGATGCCAGTGCGGAGGAACGGGACACGCGCGGGTTGATTTCAATTGCGATGATTGAGTCATCATCAGGATTTACCGAAAACTGCACGTTGCAACCTCCAGCAAATTTGCCAATGCCATTCATCATTTTAATGGCGAGGTCGCGCATGTTTTGATATACCGTATCAGGCAATGTCATAGCTGGGGCAACGGTGATCGAATCTCCGGTGTGAATGCCCATCGGATCGAAGTTCTCAATGGAGCAAATAATGATGACATTCCCTGCCCCATCTCGCAACAATTCCAATTCATATTCTTTCCAGCCCATGATGCTTTTCTCTACTAGCACTTCATGAATAGGTGATGCCTGCAATCCTCGGTTGAGCGCGTGGTCAAAATCTTCTGCCTTTTGCACAAAGCCTCCACCTGTTCCTCCCAATGTAAATGAGGGGCGAATGACAAGCGGAAATCCAATCTCTTGGGCAATTTCTTTGCCCTTTAAAAACGAAGTGGCGGTAGCACCCTTACAAACGCCTACTCCTAATTCTATCATCTTCAATCGAAATTTCTCTCGATCCTCCGTGGTTTCAATAGCGTTGATGTCAACGCCAATAATTTTTACTCCGTAATGTTCCCAAATGCCTGCTTTGTCGCAGTCGATGCAGAGGTTTAAAGCGGTTTGACCCCCCATCGTTGGCAACACGGCATCAACGTGGTGTTTTTCTAAAATTTCGCGAATGTATTTTTTCTCTAACGGCTTGAGGTACACATGATCAGCCGTGACTTTATCAGTCATAATGGTGGCTGGATTGGAATTGATCAAGATCACCTCAATGCCTTCTTCCCGTAAGGAACGAGACGCCTGCGAGCCGGCATAATCAAATTCACACGCTTGGCCGATGATAATGGGGCCGCTACCGATGATGAGGACTGAACGAATGCTACGATCTCTTGGCATAGTGGGTTGGATAAATCGAGCAAAAATAAGAAGGGAATGAAATCAATCCTCTGATTTGGAGAATTATATTATTGACTGATGTTACGCAAAATAACTAAACGAATGTCGGACTGAAGTTTATCGAAGTCCATTTAAAGTTCAGACAGCCAGTTTTCGACAAGCTCAAACTGACAACACGGGTTATTTTGCGTAACAGCAGTTATTGAAAGCATTGAAAATAAAAAAGGAGGCCGAGGCCTCCTTTTTTGATGATTTTGAAAGTAGCGGATCATTGTGTCTTGATGAATTTTTTGGTAACAATCGATCCCGCTACCTCCGCTTTAATAATGTATAAGCCATTTGCCCAATCTCCTACTAAGAACTCCTGCTCAACCGCCTTTGACACGGGTTGCACCATTAAGCTTTGTTGCACATTTCCTTGTGAGCTTAAGACTTGAAGCTGTACTGGGGAGTCATCTACTGTATTGAATTTCACCATTACTTTAGCTCCGTTTGTTGGATTGGGGTATATGCTAAACGAGTTTTCTATTGTAGGCTTTTCTAACCCTGTGATTGGAGATTGAATATAAAGGTTATCAATTGCCCAACCCCAAGCGTTGATGGTGGAGTTGGCATTGAGACGGAAGCGAATGAGAACTTGATCGCCACTTTTGAAGTTTCCATTTTGAGTGAGATTGATAAGCCTGCTTTTGAATAGACTAGGAGTTCCATTTGCTTTTGAGTTGTATGCCGAGAGCCAAGTACTCTGACTAGAAGCACCGTATTCAGGCACAAATGGTTTCCATGTTACACCGTTATCTTTTGATCCTTCAACAATTGCAAAATCATTAATGGGTTCTATGATACCTATCTCATCGAACAGCATATTTGGATTGCTGGCGGAAATCGTGATAGGCTTGATAAGTGTGAACGCAAATGATGAGTTTGAATTGGTTAACCCAAAACCATTGGGGTATGGATGTGTGCTATGGATTGCTCCATTGCTAAATCCTGAAGGAGTAGAGATGGAATAGAAGTTGCCAACGAAATCGGGATTGGGTGAATTAAAATCGGAGATGTATTGTGATACGGGCGCGTCAAGTGAAATAATCGGAATCTTAAAGAAGCCTGTGGCAGGTAATACGATATTATTATCAAGGTTATCAGACGAGAGTATTCGATATTGTAATTCATCCCCTACGGAAAGTGTGGAGATATTTAATTCCAAGCTATACTGGCTGACACCATTGGTCACCGTAAAAGGAAAGGTGGTGATCGTTCCATTATTTATTTTGTACTCAATAGCTAGGCTTTTTAATCCACTATTATCGGTTGCCTGAATAGTAAACTGTAAAGGCGTGGAAGTTCCTATGTTGTAGTCTATATGATTATGCAATAAAGCAGGAGGAGCATCATCAATTTGAATTTTCAAATTATCAACTGCCCAGCCCCAACCAGCGGCTCCCGCATCACAAAAAAGCCTAAAACGAATAACTACCTCATCACCAGCTTTAAACTTATTGAGAAGGTTTAGTATCCTCGATCTATACAGGGTCGGATCTCCAACTCCTAGTGAAATTTTAGATACTATCGAGCTATTATACTTAGCGAGCCAATCAACATTATCTCTTGAATCATAACCATCTGCAATTGGTGTCCACGTGACTCCGCCATTTTTAGAACCCTCTACTACTACATAATCATAGAATTCAGGTGTGCCAAAAGCTCTTCCCGTTTCTCCGGGTTCTACTAATACAATTTCATCAAATTTGATTGTGGCATCTTGTGCCTTTACTCGGATAGGTATCCGCAACTGATAAATGAAATTTAAGTCAGGGCCATTTCCTGCTTCTGGGTAAGGGTGAACGGAGTGAATTGCGCCATCGTTAAAACCAGATGGTTTAATAATGCTGAATTGAATATCACCAAAAAAATCAGAGGAAGATAAATTATCAAAATTGTTTTGGTAACTATCCTGAGTGGCTGCAAGACCCACTACACTTATAGAATGCGTGGCTGTTGTGGGGCTAAATCCTATATTTTGCGCCACAGAAGTGTCTTTTGCTCGTATTTTGTAAGTTATAATGTCTCCTTCTTTTATATCACCTGAATTAAAATTAATGGTAGTAGTATAATCTGATGAATAAGTTGCTAGAAGCGAACTGGTGGTTTTTGAAATAGCCCCTGTTTGAACCATTTGTAAAGACGGCTGCGCATTATTGTTGATTGAATAGTCAACAAAGACATCTTGAATGCCAATATTATCTGAAACTACAGCATCTATCTTTAGAGAGGTGGTTGAAGCTATAATAAAAGCTTTTGGTGTGTGAACTATTGTTGGGGCTTTTGTATCAGCACCAAGGCCTATTGTATATCTTCCTTGAAGTTCTGTATTCTTTGGCCTTACAAATTTACCTGGATTTGTGAACTCTCTCCCTATATTGTCAGTAGCAGAAATAAGATAAAAAAGGGTATCTGGATTTGCGCTTGCTGGAATGGTAAAAGAGAATTCATTCGCACTTCCAGTAGCAACACCAGCTACTTCTGTTTCGGCTCCTCCACTTTTCTTGATGAACTTCAGTTTTACTTTGCTTGCGTCATAGCCGTTGTCACTACCAATATTTATTAAGAGCGTAGTTACATTAAGTGATTCTTTATTGGCAGGTGTATGGTCTATACGAGTATTAACCCAACCCATATCACTAAAAATATTTAGCACTATCGGGCCTGGGTCGTGCATAACTTCTGTAAACCCGATGAACGGTGTCATCAATGAATTGATAGTACCAGAAGTGTAAGTGTTTTCATTCAAATGGGCAATGCTACTACCATTACTCCAAGTACTTGGCGCATAGAGCCTGGGCCTAGAACCATTCTGAGCTGTAGCCAAAGATGAGTTGTAAAAAATGTTGTTACTGGTTAGTTGTGTGCCTAAAGTGGTCGAAGGCGAATCAAACGTTTGGAATAAATTTTGATTCGTATTGTTTTCAACTGCCAAATCAAAAATAATAGGAACATTTGCTTGTAAACCAACAGAGCCTGAACCACTACTATTGCCGAATGAATCAGTAAAACCCAAGCCGTGACCAATCTCATGAAGCACTACTGATACAAAATCAGTTGTATTGGATGGAGGAGTGCCACTAGTACCGTAATACCACGCAGCCGCACTATTGAACTCCGCTCTGATATCAGTAGAGTCTGGATGATTCAAATCTTTGCCTGCAATTTTTTCTGCCAATGCTATTGGGTAGAATGTATTTAACTTTTGGGCATTGGGGAAATTGGCAATCGCAGTGCCCCAAATAGCTTGGCCAAGCACACCTGTGTTCAAAGGATTCCAATATGCTTTGATTTTGATCTTAACGGGAGATTGAATAAGGGTTGACCAAATATCAACTGCTTGTTGAAAGGCGGCTTTTGCTTGAGCATCAAACCCAATATACTCTACTACAAAAACAGCAGTACTTGTTCTCGCTCCTGAATTATTCTTTGCTTTTAAAAAAGCTTGTGGAGGACTAATGAAAGTATGTTTATCCTTTGCTTCTAAATAGCAAACAATTGGCTTTTTTGGTGTGATGCTCATCATTTGCTGAGAGTAAGCAGAAAATGATAGTGCGAAAAATGAGAAGGCTAACAGTAAATTTTTATTCATGCCTGTTTATTAAGATGGAAAATACCCTTGAAATGATCGAGTCTTAAAAATACAAAATTTTAATGGGATGAAAAATGGTTTTGTAACCATTCTCCAAATTTATAATCTCCAACAATGTAGAAATCAAATCAAATTCCTCGCTTTCAATTCAAGATACTTATTAATAGTATTGATCGTCAGATTTTCGGGCGTGGTTAGCACTGCGTGGATGCCGTTTTTTTGAAGCTCTTTTACGATCAGTCTTTTTTCGTAACTGAATTTTTCGGCCACGGCTTGGTAGAAAATGGATTGAACTTGAGTGGTATCTTTTTCAATGAGCTTTTTAATCTCGCTGTTCTCGAAAAAAATCACAACTACTAAATGTTGGCGGGCTAGTTTTTTTAGGTATGGCAACTGTCGCTCTAACCCGTACAATGTTTCAAAGTTGGTAAAGAGTAACAAGAGACTTCTTTGAGAAATATTTCTTCTCACTGAGGAATAGACAACAGAAAAATCAGATTCGCGGAAGGCGGTTTTCTGATTGTAAAGTGTTTCCAATATCTGCGACATCTGATTGCTGATGCGGCTGGCTTGCAATACAGTGCCAATTTTATCTTGGAAAGTGATCAGGCCGGCCTTGTCAGATTTTTTGATGGCGATGTTGGAGATCACCAAGCTGGCGTTGATCGCATAATCCAACAAACTCATTCCATTGAAGGGCATTTGCATTACGCGTCCTTTGTCAATGAGTGAATAAACTTGTTGTGACCTCTCATCTTGATAATGGTTGACCATCAATTCGCCTCTTCGTGCATAAGCTTTCCAATTCACTGTGCGCGCATCATCGCCTGCTACATATTTTTTTATGGATTCAAATTCTAGGTTGTGGCCAATCTTGCGGATGCGCTTGATGCCCGTGTTTATCAGTTGATTGGAGATGGCGAGCAACTCATATTTTCTCATTTGAATGAACGAAGGGTAAACAGGCACTTGCTTGCTCACCTCATAGCGGATGCGCCTAGAAATTAAGCTTAATGTGGAGCGCACAAAAATATTCACCCCACCAAAATCATATTCTCCCCGTTTCACAGGACGGAGTTTGTAGCAGATGGCCTGCGTTTCTTTTGGTTTTAGATTTAAATTGAATTGAAAATTTCTGACTTGGAACTGATGGGGAATTTCATCAATGACCAGAGCCGAAATGTTAGTCTTGAAAAAACTTTGTAGCGTAATTTTGATTTCGTTCTCATCTCCATTGGAAAGCCGCTCTGGCACAAAGCGGGTTGACTCAATGGTTTGCCCTGCCGAAAAAAGAAGAAGCATATCTGCTACGGTCGTGCCGATGAGCAAGAGAAAAACAATTTTGGCAAACGGTAATAGAAAAGGAATCAAGTAGCCAAAAATAAATAACGCCACCGATACGCCAATCAATGCGAAAAAACGATTGCTGAAATAAATGGCTTTGATCAACTTCACTGGTGTTCTAATAATTTAGTTACTTATTATTTTATAGGCTTTAACCTTAGCAGAAAAAATAATTCGATAAACCCACCTCAACCTTATCCTCGTCTGATCAGAAGAAGGTAATAAGGTTTAGAGTTCACAGGCAGAAACAATTTCTAGTAAGATCAAATACTTGCTCGAATTAGTATTGGAAGAATAGGACTTTCGCCTAATTGTCCACTCTACTCTTACTAAATTCAATTGTCAATTGCCTTTTGCCAATTGTCAATTGTTTTTACCTCGGCACTTCTATTTTGTTCACGATCTGTTTGATCACTTCTTCAATCTGTAACCCTTCCATTTCTTTTTCAGGAGTTAAAATGAGGCGATGGCAAAGAACAGGGACGGCCAGCATCTTGATTTCTTCTGGCGTTACAAAATCCCTTCCGCGAATGGCGGCCAATGCCTTGGATGCGTTGAGCAAGGCAACGCTAGAGCGAGGCGATGCTCCTAGGAAAATAGAAGAATTGCTTCGCGTCTCTTGTGCAATCTCGGCTATGTATGAAATGATTTTTTCTTCTACATATACTTGCGAAACCAATTCGCGACACATTTTAATCTGTTCGGCATTCAACACTTTTTGAATATGCTCGATTTGATTTTTTAACTCGTCCTTCAAACTGAGCTGCAATATTTTCTTTTCTTCCTCCAATGTGGGATAGCCAACTACTATTTTAAAAAGAAAACGATCCAACTGTGCTTCAGGTAAGCGGTATGTTCCTTCTTGTTCGATAGGGTTTTGTGTGGCGAGTACCATGTACGGTTCATTCAGGACGTACCTGACGCCATCAGCAGTGATTTGTCGCTCTTCCATTACTTCAAAAAGTGCCGCTTGTGTTTTTGCTGGCGAGCGGTTGATCTCATCAATCAAAACGATATTAGAAAAGATGGGACCTTTACGGAATTCAAACTCTGTATTCTTGGGGTTGAATACCGCGGTGCCAATCACATCAGAAGGCATCAGGTCGGGCGTAAATTGGATGCGCGAGAATTTGGCATCGATGGCTTGCGCCAATAATTTTGCAGTGAGCGTCTTGGCTACTCCCGGCACGCCTTCAATCAGCACGTGGCCTTTTGATAAGATGGCGGTCAGCAATAGTTCTATCATCTTCTCTTGCCCCACAATCACTTTGCTGATTTCGTCTTTGATTTTGGAGATGCTGCTTTGCAGTGGACTAAGGTCGATTCGGTTTTTAAAAATCTCTTCCATTTAGTTTTTACGATTAAAATTTTTCATTTGGGTGGCTAAGTCAACGAGCATCTCGGCAGAAATACTGGTGGCCGATTGCACCACTTTCATCAGCGAGAATAGTCTTTGTGTTTCTTCCAACGTATTGCCCGTTTTCTTTGCAAGTAACTCAACAAATCGATCTCCTGATTCGCTGGCCAGATAATATTTTGAGCGAACCTGATCCATAAAGAAATTGATTTTCTTTTCGGCTACGGCTTTGTAGTCGCGCGCTTGCCAGTACATATTGCCAATGGTCTGCACAAACTCCAGTGAGGTGTTGCTTAAGGGCTTCACAATTGGGATGATACGCTGTTTGCGCTTGGCTTCAAAAAATATGAAGAGTAATAAGCTGATTACAGCAATGTAATATGCCCATCGCAGTGCTTCTGTTCTAAGTATAAAGCGCAAAGGCGATTGCGCCTCCAACCTTCCCACTTGATAATAGCTCGTCCACCACGTGTTGGCTTCAGGTAAATAAGAAAGTGTTCGCGAGGCAAACTGATGATTGTCTTCGTCCAACAAATAATTGTTGGTGAAAGCAAGTGGTGTGGTATTCAAAATAAAATACCCCTTGCCCCAAGGCACGCGAATGGTAATGGGCTTGCTCCACGCATTGGTAGCAAGGATGTATGACTGTGCTTTCAGCGAATCGATTTCAAAAAAGAGTGAGATATTTTCAAGTTTGTAAAAATAACTTTTGTTTTTATTGCCAAGGGCAAAAACGAGATCGGTAGTGTCAGCGGCTTGTGTCACTTTTGCTTTGCCGCTAATAAAAAGATCGGTGGTGCTGATGTCTAATGTATCGCCAAACTCACCAGAAAAATAATTGGCGGAAATGAAAGCATGGCTTCCGTTTTTTACTTTTTCAAAAAGGACTTTGGTGGCTTCGTTATCTGGAGCGAATTGATCGCTGATGCTCACAAAGTTTTCATTTTCACGAAGGGAATCTTGCAATTCGTAAATAGTGAGATTGAGTTTTTTTATTTTTTTATCGGGGAAGATGGGAGGCAGTAGATCATTCAACACAAAAGCTCCAAAGGGATTTTTGTCTTTGGGCGAATAACTGGGTGTCCAATCCAATGCCTTGGGTCCGAAGAGTTGGAACAACACAAACGCGATCATGAATGCGGCTAAGATGAAAATGAATCGCCTCTCCTTGTTCATCTGATAACGCTAAAATTTCGCGAAACATTTTTTATTTCACGCAAAGCCGCAAAGCTCGCCAAGTAAAAGACATAACTACATCTTTTGCGCCTTTGCTCCATTGCGTGAAATTGTATTTTTGCCTTGGGCTCTTTCATTTCAATCGAATAGTAAAATCATGAAACGTTTGCTTTACGCCAGAATAAGTTTCGTTGTCCACTTCAAAATGGCCGTACCATGCGTAATCAAAATAGTAGCGCAGTTCTTGGATGCGCGGCAGGGTGGGGTGCTCTCTTAATTCGTGGAGGTAATCATCGTTGGTTTTGCCGGGCAGCCATTTGATGAGGTTGGCATCGGAAAGTTTTTTCAATGAAAATAAAAACGTGAGCCGCACGGCATCGCGGTATTCTTTTCGCTCGGCAGCTTGCGCAATGAGTTTTTCAAAATCTAATCCGTGAATGTTTTCTTCAGCTAATTTAAAATCCATTTTGCTGGTGGAGGTGCGGGTGAAAAGATCTCTGGCATCAATATCCAGCAACCGCATGACCACATACAATATCAAGGCGATGCAAGCGGTGTAAAGAATGACTTGCCCAAGAAAAGTTTGTGTGGTGTAGTGCAAGAGCCGCTGGATCAAGAAGGCGATCCACATCAAAAACCGTTGCCACGGAGTCATCCCTTCTCGTGGGCGGCCATAGCGAAAATCAGAATTAGCTTTAAACTCGTTGATCTTTTTTTCTGAAAAGTTTCGATGGGTAATGGAAAGTGTATCCACCTTTGCATGGAAGACAGAATCTTTGGGTGCAGAAAATGCGGGAGTGCCAATCAGTAATAAAAAAATTAGTGCGTGAATGATTGGAGTTGCACATGGTTTAAAGTTCTGCCACGGATTTTTTTTTGAATTATTCGTGTTCATTCGTGTATTCGTGGCAAAAAAAGTTTGTAAGGCGTCTGACACCTTGGAGGTGTCTTGACGCCTTGAACTCCAGTTAATACGTTTCTTCATTCTTGCTAGCCGTGTCGGCTGGAGCTTTTCCAAACGATTCTAATTTGCCCATCAATCCTTTTGCTTCTTTGCGCTCGATGAGATTGTAAAATTGAAAAGCGATGGCAACAAATACAATTGCCTGCAATAAGTTGGCGCCTATAGAATAGAACATGGAGCTGATTACCATCCCCGCTTGCTGCCATAGCGGTGCTTCCTCCGCTACATCTTTGGCATGAAGAACGAAAAGAGCTGAGAAAATGGATTGAGGTATTATAAAGATCAGGGCCATCACAGTTACGATTAGTGTTGTTACGAAGATCAGCCCAAACGTACTCCACCATTTTTCGGTGATCAATTTAAAACAGCGGCTCAGTGCCTCGCCCATTCCTTTTTTCTCGATGATCATGATGGGCGCTACAAGTGAAAAAGCAACCGCCACATAAAACCCAGGGATGACTAACAAAATCATACCAATTATAACCAAGAAAAACATAACAATGGATGCCCCGAACATAGGTAAATAATTTTCTTTCACTCCTTCCCACACTTCGGGCACATCAATAGTCTCTGGATTTTGTTTTGTTTCATAGAGGCGCATGAACTCATACACCACAATAATGGAACTGATGTAGCCCAACAATAGAAATACGTACGTGAGGCCAAGCCACATCACTAAATCAGAAGAAGTATTGAAAATATCGAGGGCATTTAACCCACCGCCACCCAATGCTTGCTTTTGGTAGAAGCCATTGAAGAAACCCTGCAAGAGTATGAAGGGGCCGCTGATGTAAATGAGTGACTTCGCCAACGGCTTAATGTTCTGCCTGATAAACTCAAAGGTAGCGTTGATCTTCTCGCTGAAATCGCGGGTGCGCCTTAATTCAATTTTTTGAAACATCTTTTGTGGTGCGGTAACGTAGTGGATAAACAAAGAAATAGAAAATTATGAAAATAAGTGACACCAAAATGATTGTGCCTTTAATTAATATTGACATGTTGGCGTAACGCGTCACAAACGATTCGATAAAGCCCGCGACTATGAAGATCGGCATCAAGCCCATCACCACTTTCAGTCCGTCTTTCGCGCCCATTTTAAAAGAATCCATTCGGCTGTATGTTCCAGGAAACAAAATGCTGTTGCCCATGCGCAGCCCTGCACCGCCCGCGAGAATGATGGCAGAAATCTCTAACGTGCCGTGGAGCATCACTACAAAAATAGAATCGAACAATAAATTATGTTGATAGAAGAGAGAGAAGAATGTGCCGAGCATGATACCATTGCTGAAAAGAATATAACCAGTGCCGAAAGATAAAATGATGCCCGCAGCAAAAGCGATGAACGAAACCTTGATATTGTTGAAGGTGATGGCAAAGAACATATTCACCTGATCGGCATTGGCATACACGCCCGTTGGGTTTCCTTCTTTTATATTTTCAAGGGTCATGTTCACATAGCCGTCACCTAAAATCAAACGTACAAACGTATCATCGCTCAAGGTAGAAACGGCACCAATCGTAGTGGCGATCATCGTAATCAAAAACGAATACAGCATCGGCTTTTGCAGCGAAGCAAAAAGCATAGGCAATTCGCGCGTCCAAAAAGTGATGAAACGGCTCTGCTCTTCCTTTTTGGTGGTGTAAATGTTTTGGTGGATTTTAGACGCGAGCTGGTTCAAGTATTGCGTGGTTTCACTTTGTGGATATTGTGTTCGCGAGAAAGACAAATCATCTGTCAACTGAATGAACACATCCGCTTTTTTTTCGGGCGTGAGTGAGCCTGAGGCTAACAGTTTTTCAAACTCTTGCCAGCGGGCGTTGTTTTGTTTTATGAAGGCGGCTTCGCGCATGGGTTTGTTTTTATTTTTTGTTCTTCAGTTGTTCCAAATGAAAGGACAACTCATCATGTCTATAATTTCTCCTTACGACTCACCCCCGACCTCGCTTCGCGAGGCCACTCCCTCTCTACTTTGTAGAGAGGGAGACGGGCGGTGCGAGATGGACTGGGCTTCTACGAAAACCTTTTCTCTGCCTTCCCCATCGTCTCTGTCTTGTTGCTACATTCCAATCTCAGAGGTTCAGTCACCCCCTCTCTACAAAGCAGAGGGGGGGTTGGGGGTGAGTCAATGAGCCTTCGCCAATTCCTCCACCTTATTCCACACGCGCCACACATTTTTATAACATATTTTTTCAATGTCATCTTCGGTGTAGCCACGCTTGAGCAGCACGTAAATCAAATTCGGATATTGAGAAACATCTTTTAATCCAGTTGGCAAGCTATCGCCCACGCCATCATAGTCGGAGCCGATGCCTACGTGATTGATGCCCACTAATTTAACCACGTGATCAACATGGTTTGCCACCATTTCTACATCCGCGAAAAGCGATGGGTTTGTCTTTTTAAATTCGTCTATGATAGGCATGGCCAATGAATCGGTCATCTTCAATTTCTTTTCATCTAACTGCGCTTGCAGCTTTTTTCTATTGTCTTCGTTTTGTGCGCGCACGGTAGAGTCCAAGAAGGTAGAACCAAAATTGATTTGGATCACACCATTGTTCTTTCCTAATTTTTTGATCATATCGTCACTCATGTTTCTAATGAAACCTGGGGTATAGAATCTGCATGATGAGTGCGAGGCAATGCAAGGAGCTTTTGTTAGTTTCATTACTTGGTAAAAAGTACTGTCCGATACGTGCGAGATGTCCACCATGATGCCCGTCTTGTTCATCTCTTCCACCACTTGTTTTCCAAAAGGACTCAGGCCATTCCAAGTGCGCGTGGTATCATAAGAAGAATCACAAATTTGATTATCCTTGCCATGCGTAAGAGTGATGTAACGAATGCCACGATCATAGAAATATTTTACATTTTTCAAATCATCACCCACAGGTGCGCCATTTTCCATGCCCAAAGGCAAAGAAATTTTTCCAGCTTTAAAGTTAGCTTCCACTTCGGCTGGCGAATTGGCACGGGCAAACTTATCTGGGATTTGCTCGGCAATGCCGTTGATCATGTTGATCAGGGAATCCGCCAATGCTTTTCCCTTATCAGGTTGCAATTGATAAGAAGAGGGGATGTAAATGGACATAAAGGGAGCATCCAGCCCACCTTTTTTTGCTCGCTCATAGTCAAAATCGCCTTCGGTGGTAGAAACCGGAATGCCCATATACTCGCGATCCAACCGAAAGTTTTTTACCTTTAATCGAAAGGGCAAATCCACGTGCCCATCTGCAATAATAAATTTGTGCGCAAGCTCATCCGCGTAAGCGCGCAATTGTTCATCATTCATTCTGTCCATCGGCCGCTTTTCTTTGCAGCTTGTGAATAGCGAAAGAAATGCTATAAAAAAGAGTGATTTCAAATAATTCATCGGTTTGGGTTTATATTTGAACGGGAAAGATAACTCATCCAAGTCGCTATGCCAACCATAAATGTACGCACCACGCAAAATGTTCTCATCAACTACCAAGTGGCTGGCGTGTGGGATCGCATCCTCGCCTTTTTCATCGACCTCCTGATCTTTATAGCCTACCTCATCGTGGCTTTTTTCTTGATGGCTCGGCTTAACTTTCTCAGCGACTGGCTGGCGATATTAATTTACCTGCCCGTCTTCTTTTACAACTTGGCCTTCGAGATTTTGATGAATGGCCAAACGCCCGGCAAGCGTGCCACCGATTTAAAAGTAGTGCGGCTCGATGGCGAATCGCCCACCATTGCCAATTACATCCTGCGCTTTGTATTATGGCCTGTAGATGTTTTGTTCATGGGCTCCGTGGCCATCACCTTTATATTATTGACTCCCTTCGCGCAACGCTTGGGCGATTTGGCGGGCGGCACCACCGTGGTAAAAATGAAAGTACAAGCCCCACTCAGCAGTTCGCAAATCCTCAAAGGTATGAGTGAAGAGTATGTGCCACAGTTTCCACAGATCGTGCACCTTTCTGATAATGACATCACCCTCATCAAAGAAGCATTGAAAGTAAACGTGGAGTTGGGCAACGACAAGCCCATGCTGATCCTCACAGAAAAAATCAAAACCATGTTGGGCATACAAACCGATTTGCCTCCTGTGAAATTTTTATACACCGTGCTGAAAGATTATCAACACTTTACCTCATCAATGTGATGGTCGAGTTCACCAAAGCCCAATTATCTTTACGCAATGGCCAAGACAAGCCCGAAGTGTGGGTGGCCTTTCAAGGGTTGGTGTATGATGTTTCCGCTTCGCGCCTCTGGAAGAATGGAAAGCACTACGAGCATTGGGCGGGCCAAGATTTAACAGATGAATTGAAAGATGCACCACACACAGAAAAGGTTTTTGAAAAATTTAAAGTGATTGGGAAGTTGAGGGTGGAGATTGGAAGTTAGAGGTTAGAGGTTAGAAGATGGAGGTTGGAAGATAGAAGTTAGAAATTGGCGGCCTGCCACGCGAGGCGCAGTGGCATCGGGCTATCCGTTCCAAGTCCGCGCCACACACATCCAACCCTTAGCGGGCTTTCCACTTCTATCCCTGGCCGAACCGCACTCTATAAAGTTATTGCGAACTAATTAGATCATACCGATTTATTAGTGAATTATTCGTAAATCGTAAACCATTCCGAAGGATTAAAACATAGGCAGATCAATTCTCAAATCTAACATCTCAAATCTTAATTCTTAAATACATTTATGATCATCGTTGCCGATAGCGGAGGTTCAAAAATCGATTGGCGGTTTATTAAGAGCGATAAAACCATTGGCCAAGCAAACAGTGCGGGGTTCAATCCGTACTATCAACCGATCGATCACCTTAAAAATATTATCAAAGAATCTTTGTTCACCCACATCACCGAGCCAGTGACGAAAATATTTTTCTATGGCACGGGTGTTTCATCAGAAAAAAACCAACAGGTCATTCAAGCAGCTTTCGCAGAACATTTTGAAAAAGCAAAAATTGAAATCGGTTGGGATTTGTTGGCTGCAGCACGCGCACTGTGCGGACAAGAGCCAGGCATTGCGTGCATCCTAGGCACAGGATCCAACTCCTGCCAATACGATGGAAGTAAAATTGTAGATAACGTGGCCAACCTAGGTTGGATATTGGCAGACGAAGCCTCGGGCACATTCTTGGGCAAGCAACTCATCTTCGATTATTTTAGAAAGAACATGCCCGAAAAATTAGCTGCCCAATTTCACGCACGCTTTGCTTGGACGCGCGAAGAAGTGTTGGAGAAAGTCTATCAGCAAGAGAAGCCCGGAGCCTTCCTCGCCAGCTTTGCGAAATTTATTTTTCAGCATTTAAAAGAACCGTATTGTTACAAGTTGGTTTACAATAGCTTCTCTACTTTTTATGAAAACAACGTGATGAAGTACAAGGGCTACAAAGACATGAAAGTACACTTCACAGGCTCCATTGCTTTTTATTTCAGCGATGTCCTTCGCCAAGTGGCCAACGACAAAGGCATCACTGTAAAAAATATTTTAGAAGGCCCCATTGCAGGGTTGACTCTTTATCACCAAAAAGATTTAAACTAATTTCGTGCATTATTAACCACAGAGTATACAGAGAAAACACAGAGGGATTGTTCTCTGTGCCCCTCTATGTACTCTGTGGTAAAAAACAATAATCAACTATTTGCTATGCCTTTAAATACCACCGAATCCTCTTCACATTACAATCAGCTTGAAAACATGAGCGTATCCGAGGTGCTCTTGAATATCAATCGAGAAGATAAAGGTGTGCCATTGGCAGTGGAAAAAGTAATTCCAGAAATTGAAGCCCTAGTAAAAGTAATAAGTGAAAAAATGAAACAAGGTGGTCGCTTGTTTTATATTGGTGCTGGCACCAGTGGTCGCTTAGGAGTACTAGACGCTTCTGAAATTCCACCTACCTACGGAATGCCACAAGGCAAAGTAGTTGGCTTGATAGCTGGAGGAGACACAGCTATCCGCAAAGCAGTAGAGAATGCAGAAGACGATTCTTCGCAAGCATGGAAAGATTTGAAAGAACACAACATTGATAAGAAGGATGTATTGGTAGGCATTGCCGCATCTGGGAGAACACCTTATGTGATTGGTGGGGTGAAAGAAGCCAAGAAGCAAGGCATAGCTACTGGTTGCATCACCTGCAATGCGGGTAGTGAACTCGGTAGTTTTGTTGATTACCCAATTGAAGTAGTGGTAGGCTCAGAATTTGTTACAGGTAGTACACGCATGAAAGCAGGAACTGCACAAAAATTAGTTTTAAATATGATCTCCACTGCTGCCATGATCCAGCTCGGCCGTGTGAAAGGAAATAAAATGGTAGACATGCAATTGACCAATCAAAAACTGGTGAACCGTGGTGTGAAGATGATTATGGATGAGTTGCAAGTGAGTGAAGAGCAGGCAGAGGAGTTGCTGAAGAAGTTTGGGAATGTGAGAAGTGCGATTGAGAACGGGAGATGACTTTTGATTTTATCAATATTTTTTAGTGCACCGAATCGAGCCTTTCGCCAATTGGCTAAGATATTATGACTCATCAACTGATGAACTTTCGCCCTTCTATGAAAAAGAATATAATTTTGACGTCTATTCAGAAACAATTTACGGCTACTACATAGATCCTGCTTGGGATTCTGTCGGCTCTGAGACGTTATATTTAAAAACTCTCTATGCCGATTATGAACTGGGTTTCGTGGTTTTGGAATTTCTAGGCGAGTGGAATGACGCTATCGAAAATGATATTATGACGCTAAAAAGAAATTTTCTGGAATTACTCTCCCTCCAAGGCATCAATAAATTTATTTTAATTGGAGAAAACGTTCTGGACTTTCACGGTTCAGATGATTCGTACTATGAAGAATGGTTTGAAGATGTGGAAGATGGGTGGATTGCAGGTGTCAATTTTCCCGAATTTATTCAAGATGAGTTTAAAAAATATCGGATCGATACGTATGTGAAAATGGGAGGTGCCTTGCAGATTGATACTTGGCGTACGTTGCATCCATTACAGTTTTATGATTTGGTCCGTCAATTGATCCAGCGCAGATTGAATTAGCTATTTATTTAATAGTTACTGCCCCCTCCACATCGGCAGGCACCAAATATTGTCGTCTCCTTTTAATTTAGGCAAAGCGCATGGGCTCGTTTGGTGATTTCCTTTTTGAACCGCCTTCTACGAAAGTTAAAAACGTATATTATCAACTTAGCCTCCACATTATTTTTTTCAACACATTCCACGTAACTTGCGCCCTCATTCAAACGTTCTTTACCCGAATGCTCAACAGACGTACCATCCGCATCAAAATAATGCAAAGCCTTTTTGCCTTTGATCAATGCAAAGAAGCCAACCACCTGCTCTCTCTCGATTTATTAGAAGAACGTTTCAGCCCCAACCTCAACAGCATGGAGGTTCAGGACAAGGAACTATTGCGGCAGCAAAAGAAGATAGCCTTTCAGCAGTTCGATAAAAAGTTTAAAGGAATCGAAAAACCCAATGAGAAACAAGTAGAGGTAGATAAGTCCATTACCAAGGCCGTGGGCGAGGCGATGGAATTGTTTGAAAAGCAAGTAAAAAAAGATCAACTCTATTTGGGTAAGAATATCATTTCAGAAATCCAAAAACTTACCGAAACTTATCACAACACCTTAGGGCTCATCATCACTTTTGCTGAAGTGGCCAGTGGCGAAAAAAAATCCGTCCATGCCACTTTTTTAAATCAACCGATTGTACAGGCTTTGGTTGGAAATGAAGAACTAAAAAAAGAACTGCTTCGCTCTGCGGGTTGGAACAATCATCTCACCCAAGTGCGTGATTGGTTTCGCGAGATAGTAAAAGAAGACAAAGAGTATCAGAAATTTATTGAAGAGAAAACGCACGATTTCGATTCGCAAAAAGCATTTCTCAAACACCTCTTGCGCAAAGTGATCTTGGCCAACAATTCTATCAACGATCATTTTGAAGAGCAAGACATCCGCTGGGCAGAAGACAAAGACATCATCAAAAGCCTTTCAGAAAAAACCATCAAATCATTTGATGGCCATAAAATCGATTTACAAAAAGTCTCCCTCGACTGGGCAGATGACAAATTGTTCATCGAAAAACTTTTCAAAGAAACGATTGGGTTAAACGCCCAACACAAAGAACTGATTTCACAAAACACAAAAAACTGGGAAGTCGATCGCCTGCCCCTTACCGACCGCGTGATTTTGGAAATGGCCATTGCCGAAATGGTCAACTTCCCCAGCATCCCCGTCAAGGTCACCATCAACGAATATATCGAGCTTGCCAAAGAATACAGCACACCCAAAAGCCGCCAGTTCATCAACGGTATCCTTGATGTCATTTCCAAGAAAATGAAAGAATCAGGCATGATGAAGAAAAGCGGACGCGGGTTGATCGATAATAAATAGCACAAAAGGTAGGTGCTACCAGTCCTCACTGTGGGGCTTGGAGTTTACGGGCCATCGGCACAATGAGTATCGGGTTAATCAAGTATTTAACTAACCTTATTTGCGTTTTAGCGACTTTGCAAGAAAGAAAGCTTTTGAATACGCGTCTTTTTTTATCTTTGCAGTTCCCCAACTATTTTTACCTATGGGCAAAAAAGGAAGTAATGCGTTAATGGCGTTTCTAGCAGGTGCAGCGGCAGGTGCCGTATTGGGCATTTTATATGCTCCCGACAAAGGTTCTAACACCCGCGAAAAGCTCTCCTACCGGCTGGATAAATACAAGAAATTGTTGGAAGATTACCTTTCCGATCTAGTAGCTGGCAAAGAAACCCCGTTAACCACCGAGGCCAAATCGCAAGGGCAGAAAGTAGTGAGCGAAGCCCAAGACAAAGCCCAACGCCTGTTAGATGACGTGGACGAACTTTTAGAACAATTGCGAGGGAGCAAGAACAGTTAATGATTTGTTAAACCAAGGATTCCTTTTTGCATAGAACGGAACTTACATTTAATTTTACAATAGAAAACAGATTACACGATTATGAAAACAACAATGATGAAAGCAATTGCAATTTTGGCCATTGTAGCAGCCGTAACAATCAGTTGCCGCGACAAGGCATCAGAGAAAAGAATAGCCGAGCTAGAAACTCGCTTAGCACAAGTAGAGGGCAGCAAAACCACCGCAGCCCTTACCCCTTCTCCAACGGCTACACCCGAGGCCGCACCGGTAGAGGAAAAGCCTGAGGGACCTCTGCCTGTGATGGAGTTTAAGACCACAGACCATGATTTTGGCACCATTGAGGAAGGGAAAAAAGTAACAGTTACTTACTCCATAAAAAATACAGGACAAGCTCCCCTGATTATTCAAAATGCCCAACCCTCATGCGGTTGTACTGATCCTGATTGGACTAAAACGCCCATTCCAGTAGGCGGAGAAGGATTTGTAAAGGCTTCTTTTGATTCCAAAGGAAAACCTGGTATGCAAAACAAAACCATCACCGTTACAGCAAACACTTGGCCCAAGACAGCCTTGTTGAAGTTTAAAGCAATGGTATCAGCCAAGCCAGATGGAGCCAACGGCCCAGTAGCTAAGTAACAAGTTAAAGTCTTATTAAAATCCGCAAAACATCCCAAACCAAATCGGTTTGGGATGTTTGTTTTTAAGGGATAACTTGCAGACCTAAAATTTTAAAACACAACACATGAACTCTATTTTATTACAAGCAGCACCAGGAGGTGGAGGGGCGTACATGCAAATCATTTTGATGGTAGCCATCGTGGGTATTTTTTACTTCTTCATGATTCGTCCGCAGCAAAAGAAGGCCAAGGACGCAAAGAAATTCACCGAAGAAATCAAGAAGGGTGATTACGTGGTGACCATTGGTGGAATGCACGGCCGCGTGGCAGAAATGGAAGGTGACACTTTTATTTTAGAGGCAGAACGTGGCGCGCGCATGAAGTTTTCTAAATCTGCCATCTCCATGGAATCGACCAAAGCTATGGCCGATAAGAAACCAGCTGCTTAAATACCGTAATCAGTAGGCAAATACGCAGTAGGCAAGATTGCCTACTTGCCTACCGGCAGGCAGGTTGCTTACTGCCACTTGCTTACTATTAAAATATGACCTTCCTCCGTGCCATCGGAAATCTATTGCGCTTCGACCGTGCCAATTGGAAAGCGGTGATGCTCTGCTTTGTGGCCGCGATGGTTTTCTGGCTTTTCAATGCTTTCAACAAAAACTACGCAACCAATATCCGGTTTCCACTTCGCTTTGAATATAATCGCGATCTGTTTGTCCCTGTAAAAGCGTTACCCCATCAAATTAATATCAATGTAAGTGGCAACGGGTGGGACTTGTTTCGCGATCGTTTGGGCTGGAAACTTCCCGAGCTCAGCATTCCTCTGGAGCATCCCCTAGAAGTAAAAAAAATTGTCGGAGCCTCTCTTCCTCCTATGCTCCAAAATCAGTTGGGCAAACTGCACATCAATTATTTAGTTACCGATACTCTGCGATTGCAATTAGATGAAAAAGATTTCCATCGCTTCAAAGTAGTGGTTGATCTGAATGCGTTTTCTTTTAGAGAGGGCTATGGAAGGATAAGCCCAGTGGTTGTTCTGCCCGATTCTATAACGTTAGAAGGTCCCAAGAGCATACTTCACTCCATGCCAGATTCCCTCACGGTTTCAATTAGCAGAAAGCAAGTCAATCAAAATTTTAGCGATGATGTAGAAATATTGCTGGCGAATGAAGAAAATCTAAAACGAGATCCGCCCTTAGTAAAAATAATATTTGAAGTAGGTACCGTGCAGATTGTAAAAAAACAATTAAAGTTAGTGCATGCAAATGCCTCTCAAAAAAAATCTTTGCCTGATAGTGTCATGGCATGGTTCAAAATCCCAAGCAAAAGATCAGAGGAGTTTAAGTTGCTCTCCATCGAAATGAGTGCGGTAGTCAGTCGTAAGAATTTTAGGGAGCGAAACTTGGTAATACCCAGCATCTTAAAAGCACCCATTTATGCAGAACTGGTTAAGATAGATACGCTGAAAAGCAATTGACAATAGGCAAATACTGTTTTCATATACCTTCAGATTTTTTTACTTCAAATTTTGCCTACTGCTTATTAGCTACTGTTTTTTCTGCTTTTAAAATATCATGGCTAACAGACACCTTCAAATTGGTATCACAGGCGGCATCGGCTCGGGAAAAAGTCTAGTATGTAAAATCTTTGCCTCTCTTGGCGTGCCTATTTATGATGCAGACAGCCGAGCGAAAAGTATAATGACCACTGACGGAATACTGGTGCAGCAAATCAAAAAAGAATTCGGAAGTTTGTCGTATTATGAAGATGGTAGGTTGAATCGCGAATACTTGAGTTCAGCCGTTTTTAATGATGCGCATAAACTCAAAAGATTGAACGAATTGGTTCATCCGCGCGTTGGGGCAGATAGCGAAAGATGGGTGGAGGAAAATGTAACACATCCGTATTTGTTGAGAGAGGCAGCACTATTGTTTGAATCGGGTTCTTTTAAAAAGTGCGATAAAATAATTGTGGTGACCGCACCAGAAGCATTGAGAGTGAAGAGAGTGTTGCATCGAGACAAGCAGCGAACAGAACAAGAAGTGATTGCCATCATTCACAACCAGATGACCGAAGAAGAGAAAGTGAAGCGAGCAGATTTTGTGATTCACAATGATGAAACGGAGTTGGTCGTTCTTCAAGTATTGAAATTGCATGAGCAGTTTATTAGGCATCAATTTTTAAAGGCAGAGTAGTTGCCACGGAGGCGCGGAAAAATGCAAGTTGTTTGTTGTTGTGAGTAGAGTTGGTTCGTGTTTTCACGAACCAAGGAATGAAAAAATGCGACTTGCGTTTGTTGCTGACTAACCCCAGCGGGTGTTCAATGTTAGTAGCCACATGTTTTAACCCGTGGATTTGTAGGTAAAAGGCTTTGTGCGCGTCACAGGTAATCCCAATCGAAGGGAACATTTATTGACGCTCAATAAATGCTCCAAGCGAGTACACGAGCTTAGCATAATGCCTTTGCCTTGATTCGTAAGGACAAGAACCAAGACATGGAATGTTATTTATTGACGAACCCAGCGGGGTTCACTGTTAGTAGCCACGGGTTTTAACCCGTGGATTTGTAGGTAAAAGGCTTTAT
>JAYWHU010000057.1:0-15894 GCA_043777495.1 Cyclobacteriaceae bacterium | reverse complement strand
ACAAACCAACAGGAAATAGCGAAGTCCAAAAATCCTATTGTATCCCCTATTAATGCTGTATTTTATCAACGAAAATAAGCCAAACTCCAGACCACGGGCTGAAGCCCGTGGCTACTAAAATTTAGCTCCTAACGGAGCTATTTTTTTTAAAAGCGATTTCCCTGCTGGAATGCCCAACAATAACCTTATTTGGCCTAAGATATACTACATTTAGCCCCTTTGAAACATTAAATATGGAAAGAAGACTGGAGCCGTTGAGCGCGGATGATCTCTCGCTAATTAGAAAGCAATTGACGATAGCCTACTTTCTTATAGGTGGAGTGAGTGTTTTTATTTGCTTTGTCATATACTTTATGTTTGATAAGTCTGCGCTATCAGCATTGGTTGGTGCAACATTGTGCGTGGGACTTTTCTTCTTTGCTAGACATAAGATCATTGAAAAAATCAACCCAATACTTCAAGACAATCGAAAGTTGATTTTCAGCAACACAGAGATTACTGCTAAGGATGTTGAGATGGAGATGACGACAAGGACAAGACGTGACAGTTCTACAACGTACCATTACATGATTTACCTAGGCGAGGAAAAAATTGAGGTGGGTCAAAAAGAGTATGATTTATATGACGTAGGCACGAAGGTAAACGTTGAGGTCACCAATGTCTCTAGGTTCTTTTTGAGGATAGGAAGGGCTTAAGAAATCGGCTATTTTGTTTTTGCCAATAGACTATTTTACTCTTTTGAAAACCCAATCCTATCTCGGGCTTCCCATTTTCTTTGCGATGCCTTTTCATCTATCAGGTTTTCTAGGGCATCATAGATTTCGTTTATCTGTGCATCATGCTCTCCCAGCCGTTCGCTTATCTCCTTTAAGAAGGTTTGTGCTTCTAAAATCCTTCTAACCTCTTCAATAGTAAGGTTGCTAAAGATCTTTAGTAATAGTTCAAGTGTTAGGCTTTCCATTTGCTTTTAGATTTTAAGCAAATGGAAGAAAGAGCAGTTAACATTATAATTAGTGTACTAACTGATGCTACTTGATTAGCTCTAAAAACTGTGGTTCAAAGGTGGTCTTATACAAAATGCTTTCATTATCAATGCTACTTCCTACGATAGAATAGTTTTTAGTTTGAGAGCTTAACACACTTGCCAACTCATCTCTATTTAGCGACTGATCAATTATTCCTTTTGATTTTAGATATTTAAACCAAGCAGCAATTACTCCTCTTTGTATTTTCTTATTTCCTATGAATCTGAAATCTTCATTCAATGATTTGGGAACGCAATTAATCAGGACGTTGACCGCAGGAATAATTCCGCACTTATAATCTCTCCAGAAATAATCTGGGTGATTCTATTCCCTTCGATTTGCATCATTTTATTAAAAAGATTACCTGCACTTGTCTTTCCCTTGAAGTAAAAGTACAGCTCATAATATCTAGAACCTTTTTTAATAGCTGCCATGTTATTTATTTAGCTAAGGATAAAATTTACTTTTTTTTAAATCCTATTTCATGAATTGCTCTTAAACCCAATCCTTTTCCTTTTCTTAAAAATCTCCACCTGCTTATCTTTTTGCAGTAGGTAGTTCAATGCCTCGCCTACGTCTTTAAACTGTTTGTTGTACTTGGTTTCAAGTTCTTTGAGTTTATCGGATAGGTCTTTGTGCGATAAGGCATATTGCCTAATGAAAACAAAGGCTCTAACAATCTGAATATTTACCTGAATTGCTTTGGTGCTGTTCAATACGCTTGCAAGCATGGCCACGCCCTGTTCGGTGAAAGCAAAGGGGTTAAACTTACTGTACTTTCCTCTTCCAATTTCTAAGGACGCAAATTGCGACCTTAGAGAATTGTATTCCTCTCGGGTAAGTTCAAACATAAAATCGGTTGGGAATCGGTCTATGTTGCGCCTAACGGCTTCTTTGAGTCGCTTGGTTTCAGTCTCGTAAAGTTCAGCAAGGTCAAAATCCAACATTACTTTTTGCCCTCTTGCTTCATAGATTTGGTTTTGAATGGTTTGCAATTTCATGCTATGTTTTTTTCTAGAGGAGACTATCCTGAAATTTATACCCTGAGATAAAGGTACAAAAAGAATAAACTTTCGATAAAAAAACAGGTTGACAAATAGGGACAAAAGCCATTTGCCCCAGATTTTGAAGTAGAATAAAATGACAAGTCGTATTACTTCATTGGTAAGGAAAGTAAAGGCTTTGGGTAATGTTTCGAGTGTTAGATTTTCCATTTGCTTTTAGATTTTAGGCAAATGGACAAAGTGGTTTTGGTGGTCTAAAAAGTGGATTTAGTGGTTTTGGTGGATGTCAATATTTACTCCGTTTTGGTGGTGAAATACTTATACAGGTTGCTATTCAAGTAATCACTTTTAGTAATATTTTCAGTTGTAAATAACGAAATACTCTTTTTAGCAAAGCTCAAGTATTCAAAAGGTAGGCTTTCGTTTCCAGACTTTAGCGCACGGAAGATTTGATTTAATGCCCATCCAACTTTCTTCTTGTTGACTCTTTTGAACTTGATTGGTTCATTTAACAAAGAGAAAGAACCATCTTTAAAGTACTTACTTAGAGATTTGGTCAACTCTGCATAATGGGGTTCAGTCATTAGCTCTTTGAATGGATTTAAGTAATCTTCAATGGTCGATAACGTAAAGTCGTTTTCCTTTTCTTGCTCACCTTTCTTTTCGGTTTGTGGTGGTGTTACTTCAATTTGATTTTGCCCCTTCACCTTATCAATCCATAGCCTTACAAATTTATCTCGCTGGGGTTGGGAAGTAATGCCGCGTTGCATCCAATGTAAAAGAGTATGAAATTCGAGATGTTTTAGAAATTGCTCTTTATCAGGTGTGTTATTATAGTGATACAAAAGGAAATCTTCAATTCGATATAATGGCTTTATTGTTATAAGCTTTACTGAAAAATCACGGTCATAATCTTCAGGATTTTTCGCCTCGACTATAATATTACCTAAATGATCGTATTCATTTTTATTTACAAGATCAAACTCGTTTATTGGAATTGGTGTTGTAGTGATTAAATGATCTGGAGGGACTATTTGGGGTGGGGATTTTTTTGAAATCTCAATTTCGACTAGTTCACTACTTGTATTTTTTAATTTTGCCTTTTGCGTGTCAATGCTGTAAAATGGTTCTCTATACCATCGTTCTTTTTCCAAGTATTGTTTTTTCTCATTTTCTGGGTTTTCACTTCCATCAAAGGATTTAGCTTCCTTTACATCGTTCGTTTCTGTTTGTGGAAACACTGAATAACAAAGTCTTTTTAATTCCTCCATTTTTGGGTTGATAATTATTTGCCAAAAAGGACTTTTAGTTAAGTCATAGTTGTGGCTTTTTAATTGATTGCGTATAGTTTTTATAATGAAGTCCCAGAGATCAAAGTATTTTGTTTTTAGTTCGGGATTGTGAAAGTTAAGAGTGTCAAGAATATCGTTAAAGTAGAACTTCGCTGTACTTCCGTAGTTGTGATTGAAATTGCCAGTTATTCCCGCTTTTTGGAAACGACCAAAGACGTAGTGAATGCTGTCGGTGTTTTCTACTTCATTTAAAATTGAAATCAGTCTTTTGTCCTCTAATTCAATCAATCCTAAAAATTCATTGATAAAGTTATTTAGCTCGGTAATGTTAATTGCGTTATCAGGTAGTTTAACCCTAATTGTATTTGCCCAATCTTGTGAGCAATCCATACCCGGAATATGTGTATAAAATTCCATGTTCGTTATCCAATCTTTTAGATTTTTCAGGACACTTAGTTCGTTATCAATTGCATAGAAACTGATTCCGTCTTTTGCGGCAAAGTACTTTGAGTTTTCATCTTGGTAGATTGGCGCTTTAATTGTTCCAACCTTTTTTAAAAACGGACTTGTTATCTCGAAGTACTCAACTATTTCTTTGCTCATTTTTGTCCTTATTTATCTCCGCTCTTAAATCCTATCCTTTTCCTTTTCCTTTTCTTAAAGACCTCTAGCTGTTTATCTTTTTGCTGTAGGTAGTTCAATGCCTCGCCCACGTCTTTAAACTGTTTGTTGTATCTGGTTTCAAGTTCTTTAAGTTTATCGGATAGGTCTTTGTGCGATAGGGCATATTGCCTAATGAAAACAAAGGCTCTCATTATTGATATGTTTACATCAACGGCATTATCTGAATTGAGGATGCCGCTCAACATGGCCAAACCTTGCTCGGTGAATACGTATGGCGTGGCTGAAACATTTCGTTTTTTCTGCGATGCGGTAACAATTTGTGACCGCATGGTCTCCCATTAGCTTTATGCTCTAAACCCCCTCTATGCAAATTCAATAATCGTTTTCGGGTCTATTTTAAAGGTGGTGTAAAGCCGCTTTGCTAACTTCATTGAAACATTACGCTTACCGCTTAGTATTTGGCTAAGAGTGTTTTCTTTCACTTCCAAAAGTTCGGCTGTTTGCCTTTGGTTGAGTGCCTGTTTTTTCATTCGATTTTCTATCTTAAGGATAAGGGGGGTCTTAACTTTCAGGTGTTTGAAATTCATGTAAATGCTTTCATAGTCTGCTATCATTAGCCCTATACGCCCTATTTCACGGGTATATTTATTATCTGCTTCGGGGTCTTTTAAGTAGCCGTTTTCGGTTGCGTATTGTATTGCATTTTGGTAATAGGCTCTTACACTTTCAAATGTTTTTTTGTCTGTTATTTCCGTAAGGTTTTCAAATTGCTTTTTCATTGCTATAAATTTTCTATGTTTTTAATTTTATCATACTCAGCGTGTGTGCCGCAAAATCTTACCTGCATTGTACCGCTCACAAAAACAACCAAAACCACAAGCCTGTACGTGTTGCCTTTAATATTGAAAACATACCTGCTATTGCCAACATAATCAGCCGTGGGGAAATGGTTCTTCAGTTCATTGTGTCCCTTGAAATCATTGCTTTCAATTATTTCAACCCATTTGTTTACAGGATTGATTGCATTGGCGTGCTTTATCAAAAATCTGTCTAATAATCCCTTGTTGGTTATTTTCATTGTTGATACTGGTTACAAAGGTATAAAAACTTCCCAAAATGCGAAGTTCGTTTGTTTAAAAAGCCAGTTTTATTTAGTCGGCTGCATCTCTTTTGGTTTGGTCTATAATCTTAGCATAGACTTGAGTTGCTGGTTGCTTTTTTTGGCTGGTTACTTTCCGATACAAAATTTAGAAAATATATTCGCCAATAAATCATCACTCGTTATACTCCCTGTGATTTCCCCTAGGTAATGCAACGCTTGCCGAATGTCCATGGCTAAAAAATCACCTGTTGTTCCTTTTTCCATTCCAGAAAGCACATGCTCAAGTGAATCATTGGTTTGTACTAAATTTTGAAAGTGGCGCAGGTTGGTGACCACCACATCGCCATGCTTAATTTGTTTGATCTGAAATTGCGAAATGATTTTTTCTTTTAGTTGAGGGATATTTGTTTTGGCTGATGCCGAGATGAGGATGAATTTTTCTTTTTCCAATTGAGCAATAAAAGTAGGAGAGGCTTTGTCCATTTTGTTCCCAATTTTTAAATAAGGAATGCCTAACTCTTTCAAGCCCATTTCTTCTTTTTGTATTTCAGCTAATGTGGTATTGGATAGATCGAACAGATACAAAATCAGCGAAGCCTTTTTCATGCGGTCGCGAGTGCGCTCTACGCCCAA
Source organism: Cyclobacteriaceae bacterium (assembly GCA_043777495.1). GTDB lineage: Bacteria > Bacteroidota > Bacteroidia > Cytophagales > Cyclobacteriaceae > ELB16-189. The sequence continues at coordinate 10,214 of JAYWHU010000057.1, read as the reverse complement.
TGCCTCGATCACATCTTTCGTCTCGCGCAAGCCAGCCGTGTCCATGAAGCGGAACGAGATGCCGCCCAGGATCATTTCATCTTCAATGACATCGCGCGTGGTGCCGGGTATTTCTGATACGATGGCTTTCTCTTCGTTGAGCAATGCATTCAGCAATGTTGATTTGCCAGCGTTGGGTTTTCCTGCGATCACGGTTGGGATTCCGTTCTTGATCACATTGCCTTGGTCAAACGATTGGATAAGTGATTGCAAATAGGATTGAATGCGGAAGATCAGTTTTTTGAGATCATCGCGCTTGGCAAATTCTACGTCTTCTTCGCCAAAATCTAATTCCAGTTCGATCAATGAAGCAAAGTGAATCAGTTCTTCGCGCAGGTGTTGTATTTCTTTGGAAAACCCTCCACGCATTTGGTTGAGTGCTGCCTGCCGAGCATTGTCGGTTTCGGCATGAATCAAATCGGCCACGGCTTCGGCTTGCGCGAGATCAAACCGACCGTTGAAGAAAGCTCGTTTGGTAAATTCGCCTGGCTCTGCTAAGCGCGCGCCTTGCTTTAAAAATAGTTTGATGATTTCTTTCACAATCACCATAGACCCGTGACAAGAAATCTCCACGGAGTTTTCTTTGGTGAATGAATTTGGCTCTTTAAATATAGAAACGAGAACTTCGTCAATGGGCTTCTCTCCATCTTGTAGTGTGCCAAAGTGGATGGTGTGTGTATCCTGCTGGGTAAGATTTTTTCCTTTGAAAACTTGTTGCGTTAGTTCAATACAATTTTTTCCAGAAAGTCGAATGACTGCTATGGCACTGGTGCCTTGTGGAGTGGCCAAGGCGATGATGGTGTTTTCTGAGTGATTCAAAATTTAAGATTTAAGATTTAAGATTTTTGATTTGGGATTCCCCTAGTCACTGATTGCCCAAGCTCTAAGTCCCAAGTCCTAGTGCCCAATGCCCAAGTCCTACCTAACAATCAACACAGGAATATTCACTCTATGCCTCACCGTATCTACTGTGGCACCAAACACTAAATCTTTCGCCCACTTGTGCCCATGTGCGCCCATCACTAGCAAGTCTGATTCATATTTTGTCACAATATCTGGGATTACTTTCTTCGGATTGCCAAAGCCAATTTCCATTTCAACGCGATAACCTTGGAGTTTCAATTGATCGACATAATTTTTTAATGCAGATGTGTCTTCACCCGATTCCAAATCGGCAATCTCGCTGCCGTACCAAATAGCTCCCGCGGTTTCCACCACGTGCACCAAAAGATACGAAGCATCTTTTCCACCTTGCGCCAATGCACTGCGAATGCAAATGGTATCCACTGAACTAAAATCAATGGTGATGGCCACTTTTTTATAGATGGGTTTATCTAAACCTTCCAACACAGTGGCTGTGCCGTGCGGCAACCGTGCATTTTTTTCTGACCTGCGCCTGTCTAGCAAAGGCTTGAAGGTGATGTAGAGCAAAAGACTGAATGTGGCCATGCACAATGGAATTACGATCATCCAAATCATCCATGCGTTTTCTCCTGCGTTGGCCAACCAACTTTGTATTTCTTGATAAACTAATTTTATGTTGAGTGATACGATGATGAATGCGACCAGCCATGCGGCTATTTTTACCCACGGCTTGATCACGAACACGCCCATCTTTTGTTTATCGCTGGTGAAATGAATGAGCGGGATCACCGCGAAGCCCAATTGCAAACTCAACACTACTTGACTGAACACGAGCAGCTCGCCTGTTTTGCCCTCGCCATAAATAAGGATGACGATGTATGCAGGGATGATGGCGATCAACCGTGTGATGAGTCTGCGTAACCACGGGGCAATGCGGATGTTGAGGTAGCCTTCCATTACAATTTGCCCAGCCAGTGTGCCTGTGATGGTGGAACTTTGCCCGGCTGCTACTAATGCCACACCAAAAAGTATCGAAGCCCAATTTGTTCCCGTAAGTGGAGCAAGAAATTTATAGGAGTCTTGAATGTCGGTGACTTCAAACATACCTGCTCTGAAAAAAGTAGAGGCTGCTAAAATTAAGATCGCGGAGTTGACAAAGAAGGCTGCATTGAGCGCGATGGCCGAGTCGATGAAATTATATTTGATGGCCGACCAAATTCCTTTTTCGCTGGTGTCAATTCTTCTGGTTTGCACGAGTGATGAATGCAAGTAGAGATTGTGTGGCATCACCGTAGCACCGATAATACCGATGGCTATGTACAAGGCTTCGTTCGATGGGAGGGAAGGAATGAAACCCTTCATCAATTCGCCCACTGCGGGCTTCGCCCAAATCATTTCCATCAAAAACGAAATACCAATGATGGCAACGAGGCCGATGATGAACGCTTCGATCTTGCGCATGCCGTAGCTCTGAAGCAGTAGCAGTAGCAGCGTATCAAGCACCGTTAGCGAAACGCCCCAGATCAGCGGCAAACCAAAAAGCAATTGCAAGCCAATGGCCATGCCCAGCACTTCGGCCAAATCGCACGCAGCGATGGCGATCTCTGCCAATATCCACAAACAAAAATTAACGACAGGATGATATGAACTACGCGATGCTTGTGCCAAATCCAATTGACGCACCACACCGAGCCTCGCGCTTAAACTTTGCAGTAGCAAGGCCATCATGTTGCTCATCAACAAAACCCACAGCAGCGCATACCCGAATTTACTTCCGCCCGCAATGTCAGTTGCCCAGTTGCCAGGGTCCATATAGCCCACACTTACTAAATATGCAGGCCCTAGAAATGCAAACAGCTTGCGCCAGCCCTTGCGGTTGGTGGCATCTACAGACGCGTGTACTTCGCTCAGTGATTTTCGCTGGACAGTAGAGTTCATATCAAACAATAGAAAAAATTAAAACACTTTTTATGCGGCCTGGCCAAGCGAGGCGCAAGGCCACCGGGCTATCCGCTGCAAGTCCGTCCACCGCGCAAGTCCATCTCGCTTCGGGCTTTCCGCTTCTCCGAAGGAGTCCTTTGGACTATCCCTGGCCGAAGCATTTCGCAACCAAATTTGCATTTCACGAATCACATCAAGCACTCACCAAAATATTCTCCGATACTTCCTTCGAAACAAAAAACTTATGGCCACCGATAGAGACCTCCATCGAACCATCGTATTCCTGTATTTCTAAAATCTTTATTTTCTTGCCTGGCCTCGCACCAATCTTGTCTAGGTACTTCAAAAGTTTTGAGTCAGAATCTTTTACGGCTACGATCACACTATCAGTGCCAGCCTTCAAGCTTCCCAACATCACCTTTTGCAATGATTTGATTTTTCCATTGTGGTCAGGTATCGGGTCGCCATGCGGATCTACTTTGGGGAAGCCAAGCAGTTCGTCAAGTTTTTCAATTAATAATGGAGATTGTATGTGTTCTAATTGCTCGGCCACTTCATGAACCTCGTCCCACTTAAACCCGAGTGTCTGCACCAAAAAGGTTTCCCACAAGCGATGTTTGCGTATGACCATCAAGGCAAGAGCTTTTCCCTTAGCAGTAATGTTCACCCCATGATACTTTTCATAAGAAATAAAATCTTTGCCCGCCAGTTTTTTGATCATATCCGTGGCCGAAGCGGCCTTGGTGTTCATGGCCTCGGCCAGTTCGTTGGTCAACACCTCTTTGCCGCCTGCATCCGAAAGGTGGTAGATGGACTTGAGATAATTCTCTTCGGTTAGACTGATCATGATCTTTGGATAGAAGCCCAAAGATATAATATTTAGGTGAGCCTAAAAAATAGTTTAGGGATTTATTAGATGCTTGAGTTGAAGACTTTCGCTAAATCATCTTCTTCACAATTTCAAGCAGCTTAACCTCCTCGGCTGCCCACATAACATCCGTTGGTGGGGTAGGATAGAAGGTTGAATTTTTCATCTGATGAAGAACAGAATTGCAGTCTGGGTTAGAAAAATTCAAGGTAACGGATGCTGAGTACAGCTTGCCCATTTCCACCCAAGGCCGATGATCTTGTAGCAAGATGGGCAATTTGCAACCCAAGTATTCATACAATTTAGTTGGGATAGAATTTTCGATGTGAGGAGAGAAGCGATAAGCCACTAACCCAAAATCGGATGTGGCAATGGCCTCCATTATTTGTGCATGAGGGATGAGCGAGTCACCCCCTAGAAGTGTGATGAAAAAACAATCTTGGATGGCCAGTTTGATATCTTTCAAAATTTGGGGCAAGGCACAAAATCCTATGATCAAAAGTTCGATGGTAGGCTCCATGTTATGGAGATTTTTGGCGAGTTGTATCGCTTCAAAAACGCCCGTGCTTTCGGCCAAAGTTCCGCTAAAAAGCAATCGCGTTTTTGTGGGGTCGGTTTTTCTTTGAAACCATTCGGGTATCATCACTTTGTTTTCGATGACCGTATATTTTTTGCCCACAAACCCTAACTCTTTTTCGTATCCTTTTTCGGCCAAAAAATTCCAGTGAAAGAGGGGGGAAGTGAGCTTTTCTTTTAGTCTCACCCAACTAGCCAAAAGCGGTCTTAGAGTCTTTGGGAAAGCGTTGGTTTGTAAAATGTTTCGCCAATAGTTCTCTTGGATATCATAAATTATTTTAGTGCCAAAGAATATTCTGTTTGCTATACCAACTATCAGTAATTCATGGGTATTGACTATAAATACTTTAGGTTTTACTTTATATACTATTTTGAAGATACTGAGCGCAGCAATGAATCGACCAAAGCTTAATCGACCAAATTTTTTGAGCGGGAAAAAGTGCAAGGAATCTGTTTCTCTGGGCGGATTTTTTGACTGATGTCCAACAATAAAAACCTCATAACCCCCAGCCTCATTTAGCGACCTGCCAATCTTCTCAAACATCCGCGTGTCATCGATCGGTTTGAGTACCGAGGCGAGTAGGATGCGGTTGTTTTTTTGCTGAGTTTTCAAGGGTTCAATATTCAGGATTTTCAGGTGGCAAAATACTTGGTTGCCAATTGCTTTTTTAGGTATTCAATAATGCCTACTTATATTGCATCAAAGTTTAAATTTAGAACATAAATGCAACTCCAAGAACTTATTGAAAAAGCGTGGGCAGACCGCGAGCTTTTAAAGCAATCAGAAATCCAATCTGCTATCCGCGAAGTAGTTGATCAATTGGATAAAGGCAAGCTGCGCGTGGCCGAGCCAATGGGCGATGAATGGAAGGTGAACGAATGGATAAAGAAGGCGGTGATTCTATATTTCCCAATCCAACAAATGGAAACTATAGAAGTAGGCCCTTTTGAATTCCACGACAAGATTGCGTTGAAGCGAGACTACAAAAAATTGGGTGTTCGCGTAGTTCCTCATGCCATTGCTCGATATGGATCATTTGTAAATAAAGGTGTGATTTTAATGCCCTCGTATGTGAACATTGGTGCGTATGTTGATGAAGGCACAATGGTGGATACTTGGGCTACTGTTGGTAGTTGTGCGCAGATTGGCAAAAATGTTCACTTGAGTGGTGGAGTGGGGATTGGAGGAGTCCTAGAACCAGTGCAAGCTGCCCCGGTGATTGTTGAGGACAACGCCTTCATCGGTTCGAGATGTATTATTGTAGAGGGCATTCGGATTGGAAGAGAGGCGGTACTTGGCGCAAACGTGGTGCTGACAGCCAGTTCTAAAATCATTGATGTAACTGGAAATGACCCCGTGGAGCATAGAGGCTTTGTCCCGCCTCAATCAGTGGTAATCCCTGGAACTATTCCTAAAATATTTCCTGCTGGCGAATATCAAGTCCCTTGCGCATTGATCATTGGCAAAAGGAAGGAGAGCACTGACAAAAAAACTTCCTTGAATGACGCCTTACGTGAAAATAGCGTTTCGGTCTAGTTGGAGACCTGAATGGATATTGGGATGGCTGGATATTGGATACTGGGAACTGACAACTAGAAAACCTGTAGCCAATTACCTCTTACCTGCTATCCTGTATCTATCTTTTTACAGACTGGCATAGCCTTTGTCTCATTCAAGTAAGAATCTTAACTTTGTAAATATGCGTTGGTTAATTGGTTTAGTTATCGTTTTTATCTGCCTATCCTTTGTGCAAGAAGATGAATCTGCTTCTAAGGCTAATACGGCTATCTCTACTGGAGAAAGATTGGACTATCGGATGTACATGGGCATTTTTACTGTGGGCAAAGGCAGTACAACTGTAGATAAAAATTACCATTCGCGAAATAATCGCTCTTGCTACAAGGTGGATGCGTATATGCAAACACTCGGCATGGCCACTTGGGTATCAAAAGTGAATGACAATTGGGGCGCTTACGTGGATACCTCGGAGATTATCACTCACGAATCGTACAGGAAATTACAAGAAGACAAATATAGATTGGACGAGTTGATCAAGTATGATCATGATAAGGACAAAGCATTTGTTCAGGTGGCGGATAAGGTGACTGGTAAATATGGAGAGCCTAAAGAATATGCCACACCCGATAATGTACGCGATATCGTTGCGGGGTTCATGTATTTACGAGTTATTGATTTTTCAAAATATAAAGCAAAAGATACGCTAACTGTTTCTGGATTTTTTGAAGACAAAGCCTACAGTTTCAAAATCATTTATTATGGTAAGGAAATAGTGAAAACGGATTTGGGAAAGATACCTTGCCACAAGCTAGTGCCAATCATGCCCGATAATCAATTGTTTCGTGGCGAGAATTCAGTTACGGCTTGGATTTCTGCCGATGGCAATCAGATACCTGTGAAGGTAGATGCAAAAATGTTCATTGGGCATGCTGGAACTGAATTGGTAAGCATGCGAGGGTTGAAAAACCAATTCAAGGTAGTTAGGTAATAATCAGGCAATTTGCTTCAACAGTTCGGCAAACATTTCCATGGTAACGGGCTTGACCACGAAATCCTTGACCTCTACAAAACCTTTGGCGCGATTCATATCTCTTGGATCAATAGATGAACTGACCATATAAATTTTTATTTCTTTAGCTAAACCTGATTTTATTTTCACGAAATCTTCCAAAAACATCCAGCCATCTACAAAGGGCATATTGATGTCCAAGAAAAGAAAGTCGGGGAGGTTTTCAGGGTTTAGAGAATTCTCCTTGAGGTATTGAAGTGCATCGCCACCATTTTCAAAGTGTAAAATCTTTCTTGCTAGCTTGGCTGATTCAATCAACCTAGTGGCTGTGAATTGAAAGATCGAATCATCATCTACTAAAGCAATGGTGGGCATGGGGTATTAGTTTTTGATGTTTATATTCACAATTTAACAATAAAAGTAGTTCCAATGTTTTCCTCACTGGAAATTGAAATATCTCCCCCCATCGCCTCAATTTGACTCTTTATCATGAAAAGGCCAATTCCGCGGCTTTCTGGGTGCTTGTGAAAAGTTTTGCGCAACTTAAAAATTTGGTGGCCGTAGCGGTTTAAGTCAATGCCTGAGCCATTGTCAGCCACCTTTAAAGTGACATGACCTTTTTCAATAAACGTTGTAAAACTAATTTCTGGTTTCCTATCAGGGTGTGCGTATTTAAGTGCGTTAGTAAGCAGGTTTACCAAAATGCTTTCCAAATAAATGTTGGGGTAGCTTACTTTAGGTGCATTAGTGAAATCAGTATGAATGACAGCCTCTGCTTCTGTAATCTTGGCACCGAGTAAATTTCGAATGCTTTCAAAAACAGATTCAAAATAGAGTTCTTGTCGTGCAATGTCTTTGTCTTGCTTGATTTTTAAAACTTCATTCAACTCATGCAAGTTGGTAAGGATCTTGGCACCTGAATCCTTTAGCATTTTCATGAAAGTGACCTTTTCTGCTTCATCATTGCTTTTCTCGTAGAAGTCCAGCAAGGATAAGATGTTACTCACAGGCGAACGCAAGTTGTGTGAAACAATTTGGGTGAACTCTTCCAATTGTTCGTTTTTTCTTTTCAAATCTTCTGCGATCAGCGAAAGCTTATTATTTTGTTCTATAATTTTCTCTTCGTTTTGTTTCCTTTCGGTGATGTCCCTGAATTCTGTTACCCGAATTACTTTTCCTTTGTAAGGAAGATTTCTACCATGAATTTCTAAATTGTATCGAGTTCCGTCCTTTCTTAGGCCTATGACATCATAAGGTTTTTCGTACCCTATGTTTATTTTCTCTCTTACTATGCTGCGTGATTCTGGAGCAACTAAGTTTACACCATTCATGCCCAGCAATTCTTTATAACTAAACCCAGTGATGTCGCTAAGCCCTTTATTGGCATCTAAAATTTCTCCTTCATAGTGCAAGCTGATTCCGCCAAAAGAAGCTTCTTGCAGCGTTCTAAATCTGCTGTCGCTTTCCTTCAGTGCTATCTCTGCTTCACGTTGTTGGGTTACATTCCTCATTGCACCTAGCATGCGGTAGGCCTTTCCATTGTTATTGCTCAAGAAAAAACCTTGATCGGACATGTGTAAATAGTTGCCTGCTTTTGTTTGAAAGCGATACGTTACTTCATACTTGGCTGATTCGTTTTCTGCTTTTTCAAGTTTGGCAAATGCTTCCTCATGATCTTCTGGGTGAATCTTGTCTCCCCAGCTATTCACCGTCCCCAATTCTTCTTGCGTATAGCCCAATTCAGAAAGAATGTTTTCACTCCATATAATTTTGCCAGAGGGGAGGTAATAATCGTAAACAACTTGGCCAGATGAATTGGAAACTAACTCATATCTTTTTTTCCAATCGGTGCTTTCTGCTTCTGTTCTTTTTTGTTCTGTGATGTCTCTAAAACTCCAAACTCGGCCAACCACTTTGCTGCCCAATCTCTGTGGCTTTGAAAAGCGATGGAGAATAGTTCCGTTGATCAACTCAATAAAATCATTGCTCTCTGCTTCGGGGTTAGCATACAGCTCTTGCACTTTGGCAAAAAACTTTTCAGGCTCTGTAATTTTTCTCATTGCTTTTTCAAGCAATATTTCATCAGGTTGATTATGCGCTTCTTCTTCAGAGAATCCATAGATCGATAAAAATCTGTTATTGTAGGCACTGATCTTTCCATCGTTGTCTACCACTAAAATCCCATCTGCAGTGGCCTCTATGGCTGCTTGCAGCAATGAATAAGCCTCTTTGTTTTCTGACTCTAGTTTTTTCCGTTCTGTAATGTCAATGACAGTTCCGACCATTTTAATAGGCTGCCCATTTTCTAAAATGATTTTGCCCATTCCCTCCACCCATCTTATTTTTCCGTGAGGCGGAATGACTCGATGTTGGGTAAAGTATTGACTATTATTTTCGATTGCTAATGTGATGTTGGAATTTAATTCCGCAACATCGTCAGGGTGAACAAATCCGATATATTTCGCAAAACTTAAATGCCGAAAAGAGTCATCTAAATCAAAAATAGCTAGGATTTCGTCTGACCAAAAAACTTTATCGGTAATTATGGCCCACTCCCAAATTCCTATTTTAGCCGCCTTTACGGCAAGGTTGAATCGCTCCCCAGTTCCTTTAATGGATTCTATCAGAAACTTTCTATCAGAAACATCAATGACAAAAACTACAAGCCCAATTATATTTTTTGCCACGTCATAAACAGGATCGTATCGGTTTTCCCAAACGGTACGCTGAAAATGCTCGTCACCATATTCTTCGATTTTTGTGAAGTGCTCACCTGTTAATACTCTATCAAAGTTCGCTTTCGCTTTTGCGTAATCTTCAGGCTTTGCGGATTTTAGAATGGCCAGCATGTTTGTGCCTAACCCAATATCTATACCCCATATTTTTTTCATCGTTTGCTGATGAGAAAGGGAAAAAGAAGTATAGCAATAGTTTCTGTCTAATGAAAATATGATAACCCCTGTTGAGTTTTCAATGGCCGCAGAAAGGAATTTATTAGGCATTTTACAGAATGATACTACAAGCAAGCAAAAATAATTTGATAATCAGTAAGTAAAAGTTTTATTTTAGCTCAAATATTACCTAAACCCTTAAACCTATGTTAAAAGAATTTAAAGACTTTGCCATGAAGGGCAATGTAGTTGATCTAGCGGTCGGTGTGATTATTGGCGGTGCCTTCGGAAAGATCGTGGGATCATTCATTGACGATGTGATTACTCCGCTCTTGCTGAAGCCAGCGTTGGAAGCAGCCAACCTCACTAAGTTGGAAGAACTAACCATCTTTGGCACCGTGAAGTACGGTAATTTCTTATCTGCCGTTATTAATTTTGTTATTGTTGCCTTTGTTTTGTTTTTGTTGATCAAGGGTATGAACGCAGCCAAGAAGAAGGAAGAAACTG
>JAYWHU010000056.1:0-4396 GCA_043777495.1 Cyclobacteriaceae bacterium | reverse complement strand
CTTGCTGTAAATTTTCGCGAAGTTTTATTCCTTTTTTAAGCAACGTTCCAAGTATGGCCATAACTTTACGATTTAATAATGGACTTGGGCATTGGGGCTTGAGACTTTCGGGTTATTGACAACCAACGTTTCTATTAATTGACCTAAGTCCTAATCCCCAAGTCCTAATGCCTAAGTTGGGCAAGATAAACAATGAACATTAAAAATAATATTTCCCTTTTCAATGAATCCCTTCAAGGCAGTGCCTGCCGACTCATTGCCGTGAGCAAAGTACAGCCTATCGAGAAACTGCAAGAAGCCTACGATGCTGGGCAGCGCATCTTCGGGGAGAACAAAGTGCAAGAGATGGAGCAGAAGCATGAAGCTCTGCCGAAAGACATTGAATGGCACATGATCGGCCACTTGCAAACCAATAAGGTCAAATACATTGCGCCTTTTGTGTCATTAATACACTCGGTGGATAGCGTAAAACTATTAGAAGAAATAAATAAGCAGGGGAAAAAGATTGATCGTATTATTCCTTGTCTTTTACAGATTTATATTGCCAACGAAGAAACTAAATTTGGCTTGAGCGAAGAAGAAGTGCTTGATCTTGTTACAAATTATCCTTCCGCTTTTTCTCATGTGCAAATTATTGGGTTGATGGGCATGGCAACCTTTACAGATAATCAAGAACAGATTAGAAAAGAGTTTAAGGGATTGAAAAAACTATTTGAGAAATTGAAAGAAATGAAGCTTCCACCTCACGTAGAAATGAAAGAACTCTCCATGGGCATGAGTGCCGATTATAAAATTGCCGTGGAGGAAGGAAGCACGTTGGTGCGGGTAGGTACAGCTATTTTTGGAGAGAGGAAGTATCATTAAATAAAAGGCCATGGGTTTCATGCCTCTCCAAAGGAGTCCTTTTGGACAAACTGCAAGCCTGTAGCCTGAAGCCAGTATCTAAGTTTTAAATCAAAATACAAGGAATGCAACGAAAGATCATTTTAATTGGAAGCTTACTCGGTGGATTGGCCGTAGCCTTGGGTGCGTTCGGTGCGCACGCTTTCAAAGAGTTGCTTATTCAAAACAATCGAACAGATACATATGAACTGGCTGTGAGGTATCACTTCTTCCATGCGCTGGCTCTATTGTTGATTGCTTTGCTAATGGATAAGGTTCAAAGCAAATGGGCAAACGCAAGCGCTAATTGTATGTTGATTGGCACGTTGCTTTTCAGCGGCAGCCTTTATATCATGGCATTAGCAAATACAACTAGCGTAGCATTGATCACACCTTTCGGTGGGGTCTTCTTATTGATTGGTTGGGGTCTGTTGTTCTATTCAGCTTGGAGGGGTGAGAGGTAAAAGGTAATTGGTAAGTGGTCGTTGGTTTCCGGTTTCTAGTTCCTAGTTTTCCAGTACTATGTCTCTGATTATAGATTCATCATTCTGACTTCCGACTTCTAAATTCTGACTTCTAATTTTCAAACTTCAATTCGGCTTCTTCTCCAAAATAGTTGCTGAGAACATCACCTGACTGTTTCCCAACATTGCATTAGAAACTACCGTCACTACTTTATTCTGTTTCCCAAATTTTCCTGAACTGTTAAATAGTACTTCCAATTCTCCTTTGTCACCTGGATTGATCGGGTCACGCGGCCAACCTTTTGGCACAGTGCAGCCGCAGGTAACTTCTACATTCGTTATGATCAATGGTTCAGTTCCCGTATTGACAAAACGAAAAGTATGGTGAACTTTGTCGCCTTGGTTGATCTCCCCAAAATCGTGTTCTGATTTTTCCCAAGTGATAGCGGAACCTTTTATTTCCGTAGGGGTCTGTGCAGCAAGTTGGCCGACTGAAATAACCCAAATGATTAGCACCTTATTCAACCGCATCATACCTTTATCAATTCGACAGTAATTTAAGAACTGGACTTACGCAAAACAACGAAACAAATGTCGGACTGAGTTTATCAGTTTTCGACAAGCTCAAACTGACAATTCTATTTGTTTTGCGCAAGTCCAATTAAGAAGTAAATAGATCAACAAGCGTAGTAACGGAAAAAATGATTGATTCGGTTCAAAAAATGTATGGAAATATTTTACGCATCAGGGCATGTGGCATTTGTTTTGAAAATGATCAATTGCTTTTGGTCAATCACCAAGGATTAACCAATGGCGATTTTTGGGCACCTCCAGGCGGAGGAATGCAGTTTGGTGAAGTTGCTACCGATTGCGTAGTCAGGGAATTTCTGGAAGAGACGGGATTAGTAGTGGAAGTCCGTGACTTTATGTTCGCTTGTGAGTTTATGAAAGAACCGCTGCACGCCATTGAACTATTTTTTTTGGTGAAAAAAGTGGGCGGCCAACTTTGCAAAGGGATTGATCCAGAATCGGGGAGTAACCAAATTATAAAGGAGGTCAAGTTTATGGATTGGAAGGAAATTGAAGGCCTAAAAAAGGAAAACCTCCACGGGATTTTCGGGTTAACAGAGAAAATGGACAAAATCATCGGCTTAAAGGGCTATTTTAAGTTGTAATTGGTTGCTTTTAACCACATAAAATATCTATAATTGCAAGCTAAACCTGATAACCTCATGAATCTGAATAGAATTCTTACCGCTGTACTTCTGGCTGCAAGCCTTTTTCTTGCCTTCCGTCTTTATAGAGGAGTGCAAGGAACTATCGAAGAAAAAGAACTGATCACCACCACCGAAAATGCTGTCATTGAAAGACTCAAACTAATCCGTGATGCCGAAACGGTATTTCAAGAAGCGAATAAGCGCTACACCACCAATTGGGATTCATTGATTAATTTTATTGAAAACGGAAGAGTGCCAAACATCCAGCGCAGAGAGGAAATCAAGCAAGTTGGCTACGGCCAAGAAGAGATAAAAGTATTTTTCGATACTTTGGGCTATACACCCGCCAAAGAGAAAATCTTCAAGAAAACCTTTACTACCAATGCTTCTGACAATGGTATATTCATGGGTTACAAAGTAAAGTCAGGTGACCGTATCATTAAAAACCAAAAGGCTTATCTTTTAAAAGTAGGAGAAAAAGTGCAGGATGTACCCTTCCAAGACCAAGGTGTAATTACAGAATTGGCCAATGTTGCAAATGGCGCAGAAGTGAAGAAAGGACAATTTCTCATCAAATATTGGGACTACACCTATGATCCTAACATCAATGTAAAAGCAATTGCAGAAGTACCAGGAACATCAGGAATGAAATTCGAGATTTTTGTTGGTAAAGTAGATAAGAACGGAGTGTGGGTAGAGGTGATTGAAGTGAAAGACCCTAAGCCCGTAAATCCTATGCGCAAAGAAAGCAACGAGGCCAAAGGAAGGAAACCACTCCATTTTGGATCAAAAACAGATGTAACAACCGCTGGTAATTGGGAATCGCAATAATTCCTTGCCTTGCAAACAACTAGCTCCAGTTATAAGTTAATCAGAAAGATCAAAGACGATCGGTTTGATGAAGAAAACCTTCATCAATACCGATTGTTGATTCAACTAGGAGTCAGGGATTTTCAAATAGCCGTGGTTGCTGAAAGCGATCAGCGGCTTCTTTTTTTTGAAGACTACGTACTGGCAGATCTTTACTCACATACCGAGTTACTAGAACTACTCAAAACACTCTTTGAAGCGCACTCCATTTTGCAAGCAGGTTTTTGGAAGGAAGTAAAAGTGTCCATCAAAAACAATAAGTTCGCGCAAGTGCCCGCGCACTTATTTAATGCCAACTCTCCTGCCGACTATCTAAAGTTCAATGCGCAAGTAGATGCAAAAACAGAAACAGTTCTCCATTGCATTAACCATTCCATTCAATCGGTGACCATCTTTGCGGCACAAAACGATTTACTAGAATGGCTGCGCAGCATCTATCAAAATACGCAGATCACGTTTTTCCATCAATCGGCAGCCTTGATAGAGGGTGTCCTCGATTATTCAGAAAAAATAGCTACCAATCCACTATATATTTATGTGGATCGTTTTAAACTTCATATTCTCTCAGTACAAAAAGGCAAGTTGATCTATTACAATCAGTTTGCTATAAAACAATTCTCTGACTATGTGAAATACATTATGTTGGCCATGAAAGGTCTTGGTATGGATCAAAACACAAGCGAGGTAATTTTATGGGGCTACATTGGCAAAAACTCTCCGCACTATGTGGAGTTTGTAAAGTACGTGCGCAATGTAAACTTCGGCACACGCCCAACACACTTGGGCTTTGGTTACCTGTTTGATGAAGTACAAGAACATCATTTCTTTGATTTGTATTCACTCGATCTATTGAATTAGGAATTAGGACTTGTCCGAAGGACTCCTTTGGAGGAATTAGGACTTAGGGATTAGGTAGACACCCAAAACAGGATCTCAACTTAGTCGTGGGCCCCCACCCAAAGG
>JAYWHU010000055.1:0-16255 GCA_043777495.1 Cyclobacteriaceae bacterium | reverse complement strand
TGCACAAGGAGAAAATATGTTCGTTTATGATGGAAAAACATTTACCGTTTTAAAAAACAACGATGGCAAAGCGTTCAACAACGTTTGGTCAATCATCGAAGATAAAAAAGGCAATATCTGGTTTGGTGCCGATGGTCTTTGGCGCTATGACGGCAGTACCTTTACAAACGTATCGCAGAGGGGGGCTTATGCTATAATCGAAGATAGAAAAGGAAACATCTGGACTACTGGTGCAATAAATTCTAATGGGAATGTTTGGGCACTTTCACGTTATGATGCAAAGTCCTTGTACAATAAAAACCCCATTGTAACCGAAATAGTGTCAGGAGGACCAGCTCTTTTGGGGATTTTGGAAGCTAACGATGGAAGTATTTGGTTTGGAGGTCTGGGATCGATGAGTGGAGTGTATCGTTATGATGGAAAGACCATCACGGACTTTAAAAAGTAAAGAGAGTAAGAAATAACCCCTGTATATTAATTAACCATACAAGAAACATGAAAAAAATCATTTATGCGTTGATCTTACCGCTGGTTGTGGTAAGCGGATTGGTATTTGCAAATCGTGAAATTAAAAATGAAACTTCTAAAAAGCCAATCCCAAAGCCCCTCTCTACTGCTGAAAGGAAAGCTGCATTGAAAAAATGGGAGGCTACCCCTGATGGTATAATGTACAAAAAATGGGAAGCGTCTCCTCCAGGTAAAAAAGTGTATGCCAGTGCTGCTAAAATAAGTAAGTCGATTAGAGATTCTACCAATATGAAGGGAGTTGTAACCTCTCTTTCTCTTCCACCAGGCTCAAGATTAGGTTTCGGAGTGATGGTAAGGATTAATGGTGACGATTATATTCTTGCCTTTGGGCCAGAAAAGTCTGGCAAGAATATTTTGAATTTTAACATTGAATTTGAGCAATTACATAGTCTGAAAGTTAACGACAAGATAATTATAAGAAGCCATAGCGTATCTTACGCGCCCAAGTATTCATATCCAATAGTAGCGGGCGACTATGTAGAACGAGATAGTAAAATAATTTATAAACGTGCACCTCGCAAAGGCGGTTGCTAAGTAAATAAATTATGAAATACATTCTGCCATCACGGAATTTAAAAGGCGAAAAGAGCAAGAAATAATTTCTGTAGGTAATAGTTTGAAAAAGACCTCGTGCTCTGAAAGAAATTATGAAATCATTCCCAATTTATTTTTAATCTAACATAATCTCTACACTATGAAAAACAAGATATGGCTCGCTTTTTTAATGGTAGCTATTGTTACTTTGTTCTCTGCTACGCAGAACACCTTTTCCTCTGATCAGGCTTTGGAGTATCCACCATTATCTCCAACAAAAGATTCATCTTTCACTGCCCATCCGGCTACAACAAATGATACCAATCCTGGGGCAACCAACATCATTTTTCAATCAACAGATTTCGGACAGACATGGCAAGACATCAGCCATAGTTTGCCTGAAAATGAACAGCCTGAAGATTTTTTTGCAGGAGAGTCAGGCGTCTATTTGCGTGTAAAAAAAGTAATGTATCGCAGTGAAAGTAATCTTAAAACTCCTGTTTGGGAAAAGGAGAATCTTATTAATCCGCGAAGTGCTTCCATTGCTTTCAACCGTTCAGGGGTCATGGCCTTCAATTATGACGGGCATGTTTATCAAAAAATGTCTCCTACAGGAAACTGGTTGCCTATTTATACAAATTTTAAAGAACATTTGATGCGAACTATTTTTGAAACATCTGATGGCACGGTATTCATAGGTAGCGATCACGGTCTTTACAAATCTTCCGACACGGGAAAAAGTTGGAAGCAAGTACAAAATGAAGGTGGGGGAATGGATATCGTAGAGTCAGAGGGTGTTCTCATCGCGACAGGTCAAAGAGGTATCATGCGTTCGACTGACAATGGTGAACACTGGGAATGGGTAATTAACGAGGGTGGCGCGGGTATAGCTATTGAACGTATCGATGGTGGATTTGCTGCCATATTCTACAATACAACAACGAGGTCTAGAAGGATACGCATATCATTAGATAGCGGAAAAACATGGGAATCTATTGATGAAGGATTTCCAGTTTCTTCGTCTATTTCATCGATTAAGCAATTGGGCAAATATTTACTATGCGGTCATCGAGATGGTATATTCAGATCATCTGACATGGGTAAAACATGGAGCATTGTTCATCCCAGTTTTGATAATGTGCTTAAGATAACTTTTTTTAATGCAGTGAATAATGAAAGAGTGTTTAAGCTATATGTTTCACGTAATATACTGTATGCTGTGGCGAGAAATTCTGGATGCTGAATAGAATTAACCAATTAGCCAATGTGCTAGTTCCTCAGTTAAATTTTTATCTTTTCATTGGCCTATTGAAAGTTAACTTTATTGAGAGTAGAAATAAAACAATGATGAATAAATCTAACAGAACAAATATTCAGACTATTTTCTTGGGTATCATTATTGTTGCAGGCATATGTAATGTCTCTTATGGACAAACCAAAGTCGATAAACTCGATAAGCTACTAAGGACATACGCTGAATATGGAAAATTTAATGGATCGGTGCTTGTCGCTGAAAAGGGCAATGTTATTTACAAAAAAGGTTTTGGATTAGCTGATATGGAATATTCCCAACCAGCCTGACACGAAATATAGGTTAGGCTCCATCACCAAGCAATTTACTTCCATGTCGTTTCTGAAGTGCTCTAAAACATCAGCCGTAATTCTTACAGTCTATTGCAGCTTTTGAATCTGTTTGCTCACTCAACGCTGCAATTCAAACCCAGAGAAAAAAATGGGTATTGCTATTCATCCATTTCCGACTATCTTCTTAATTATAAAAATACGTAGATGAAATTATGATTTATCACTGGCGGGTGCATTTCAAAATGCACCCTCACTGGCTCACTCACAGTTCTGGAATTCCGAATATGACTTCTATGCTGGGTCTACATCAAACACGATCTTCACGTTTCTGTACTCTTCTACTGCCTTTAAATTTTCGGCTAGCAAATAGAGTTGCCCTTTTATTTCTCCTAGCTTGCCTTGGTCGCGGCCAATTTTTAAAAGCACCGACATTAAGAATTCATTCCTGATTTTGGAGATCATCGGCTCGCCCGGGCCGAGTATTTTTAGTCCTTTGTCTTTTTTCTTTAGTTGGTCAACTAATTTTTGAGATACTTCATCAGCGATGGTTTTGTTTTTGTGCTTGATGGTGACTTCTATCAATCGCGAGAAAGGAGGATAGAAGTGTTCCTGTCGGTCGAGCAGTTGCTCTTGAATGAAACCAACTACATCGTGCTTGATCACAAAATTAAATAACGGATGTGTAGGGCTTGATGTTTGAATCACTACTTTTCCTTTCTTTTCCCTTCGCCCACTTCTGCCACTCACTTGTGTGATTAATTGAAAGGCGCGCTCATACGAACGGAAATCGGGGAAGTGCATCATACGGTCTGCATCAAACACGCCCACTAAGTTTACGTTGTTGAAGTCAAGCCCTTTGGTCACCATTTGTGTGCCCACCAAAATATCGGTGCCGCCACTTTCAAATCCTTTAATGATGGTTTCATAACCTGATTTAGTTCGTGTGGTGTCTAAATCCATTCGCTGGATTTTTGCTTCGGGGAAATGGAGTTTCAATTCTTCTTCCAATTTCTCTGTTCCATAGCCCAACGTTTGTATTCGCTTTGATGAGCAGGTAGGGCATTGGCTTGGTAGATTTTCTTTGTAGCCACAATAATGGCAGATCATCGCATGACGGTATTGGTGATAGGTGAGGCTCACCGAGCAGTTGATGCACTTGGGCACCCAGCCGCAATCTTCGCACTCAACCATGGGCGAGTAGCCCCTGCGGTTTTGAAAAAGAATGACTTGCTCTTTTTTTGAAATCGATTCGCCAATCTCTTTGAGTAGGAGGGAAGAAAACTCGCCTTTCATTGTTTTGCGTTTTTTCTCTTTGACTATATCGGCAAACAATATCTCGGGCAATTGTGCTTCACCAAAACGTTCCTCTAAGCGAATCATTCCATAGCGGCCAGTTTCTGCATGATGAAACGATTCCGCAGAAGGAGTGGCGCTGCCCAATAAAACTTTGGCTTGATGGATTTGTGCCATCACCATCGCCACATCGCGTGCGTGGTAGCGTGGGGCTGGCTCGTGCTGTTTGTAGGATGAATCATGTTCTTCATCAACAATGATTAACGCTAGGCTATCAAAAGGAAGAAAAATAGAAGAGCGTACGCCCACCACTAATTTGAATTTCCCTGAAAGTATTCCATTCCACACTTCAACACGTTCATTGTCAGAAAATTTGGAGTGGTACACACCCATTTGACTACCGAATATTTTTTTAAGTCTAAATACAATTTGAGTGGTCAACGCAATCTCGGGCAATAGGTAAAGCACTTGATTGCCGCCATCCAATGCGCGTTTGATCAAGTCGATGTAGATTTCTGTTTTGCCACTTCCCGTTACTCCATGCAGTAGTGCTGCTCCTTTTTCATTCAGTGCATGTAGCACTTCGTTTCGCGCTCGCTGCTGTTGTTCGCTCAATAGTAGCGGAGTTACTTGCACGGGGTCTTCAAAACCAAACCGCGGAACGGCAATGGCGAACTCTTCCAGCACTTTATCTTTAATAAGAATATGGAACGAATCTTTCGAGAATTCTTTGTACGAAAGTTTCGATCGGGACATCCCTCTTTGATTGAGCTCTGGATGTGAGAAAACGGGAACCTCTTTCAGGTAATGCAACAAAATCGCTTCTTGCTTTGGCCTATGTGCCATCGTTTCAAAAAGTGCTTCCAATTTTTTCTTTTGAAGATATTCGGGGTATAGCCGAAGGCGTCTTTCCATTTTTGGTTTAAACCCACCCCTCACTTCTTCATACAAGATAATAGCTGACTTGCTATTTAGCGATCGGAACAACGCGTAAATATTTTTCGTGTTAAAGAGCAGCGATACTTCCGAGTAGGAGAGAGGGCCTTTTTGTAAACGATGAAGCAGCACCCACTCTTTTTCAGAAAATTCAAAATCGGTATGGTCAGGATCAAAGTCGGGATTGATCTGCACCATCGACTCACTTGTGAGTTTTAGACCAGAAGGCAAGGCAGAGATCATCACTTCGCCCAGCGTGCAGAGATAATAATCTGCAATCCATTGATAGAGTTTAAATTGTTGCGGGTAGATGACTTCCGCTTCATCCAGCAATTCTAAAATATATTTGGCCTCGTATTCTTTTGGTGGTTTCTCATGGAGGGCAAAGACAATGCCTGTGTAGATTTTTTTCCTGCCGAACTGCACAATCACGCGCTGCCCTGTTCTTATTATTTCGTTGAGTGCTTTCGGTACCCGGTATGTAAACAATTTTGGAATGGGTACTGGCAGCAGTATCTCCGCAAATTGGGTAGTTACCTCCTCTTCTTCAAATAGTTCTCCTTCTGCCATTGGTTTTAGAAGTGACCAAAATACTCAATTTTTTGCCACGGAAGCAAGTCGTGCCACGACTGCGGGTCGTGGGCACGACTAATTCAACTAGTTTTTTAATTCCAAGAATTCACCTATGCTCCAGAGGAGCTTCCTGTTTATAGAAAAAAAAATATAGACAGATCGGCTCCAGAGGAGCCACCTAAATTTCAAATTATAAAAAGTCCTTTGTTTTGAAACTGAATTTATAGGAGGCTCCGTAGAAGCCTAAAAGACTGGTTGAGCAAGCTCTCTATAGACAGCAAGCTCCTCTGGAGCATAAGGTAATATGGATAACTGTCGAGAAGCGATCAACTCAATGACAATACTTTTGATTCTAACTCCTAACTCCTAACTCCTAACTCCTAACTCCTAACTCCTAACTTTCTCATCTCCATCAAGGCCTCCTCTACACTATTCACTGGCAATTGACACGCTTTTTGATAGCACACATAAATGGTTTCTTTTTCTGTTTCGCGGCCAGCGACTAAAGGCAAATTGCTTTTGCCTGTTGTTCCCATAGTCAAAGCAAACGGTAAGTAGTGTTGATGAAACTCTTTTCGTAGTGACTCATTATTTTTTCCTGTCATTACTACTTCAGCTAGTCCCTTTGCCATTTCAGTTGCCAGCACTGCCCAGTGGCACATGTACACCGGCTCTGATTGAATGAGGCTCGCGAGTCGCTGCATCATTTTGGTGGAAAGCTCTTGCCACTCGGGTCTATCGAGCATGATACCCAAGTGATAAAGGTTACGCGCCATTACCGAATTGGAAGACGGGATCACGTTATCAAAAATTTCTTTTTTTCGTGCGATTAATTTTTCGGCTAGATTACTATTGAAGTAAAAATAACTTTCTTCAACGTCAAAGAATTCATTCAACGTGTTTTCGCACCAACGTTTTGCTTCTTCAATGTATTTTTCGTTGAACGTTACTTGGTAAAGTGAAATGTAGGCTTGGATCAAAAATGCATAGTCGTCCAAGAAACCCATTGTATTTGACCTTGCTCCTTTGAATGAACGGTAGATTTTATTTTCATGAATGAGATTACCCTCGATAAAAAGGATAGCCCTTTCTGCTAAGTGTAAAAAATGATTATTTCCAAAAGCTTTATAAGCGTCTACCAATCCTTGAATGGTCATTGCATTCCACCCCGTAAGTATTTTATCATCTAGGCCCGGCCTGATTCTTTTGCTTCGTGATTCCAGAAGTTTTTTATTGATGGTTATAAATTCAGGATTGATTTCATTTTCGCTCTCACGTTTTAGAATATTGCGGCTATGCCCTTCTGGCCAATTGCCTTCTTTGGTTACTTCGTAATAGGCCGCTGCGAGTTTCACGTCTTCACCTAAAACTTCTTTCAGTTCATCATACGTCCAAGTATAAAATTTTCCTTCTTCCCCTTCGCTATCAGCATCGAGCGCAGAGTAAAAACCTCCTTCTTTGTCGGTCATTTCTCTTTCCAACCAAGCAACCGTTTCATAGACTACGCTTTTATACAATTCATCTTTTGTGTGCGAATATGCTTCTGAGTACAAACTCAACAGTTGAGCATTGTCATAAAGCATTTTTTCAAAGTGCGGGGCGAACCATTCGCCATCTACAGAGTAGCGAGCAAACCCGCCACCGACTTGATCATAAATTCCGCCTGCGGCAATTTTTTTCAACGTGAGATGGAGCATCTCCAATGCTTTTTCGTTTTTGGTGATGTGATGATAGCGCGACAGAAAAAGCCATGTCGATGGCATAATAAACTTAGGCGCCTTGTCGATCCCCCCGAACGTAAAATCAAAACGTGATTCAAGTACGCCAAACATTTTGTCTAGCATACCCAGCGTCAATGCGCCATCACTCGGTTGGTTTTTAAATCGTTGCAAATCTGAAACAGCCAAGTGATTGCTCACATCATTGGCCGACTCTTCAATTTCCTTTCTCTTTTCTTTAAATGCTTTGTTGATTTGAAGTAACAGTTGCGCCCAGTTCTTTGGCGGAAAATACGTGCCGCCAAAAAATGGTTTTTGATCGGGCGTGAGAAAAACATTCAATGGCCAACCACCATTTTGCTGCATGGCCTGCACGGCTTCCATGTATACTTGATCAATATCTGGTCGCTCTTCGCGATCGAGCTTGATGCACACAAAGTGTTCGTTCATCAACTGTGCGATGTCATCATTTTCAAAACTCTGGTGCGCCATCACGTGGCACCAGTGGCAAGAAGAGTAGCCGATGCTGATCAAAATAGGTTTGTCTTCTTTCTTCGCTTTCTCCAATGCTTCGCTTCCCCATTCATACCAATCGACAGGGTTGTAGGCATGTTGTAGAAGATATGGAGAAGTGGAATGAAGAAGACGGTTGGGCTTTGAGGAGGTAGTCATTGATGTTTGGGATTGGGACTTAGGGATTAGGACTTAGGGCTTGGGGATTAGGACTTGGGACTTAGGATGCTAGCTAGAAAGAGATTTTTTTTAAATCAACGAAACTATATGCAGGGCACTTCGGCCAGGCCCGCCAGACCGGACGGCCAGGGATAGCAGCGGAAATCCCACGCGCCTCGCGTGGATTGTAGCGGATAGCCCGGTGGCGCCTCGCCAGGCCGCCAAAAATAAAAAGAATCTTGATAACTCAACTTGGTGCTTGAAACGCATCGTCCCCGAGGCCGGAGACAATGCTTGAATAAAATTCAGTGCCGTGAAGAGCATCGTCCCCGAGGCGGGAGACGATGCTTGAAATTAATAAAATAAAAAATGCCACGCTTTTGGCGTGGCATACAAGTTCTTATTTCAAGTCGATTAATAATCTCTGTTGAAATCGCCCCTGCGGAAACCGCCACCACCGCCACTGCGGCCACCACGGCTGCCACCACCTCCACCGCTACCTTCTTCGCGCGGGCGAGCTTCGTTCACCACCAGGTTTTTGCCCATGAAATCGGCACCGTTGAGTTCATTGATCGCATTCTTACCGGCTGTGTCGTCAGCCATTTCTACGAAACCAAAGCCACGGCTACGCTGTGTTACTTTGTCCATGATGATCTTCGCAGAGCTTACTTCACCGTACTCGGAGAATAACTGCTTCATTTGTTCCTCGGTTGCCTTCCAGGGAATGTTGGCTACATAAATGTTCATTTGTGTTTTTGAAATTAAGTGATAAAATGTTGGTGCTAAATCAATAAGTCCGAACTGACAATAAACTCACTAGGTGGGATACGTCTTGATAGGTTTTACTTCATTAACACCTCAAATATAGGGATTTATTCAAATCAAATGCAAATACTGCTTTTTTTCAAAGAAAAGATCGGTGACGCGTGACAGTGGCTTAACCTCTCACTTTAGGGTAAATTTTTCTACCAGAGCCTCCAAACATTGTATTACATTTGCGGTTTAAAACGATAAATAACAAAGAAAACACACAACGTATGACCGTAGCTGAAAAATCTCCCTACAAAGTAAAAGACATGACGCTGGCCGCTTGGGGCCGCAAAGAAATTAAATTGGCCGAAGCTGAAATGCCAGGTTTGATGGCCACTCGCGAGGAATATGGCAAACAGAAGCCATTGAAGGGCGCGCGCATTGCCGGCTGCTTGCACATGACCATTCAAACTGCCGTGTTGATTGAAACATTAGTGGAGTTGGGCGCGGAAGTATCTTGGTCTTCTTGCAATATCTTTTCAACGCAAGATCATGCCGCTGCGGCCATTGCTGCTGCGGGCATCCCCGTGTATGCTTGGAAGGGTATGAACGAGCAGGAGTTTGATTGGTGCATCGAACAAACGCTGTATGCATTTAAGGATGGCAAGCCATTGAATATGATTTTGGATGACGGTGGTGATTTGACCAACATGGTATTGGATCGCAACCCTGAATTGATTGCGGGTATCAAAGGAATTTCAGAAGAGACTACTACGGGTGTTCACCGTTTGATTGAGCGCATGAATGCTGGCAAGTTGCCGCTGCCTGCCATCAACATCAACGACTCGGTAACAAAATCGAAGTTTGATAATAAATATGGTTGCAAAGAGTCATTGGTAGACGCGATTCGCAGAGCTACGGATGTGATGATGGCTGGCAAGGTTGCTGTGGTTGCTGGGTACGGAGATGTGGGCAAAGGTTCTGCGGCTTCGTTGCGCGGTGCTGGCGCACGTGTAATTGTTACTGAGATCGACCCTATCTGTGCATTGCAAGCAGCGATGGATGGATTTGCTGTGAAGAAAATGGCTGATGCTGTAAAAGATGCTGACATTATTGTGACTGCAACTGGAAATGCTGGCATTGTGTTAGGCAAGCATTTTGAAAGCATGAAGGACAAGGCCATTGTTTGTAACATCGGCCACTTTGATAATGAGATTGACGTAGCTTGGTTGAACAAGAACGCATCGAAAGACGAAGTGAAGCCACAAGTTGACTTGTATACATTGAAGAATGGCCGTCAAGTGATTTTATTGGCGGAAGGCCGTTTGGTAAACTTAGGTTGTGCTACGGGTCACCCTTCGTTTGTAATGTCGAACTCATTTACAAACCAAACACTGGCTCAACTTGAGTTGTGGATGAACACAGACAAGTATGAGAACAAAGTATACATGTTGCCTAAGCACTTGGATGAGAAGGTGGCGCGCTTGCACTTAAAGAAAATTGGCGTAGAGTTGGAAGAACTTTCACCAGAGCAAGCTAAGTACATTGGTGTGCCCGTGAACGGACCCTTCAAACCAGATTACTATCGTTATTAATAAAGTAGGCGTCTGACACCTTGGAGGTGTCTTGACGCCTGATAAGATTAGGCATCTGACACCTTGGAGGTGTCTTGACGCCTGATAAGGATAAAACTCTCTGCTTGCAAATTAGAGAGGCCCCGAGCGAAGGCTCGGGGTTTTTTTTAATAAAGTAGGCGTCTGACACTTTGAAAGTGTCTTGACGCCTGATAAGATTAGGCGTCTGACACTTTGAAAGTGTTTTGAAGCCTGATAAGATTAGGCATCTGACACCTTGGAGGTGTCTTGACGCCTGAAAAGGATAAAACTCTCTGCTTGCAAATTAGAGAGGCCCCGAGCGAAGGCTCGGGGTTTTTTATTTTTCGAGCAACTGCATCAACTTCTTCAACTCTGCCTTATTCTTTTCTGAATTGATATTATTGACAATGCCTTCTTTTTCTCTGGTGGTCAATCGCCAACTAAGCGAAGCCCGTGCATTGTTTTGCCGGATGCTGTCCATGCCTTGTAGTAAATCCACATAGCTCTCTGCTTGGTATTGAATATCTATTCTGTCAATAGGTAATTTCAGCCAAGAGTGCGCGTGGCCTATTAACAAGTCACTGGTGATGTCTTGAAAATTTTCAAAATTATTATAAACCGAGCTAATGGGTTGAGTAATGTCATCCAAAATGGTTTGGCCTTTTTTCTCAGCCACCGTCTGGAGTTTTGGCGAATCGCGGATGGAAACAAAAATTACCCCACTGGTATTTTCATCAATCCAATCTTTGAAGGCGTACGTGAATCGTACCGCATCGGACAATCCAAAGTTATCAGAGATGCCAGCGTCCATCATAAGAATGGGAGGCTCTGTGGGCAATGTGGTGTTGGGTGTGATGTACGGAAAGGTAGCACTCATGCGAAGGGCAGATAAAAACCGTAACTGATTTGCTCCTTGGTCTTTAAAGAACCGTTGGAAATCTACGCCACTCACTTTTTCATTCGTATAGTTTTTAAAATTCTCTATCTCCACGTTCATAAAGCTAACTGGCCGAGAGGCAATGTAGATTTTGCGCCCATCGTTGATCACCGTTGGCGTTAACAAAACCATTGGCGTGATTCCTTGTGTTTCATATTTGTTATATTCCACTATTGGGCGATCCATCATTCCTTCCGTGATTTGATTGAGCTGGTCTTCAAATGTGTAAGCGCGGTCTCTTTGGTAGGATAAGCCTGCGTAATTGAACTTTGTGAACCCAACAAAAAGATCATTGGCCAACAAACTAAAGATAAGCGGGTTCAAGTTATCGGTTGATATTTTTTGCCGATGGATGTTTGAATAAGGCTGTGAATCTTCGCCCAGCTTCGCTCTCAACTTTATCTCCCTAAAATAACTGGCACCAATCAATCCGCCAGAGGCGCCCGTGATCAGTACGCTGTTCTCCATTAATTTTCCATGCGTCAGGCTATCTGCTTGCTGCAAGCTGTTGAGTGTCCATAAGGCTGCTCGTTTACCGCCACCGCTTGCGCATAAGAAAATTATTTTGGGCTTGCCCGTTCCTGAAAATTTGTTTCTCCAGTTTTCTAATTGTACAAGCGTAGCTAGTTTATCTTCAGCAATAGATGCGCTGTCTACTTGTTGCTGTATTACTTTGGCATTGTAGGGTGCGGCCATCACGTTGTAATCAAGACCAAAGGCTTGGTACTTTTTTGAGAAGAAATCTTCGCCCACCAAATAATTAAAGAACAAGAAAACGGCAAGCCCCATGGTAGCTGACCAGCCACCAAACCAATAGGAGAAAGCCCCGAAGAGCATAACGAATATGGTCAGGAATATCATAAAGCTAGCAGCGGCAGGTATTTGAAAAGCGGGGTAGTCTTTGAAAATGCCCAACACCACTACCATAAAGAAGATGAACAATTCAATGATGACAAGATTAAAGTGGTTTTGATCGAATACCTGTAACACCGTAGCGCGATCATAAAAGCTAGTATCTTTCACTTGGTTCACGCTCAACTTGCTATCAATGTAATTATCTACGCGCACTTGTTTTTTGCGGGCGATGTCTAATTTTTTCATAGCACTTGCGCGAGTCACTTTCACATTTTGCTTGATCTTCTCATCAATTCGGCAGACCACATACTTGAAGATGTCTTTATTGGTGAACCTGAAATACAACGAGAAGATAAATGTCATTAGGATGTAGCCGGTAAACAATCCACCTAGCCGCCAGATTAATTCCCCCGTTGTGCAATGCTCATTGTAGATTTGAAACTCAACGGCTTGATAGACATACGTGACTAAAAAAATAATTGGGATAATGCTGTTGTTGATCACAAACTTTCGGAAGGGCTTTGGCAAGGTGCCGATAAAAGAAAAGCGATGACTATCAGAGATGTAGCAGGTAATATGGAACGCCATTGAGAAACCAGCGGTCATCAGCCCCATCATAAAGAAGCTCATGAAATTCACATGGTTCATATATTCGGGATCCAAGAAGAGATACGGGATGCCCAAGTATTTTCCAAAGTTGCCCGTCATCATGGCGAACAGCAATACCCAGCAAAGCATGAGCACAATATTGCGCCTGAAGTTATTCAGCAATAGCTGTATAGAGAAGGAGTAGACTAGTCTGGGCCAGAATAAGTAGAGTTTTCGCATAGATACTTTTCCAATGTAGGAAAATTATTTGCGATATGCATTACTTGGGGATTAGGTTTTGAGGATGCGGCTGAGAGCTTGCCTGTAGCGGTTGCAATAATTTAGAATAGGATTGCGAGTTTGTTGGTCCATCAGGCAATAATTTGAAATGACTCCACACGGTTGTTGAAACCCCTTCATAATATTCCATTTGCCAAATTGAAATGATGGTCTTGTACTCTGCCACATGAACCCAACATGAGCCCATGATGAGCCCTTGTCATGCCCATTAAATTCTTACACTTGTAAAAGGTAGAAGAAAGTAAAGAGGCTTAAGTGTTTTTGGGAAGAAGGAGTTGGTGGTTTTGTGTTAAAATTTTTTTTGATTGGAATTAATAAGGCACAAGCGGACGCTTGCGCCATCAGGGGAAAGTCAACGGGGTTTTCCCCGAAAAAATACGGGGAAAACCCCGTTGTAGTGATGGGGATTGTTTTGTAGTATTGTAAAGGAAAATATAAAGGGAGATATAATGAAATCAGAAGAAAGGATTGCTGAACTAATGGCGGAGTACTTAAGAAAATCAGATCAATTGTTAGACCGTATGGAAAATACGGACAAACATACTGAACAGACCAACAGAAACATAGACATGATGAGCCGTGCCATGGCTGAGAATGATGTCAAGTTCAATGTGGTAAGCCAAGAGATAAAACAACTGCGTGAATACCAAAATAAGATGCGTGAAGAGCAAGGTGTTTTGTTGAAAGAACTCGTTCCACTTTCCAAGCGCGTGGGTGTGGTGGAGGAGAAGCATTGAGTGCTCTCGTTAAATTGAAATTTGACAGTTTAAAATTAATACAATAAAAGTCTATGAGAAACAAAATAATCCTATTAATTCTAATTCTTTTACATTTTAACTTATTAGTAGTTTGGAGTCAAATGCAACTTCCAGAAAGTGTATCTAGAATTCCAACGGCTCCACCTACTCCAGAAGCCTATTCATTTATGAAAGCGATCGATTTTCCTGTTGACTGTTCTAAAGGAACAGTAAGTGCTGAAATACCGATATATACATTGCGCAATAAAGATATAGAAGTACCAATTGCGCTATCGTACAATTCAGGCCAAGGATTTAAAGTGGAAGAGCTGGACACAGATATTGGGTTAGGATGGAATCTTTCCGGTTATGGAATGATCACTCAAAATGTGGTAGGGCTTCGCGATTTCTTTGATGGGTCTTCGGGTTTTGAAAGTACAAACTCAATTTTCTCCTTCGTAGATCAAGATTTAAATGTTAACGAAAAACCGCTAAATCAAGATCAAGTTTTCAACGGATTTAGAGACGGAGAGCCTGATATTTTTTACTTTTCATACCCTGGTGGATCAGGCAAATTTTATATTGATAAACTAGGAAATTTTGTTGAAATCAGCCCGACTCGTACTAAAATAAAAATGCTGAACGTTTCAACGTTTGAGTTGACAGATAGTCGGGGTATGGTGTATACTTTTGAATCAAGGGAATTGATCAGAACACAGAATTCTTGCATAAACGCATCCATCTATTCGTCCTATCGGCAATTAGATGAGTTCTCACCTAATTTCCACTTAACTAAAATAACTTCTCCACAAGGCGGGTCTGTCAATTACATCTACGAAACAATCCAATATTCATATCAAACAAATTTAAGTCAGACAAACTATTACAAACTAACGCCACTACTTGGATCACCGAAGGGATTAAGCCAATGTTATCAGACAGTAACTGTGGTAAACGCACAACGGATTAAACAGATTGTTGCTGATAACACTTTCGAGGCTAATTTTATTTACTCAAGCCCGACTGGAAAGAGCCCATTGAAGCAAATAGAAATCAGACACCAAAGCCAGACGTTTAAGAGATTTTTACTCGATAATCATCGCGTATTCGGGAACAGTACTATTGGTGTGAATCTTCCAATTAGCTCAATTGATTTATCAAATGAACTAAATGCAAATCATTTAATACTCAAGTCGGTAGGAGAGGAAGGAGCTCCCTCTTTCAAATTTGACTATAACTTGAATTTACCGCACCGATTCTCATACGCTAGAGATCATTGGGGAATGTACAATGGGAAGCATAGTAATCCTTCTCTGATTCCAGTAGGCACCTCGCTTGGGGTCAGCATGGGAGATGCAGATCGTTCTTTCTCTTCGGTATATGCAGTAGCAAGTTTATTACGGCAGGTAACTTATCCTACAGGTGGAAGTCAAGTGTTTACCTATGAACCAAACTCAGTACCTAAGAAGATTACCTGGAACAATGGGTGTGCAACAGTTACTGTGCGTAAAAGTTTAACTGTAGCCTGCGAAGGAGACGAAATAAAAGAAAGCCTGTTAACGGTAGGGTCTAATACGTCTAATTTCTGGGTTTCTTACACAACAAATAGTCCAAATACTAATCAAATCACCCCTGTAGCTAATACCCCTTTTAGTCAAGCATTGATTGAAAATGTTTTCGTGTTTCAAGGGAACAGCTTGGAAACTGCACTTACACTTAATCCTGGTACCTATCAAATCAAAGTCTGGACGGCTAATTTTGTAGCTCCATTTGATGGGCAGCAGGTACCAGTAAAAACCCGAGTAACCATTTCATGGGATGAACAAGAGACAATTTGCGATGTGGTCGATCCTGAATTGCTGGTAAGTAAGATTGGAGGTGTTCGTTTAAAGTCAGTAAAATCGGAGAACCTTAGCGGAGGTAAGAATATGCTAACGGAGTATAAATATGCTGGCTCAAATGTTAATAATCACTTCGTACTTGATAACTACAGCTATCATAGCTTCGTACCTGCACTTTTCGCTGGTTCCCAGGCTTGCTCCTCTAACCTTGACCCTTATTTCTCAAGTTTCGGAGATGACTATGCCGTTTATCATACACGGTCTTCCTCAAGTATGCTTCCGTTGCAGTTTCAGTCTGGTGGCATTGTGCTATATGACACAGTAACCGTAACTTCATATGCCTTGGAAGCAAAAAATGTTTTACAGACTTTGAATTTACCGAAATTACCCAATGGTAAAATAATACGCTACTACAAACATTATCCTAATCAGAAAATGTTTAGATCAATCATTTATGCTGAATCTGATTTTTCATTTTTAAGTTCTGAACTGATTAAGGAAGAGCTTTTTGAATTTCAGGTATCCACTCAATCGTACAACAAACAGTTAACAAGAGAATTTAGTTATTCTACTTATCCAGCTTCAAATGTGGTTTGGGGTTTCAAAGCAGTGAGAACACATAGCCCGTTTTTAAAGACTAATGGTTATAGTGGCACAGCGCCAATTTGTGGACCGGTGATGCCAAAATATGAATACGTTTATTATTCTTTGGGAAGCACAAGAAGAGATCAGACTAGCGTTGTAACAACCGAGCATCAACTTAATAACACATTTGTTACAGAAGAATTTTATGAATATGGGGCATTAAATCACC
>JAYWHU010000054.1:0-58101 GCA_043777495.1 Cyclobacteriaceae bacterium | reverse complement strand
TTTTTTTTACGGCCATGGGCTGTTCAACCACATCAAAGCCATTCACCGTTACTTTACCCGAAGTGGGCGGAAGATAGCTGGTCGCAATCTTCATGGTAGTAGACTTGCCCGCGCCATTGGGGCCAAGAAAACCGACTATCTCTCCTTTCTGAATGGAGAAAGAAATATCGTTTACCGCCATCTGCTGGCCGTACTGCTTGGAGAGATTGGTTACTACTAATGACATTTTTGAGGCGCAAAAATAGTTTTAAAAATTGATTAGTTTACCTATCCACAACTTGGCCTATTAATTGCCGTTGTAAGATCGATCGAATATGTTGAAATTTGCCCACCATTTAACAAAAAAGATGAAACGTATACTTATCACATTCATTGCGTTAACCATTATTAGCACAGCCTTTGCCCAAACAGGCTACCGCATAGATTTCAAGATCAAAAGCTGGAAAGATACCACCGTGTATCTCGGGAGCTATTATGGCGAAAGCACCGTACTTAAAGATACCGCTCAAGTAAAAGCCGGGGCATTCCATTTTGATGGCAAAAAACCATTGCCCGAAGGCATTTACTATCTGGTGTTGGCCAAGAACAAGCTTTTTGATTTTGTGGTTGGAAAAAATCAGACCTTCTCTATTGAAACTCACGCCACTGACTATCTTAAAATAGATGAATATGTAAAGAACCTTGTGGTGAAGGGCGATGCAGACAATCAATTGTTCTTTGATAATCTGCATTTCATTGGCGATAGAAGTTTAGAAGCCGAACCACTCATCAAGATATTAAGGGATAGCACCATTACCGAAGATCAAAAGAAACCTACGCGTGAATCATTTTCTAAAATCAATGATAAGGTAATGACCTACCAAAAACAGTTGATCGAAAAGAATCCAACCACAATGACTGCCCGCTTGCTAAAAGTAACGCAGCAAATTGAAGTGCCCGATCCGCCCAAAAAAGCAGATGGCTCTATCGACTCTACATTTCAATTAAAATATTATCGTCAACACTTTTTTGATAATATGGATTTGGCTGATGAGGCATTGATCCGTCTGCCTCGCTCCTTCTACCAAGAAAAAGTGAAGGAGTATCTCGAAAAACTTTTCATCCCTGCTCCCGATACTATTACCAAAGCCATTGATGGCCTCGTAGCAAAAGCGAAAAAGAATCCAGAGACTTATAAGTACTTAGTCTATAGCTGCATGGTGCTTTATCAGGCGCCAGAGATTATGGGATTGGATGAAGTATTCGTGAACCTCAATGATAAATACTTCACATCTGGTGAAATGAATTATTGGGCGGGTGCCTCCGTGAAGAAAAGCATGAAAGACCATGCTGATAAAATTCGCACGAGCATGATTGGCCACACAGGCGCCAACTTGATGATGCAAGACCAAAACCTGCAACCCCGCTCGATGTACGACATTAAAAACAAATACACCATCCTTTTCATTTTTGATCCTGATTGTGGTCATTGCCGCGAAGAGACTCCTAAGTTGGTAGAGTTTTACAACAAGAGCAAAGCAAAATATAACTTTGAGATTTTTGCTGTGGCACAAGATAGCAGCATGGCAAAAATGAAGGGCTTCATCAAAGAATTTAAAACACCTTGGATTACCGTGAACGGGCCACGTACTTATTTGAAAGAGCATTACACCAAACTCTATCATGCGGAAACTACGCCCACTATTTACATTCTTGACGACAAGAAAAAAATCATTGCCAAAAAACTTCCTGTTAAGCAACTGGATGATTTCTTATCGAAGCATGAGAAGTTTGAGAAGCTGAAGAAAAGCCAGCCAACGAAAGGGTCTTGATAAAGGATTCAAGACAAAAAATTGCCGATTCGTTACAAAATTTTACATTTTTCATTCTGTGTCGTGCAACTATTTAGCTTATTTGGAGTATCTAAGACATAAACGCGAAGCTATGGGAATGATGGACACACTTTTCGGCAAGAAAAAGAAGGAATTTAAGGCTGCTTGCCAGATAACAAAAGAACCCATCGAAAAGGGTTTTGGCTACTTACTCACTACTGCACAGATAGTTACCTCCAAAAAATATTGGGATATGGTGATGACCGAGCCAGAAACCATGTCATACACCATCTCTCATTTCAAGAATCAATCGAGCGGCACGCAGATGCGCTCAATGATCTTTGAAAAATATGCCACCGTGGCCAAGCCGTGGATTATTTCAGATTCAATCATTAATTATTTTGAAGTAGATAAAGCTTCAGCCAAAGACAATGCCAAAAAGTGGTGGGAAACTGAAGGCACCTTTGCACCAAATCAAACAGGCCCAGCATCTCAGACTTTAGAAACCTCTTCATATCAAAGTGCAAGAGATTACGCAATATTAGAAGCGGGAAAAGGAAAAGTGAAAATGGCGAGTTGATACATTTTATCAATACCATAAGGGTGTATTTCAAAATGCCAAAGCCCGTGGCATTAGACCCGAGGGGTTTTTAGCACCTTCAAGTTCTAAAACTCTGGAGGTCTTGCTTAAATGCCACCACATTTTGAAATGCATCCTATGAAAAGCAAAAGGCCAATCTCTCGATTGGCCTTTTTTTTACTGACTTATCTGGTCAATTACCAGCGCTTCTTCCTCTCTCTCGTTCCTCCGCTGCGTTCGCTACTTCCGCCTCCGCTGCGGCCTGCGCCACCACCGTAAGAGCGTTCACCACCCCCACTACGGCTTCCACCACCATAAGGTCTCTTCTCACCGCCTCCACTTCCTCCATCAAAAGAACGCTTCTTTCTTTCGTAGCCACTGCCACCGTCACTAAACCCTCCACCTTCTCTGCGGTCGCCCGACATTTCCAAGCGCACCTTGCGGCCGCGCACTTCCACACCTTCAAAGCCTTTCATTACTTGTGCGGTCACATCCTTTTCTATTTCAAAGAAAGAGAATGCACCCTTCAAATCAATCTTGCCGATTTTTCCTTTGTCTATTTCTCCGTAGTCGCAGATCAAGCCGAGCAGATCACCTGTTTCCAAGCCATCCATTCTTCCTATGTTGATGAAGATGCGATCGCCAGAGCCACTGCTTCTTTCATAGCCATCACCCCTATCACTTCGCGCTCTATCTTCCCCAACAAAACTCTTTGTACGATCCGATTTATTCAAGTCGCGCGCATCTCTGTAATAAGCCAAGAAGCGGTTGAACTCAATGGAAGCAAAACGCTTGATGATGTCTTCCTTTGTCAAGTCATTCAACTCGTGATATACTTCTGGTAAGAAACTATCAATCTCTTCCTCATTCACCTCCACGTTGCGCATCTTGCGCGTGAGTTCCATGATCTTGCGCTGGCACACTTCATCACCCGTAGGGATCATGATCTTCGTAAACCTGCGCTTCAATGCTTTTTCAACTTGGCTGATCTTGCCCATCTCTTTTTTAGAAACGATGGCCAACGAAATACCTTTCTTTCCGGCACGAGCCGTACGACCGCTTCGGTGCGTGTAGTATTCCATCTCATCAGGCATGTTCATGTGTATCACGTGCGTAATGCCCGTTACATCAATACCACGAGCCGCCACATCTGTTGCTACCAACATTTGCAATGTCTTGTTCTTGAAACTTTTCATCACGCGGTCGCGCTGCATTTGAGTGAGATCCCCGTGAAGGGCATCTGCATTGTAGCCGTCCTTCATCAAACTCTCGGCCACACGTTGTGTGTCAATTTTAGTACGACAAAAGATCACACCAAAAATATCGGTCGTGTAATCCACCATGCGTTTTAATGCTTGGTATTTATCGCGATCATCCACCACAATGTATTGGTGATCGATGTTCTCGTTGCCTTGATTCCGCTCGCCCATGGTGAGCTCCTGCGGATTGTTCATGTAATTCTTAGAAATCTCACGCACCTCGCGTGGCATGGTGGCTGAGAAGAGCCACACATTTTTTTCATCGGGCGTACCAGATAAGATTTCGTCAATCGCATCTTTAAAGCCCATGTTCAACATTTCATCGGCTTCATCTAGCACCACATATTTGATAGTGGCCAAGCTCACCACTCTGCGCTCAATCAAGTCGATCAAGCGACCCGGTGTGGCCACAATAATTTGTGCGCCTCTTTTTATTTTACGAATCTGGTCAGAGATACTTGCACCGCCATATACGGTCACAATGTTCAGGTCTTTTACCGACTTGCTAAAATTTTCTAAGTCAGTAGTAATTTGCACGCTCAACTCGCGTGTAGGCGCTAGAACCAATGCCTGAGTAGTGCGGTCTTTCGCATCGATCAATTCGATCAGCGGAAGGCCAAACGCGGCAGTTTTTCCAGTGCCCGTTTGGGCTAATCCGACTAGGTCGGTGTTTCCTTGCAACAAAACCGGGATGGCTTGTTCTTGAATGGGCGTAGGAGTTTCAAAGCCCATTTGGCGGATAGCCTCCACCACTTGCTCAGAAAGTCCCAGTTCGCTAAAAGATTTCATTAATTAAATATTGTTTTTAAAATTTGAGCCGCAAAGGTAAGCTAATTAATTGGAAGTGATATTATTAGCTCAATCACAAGCTAAAGGAAGGATTATAGCGCGAGGGGCAAAAGCACCTAGGTTTTATTTGGGGTTAGAGAGGTTTCGCAGAAAGGGTAGATTTTTTTAGATGCGGCCTGCCACGCGAGGCGCAGCGGCACCGGGCTATCCACTGCAAGTCCGTCCGCGCACAATGCCATCTCACTTCGGGCTTTCCGTTTCTATCCCTGGCCGATGCCAGCACGTAGCTTTTCTTTTAACTATGAACACAGCGGATATCACACGCTTTGAAAAAGAACAAATCATCACCGTAGAGCAGGGAGACATTCGCAAAGAAGTCGTCATTTGATCACGTACAACATGTGCTTCTCGCTCAATAAATTGATTTTGCCTCAGATTTCAATCAGAGAAATTAGACGTGTCAACTCTGCCTACCTCCTCCTACCTCCCCAAATTCCAAGATGGTCATTTGATAAGTTTCGGCTATTTTTGCGACTTATTTAAGTTTCAGAACTACCAATGGCCGAATACACCAAAGAAGAGATCAAAAAAATAGAGGAAAAGTGGCGCGGTGAATGGGAAAAGCGCGCGGTTTACAAAGTCTCTAACGATACCACCAAACCAAAATACTATGTGTTGGATATGTTTCCCTACCCTTCTGGTGCAGGATTGCATGTAGGTCATCCGCTCGGTTACATCGCTTCAGATATTGTTGCTCGCTTCAAGCGATTGAAAGGCTTTAATGTATTGCACCCTATGGGCTTCGATGCGTTTGGCTTGCCAGCAGAGCAATACGCATTAGAGCACGGTATCCATCCTGCTGTATCTACGTCAGATAACATCAACAATTTCAAAAAACAATTGGGCAGCATTGGCTTTAGCTACGATTGGAGTCGCGAAGTACAAACCTGTGACCCAAAGTATTATCAGTGGACGCAATGGATATTCCTCCAAATTTTTGATAGCTGGTTCAACCGTAAAAAAGAAAAAGCCGAACGCATTTCTGAACTGATCAAAATTTTTGAAAGCGAAGGGAATATGAATCATCCATTTCCAAATTCAAAATTTGTGTTGCCTGGTTCTGGCGGAGAAATTTTTTCTGCAAGCGAATGGAAATCGTTCAGCGAAAAAACACGGCAAGAAATTTTGATGCAATACCGCTTGGCCTACTTGGCTTACACCGATGTGAATTGGTGTGAAGCCTTGGGCACTGTGCTGGCCAATGACGAAGTGATCAATGGCGTGAGCTACCGAGGTGGTTTTCCCGTAGTGAAAAAACAAATGCGTCAATGGAGTTTACGCATTACTGAATATGCCGAGCGATTATTAAAAGGCTTGGACGAAATTGACTTTAGCGAGTCGATGAAGGAGATACAAAGGAACTGGATAGGGAAGAGTGTGGGGGCATTAGTGAGTTTCAACCTCACCCAAGATTCTGGCCTCACCCCTAACCTCTCTCCGCAGGAGAGGGGAACGGTTCTCGGACAAGGTTCTAAAACTGGAGGATTCGAAACTTCCGAGAAAAAATATTGGAAATATTTAAAAGAGTTTTCAAAAGAAAACAGACAAAACCCAACGGAGGAAGAAGAGATACTTTGGCAGGAATTGAGAAATAGTAAACTTGGCCATAAGATCAGGAGACAACATACCATCGGAGTTTTTATTGCAGATTTTGTTTCCTTGGATAAAAAATTAGTAGTAGAAGTCGATGGTGGTTATCACCAGAGCAACAAAGAATATGATGAAGCCCGAACAGAGTTTCTCAATGATGAGGGATTTAAGGTAATTCGTTTTGCCAACGATGAGGTGAAGACCAAGCTGAAAAGCGTCTTGTCTGAAATAAAATCCATACTTGATTCCGCTTCTTCGATAGCTCACTCCTCTGCTAAGGCCGTCCCCCTCTCCTCTGGAGAGGGTCGGGGTGAGGCCAATAACCACGAGGCGCGCACTCTCTCTGTCTTCACCACCCGCCCCGATACCATTTTCGGTGTCGACTTCATGGTACTTGCACCCGAACACGATTTGGTAAAACAAATCACCACGGCTGAGCAAAAAGAAGAAGTTGAAAAATATTTGAAGTATGTAGAGAGCCGCTCAGAAGTAGATCGAATGGCTGAGGTGAAAAAAATCACAGGAGCATTCACGGGAGCGTATGCGATCAATCCATTTAATGAAAAACAAATTCCAATTTGGATCAGCGAATATGTGTTGGCCGGCTATGGCACAGGTGCGATCATGGGCGTGCCTTGTGGCGATGAGCGCGATCATAAGTTTGCCAAACATTTTAATCTGCCGATTACAAATATCATTGGCTCGCATTACAATGGCGAAGATGCCAACTCAACCAAAGATGCCATTTTAGAAAATTCTGATTTCCTGAACGGAATGGTGATGCGCGATGCAATGGGTGTTGTCATTAAAGAGTTGGAGGAGATGGAAATTGGCAAGCGACAAATAAATTACAAAATGCGCGATGCGGGCTGGAGTCGTCAAAGATATTGGGGCGAACCATTTCCGGTGGTATTCAAAGACGATGTTCCGTATGCCATGAAGGAAAGCGAATTGCCGCTAGAACTTCCTCCATCCAATAATTTCAAACCGTCTGGCAGTGGCGAAGGGCCATTAGCTAATTTGAACGAGTGGATAAACTTTGCGCCTGATCAAAAACGAGACAGCAACACCATGCCCACACATGCAGGCGCTGCTTGGTATTTTCTGCGCTACATGGATCCACACAACACAAAAGAGTTTGCTGGCAAAGAGTCTCTTGATTATTGGAACCAAGTGGATGTATACATTGGTGGATCAGAACATGCGGTAGCACATTTACTTTATGCACGGTTGTGGACGAAAGTGCTGCATGATCTTGGCTATCTCAAATTTGATGAGCCCTTTAAGAAGTTGATTAATCAAGGGAAGATTACGGGGGAGTCGAGGTTTGTTTATCGGCTTATTCCAAATGTTAGAGTAGGAAAATATGAGGTTGAAGACTTTATTTCAGCGACTAAAGTTAATCCTCAAATTTTCCTAACCGAATCCATTGCA
The DNA here is from genome assembly GCA_043777495.1 of Cyclobacteriaceae bacterium. Lineage (GTDB taxonomy): Bacteria > Bacteroidota > Bacteroidia > Cytophagales > Cyclobacteriaceae > ELB16-189. The sequence continues at coordinate 50,578 of JAYWHU010000054.1, read as the reverse complement.
TCGAGATTTTTATCAAATTCCCTATCGAAGCGAGATATAGAAAGTATTACTGGTGTCTTTAAGAGATCAGAAGAATTTTATAAGAAAAAAAACGAATTTGATATCGTGGAATTTTGGATTGACGAACCCAAACCAGAAATATTGAATAAGCTTCATGTAGACATAGGAATTGTTGATGGATTAACTCTTAATACCGAAGCATTCAAAAAATGGAAACCAGATTTTGCCAATGCAGAATTCATTTTAGAAGAAGACGGTAAGTACATCTGCGGCTCCGCCATCGAAAAAATGAGCAAGTCTTATTTCAACGTTGTCAACCCAGATGCCATCATCGAAAACTACGGAGCAGATACGCTCCGCATGTACGAAATGTTCCTTGGCCCTTTGGAGGCATCCAAGCCTTGGAGCACACAAGGTATTGACGGAGTGTTCAAATTTTTAAGAAGGTTTTGGAATCTCTTCCATGATAGCATAGGCACTTTGAAAATTAGCGAAGCCGAGCCTACTCGTGAAGAATTGAAAGTGTTGCACAAAACAATCAAGAAAATAGAACAAGACATTGAAAATTTCTCCTTCAATACCTCGGTGAGTGAGTTTATGATTTGCGCTAACGAATTGAGTTCATTGAAGTGTAACAAGCGTTCTATCTTAGAACCTTTGGTAATTGCACTCGCCCCATTTGCTCCACATATTGCCGAAGATTTGTGGGAGAAACTCGGTCACACCGAAACTATTTTGAAAGCTTCTTTCCCGAAGTTCGATGAGCAATATTTAACGGAGAGTTCATTTGATTATCCGATTTCGATCAATGGCAAAGTGCGGTTGCAAATGAATTTTGCTTTGGATATGCCCAAAGAAGACATTGAAAAGGCGGTGCTGGCTTCTGAGGCAGTAATCAAGTGGACAGAAGGCAAGCAACCTAAAAAGATGATTGTGGTTCAAGGAAGAATTGTGAATGTAGTGTTATAAATTTACTGCATGGCCGAATTGGAATCAATACTGGAAGCTTACGGCATTGATCCCTCTCGTGCTTCGATAGAAATTATTTCCAGTGGCTTGATCAATCCCACGTGGAAAGTTTTAACAAGCGAAAACGACTTTATTCTACAACGTATCAATTCAACTGTTTTTCGTGAGCCTTACAAACTTGCTGAAAACATTCGGTTGCTGGCCGACTATGTTTCCATCAACCATCCTGATTATTTATTTGTAGCTCCTACAAAAGCAAAAGACGGAAATGAGCTAGTAGTATTTAACGGAAATCATTTTCGCATTTTTCCGTTTGTGAAGGGTTCGCATACCATTCAATCTGTGGAAACACCCGAGCAAGCCTATGAGGGGGCTGCGCAATTTGGGCGTTTCATAACTGCCTTTTCAGGGTTTGCTGCCCAGCAACTTCATCCCACCATTCCAGACTTTCACAATTTATCTTTTCGCTATCAACAATTTAGAACATCACTTATCATAGGAAATAAAACACGCATCCAATCTTGCGCCAAGGAAATAAATGAGTTGGAAAGCTACGCACACTTGGTGAGGCAATACGAAAGCATTCGACAGAATCCATCTTTCAAATTGCGCGTTACGCATCACGATACAAAAATCAGCAACGTATTATTCGATCAAAACGACAAAGGCATTTGTGTAATTGATTTAGATACTGTGATGCCCGGCTACTTCATCAGCGATGTAGGCGATATGATGCGCACTTATCTTTCGCCAACCAATGAAGAGGATGCTGATTTTTCAAAAATTCAAATCAGAAAAGATTTTTTTCAAGCCACCGCCCAAGGCTATCTGGAAAATATGGGGGCAGAACTCTCTTCGGTGGAGAGGCAGGCATTCTATTACGCAGGTCTTTTCATTGTTTATATGCAAGCAATTCGTTTTTTGACCGATTATTTTAATAATGATCAATACTATGGCGCCCGCTATGAAACCCACAATTTGCTACGGGCTCAAAATCAATTTGTTTTGCTTTCACACTTAGCCACTCAACAAAAATCTTTGCAATCATCTCTCCCCAACTTCGCTAGATAGCGCATCAGTAGATATCAAAACACCTTCAAGGTGTCAGACGCCTTCCTGAACTTGACCAAGAGTGCCTTGCTAGGCTTTGGGTTTTTACAGAAATTCGGTTTAGTTTGTACTACTTTTAACCTACTCTATGAATTTCACTGAAATACTGGGTATCTGCCGGCAAGGGAAATCCACCGCCAAGAGCCACATGAAAAATTTGATTGAAATGGCCGCTGTTGATGGGAATTTTGAAGCTGTAGAGTTTGATCTGCTCAAAGCTATTGCGAAACGAAATAATATTACCGAAAGTCAACTGAAAGAAATCCGTAAAAACCCAGACCATATTCATTTTGAGGTGCCCACTGATCCGAAACAAAAATTTGGACAATTGTATGACTTGGTTCACATGATGAGCGTTGATAAGTCCATTCATCCAGAAGAATTGAAACTGTCTGAAATTTTTGCCATCAAGTTCGGATACGACCGCAATCGTGTGAAAGAATTAATTTCTACTATCCAAGGCAACATTGAGCACGGACAAGATCATGAAGAAACAATGAAACGCGCTGCTCGTTTGATCGCCTGACCCATCCATCAATTCATTTTAGGTGTACAAAAGGTAAATTTTATTCACCCGCGCTACTTTTCTGTAGAAACCTCTCGCTTTAGTGTAACCCCTCAACCTTGTTTGCGTTTGAACTCATTCGTTTAATAAAACGTTGAAATTGGATTTTAATACAAAGTATGACGATGTTGGACGAGACGGAGGTGGAAGTATGGCATAATCTCTATGCATCAATTATTGAAGATGCAGATTCGAATATTTTAATTTTAGATGATGAGCTTCAGGTAATCACATTAAATGCAGGTTTCTACTGGGTTTTTTTAGAGACCTACGGAATCGAGTTGAAGAAAGGCACTTCTATTCTGCAATCCATGGAGAAGTCAAATCCAGGATTGACACAACTGTGGAGGAAGCGATGTCTCAGTGCGTTGGCTGGCTCACCTATTAAAGTTGAGGATGAGTTTGAAATGGATAGCCGAAGTTATTTTTGGGAGATCAATTTCAAATCAGGGACCTTAGCGGATGAAAGGCAGATTTTATCCGTCTTCAGCAGAGATATTACCATTCAAAAAGCCTATCAGAAAAAAATCATTGGCAACGAAGCCAATCTTCGGTCCATATTAAATACTATCGAAAATAGCGTTTGGCTAATCAATGCCAATCATGAACTGATTGATTTCAACAAAGATTTCTTCAAAAAATACAAACAGGCTTTTGGCATCAAACTCACGAAAGGAAAAAACATACTTGACCTAGTGCTGCATAATAGCCCCCAATTGCGTGAGATATGGAAGAGCAGGTATGAAGCAGGGCTTAAGGGTAGACCTGGGAAATATATTGACAGCTATCCGCTAGGGGGAACTGTAAAGACATACGAAATAAAAACATATCCTATTGTAGAGGATAGCATTGTTACAGGGCTTACTATTTATTCTCGAGATATTACGCAGTATTACGAAGCAGAACATTTGCTGAAAACAAAAAACGAGGAGTTGTTAAAGATCAACGAAGAGCTCGATCGGTTTGTTTACAGCGCCTCACACGATATGCGCGCGCCACTGATGTCCATCAAAGGATTGGCCAACATCATGAAGAAAGAGCCAGGTGGCGAAAGCCTGAGCAAGTATTTAAATCTGATCGATAAAAGCATCAATAAACTCGATCTTTTCATTACAGATATTACCAACTACTCGCGCAATTCAAGGCTAGAGATAGAAACTTCGCACATTGACTTGGAAGCATTGGTAACAGAATCTATTGAGTCTTTGAAATATATGGAAGAAGCAGATAAGGTACTTACTTCTATTCATGTGAAAGGTGATGCTGCTTTTTATTCTGATACAAGGCGAGTATTAATGGTTTTCAATAATATTGTTTCAAACGCCATCCGCTATTATGATTCTTGGAAGAAATCATATTTACGGATTGCAGTAGTAGTAGACGAACAGCAGGCCGTGATTTCCTTTGAAGACAATGGTATTGGTATTGCCGAAGAGTTTCAAGATCGGATTTTTAAAATGTTTTTCAGGGCGAGTTTTGAAAGTAAAGGATCTGGCCTAGGGCTTTACATTGTAAAAAATACAGTGGATAAGTTGGGTGGTAAAATTTCTGTTCAATCAAAGCTTGGTGAGGGGACAACTTTTACTATTGTGCTTCCCAACGTGGACAAGTCACAACCAGAAGGGATTTGAGATTTTTGAATTGTGATTGTTGGCCTATGCCACGGGTGACTCCGATAAAACTTTTCACTTTGAAATCTTATCTCATATTCATGTGTGGTACTAGTTGCCATGTATGGATCTACTATAAGCTACCATTAGAACATTCCTTTTTTTATTCTGCTCCAGAGGAGCTTCCTGTTTGTAGAAAATCATTTATAGACACAGCGGCTCCAGAGGTGCCACCTAAATTAGAATTATAAAAGCGCCTTTTGTTTCGAAGGAAAAATAGAAACCGATTTTAGAGGGGGCTCCTATGGAGCCAAATGCTGGTTAATCAACCTTTCTATAGACAGGAAGCTCCTCTGGAGCATAATGTTTCTTAACGAACTCCTCTAGAGAAATACATTAAGCCGCGGCAATTTGAGTAAATTCATTTAATGCTTCAACTTTTTATTTCTAGGCTTTGGCGTAGTGCCACCTCCGCTTCGGTTTACATTTCCTGTTGACTTGGTTTTAAACTTTGCTTTGGATGCAATGATGCGCGAGAGCCCAAAGTCTACCGTCAAATATATTTCTCTGCGTTGGCCGGGCAAATCAGGTGAGCCCGGGTTTCCATTAAAATCAACTGGGCCATTGGGTGCTTTCAACTGACTAAGATAACTGGATTGCCGCGTATCAAAAATTCCAAAATTAGCGCGACCATCAAAGTTAATGCTCCACTTATCATTCAGGTCAAAATCTGAACGCAGCCCAATACCTGCAAATATTTGAAATGCATTGAATTTATCTTTGGATACATATTCAAGACCACTGGTTTCTGGTACAAACACGCCATCATAGGCCACCACATAACCAGGCCCAGTAGGGACAGAAACACCGCTGGGATATTTTACCTTACTGGCAATAAATGTAAGCGTCTCTCTCCCATTTAAAAGATAGCTGAAATTGACAGCCGCCACTGCGCTAAGCCTAAAGAAAGACAAATCATTGATATGAAGTTTTAATGCGATGGGTAAACTAACATAATCCATCTGCACATCGCGTGTTCCAATTTCTCCACCAATTGAATTTCGCATGGTGAACTTTTGCCCAATCTGTAGATAGCTTGGCGTAAGTAAGTAACCGAAGCCGAGGTGATCATAGCCATAAGAAAATCCGATGGGTGAAGCCCGAATAGTAAACCTGCCAAAATACCGAGGATCTTTTTGGAGGCCTTCATCAATGGTAACAGGGAAATTAAAACCAGCAAAGAAGCCGAAGGATTCAATGTTCTGGCAAAAGCCACTGCTGCAACTGATAGTCAACAAAACGAATAAAACAATTCGCATCAAGAGCGGAAGGTTAGGTTTATACCACTAAAACAAACTGCAAAAGCTCATTTCTTGGCTTTCTTGATTAGCAAAACTAAGACAATTACTGAAACTGACATGGTCTTTTTTGGGTTGATTACCGTATTTTGCATCTTTTAAAGCAGAAAAGGTGATAGCAAGTAGTTTGGTTAGTAAGCTAAGATTGAAAGACAACGTATATAGATCGCTTGTTTTTAGTCTGGCAGGTGTAATGGTGTTGTATTCCATTAGTAGAATCGGTTTCTACCTGTTCAACAAATCTTTTTTTGAAGGCATGAATTTGGGCCGGATGGCCGTGATCATGGGTGGTGGCTTGCGGTTTGACCTTGCCGCTACGCTCTATTCTAATGCTCTTTTTATTTTGTTGATGACAGTGCCATTTGCATTTCGGTTTAAGCAATGGTACAAATCACTTTTGAAATGGGTATTCATCATTTTCAATACCCTTGCCATGGCGGCCAATACTGCCGACATCATTTATTTCCGCTTCACCCTGCGCAGAACAACGCTTAGTTTTTTAGGTCAGTTTGAAAACGAAACCAACCTAGGCAAGTTGTTTTTTAGTTTTCTATTTGATTATTGGTATGCCACTTTATTCTTCTTACTCCTAGTTTTTTGTGTGGTTTGGATTGCTAGAAAAATAAATTTTGAGGGACCGCAAATACAAAAACCGTTAGCGTTTTATTCATTGAATGCATTGGCAATGCTACTGAGTGTAGTGTTATTTATCGGTGGCGCCCGCGGTGGCTTTAGGGAAAGCACTAGGCCAATCACATTGAGCAATGCCGCTGCGTACACAAAAGAACCGATTGATGTAAACTTGGTATTGAACACTCCCTTCGCATTGATGCGCACAGCCAAGGCCAATGTGATTGAGCGGGTTAATTATTTTTCCTCTACGGAAGAATTGAATGCACAATTTAATCCTTTGCACATGCCTGTGGATTCTATTTCCTTTCAACCTAAAAATGTAGTGGTTATTATTCTTGAGAGTTTTTCAAAAGAATTTGTAGGAGCATACAATACCAATGTCACGAACGAAAACTATCAAGGCTACACACCCTTTTTAGATTCGCTGATTTCAGTAAGCCATGCTTTTCAATATTCTATGGCAAATGGGCGCAAGTCTATTGATGCCATGCCCTCTGTGATTTGTAGCATCCCATCTATTGAGGTGCCTTATGTGCTGTCGCATTACTCGGGCAACAAAGTAAACTCGTTGCCAAACTTACTTCGCGGCAAAGGCTATTACAGTGCATTCTTTCATGGCGCACCCAATGGCTCTATGGGGTTTGATGCATTTGCCAACCAAAGTGGATTTGATGAATACTTTGGCAAAGACGAATACAACAACAATGACGACTTCGATGGTATCTGGGGAATTTGGGATGAGAAATTTTTACAATTCTTCGCTCGAAGGCTCGACACTTTTAAGCAACCTTTTTACACTACGCTATTCACGGTCTCTTCACATCATCCTTATAATTTACCAACCGAATATAAAGACAAATTGAAGGGCGGGCCCAGATTGGTTCACCGAACGATTGAGTACACAGATCTTGCACTGAAAAAATTCTTTGCGACAGCAGCTACCATGCCGTGGTTTAAAAATACGGTATTCGTACTTACTGCTGATCACGCTTCTGCCGAAATTCATTATCCGCAGTACAACACTTCTTGGGGATATTTTTCAATACCCATTATTTTTTATGAACCAGGAAGCAAGAAGCAGGAAATAAAAAATGAAATTATTCAACAAGTAGATGTGATGCCCACTATTTTGAGCTTGCTAGGCTATGACAAACCTTATGTGGCCTTCGGCAGAAATGTACTCGATAAAAGTCAAGAGCCCTTTGCTTTCAATTATTTGAACAACATGTATCAATCTTTTCGTGGTAATTACTTGCTTCAATTTGATGGGAAGAAATCCATCGCCTTATATGATTTTAAAAATGATCTTTATCTAGAAAATAATTTAGTCTCAACCTTACCTGATACAGTAAGTAAAATGGAATTGAAGTTGAAAGCGTTTATCCAACACTATAACAATCGCATGGTGGATAATGATCTTACCCCAGAAGGGAGTCAGATAAAGGTAATGTCAAAACAAAAGGGACAATGACTTTTAGATTCAGCGCATCCCAAATTTCGTGTCAACACCTCACCCCATCCCTATCCACAGGAGAGGGTGACTCTTCGAAATAATTTTTCACATTGGAATCATATTTCATGTTCAATGTCGCGAAATTAAAGCCATTGTGATGAACGTTCTCGACAGTTACCCTCTCCTGTGGAGAGGGACAGGGTGAGGTAAATACGTTAGGCTAAATTATGATATACATTCTGCACATCATCATCTGCCTCCAAGGCTTCAATACATTTTAATACTTCGTCTTGCTCTGCTTCGCTTAGTTCTTTTGTGGTAGTGGGTATGTATTGAAGTTCAGAACTTTTAGCCTCCAGTTTTTTTGATTCCAAGAATTTGATCATGTGCCCAAACTCCGTGAACTTGGTATAGATGATTGTTTCTTCTTCGTCACGCTGAATATCTTCTGCACCTGCATCTATCAAGTCGAGTTCTAGCTCATCTAAGTTTAGTTTAGCTGGCTCAAATTTAAAAACGCCTTTGTGCTCAAACATAAATGACACAGAACCGGAGTTGCCCATCGTACCATGATTTTTAGAAAATTGCAAGCGGATATTTGCCACGGTGCGTGTAGGATTATCAGTAGCACACTCAACAATCACCGGCACACCATGTGGCGCATAGCCTTCATAGATTACTTCCTGAAAATCTTTTTCTTCCTTAGAAGAAGCGCGTTTGATGGCCGCATCCACTCTGTCCTTAGGCATGTTCACGCCTTTGGCATTGCGAATGGCCATCCTCAACTTGGGATTGTTATCAGGATTGGGGCCGCTATTTTTTACGGCCATGGCAATATCCTTACCTATTCGAGTGAAGGCTTTGGCCATTCGGTCAAACCGTGCAAACATGGTATGTTTTCTTTTCTCAAATACGCGTCCCATAGAAGGTAAGTTCTGTTGATTAATCTAAAACTTTGCAAAAATAATAAAAAGTACGAGCTATGGTTTATGGCAAAGGATGGTGATTCTAAATTGTTCGCGGGCTTACTCAGCATTTCATAACCTCTTTGTTTCATTGGCATTTATACCATCATTCTTGGGACATTGGTGACACCTAGGAGCCTAAGCCCTAAGCCCTAAGTCCCAAGCCCTAAAGTTCTGTTGCACTAAACGTATCTCCCTGTGCAGTATCACCAGTTTGAAAACCTTTGGTGAACCACCGCACGCGTTGAGCCGAAGTGCCGTGTGTAAACGAATCTGGTACTACTTGCCCTTGAAATTGTTTTTGCAAATGATCATCGCCAATGGCCGTTGCTGCGTTGATGGCTTCCTGAAAATCCTCGGGCTCGATAAAATTGTGGTCATCTTTTGCGTAGTGCGCCCAAACTCCTGCCAGAAAATCTGCCTGTAACTCTAATTTCACCGAGAGCTTGTTACCTTCTTCTTCGCTCAGTTGACTTTGCATAGAATGTACCTTGTCCGTAATACCTAGAATGTGTTGAACATGGTGACCTACTTCATGCGCCACTACGTACGCCTGCGCAAAATCGCCCGGTGCATTGAGTTGATCTTTTAGCTCTTGATAAAAGCCTAGGTCGATGTATAATCTTTCATCTTGGCTGCAATAGAAGGGCCCTGTTGATGAAGAAGCAGAACCGCAACCAGACTGTGTTTGCCCAGAAAAAAGCACCAGGGTTGGATTGCGATAGTCTTTCATTTGCTGCTGCCAAACATCTTCGGTAGAAGCTAAAATAACTTTCACGAATTTAGCCAGTTCCTCTTCTTCTGGTGAGGAGGTGGTGCTTACTTGTTGGCTTTGTCCGCTAGATAAATCTGTTTGTTGCAATAGCGTAAGTGGATTAGTGCCAGTTACCCAACTGATCAATAGGACAACTACCACAGTGCCTAGCCCGCCCTTTGTAAGTAAACCACCGGGCAAACCACCACCAAAGCCTCTTCCCCCTCCACTACCTCGTTGATCTTCTACATTGCCACTTTCCCTTCTTCCTGTCCATTTCATATTTTTAGATTTTAGTTTGATCTATTAGTTTTGAAGGCGTCTGACACCTCGAAGGTGTCTTGACGCCTAGCTGTCGCGTAATCCGAGTTAGTGCAATTTAGAAAGTTACATTCAATTCTACTATCTCGGTACTTCGCTTTACTTTCACTGGCACTACTTGCCCTTTTTCAAATTTGCCCAACGCATCCATATAGTTTTGAATGTCTTTGATAGGGTAAGTACCTATTTGAATGATCAAATCACCCGTTAAGATTCCCGCTTTTTGCGCAGGTTTGCCCTCGCTTACGCCATCTACCTTTAAGCCTTCTTCGCTAGAAGTATAACTAGGCATCACACCCATTGTTACCTTAAATGATCGCGCAGAGCCCATTGATTTATTTTTGGTAGGCAAAAATGCAAGCTTCGGCTGCTTGTCTAATTTTTCGATAAGTTTAATAATGAGTTCGAGAATTTCTTTTTCGCCTTCAAAGTTTATTTTTTCAACATCGTCTGATGGCTTGTGGTAATCACTGTGCGAGCCAGTGAAGAAATGCAGTACAGGAATATTTTTTAAATAAAAAGAAGTGTGATCAGACGGGCCCACTCCTGCTGAGTCTGTTTTGATTTGCAGCTTTTCGGACGATAAACTTTTGAGCAACGTCTCCCACGCAGGGCTTGTGCCCGTTCCACTCACGGCCACGCTTTTAGTTGTTGGATCAAGTCTACCGATCATATCTAAGTTGATCATGTAGGTAACCTTGCTTAAGTCGATGGTTGGGTTTTCGGTAAAATATTTTGATCCATATAACCCAAGCTCTTCGCCACTAAAGCAGATAAAAAGAAAATTCGTTGACTCTTTTATTTTGTTGGTTTGAAAATGGCGGGCTAGCTCAATCACACCCGCCACACCAGAGGCATTGTCATCGGCACCGTTGTGAATTTTGTTTTGAGGGTTGGCATCTAACGAACTTCCTTGATTACCCAAACCTAAGTGATCATAATGTGCGCCAATGACTACGGTAGTAGCCGCATTGTTATCTATGTAACCGACCAAGTTGTAAGCAATGCCTTCTGTGCCTGTGCCATGCACACCACCTTTGAAAGGGAACTTTTGCGTGTACAAATTACCATCGCCTTTGGCCCTCAAACCCATTTGTTTCCACCTGGTTTGGATGTAGCTAAGTGCCAATTTTTCCCCTGCTGTTCCTGTCCCTCTTCCTTCCAAAGAATCATTTGACAATACTTTTATGTGAGATTGGATAGTGTTTACGTTGATTTGGGCAAACGAAGTAAAAGCAACAGTGGTCACTAGAAATAGCAAAAGATATTTATTCATATACGTATCGGTTCGATTCAGGATGGAAATTTACATTCTTAATCTCTTTTTTACTGATGTTGAATGGTTTATTTTTGAATCCTATCTCAAAATTTTATGGCCACACCTAAAATAGTCCTGCTTACCGACTTCTCTCATTTATCAAAAGTTGCCATGACCTATGCCATTAAGATGGCCGCGCCTGTAAAAGGTGAGTTTACCATTTTAAATATCGTCCGGTTTGACGGTGTGCCAAAGGCCAACCTACGCATGAAGCAAATCGAAAAGTCGATGATGAAGATAAACGAAGAAGAGGGAGAAAATTTGATTGCAGAACTACGAAGAGAAATCAAAGGAGATTACAAAATTGAATTCAAAGCTATTCGCTCACACACCGTTGCCGAAATGGTAAAACGATACACCGATAAGAATAAAACCAATATGGTGGTGATGGGCTCTCGGGGTGCTTCGGCATTAAAGAAAGTAAGATTGGGTGGCACTACCGTTTCGGTGATTGATGATTGCAATGCACCGGTGATGGCCATACCCGAATTTGCGAGTTACAAAAACTTGCAAAACATCGTCTATGCCACAGATTTAAAAGACACTCAAAAAGAATTGGATATTATTCTAGAGTTCGCAAAAATTTATGGCTCCGCAGTCCATATGATCCACGTAACACCTGCCATGGACAAAAAAGTGGAAGCTTCTAAAGTAGCAGTAGAAGCAATCATAAAAAAGGCCAACTATGATAAACTGGATTTCAAACTCATTTTGGAAGACGACATTCCAAAAGCGATAGACAGCTACATCAAAACAACCAAGGCTGATTTACTCACCACCTTCACGCACAAGTTAAGTTTAGAGGAAAAGCTTTTCGCGAAAAGTGTTACACGCACGTTGGCCTATCTTGGCACAATTCCTTTGCTGGCGATTAAGAGGAAGTAGCAGCAATTTAATTTGCAACGCCAAACTTTTCTTTACAGTTACCTCACCCCCTCCCTCTCCGGAGGAGAGGGTGACTCTCGAATGTAATTTTTCATTTTGGCGTCTTATTTCATGTGCTATGCCTTGATGTTATACCTCCGAACGTTTTCGGCAGTTACCCTCTCTTCCGGAGAGGGCTAGGGTGAGGTGGATAAGTTGAACCGAGAAAGTTTGTTATACACTCTAAAGACCTTAGGGGCATAGGCTCTTATATTTATTAAGTTTCGAGATTGATTTAATTTGCTGCTTTCTTATAAAAAAGAAAACGGTAGACAGCCAATGCCACAACGACTAGGCAGCAAAGAATAACAAATAATTTTTCGGCATCCAACCAATCGATCGGTCTATCTTCCAATTTAGGATCGGTAATGATGCTGTGCAGCACCAATGGCACAATGGCGAAGTAAGAAAGATAATGAAGCGTTCGCCACAATGGCAATTTGATCTGCTCTTTGAAATACGAACTGATCACCACCATACCTATCAAATAAAAAGCTATCGAGCCAAATGTGTTTGCCAGTGGCTGATGTTGCGTCCATGCGGGTAGAAGTAAATCTGTCCAAGTGAACCCAGATTTGGGATCGAGTGGAATCAAAACAATGTGCAGCAAGATGCCGATGGCTGCCGAGTAACCTGTGAATTTATGCACTTGAAGAAAAGATAATTGATAAGGCAATTGGTAATTTACCTTAGACCAAATACAAATGCCCACTAGAAAATTTGCAGCCAACGCGGCCAGAGCAATCATTCCGATAATGCCTGAGAGTTCTATGGTCTCCATTAACCTGTTCTAAATTCTTTCATTCTAAATTCTGACTTCTTTTTTCAAAATTCCGCACTCTTAGGAAACCTTGGGAATGGAATCACATCACGGATGTTGGTCATGCCTGTAACGAACAACATCAATCGCTCGAAGCCCAATCCAAAACCACTGTGTGGCGCAGAACCAAATTTTCGCAAGTCTAAGTACCACCACAATTCTTTTTCTGGCAATTTCATTTCTTGGATGCGCTTCAATAAATTATCGTATCGCTCTTCGCGCTGCGAGCCGCCAATGATCTCGCCAATGCCGGGGAACAGAACGTCCATCGCGGCCACGGTTTTTCCGTCTTCGTTTTGGCGCATATAAAATGCCTTGATGTCTTTCGGGTAGTTGTAAAGAATGACAGGTTTTTTAAAATGCTTCTCTACCAAATACCGCTCGTGTTCCGATTGCAAATCGACACCCCAGTTTTCAATCAAGTATTGAAATTTCTTTTTCTTGTTGGGAGTAGAATTTTTAAGAATCTCAATCGCCTCGGTGTAACTTAGTTTTTGAAAATCATTTTCCACCACAAATTTCAAACGCTCTAGCAAGCTTAGCTCGCTGCGTTGCTCTTGTGGCTTGGTGGCCTCTTCTTCTAATGCACGCTTATTCAAAAATTCTAAATCATCAACACAATTGGTCAGTGCATACTTTACTAGGTATTGCAACAGATCGGTAGCCAATTGCATGTTATCATGAATGTTGTAGAAAGCCATCTCAGGCTCGATCATCCAAAACTCTGCTAAGTGCCTTGTGGTGTTAGAGTTTTCTGCACGGAAGGTAGGGCCGAATGTATAAATATCACCGAGTGCCAGCGCATACGTTTCTCCTTCCAATTGACCAGATACAGTAAGATTTGTTTCTTTTCCAAAAAAATCTTCTTTGTGGTCGATGTGGCCATGTTCATCGCGTGGAGGATTTTTAGCATCCAGTGTAGTTACGCGGAACATATCGCCTGCACCTTCGGCATCTGAGCCAGTGATGATGGGCGTGTGGATGTAATTGAAACCTCGCTCGTTAAAAAATTGATGAATGGCAAAAGCCATCGCGTGTCGCATGCGCATCACCGCGCTGATGGTGTTGGTGCGCGCGCGAAGGTGGGCGATCTCACGCAAAAATTCCAGTGAGTGCTTTTTGGGTTGCAACGGAAATTTCTCCGCATCGCTATCGCCCAAGATTTCAAGTTGGGTAACTTTTATTTCTACGGCTTGGCCTTTTCCTTGCGAGGCAATCAATTCGCCAGTAACAGATAAGCAAGCTCCTGTGGTTATTCTTTTGAGGGTGGCTTCGTCCACAGAGTCTAAAGCGACAACGGCTTGTAGGTTGTGGATGGTAGAGCCATCGTTGAGGGCGATAAACTGGGTATTGCGAAAAGTGCGTACCCAGCCTTGTGCCTTCACTTGCTGCTCAGTGGGCGCGGTTGCCAATAATTCTTTGATTTTAGTCCGTTTCATTTCACATTAAAAATAAGGGATGGCAAAACAAGGCATTTTGTTTTTTTAATCAAAGGGAATGGGGAAGTTATTGGTTGCTAGTTACTAGTTTTCAATTTGACGATGTATATGTTCTTAGCTCATCATGGTAGAATTTTATGAGTGATGATGTATTGAGAATATTTTCGTCTATCAGCCCTTCTGTCTTTTGAAATGAAAATATTTATAATCAAAGCAAAAAACTACCTACTGGCATCGGCCAGGGATTGAGCGGCCTGTTTGAGCCCGAAGTGGAATGTGCGGTGGGTGGCGAGTAGCGAAAGCCCGGTGCCCACTGCGCCTCGTGTGGGCAGGCCGCATCTTCCACATTTTGTCGAGGCGTCTGACACCTTGGAGGTGTCTTGACGCCTGTGTCTTATTTATTTTCGGCTCGCATTTTGCATCACCTCGCGAATTGATAACTTTGCCATGTAAAAAAAATAAATGCAACGCCTCGGCCTCAATCAATCCATGCAGCAAAAGCTGTCCCCACAGCAGATCCAGTTCATTAAATTGTTGCAGGTGCCCACGGCAGAATTGGAAAATAGAATTGAAGAAGAGTTGGAACTGAACCCCGTGCTGGAAGAAGGCGAAGAGGACGGCCCCGAAGAGGCGCAAGACGAAACACCAACAGAAGAAGCACCCGAAGGAGAGGTGACACCAGAAAACGAAAATGCGCCAGAAGAGACGAGCGCCAGCGATGAGATAGACATCAACGACTACTTGCGCGATGATGACTACACCAGCTACAAAACCTACAACGATGGCGATGATGACGATGACAAGGAGATGCCTATGCCTACATCTACTTCATTGCATGAAACGCTGATGACGCAACTCGGCTTTTTAGGATTGGATGAAAAACAAAATACGATTGGCAAGCAGTTGATCGGTAGCATTGAAGGAGATGGGTACATCCGCAGGGAAATGGAGTCAATTGTGAACGATCTGGCTTTCTCTCAAGGTTTTGAGACATCGCTAGAGGAAGTAGAAAAGGTGTTGAAGAAAATACAATCGTTTGACCCTGCGGGGATAGCTGCTAGAAATTTACAAGAGTGTTTGTTGATACAGTTAGAGCGCATGGACGATGGGCAAGATGTGGACGTGATTGTGGGCAAGCGGATATTAAACGAGTGTTACGAGGAGTTTACGAAAAAACATTATCCAAAGATTTTGAAAAAATTGGATTTGGATGATGAGGACTACATTAAAGATGCTATTGAATTGATTGTGCGCCTCAACCCAAAGCCAGGTGGTGAGTTGAGTGGTGGTGGCGGTAATGTGAAAAACCAATATGTGATACCCGATTTTATTTTGGTGAACAACAATGGCAAGCTGGAGCTTTCGCTGAATTCAAGAAATGCGCCAGAGCTGCGCATTAGTCGATCGTATTCAGATATGTTTAGGGCGTATGACAAAAGCGATAAAAAGGATAAGAAGTTGAAAGAGGCGGTTTCTTTTGTAAAGCAAAAATTGGATGCAGCTAAATGGTTTATTGATGCCATTAAGCAGCGGCAACATACATTGCTAAGAACCATGAAGGCCATTATAGATTTTCAATTCGATTACTTTTTGGAAGGAGATGAAACGAAGTTGCGCCCCATGATCTTGAAAGATATTGCGCAGCTCATCAACATGGATATTTCTACCGTGAGCCGCGTGGCCAGTAGCAAAACGGTACAAACTGATTTCGGAATTCTTCCGTTGAAATATTTTTTCTCTGAAGGAATCGCCACTGATTCGGGTGAAGAGGTGAGCAGCCGCGAGGTGAAACAGATTATCAAAGACTTGATTGAAAGTGAGGACAAGAGCAAGCCCTACCCAGATGATAAGCTGGAAGATTTGCTCAACGAAAAAGGCTATAACATTGCGAGGCGCACGGTGGCCAAATACCGCGAGCAATTAAATATTCCGGTCGCTCGCTTACGAAAAGAAATGTGATGTGAAGGCAGCCGCTAAAATCATCTCTGTTATTTTTCATCCGCTGCTGCTGACGACCTACTTGGTGATCATCCTGACATTGTTTTTTCCATCGATGCTAATGATCAAGTCTGAAAAGAGGATGGTAGTCATTGCCTTGATATTCACATTTACTTTTGTTTTGCCAGCTATAAATATTTTAATAATGCGCTATTTCGGAAATATAACTTCTGTTACGCTTTATTCTCGCCAACAACGGATAGGCCCGTTTACTTTTATTTCTTTGCTCTATATTTTGATCACTTTTCTTTTTTATTACAAATCGTTGTTCAGTCCAAATTTCAATAAACTAATGGTGATCATTACCTGCATGGTAGTCATCTCATTGATCATTACTTTTTTTTATAAGATCAGCATTCACAGTTTAGCGGTATGTGGAGGCATTGGTATTTTGCTGCCACTGAATAAAGTAACGGAGGAAGCTACTTTACTTTGGCCAACGGCTATTGTTATTTTGGCTGCGGGACTGGTCATGACATCGCGGCTTTTGTTGGATGCACACACACCGCGCGAAGTATTGTATGGAGGCATCGTGGGTTTTTTGGTTGGGTTTGGTGGGATGGCGGTGCTGTTTTAAGGGTTTCAGGTTTCTGGTTAGTATTGTATGTAAGACATTTTGCAACCAAACACAAAGCGTACTAAGCCTATGAATACTAATCAAGGGCATCGGTTGCGTGCCAATAAAGATTCATCTCGATTTGGTTTACCTGTGGCACGCTTTAATGCCTCACTTATCTGTCCCACGGGTTAAAACCCGTGGCTATTCATATTGAACCCCGCTGGAGTTCGTCCAAAAAAAGCAAAACTTTCGTACATCAAGTAAGTGGAAACTGACATCATATAAACTTAACACTAGATAGGTTTGAACGTGAGCGATGGATTGTTAATCATAGCCAAGATTCTCTCTTTGATTTTTCGCCACTCAAACTTACCCTTCATTAGAAATATATCTTCTGCGTGTTGGATTTCAGAAAATACGCCAAGAGAGCGAATCACGAGTGATTCGTCATAGTCAAATTTGTTTTTAAAACAGGTGAGCATCTCCTTTAGCGAAAGATGAGACGACATAAAGGCAATGTCAACATAGTCTTTAAGCCTGTTCTGCACATTTGCAATAGCTTCTAATTTCATGGCAGCAATATCTTTAAAATCGGCCATTCTAATCCCGTCATCTAAAAGGGGTGAATTTAAAAAACCATTATTGTAATGAACAAGATCAACTTTCACATTGCCAATGAACCCATGTAGTGCAATGTCACTAAACACAGGCAATCGAAAATGATGGATTGCCGTCAAATACTTTGATAGTTGTGGTTTGTCGAATTCATTGGTAGTGAATAAATCTATATCTACGCTCATTCGATGCCCGATTTGCAGAGAGAGTGCCGTTCCGCCAACTAATCTGAAATCAGACAAGTTCTCATCTTGCATGAGTAACTTGAGTGTAGCCAAAACATTCTGGGAAACAGTATTTGTATGCATGGCCGTTAAATCCTGATCGGAATTCCGTTATTTGGCCATTTGCTAGGTGATTCTTTCATTTTTAGATAGGCAGTTAATTCTGAATAGGGTATGCCTAAAACATTATTGATGAATTCCATTTCGCGTTGCGAAAAGGCAGGGGCTTTCTTTATCACTTCCTTCACTAAATCGAATCCAAACAGGTTGAGCATAGCGTAGAAATCTTCGCTTGTTCCCCGTTGCACTACTCGCTGCACCACTAAGTCTATCTGCTTTTGAAAATCAAAATGTTCCATATTGTATTCCCAAAATAAGTTTTTGTTAATGCGAGCGTTGGGAAAATATTTATGATTATCGAAGTACATGAAACAAATTTAGTAACTTTTGGCTGAATAGCACCTTTGGAAGCGCACCACGAGTGATCTTTTCCAAATCACATACCAACAATATATATTTGAAGCAATTCTTAAAACATACCAAACCTACCAATGGAATTTCTAAAATACGAAGTGAAAGAAGGCGTGGCCTACATTTCACTCAATCGCCCTGAGGTGTACAACGCTCTCAACGATGGCATCACCTATGAACTGCAAGATACCTGGAAGGCTGTTGCGAAAGATGATCAGGTTCGCGTGGTTGTTCTAACCGGAGAAGGAAAAGCATTTTGTTCTGGCCAAGATTTGAAAGACAGTGCCAAGCAAGGCAAACGTTCTTTTTTAGATTCATTAAATAAAAGGTACAACCCTATTATTTCTGCTATGCGCCATTTGCCCAAGCCTATCATTTGTAGGTTGAATGGTGTGGCCGCTGGGGCGGGATGCTCGCTGGCATTGGCGTGTGATGTAATCGTTGCCTCGGAAGAGGCCACACTTATAGAAGTCTTTATTAATATTGGGTTGGTGCCAGATTCTGGCTCTGCTTATTTTCTTCCACGATTAGTAGGGATGGCAAAGGCATTTGAACTGTGCAGCAGGGGAAATAAGGTGAAAGCAAAAGAAGCTTTTGAAATGGGATTGGTGAATAAAGTAGTGGCACATATAGAATTGGATGCGGCTGTAAAAGAATTCACCGATTATTACTCTAGTGCGCCAACGAAGGCGATTGGGTTGATTAAAAAGATGATGAATAAATCGGCTACATCTAACCTAGATGAAATGCTTGAATACGAAGCCTACTGCCAAGAGATAGCCGGTGCTACACACGATCACAAAGAAGGAGTGCAGGCGTTTTTAGAAAAAAGAAAACCTGGTTTTTTAGGGAAGTGAAAAATCAATGGTTCACCTTCGTTCTTCCATCATCTTTCTTCTTCGCGGCTTCCTTCATGTCTTCAGGATCATCTAGCTCAGGGGAATCACGAAAGGCTTTCCAGTCAAATTTCTCATCGAGGGGTGTCATCGCTTTGGTAGGATCAAAGATGCGAGGATCACCGGATAGGGCATTGTAAGGCGTGAAGTCTGGCTTGTCTGTGAAACAATCGCTCAAATCATTTACCCCAAAATCGTATTGATTGAGATAAGAAGTGCCGAGAACGTTCCAAAATGTTTTGAATATGCTACCAAAACTATAATGCTGATGGCTGTTGAAATTTTTCTTCGCGTAGGGTGACATCACCATTAAGATGCTTCTGTGCGCGTCAATATGATCTTGGCCGCCTTGTGCATCGTCTTCGGTGACAACGATCATCATGTTTTTCCAATAGGGTGTGTGACTTAAAAATTCTACTACACGGCCCAATGCCAAATCGTTGTCAGCCATATAACTTTCGTTGAATGGAAAGCCTGCAGCCGCGCGCTCACCTGCACCATGATCATTGAGCAATTGAAGTGTGAGGACGGAGGGCAATTCTTTTTTTGGATCGATATATTTCTCTGTTATCTCTTTGATAAATATATCTGCTCGGAATTGATCAGGTATGGCCATGTTGAAAGTAGGGAACAAACGTGATGTACGGCTGTACAATGGGCCAGGCAATGGATAGTTTACCAGATAACGTACGCCTCCATATTTAAATGTAGAATCTGAAAAACCACCTGCATCAAACTCAACACCAAAACCAAAGTTGTAAAACTCTTTTCCGTGCCGCTCTAAGTTTTCCCACATCGAGCCTGCTTGGTTGTAACTCTCAGGAAAGATGGCACCGGCCGCACCCGTCATACCAAACTTGCCCGGTGCTTTTGATTCTTCGCGGTTAGATCGCTTGCCGCCATACGCTGCGGGGTGGTGCGTCTCCATCCATTGATTGGGGTAAGTATTAGTCAACCACACGTGGCCATCGGCAGAAACATCTGAGTCCACATAAAAATTATCGCTAATAGTAAATCGTTCTGCTAGTGCCAAATGGTTTGGCATCACCGTAGCGTTATCTACCTTCATCGTTTTCTTTTCGTTGGTAAATGAAACGCCTTTTGCATAGTGCGCCAATACCGAGTCGCCATCGCCATTTTTTAGTTGACCAAATATTTCGTCATAGGTTCTGTTTTCTTTAGAGATAAAAACAATATACTTAATGGGAGATTCTTTCGCCATTGGAAAATCGGGGATCGGATTTTCGCTTTCCACGGATGCGACTTCTTTGAAACTGAAATTATTGGCTACTACTTTTTCGGTGAGAGCTTTCAATTCTGCATCGGCTGGGATATCAATGATTGAAACTGTGCCCAACATCAATGCTCCAATATAGCTGGCGTATGGATGATCAATCGGTGGTTTGAAATCTTTTCCACCATTGGGGCCGCTGCCGTAGCCTTTTGCATTGGAGACGATCAATTGTTTTCCATCGGGTGTTACTTTTAATTTTGAAGGAAACCAACCTGTGGGAATATGGCCAATAACTTTTTTAGTTTCTAAATCGATCACGCCTACTGCGTTGATGCCAGCTTCTGCTACGTACAATCTCTTTTGATCGGGCGAGATAGTCAAGCCGAATGGAATCACGCCTTTCAAATTTTTGAGACGTTCGTCCAATTTCAACTCGATGCTCTCTACTACTTTATTTTGTTGTGCATCAATCACAGAAATATTATCGTTGTTGCCATTGCTCACATACACATATTTATCAGTGGCCACCATGGAATTAGGGCTTGATCCGCCTACTGCTGAGATTCCATCAACCTCCTCTCCTACTAACACTCCAGTCTTTACTCTGGAAACTATTATTGGAGTTTCTTTGCTTACATCAAAGCTCCATACTGAAAAAGATTCTGGTCCGTTGGTATCTCCCAAGCCAGCGAATTCAATGGAATCGTTTTTCAGACCTTCTTTCATTTCTTTCGAACCATACGCAGAAGTAGGATACTTTGCCGCAGTTTCATTCAACTTTTTCTTATCAAGACTTTTTATGTAGGAATATTCAAACATCCCCACGTTGGCGACATAAACCGTTTTGTCATCAGGTGAAAGCGTAATCCCGAAAGGATACCGACCTGTTTTTACATTGTGAATGACTTGATTCGTCTTGGTATCAATCACCATCATGCGGAAACCAATTTGATCTACCGCATACAAGCGTGAGCCGTCTTTGCTCATTACCATATCGCCAATGTAGCCATCACTGTAATCCGTTCCGTCAAATGATTTGTCACAACTGATCTCGTCCAGTTTTTTATTCGTCTTCAAATCGAAAATATAAATTCGGTTTTGTTGTCCGCCAGCCACATACACTTTTTGATTATCAGGGGAGATGGCAAGACCCATGAACGTTGCCTCCAACAATCCTTTTTCAGGATTGAGTGTTTCGGGAATTTGTTTTATGATGGGCGATGCAGAGTTGTAATTGTTTATAATAGAGATAGAAAAAGGCCCCACGCCAGAGTTGGCCGTGATAATTGTTTTGCCATCGGGGCTCAACGTTAGGCCGAATGGATGTGGTGCAACGATGATTTGCTTTCCTGTCGGAGTAATAATTCGTCCGTTGGGGAGAATGGTTTCTCCTTCGCGATTGATTTTGGTGTAGCGATCACCAGCGGGGGCAGAGGCGAGCCATACTTTATCGTTGCTCTTATTATCTTTTGTTGAGCAAGAAGCGAATAAACAAATCGAGAAAATACAAACGGCAAATTTCATTGTAAAAATTTAATAGATAAAGTTATGGTTTTAAACTTAAACCACATAGTATTTTGGAGCGGTGAAACTTCAAACTCAAAACAGATAACGCGTGTATGCCTCTCATTCCGTTCATTGCTGGCGTGCCAAAAAAAGATTCGCTTCGATTGAATCTGCCTGTGGCACGCTTTAATGCTCTACCCTTAAATTCCCCGGGTTGAAACCCGGGGCTACTAACATTGAACCCCTGTGGGGTTCGTTGTACTGCACTGAAATCGCATCAGATTAAACTAAAAAACCGATGAGTTACGTAGCAGAAACATGTCACCTAAAGATTAATCATTGTGCTTAGATTTTATCTATGTGTGCATTTCTATGTTTCTATTGTGTCTATGTTGTTCAAAGAATAGTTTCTATTTAGTGATAGCTGTTGAAACAACTCCGCCCACTGTCCTTTCGTTTTTGTAATCAACCCCAAGCAACACAGCCAATGTTTTTGCAACCTGATTTTGATACAACTGTTGGTCGTTTTTCATTTCTCCAGAGGTTGGTGTATCAGGGCCTAAAAACGCAAACCAAATTTCATCAGCAAAAGGCATTTTAGCACCGTGGTGTTTCCAATCTTCCTCGTTCACTTTTCCGCGACCGTGATCGGTGGTGATGATGAGCGTGGTTTTATTTTTATACTGTGATTGTGATTGAAGCCAGTTCCACAAGGTGCTTACAAAACCATCGGTGTAGTTGGCCGCATGAAGATATTTATCATACTGCCCTTCATGTGCCCAATGATCGGTTTCATCAAACGAAAGGAAAAGTACTTTAGGTCTATTCTTCTTTAGATATTCAAAGGCATAGTGGAAGGTCAATGCATCTACTCTAGTTCCGCCTGTATTGTTAGGCAACTGAAACATCAAATCATCGAGTAACTTTTCAGGTTCATTTGGGTATTGAGATTTCACCAATCCCGAATTGACCAGAATTCCGTTGCGCTTGGTATTGATGATCCAAGGAAATGTTTCCCATGATGTGTACGCTGCAATTCTTCCTTTAAAATCTTTCTGTTCGTTCAGAAACTCCAATACATTTTTGTTTGGGTTGTCATTGGGGTCATTGCTTGTAATTTTTTGATCATCTGCAAAGCCGCATAAGATTTCGTTGTAACCTGGATAAGAGAACCACATCTTGTTAGCGGTGTTTACTTTATTGCTCAGGTTTCTGTTTCCATACAGTTGGCCTTGCTTGGCAATGGTATTCCAAAAGAAGGGCATTAGCTTTTCGCGTCTTGCTTCTGGTGAGCCAGCCCAAAATTTTTGAGTTACCCCAGCAGAATCTTTTGCGAATTTATTCTTGATCAATCTTTGTTCAGCTCCACCAAATACTTCCTGCCAACGCATACCGTCTAGTGTGATGAGTATTACGTTTTCGGTTTTTGTTTTTTGCGCTTGTGCAGAAAAGCCAACAGCAATGAGTAAAATAAAAATCAATTTACATTTCATATCAAATGGGTTTAAAAAATTCCGGGGCCTTATGAGAGCCCCGGAAGATTGATTAAAAAACACTAAGCAAATTATTTCAAAAAAGAAACCACAAAAAATTAATTGGCATCCCACCAAACCTTCGTATTGATATCGTCCGTTCCTTGACGAGCCAATGCAGCTTTTCTGTTTTCGCCATTTAGTGCCTGTTCAATAATGGGATAAATGAAGCGAACTGGTATCTTATTACTATTCTGATTAGTCGCTGAGGGAGATAGAGCAGGAATATTTGTTCTTCTCCAATCAAACCAAGATTCCAAACCACTATAGAACAATGAAGACCACTTTTGCTCACCAATCTTAACAAGCTTATCAGCTTTAGTGCCAGTATAAGCAACTGATGACTGTGTATAGTATGCTGCTCCAGGGTCAACTCCATAAAAGTTGAAAGATTCTTTAATCCCATCTAAATAAAAAGTTTCTGCGGTTCCAGAAATTAGTGCTTTCTCAGCCGCTTCAGCCAAAATGAATTTCAACTCTGCAAAATTCATAATGATACCTTTAGCCGTATTAAGACCAGATGGAGTTATCGCGTTTTCATAATAGAGTGAACCAATCCTTGATTGAAATTGCTGACCACCATTAAATTCTTGTGCACCTACGTCACTTAGTCCATTTGGTATCCCTACGTAAACATCATCTGCGGTGCTTGGTGTGTTCTCTGTAACTGGTGTTGGTCTAAAGAAAACTTTAAGCCTTGGATCGTTTCTCACAGCTAACCAATCAACAAGAGTTTTACTAGCTCTAAACTCATTAAACGAACCAATCCTTGAAGAGTATTGAGGGAATTGATCTGGAGCATTTGCCAAATAAGTATAAGCCGCATTGTCATCGTTGCTTGTAAAAATAGGCGAAGTTGAAGGATTGGAAATGATGGCTGTCATATCAGCCCCTACACTCTTCCTATCCGAAATTCTCATTAAATAACGAAGGCGTAGTGAATTTGCCAATTTTCTCCATTTCATAATACTTCCATTATACAATGGATCGCCACTGATTACGTCCGTACCAGTAGAAAGTAAGGTATTTGCAGTCGTCAAATCCGCAAGTATTCCTTGATAAATCTCTTCCTGAGTATCGTACTTAGCATAATTGATTCCTTCTTTAGCTTTGATTGCTTGAGAATAGGGGACATCGCCATACGCATCTGTTGCCAATGAAAACATCCATGATTTAAGAATAAGTGCAACTGCTTCGTTATTGGACAATTTATCACGCTTGGCTATTACTACTATATTATTCACGTCTCTCAGATTGTCATATACAGCATTCCAAATTGTATTTTTCTCTCCCCATAAATAACGGTCTTCGTTTACAAATTGATTTTTTGCAGTATGCTGAACTACTATATTACCAATGCCCCATGTTTCATCCATCAGTGAGTTGACAACATCACGAATAGCCTGTGGAAGCAATAATTGAGGCGATACATTTGTTGGATTATTGGGATTTGTATTAATCTTTTCAAAATCGCTAGTACAAGCACCTGCTATTAATAAGGCACTTGCAAAAAGTATTTTTGTGTTTATCTTTTTCATAGTCTATTTTTTTTCATTCTGTCAATTTCTGAATGATTCTATAGTTTAAAACTAATATTGAATCCATAACTTCTTGTAGAAGGAATTGCTACGGATTCCACACCAGGAAGAACTGTTCCACCTACGGTTGAAGATGTTTCGGGATCAACATGAGGCACTTTGCTCCATAAGAAAAGATTCCTTCCTACAATAGAAATATTCAAATCTCTAATGGGAAACTTGGCACCCAAAAATTTGTTTGGCACAGTGTATCCAATGATTACCTCTCTTAGCTTTGTGAATGTCGCTTCATAAATAACTGGCTCAATAAGGCTTCTCCCCAGAGTAATTGTAGAATGCCACTCACGAGCACTTAGCTTGGCTGCGTTTGGGGTAAACCCAGTGACGGCACCACCTGCATCTGTAATAGGAACTACTCCACTACCGATCACTCCATTGCCAGGTAATGAAAGATCATACCCGTCTGCCCTACCTTCCAATGTTTCAGAAATTCTACCTCCTTCTCTACCAACGGTTTGTGTATGAGAATATACTGAGCCACCTTGACGATGGTCAATCAGAAAACTTACCACTACTCCTTTGTAAGAAACACGATTCGTAATACCTGCTTGCCAATCTGGGTTGTAATTACCTAATAGTATTCTTTCAGTTGTCGCAACAGGTTTACCTGTGCTATTGTAGACTACCTGACCAACAAACTGACCTGTAGCATCGTAGTATTTATTATTTGGATCAGCACTTACCCTTTGAAATCCTATGCCATACATATTACCCATTCTTTCACCTACTCTTGCTTCAACTGTTACATACCTAGAACCCAATACATAATTTTTAATCTCTTGTCCAGAAATAGGATCGGTATATAATTTCTTCACCTCACTACGATTCATAGACTGATTGACTGTTATATCCCACTTGAAGCCGTTACTTAATTTTACGGGAACAACATTCAGCATTATTTCAGTACCCCAATTTTGAATTATGCCAGCATTGATAATCCTAGCACTGTAACCTGTGGTATTAGAAAGCGGTATGGGGAGAATTTGATTCTCGCTATTGGTGGAGTAGTACGTAAAGTCTAATCCAATTCGATCATTTAAAAAACGAGCATCAAATCCAGCTTCAAAAGAATTACTAATTTCTGGTAGTAATGTTGCATTGGCTAATGTGGCTCTTTCTGAATAGGAAGGAGATCCTTTCACTGGCGTCTGTGCGTCATAGGTAGAAATTAAACTATAAGGATCTGTATCGTTACCTACTCTGGCTAGACCAACTCTAGCCTTCAAAAATGAAAGTGGTCCTGAATCAATCTTTAACAAATCAGAAAGTACTACGCTAACATTCGCTGCAGGATAGAAATAGCTCCAATTGTTTGAAGGCAATGAACTTGACCAATCATTTCTTGCAGAAAGATCTAGGAAAACCATGTTTTTATATCCAAGTTGAGTGGAAGCATAAAGACTGTTAATCCGCTTTTCTGAACGAAAGCTAGTTGCTTGAAGTGCAACTCTAGAATTGCCCAGTGCATAGACTCCTGCAACTGCCAGCTCTGGTGCACTTATGTCAGATTGATTGCGTGTTTGCTTTAGTAAGTTACCTCCTAGTGAAGCCGAAAAAGAAAAATCAGGAGTAAAGTCTTTCACAGCAGAAAGCAAAAAGTCTGTATTTGATTCCTGAACAACTATCTTCTCTTCTCTATAGCTCCCTCTTTGATAGCGTTGAGTGCTATAAGCTCTTTTTCTATCTCGAAACTCATTGCTATAATCCGTTCCAGAGCGCAACGTTAAACTCAACCAATCTGTGAATTGATAAGTTGCCGAGATGTTTCCAAATATTCTATTTATTTGTTGCCCGTTGGTATTCTCATACACATTAAAAAACGGATTGTCGTGATAATTGTAGTTGAAATTGAACTGATTTAAACCCTCTCTTCCTGCTTGCCAGTAGTTTCTTAGCGCATTAATATCTTGCGAAGGACTAAACCAGCAATTGAATAGATACATAATGTTTTCAGTTCCATAACTTAGGCTAGGTCTATTAGCACTTGCGTTATCGATGTAATTAAGAACTGTATTGATACGCAGTTTATCACTCAATTTATATCCACCTGATACAGAAACCGTGCTCCTCTTGAGATCAGTATTGGGTACAAATCCTTTTTGATCTAAGTAAGTATAAGACAATCTAAAATCACCCTTATCGGATGAAGAAGTAATGGCCACATTGTTGGTTGATGTTACTCCCGTTTGGAAAAAATCCCGTACGTTATTTGGATATGCCTTCCACTCCGTTGGTGTGATTGTTCCTCTTTTCGCTAATTGAGCGGTTATGTCAACCGCTCCAATTGAAGGAAAAAGATTGCCTACATCTCCGCCTCTAAATCCATTACTGGTAGGTGAATCAAATTGACTCAAAAGCTGACCATTGAAAGCAGGCCCCCAACTTTCATCAACTCCATCTTTGGTTCCATTGCCATTGCCATCCACGAAATTAAAATCAACTAAGCCTTGACCGTACTTATTTTGATAATCTGGGAGTTTCAAAACTGATTCAAAACTTGTAGTGCTATTAATGGCTACACCAACACCTTTTGTGGATTTTCCAGATTTAGTCTTGATAATAATAACTCCATTTGCTGCACGAGATCCGTATAGGGCAGTTGAAGCTCCTCCTTTCAAAATTGTCATTGATTCAATGTCATCAGGATTAACAAATCCTGCTCCGTTTCCGTAATCAACGTCTTGGTTTCTTCCACCGGGGCCTCCTGATGATCCAGTAAATCCATTACTTATAGGCACACCATCCACTACAAACAGAGGTTGATTATTATTGATGTTTAGTGAACGCTCTCCACGAATTGTAATTCTGCTTGAACTACCAATTCCAGAAGGGTTATTTACAATAGTAACACCTGCTACTTTACCAGCTAAACCACTCACTAAATTGGTCTCCCTAGCTTGAGTGAGTTGAGCACCTTCTACATTTTGGGTAGCATACCCAACTGACTTTTTATCTTTTTCAATCCCAAGAGCTGTGATTACCACCTCAGAAAGCTGCTTTGCGTCAGACGCTAATACAACATCAAATGAAGTACGGCCACCTATAGCTACTTCTTGGGTGGTGTAGCCAACAAACGAAAACACCAAAACATCATTAGCAGAGTTTGCGCTGACATTAAAATTGCCGTCTGCATCTGAAATCGTTCCGTTGGTTGTGCCTTTTACTAAAATATTCGCGCCCGGTATTGGGCTTTGATCTTCTCCGGAGGTAATCTTTCCAGAGACCGTGTACTGCGCCATGGCCGATGTGCAGGCCATGAACACAAACAATAGGGCGGTGATTTTTTGCATCACCGTCTGTTTGTGCACTTTGTTTGGTAAAAATTTTAACATAGTGGTTATAAGGGTTAGTGTCGCTAATCATCGGTCGATTTTTAGCTTGCCCCAAAAGTGGCCTTTACGTTTGACGTTAGGTTTAGTAGCAGGTTATTGATCGGTTAAGAATAGGCACGATCTGAAAAAATAATTCACACTCGCTTAAACCGATTCAGAAAAAAAGGGAGTTAAGAAGAGAACAAACGTATCTTGTCAATAACAATGAGTTAACACTAGCGTGGTAGCTTGCACAGTCAACCAAAAGTTGACAAATAGTAAACTACTTAGTATGGTACAAGAAGAGCTCATCGGGCTTATCGCCAATAAAATCAAAGAGATACGCAAAAAGAAAGGGCTTACCTTACAGACATTGAGCGAGCGCACTAATCTCACCAAAGGCTTACTTTCAAAAATCGAGAACTCACGCACCATACCATCGGTGCCTGTTTTGTTTAGCTTAATGCAAGCACTAGAAACAAAACCAAACGAGTTTTTTGATTCTTTAGCAGTATCAAGTAGTCAAAACTATTTGCACCTAAAGAAAAAAGAATACAAACACATTAAGAAAGAGAACAGGCCAGGCTTTGACTATCGCTTTATTCTATCGCAGTCGCTGCAAGGCTGCACGATGGAGGCAGTACTACTCACCATCAAACCAAAAGCGAAAAGCAAGCCCACCACTACGGATGGGTTTGAGTTTAAGTATATTATTTCAGGTGATTGCGATTACTATATAGAGAGTGAAAAAATTTCGCTGCACGAAGGCGACTCTATTTACTTTGATGCCTCAAAACCTCATTACCCTGTGAACAATACAAAAAGAAAAGTGGTGATGTTGGTAATTTATTTTCTTACCATAAAATAAATTCTGTTTACTTTGCTTAACAACTATGGCTCAATTCAATTTAATTATTATTGGTTCGGGCATCCTTGGCACTTTCCACGCCTATCATGCTGCGAAACTTGGAAAGAAAGTATTGTTAGTAGAGAAAGATCAATATCCAATCAATGCCACCGTAAGAAATTTCGGGCAGGTGGTGCCATCGGGTATGGGCAAGGAATGGTTTGGCTTTGGTGTACGCGGCACCGAGCTTTATAAAAACATTCAATCTGAATTTGATATTTCTGTAAGGAACAATGGCAGCGTTTACATTGCCTCTGATAAGGACGAGCAGCGATTGATACACGAGCTAAAAAAGGAAATGGATTCGCACGGGTACGAAGCCCAGCTATTGACTACTGAGCAATGTCTAATCAAGTGGTCTTCATTAAAAAAAGAATATTGCCTAGAAGCATTGTTCTTTCCGCAAGAGGTGAGCGTAGAGCCAGAGAAAATGATCTATCGATTATTAACGTATTGCACGAATAAGTTTCCCAACCTTACTTATAAACCTTCTACCACTATTGTTGATTGTTTCACTTCCCAAAATAATGTTAAGATTATATCAAACGCAAAAGAAGAATTCACTGCAGAGAAAGTAATTATTTGCAACGGGGGCGAGTTCAAGTTGTTGTTCCCTGATTTGTTTCGCGAAAGCGGGATTGTAATAAGCAAACTACAAATGATGCGCACGATACCGATGCCTGAAGTTAAACTGGAAGGAAACATATTAACAGGCCTCACCATCAGGCGCTACGAATCCTTTCAAGAATGTCCTTCTTACAAAAATCTAAAAACGCCCGATCACTTAGCGGAACTAAAAAAGTGGGGCATCCATATTTTATTTAAGAAAGCAACTGATGGCTCCATCATCATTGGCGACTCGCATGAATACGCAGATGTTAACCATACCGATGACTTGAGCTTTTCGCAAAGTGAATACATTAAT
Source organism: Cyclobacteriaceae bacterium (assembly GCA_043777495.1). Classification (GTDB taxonomy): domain Bacteria; phylum Bacteroidota; class Bacteroidia; order Cytophagales; family Cyclobacteriaceae; genus ELB16-189. Next base: position 20,563 of record JAYWHU010000054.1, on the reverse strand, counting down.
CAACTCATGCTAAAAGAAGCGCAGCGCATTGTTAACTTTGATGTGATGAAAATTGCTTCAACTTGGTCAGGCTTCTATGCACAACATAACGAAAAAGATATTGTGGAAATCGATATTGAAGATAAAATACATATCCGTACTGCCATTGGGGGAAAGGGGATGACTACATCGGCTGGGTATGCGGAGGAGAGCATTAAAAAATTAATTTGAAAATGGATCAATTTGAAAATTTGAAAATATTTGCTCTATGACGTTTGGAGTGGGTAAATTTTTAATTGCCGATCTTATACGTAGGCTTTAACCTTAGTAGAAGAATTGCTTTATGAAATAGTGACCAACCTTATTACCATATTATTCCACCCATTGTGGCGTAAAATAATATATAAGGTTAGCGTTCACAGTTACAAATAATTTCCACTAAGGTTAAAGCCTTGCGCAAATAGTGCCTGCCGAATAGGGCTTTCACTACTTACCCACTCTATACGTCATAGAGCCAAAATATTGCTTGCTCATTAGTTGGCGTTCATTTTCAAATTAGTTAATTTTCAAATCTTCAAATCAGAAAAGATGTGGTTCAACTATCATACACACAGTAATTTTTGCGATGGGAAAAGTACGCTCGATGAACACATTCAAAAAGCAAAAGAACTTAATCTAAAAAGTCTCGGCTTCTCGTCTCACGCTCCTATTCCCTTTGATTGCAAATGGTGCATGAAGAAAGAAGACTTTGAAAGTTATCTTCAATCCATCGAGACAATAAAACAAAACACAAAAAAAGTAGAATTATACACAGGCTTAGAAGTGGACTACATTCCAAATCTCATTTCTCCGTCTGACTTCAGCAGCAAATTGGATTATACCATTGGCTCAATTCATTTTGTTGACGCATTCGCGGATGGTGCGCATTGGGAGATTGATGGACTCCATACTTTATTTTTAGATGGATTGGAAAAAATATTCAAGAATGATTTCAAGGCTGCCTTTACTCGCTACTTTGAGTTGACAAGGGAAATGGTGCGAAACTCCCCTCCCACCATTGTTGGTCATTTGGATAAAATGAAAATTCAAAATCCTCAAAATAAATTCTTTGACGAAAAAGAAAATTGGTACCAGCACGAAGTGAAAGAAACAATCAAGGAAATCAAAGATTCAGGTGCCATCATAGAAGTAAACACACGCGGCATCTATCAAAAGAAAACAATAGACACCTATCCTAGCCCGTGGATTTTGGAATTGATCCACGAAGAAAATATTCCCATCACCATCAGTTCAGACGCACACCATGCCGATGATCTCATCAATCAGTTTGGATCAACTGCTACGATGTTGAAAAAAATCGGTTTCAAAAAAATCCATATTCTCTACCAAGGTGAATGGAAACCTTTTACCTTTAACGAAAACGGAATCCTTTGAATATGTTTTATTTTTAAGTTAGCCTTGCACTCGATATTAATTAGTAAAGTTACATGAATGATAAAGAGATGAATCCTGTAAATACAGTCCCCCCTCTCCAAACTAAATCTTCAGGCCGCTTTCCTTCTCCTTTTGGAGAAGGTGGCCAGAGGCCGGATGAGGTGAGAGGGGCAGGGGGTGAGGTGACAGCCTGGCTGCAACGCACCCACGGCATCTGGTTCACCCTCTACGCATCTCTCGCGGCATTTTGTCTCTATACATGCGTATATGCTTTCCGCAAAACCTTTGCTGCTGCTACTTTTGAAGGATTGATTTTTGCTGGGATCAGCTACAAAGTTTGGCTCGTTACTTTTCAAGTAATTGGCTATGCACTCTCTAAGTTTATTGGCATCAAGATTATTTCAGAACTAAAAGCCCACTCAAGAGCATTTGGTATTTTGTTGATGGTTTCCATAGCAGGAGTTTCATGGCTGTTGTTCGCACTTGTGCCTGCACCTTATAATATAGTGTTCTTGTTCTTCAATGGCTTGCCGTTGGGTATGGTGTGGGGCATGGTGTTCGGATATTTGGAAGGCAGGCGCATGACGGAAGTGCTAGGTGCATCGCTGGCCGTAAGTTTTATTTTTTCTGCGGGTTTGTGCAGATCAGTAGGCGCCTATCTTATCCGTGATTGGGGTACATCAGAATATTGGATGCCCTTTGTAGCGAGTTGTATTTTCTTTGTTCCCCTCTTGCTTTTTCTTTATTTGGTAAATCAACTTCCACCGCCCTCGGCACTAGATGAACAATTGCGCACGAAGCGACTGCCCATGAACAGCGAGGAACGAAAAAAATTCACGGCTACTTTCTTGCCCGGTATTATCTTGTTTGTGCTTGCGTATGTCTTGCTCACCGCCTTCCGCGATTTCCGCGATAACTTCTCCGCAGAGATTTGGAAATCACTAGGGTTCAATAATCCTTCTATTTACACTTCCACGGAAGTGCCCGTTTCTATTGCGGTATTGATTTGTATGGGCAGCTTGATGTTGATCAAAAACAACAAGCTCGCACTCATGGTCAATCATGTTATCATTGCATTCGGAATGATATTGATTGGAACGGCCAATTACTTATTTGAACAAACACTGGTCAGTCCGCAGGTGTGGATGATTTTGGTCGGGCTAGGCTTATACTTGGGCTACATTCCCTTCAATAGCATTTTCTTCGATCGGTTGATCGCCACCTTTCAATATGCCAGCACCGTTGGCTTCATTATGTACGTAGCCGATTCGTTTGGCTACTTAGGGAGCGTTGGTGTGTTGTTCTTTAAAGAATTTGGATTTGCGAAACTAAGCTGGCTAAACTTTTTCATATCGGGCGGCTACATCGTTTCTGTAACTGGAACGATTTTGATTTTCGGCTCGATGGCCTACTTTCATTACAAACATAAAAGCTGGAAGCAATCGGTTTAAAAATTTAAGATGTGAGATGTGAGATTTAAGATTTAGTGCGTTTACCTACATTCAAAAATCACAATTCAAAAATCACCAATCTCAAATCCTATACAATCAATTGACCGAAGCAACCAGATTTGGTTTCGCAACTAACCGATTGTATTCTTTGACAACCTGAATAGCAACAGCATCAGGTTGCGTTTGATTTTTCTTCTGAGCCACCAAACTTGCTATTTCATCAGGAAATTTTTTCAACAACGCAGGGAGTACTTTTGATCGAAACTGTTGGAGAGAAACCAACTCATCATCCATCAAAACGAAGTAATAAAATTCTTCCGCATCTTCAGCGGTGGTCAATTCGCTACCGCGAAATTTAAGTTTCCTCAAAATTTTCACAGACCCGTTTAGTACTATTTCCATTAAATTATTTGAAGACAACTCATCTTTTTTGTTTAAGCAAATAAACTGGCGATTGATGTCAGCCTTAGAATCATAAAAACGAAAAGACGAAATTTTCCGAGAAGGAAACAGATCAACGCTGCCATCGGGATGCTTTAGCAATACAGCCTCATGCGCTGCGTAATAAACTAATGAACCTACTACTACTTCCTTTTTTTTTGTGATCAACACGCCTGACTCCCACATCAACTCTTGGCAAAAGCCTCCAAGGCTCATCACCAATCCAATTAAAGGCAATAGGTGTTTCATCTCATGTTAAGTTTAGTTAACATGAAATTAACAATTATTTAATATAAGTCAATAGATATTCAGAATTTTTAATAGTTCGGGGATTTCGCGAATGAGATGAGTATGCTTCACGGATTGCAACTGTTCTTTTGTGAAAGCCCCGGTAGTAATGCCAACAACTAAAGAGCAGCCAGCGGAATTTCCTTCTTCCAAATCAGAAGCGGTGTCGCCCACTTTAGCAACTCGCTTCACATCGGTTACGCCCGCAATCTCCATCGCCTTGAAAATCAAATCTGGGAAAGGCCGACCATGAGCTACTTCATCACTGGTTACACTGCCATCAATCAACTGATTTTTCTCCCAGCCAAGTCTTTGTAAAAGTGCATGCACAATGGATCTATCAAATCCTGTATCGACAATAATTTTAATACCGTGCTTCTTTAATACTTTAAATGTTTCAGTCACCCCCTTGTTCTCCTGAACGGTTTTATCTGTTTCATAAAATGCAACCATGCTAGAAACAAAGTCCGCGTGGATGGATCGGATAAAATCATCTGATATGGATTCATGTTTCAGGCTCTCTAGCAATTGACGGATCGCAATTGGTTTGGGGATGCCCATCACCTTACTCGCCTGGCCGATGCTGATTACAAGCCCTACTTTATCGAATGAATTTTGTAAAGTACGTTGAACATCAAAATTTTCCTTTACGGTCGTACCCGCCAAATCAAAAACAACTAAATCGATCATAGCCTTTCCTATTTTGATTCAAAGAAGAGTAGAATGTTTGCCATTTCAATGAGTCCCTATTGAAATTAATCATTTGTTAATCTACCGATAGTCTCGAAGATCAATTAATTTTTTACTTTCGACCGTATCTAAAAGTACTAATAGTAATTTCATGCTGAGCTTGTCGAAGTCGTTTTATCTAGCACGAAAACCGACAAGCAGGTTTCGACAGGCTCAACCTGACAGAGTTTTTAGATATGCGCATTATAATAATTTAAAACTCACTATGAAAGATGAAAATACCATTAAAGAGATATTCGATCTATACGAAAAGTATGGCAACGAAGATTACATTGGGGAGCCTGTATCTCAAATCGAACACATGTCGCAATGCGCGCAACTAGCTATGGATGGTGGCTATGACGATGAAGTGGTATTAGCTGCCTTCTTCCACGACATTGGCCATATTTGCGTGAGCCGAAACAAGGATAACACTATGGATGGCTATGGCACCAAGAGCCATGAAAAAATTGGCGCAGATTTTCTTAGAGAAAAAGGGTTTCCCGAAAGCATTGCCAAATTGGTAGAGAACCATGTGCAGGCCAAACGGTATCTAACCTTCAGGCGCCCTGAGTATTTCAATAACCTATCAGAGGCAAGCAAGAAAACGCTCGTGTTTCAAGGCGGCAAAATGAACGAACAAGAAGCGCTGGTTTTTGAAAGTGATCCTTTGTTTGAGGTAAGCATTAAAATGAGGCAGTGGGATGAGCAAGCAAAGGAGATAAATGTGGCTTTGGTAGATTTGGAAAAAATAAAAGCGAGAGCGTTGCGGGTCTTAGCTTCCTTCTAAGTCTCAATACAACCTCTGCATAGGATAGATTTTATAGTTAACGAGTGCCAAACGTGTGATTACTCGCACTGCCAACAATTTCCTTGGTTTCACGATCGCAGAAAGTATCAGGGCCAAGGTAGCCAACAGTGGAGAAGGGATTGCTCATAGGGAAAAAGTTTTTCTATGAGCAAAGTAACAAAAAAACTATACAAAAAAACTATACAAAATGTACTATACAAAGTGTGCTGTTAAGGTATCTTTAAAAAGAACCAAATGCATATTCCGCTCCCACTTAAAATCACTTCTCTTTCTTCACCAACCCCTTCGTATTATCATTAGAATGCCTATCAATCAACTTATGCAACGGATCAATTCCAGCTTTTCGTGGTTTTGATTTTACGGTAACCTTAAATTGATTTTCCTTTTTTGTGATTTTATGTTTTTCCAAATAGAGCAAGCTGTCCTTTCCTACTTTGTTCTTACCGTAGACCCCAATGTCGATCCAATCGTTAATTGCGAGAGCCGTCTCAATGCCGGTGCTATCGGCCCGCAGTTTTTCTGCCGTGGCATACAAGGTCACTTCAAATTCCTCTTTGCCTTTTTCAGTATAGAATGCTGAATCTGTTTTGTTCTCGAATAACGTAATGGTTTCAAACATATCCTTGATCAAATACTTCATGCTATCGGGAGTCACTCTTCTGATTTCTTTTAGCAAGTCGGCAGAAGTTGGGTAAGGTGCATCTTTAAATTTCCATTGCTGACTAAATCTGCGGAAAGCGACATTCACGCTGTCTTCACCAATATAATCTTGTAGCGCATAGAATATCAATGAAGCTTTCTGATAGTGGATGTACCCTTGGCCTTCCACTAATTCCAAAGGTTGTTCTTTTTTGCGCTCTGTGGCGCGACCTGATAGATAGCGGTCTAGCTCATATTTCAAATAGCGTTCAATAATCTCTGGTGTGAATTTATGCTTCAATACCATCAATGCAGAGTATTGCGCCATGCTTTCACTAAGCATGGCGTTACCCTTCACTCCTGCCTCCATTACTTGGTGACCCCACCATTGGTGTGCTACTTCATGAGCGGTAACGTAATACACATAATCAATGTCCTTGTCAGGATCATCTATCTTGGCAATGAAGCCGATGCCTTCGCTAAAAGGGATGGTATTGGCAAATGATTGAGCAAAGGAAGAATACCGAGGAAACTCCATAATGCGAACCTGACGATATTGATAAGGCGCAAAGTTTTTAGAATAATAACTGAGCGCATCTTTCATACCTTCCATCATTTTATCGATGTTGTATTCATGGCCTTTGTGATGATACACTTCTAGGTTCACATCGTTCCATTTGTCGCGCTTTACTTCATAGCGAGCCGAAACAATAGAGAAAAAATTACACATCGGTGCATCCATTTTGTAATGGAAATATTTACGATTACCTTCTTCCCAACTCTTTTGCAAGTAGCCTGGGGCAATGGCCAATTGATCTTTGTCTGTACTCAACACAATTTCAAAATTCACATGATCGGCATCATCGCCAAATAAACTTTGCGATAGGCCCCGTGGGTCGTTGCGCTCCATCATTCGTTCTTTTGCTGGTAACTTTTTTTTTCTTTACGATCATTATCATCGCTCTATATGGGTAGCTTCTCCGTTCCTAAAAAAAATGGTACCGCTGCCATGAATTTTATTTTAACGCCATTCACCGTGGCATCTGGCCTTTCTGCCATAGAGAGGATAACCCCTTTTTTCACATCTAATTTTTTGCAGCAATAGACCAAGCTGCTCACCTCACGCTCGTAGGTGTCGGGGTCTGAGAGGGAGTATGAGACTTGCAAGGGCAAGGGGTTTTTATTTTCCGTGTATAAAACAAAGTCGCACTCCTTTCCATTTTTGTAGTAATAGGCGGGCAGATTTTGTCTTCGCAGTTCGAGGTAGCAAAGGTTTTCCAACAGCTTGCCATTGTCGTGACTGAACTTGAACGTGATCGCATTGAGCAGCCCGTTGTCTATGAAATATGTTTTCTTATCGCTGTTGGCGCGCTTCAATTCAGAGAAATCAAACTTATCCACCGGCATCGATAAGTAAACAGCTTTGGCAGCTTCGTTCAATTCGTATAAATAATTTTTATCCAACTTATAACCTTGCGAGCGTAACTCAAGATAGATTTTATTCAACGATAAATAAGAACCAGCCGTGGAGGCCACGCGCTTCAAAAAATATTTTATCACAGGGAGGTTGGTAAATTGATAACGCTCCACCAAGTCGCGATAGGTCATCACATCAAAATACTCTTGCAGTGCTTGTGTTTTGAGATTGTCGTTGAGCATCACCACCTCTGGGTAACCGCCCGTGGCAAGATATTGGAGGAACAGTTTGTTCACTTTCGATTGAGAAGCCGAGTCCATTTTTTTCCAATTGACTTTTTTAAAAGACAGAAACTCGCGAAAGGAGAGCGGAAGTATTTCATAAGATAAAGTGCGGCCACGCAAAGCAGTAGCTATCTCACGGCTGAGCAGGTTGGCATTGGAACCTGTGAGAAATATATTTTTCGTTATTGTGTCATTACACCTGCGCACAAATTTCTCCCAATTTTCTATGTTCTGTATCTCATCAAAAAAGAAATAACAGTCTTTCCACTTCACGGAAGGATACAGTTCATGATAGGCTTTGAGGATGGAGTCAAGGTCTTTTGCTTCCAGCGTAAGGCGTTCATCCTCAAAGTTAAGATAGACGATATTTTGCTGTGGTACTCCTGACTTTATGAGTGCGTGCATCAAGTGCAAAAAGTAGTAGCTCTTTCCACTGCGCCTAGGACCTATCAAGGTTATTATTTTGCCCGAGTGGATGGGCAGTTGTAGCTCACGGATAGTCACGTCTGCTATGGGTGCAGCATGGAAATCGGCTATTATCTGTTGTATGGTGGCTTTCATTGTGGCGAAGTAAGATCAAATACAAATCTATAAAATTCCTTGTATTCCAAGACATAACTTAAATATATTTCTTTAATTCCAAGACAAAAAAATGATTTACATCCGCTATCCCAAGAAACAGTAAGGAACTCACCAATGGAAAGAAGCAGTACTAAAAACTAAAACTCGCGTTGATTCGATACGCAAAGTTATCGGAGGAGTTGGGCAACTGATAAGCTCCGTAGCGATAGAAGACCGATGCACCGATACCCAAATAGGCAATGTTGACATATTTTATCCGAAGGAGATTGTTCAGCCCCAGCCCAGACTCTACATAACCTTTAGCCATGCTTTTCAGAACAATATTTTGATGGGCTGCGGGATTTTGAAGTGCTCCAATACCCATGCTATGAAATAAAAGAAGCTCTGGCTTAGAGAATGATTTATTCACAAGCACATTCCCGAAATTGTGATTCAAGAATAACGAAGCATATTGATTAGTTGTAAACTCATATAGCCCCATCGTTTGAAAGTAGCCATCTACAAATAAATCCGTGGAAGATGCACCCCGTCCGTTATATAATTTTCCGTAAGGAGTAAGACCATCCACCCATCCGCCTACAATCTGCAAATTACTTTTGCCAATGGTGCGGTGTTTGATTTGATGTTTGATCGCCAAATCATAACGAGTGTAATCAAAATCTTTAGCATCAAACAAGTTCACTGCCTTAGCGAGTGTGAACGTGACCACAGGAAACTTTTGATTCAAGAAAATCTTTTTTCCATTCAACGAGAAATACGTTTCGCTTTTTACGTAACGGAGTGCAATGCCTGTTTCTGCAATCAAGAAATTACTCCTTATTTCTCCGTTGACGATCAAGTTATAATTGTAGGTAGGGCTGATTTGATTTCTTGAAATAAATGCAGCAGCATGAATATCAGGTAAGATGCGGTAGCCAAGTTCTCCTTTGTATGATTCCGTGCGGTCGAATTGTGAGCCCACCCAATTGCGATAGATTTCATTTTGCAAGAGTTGCCCTTCTCTGTTATAATGCGAAGTACCCGTTTCATAAATATCGTTTACGTAAGAGAAGCGAAGAAAGAAATCTTTGTTTTGATTGAAAGTGAATTTTATATCTCCTCCGTACTTCGATTGTTTGTCGCCAAAGCCATATCCATAGTATCCTCCTAAATGAATTATTTTTGAAAGCCGATCATTGGTATGGAGGCCAAGCCCAATTCTAAATTTCTCGTATTGATTGATGCGATTGATCTTATCTAAATCAATATCCACAAAGCCAAGCGGCACCACTTGCGTGGTAAGCGTCTCCATTACTTTCTCAAAGCTGTTTACGTCTTTCATGGTCGAATCCATGAACACATACGTTCTGGCCTCCTTCGTATCGATTGGATTGGCGCGGTATTTTTCTAGAAACATTTTGTTTTCTAATTCCTTTGGCCGTGCGAGTTCAACTTTAATATCTCCAAATACACTATTTTCTAAGTCTGGATTGATTTGAATTTCCTTGAAGAAACTTCTCTGCCGTGCCTTCAATCCGCGCCCCGCAAAATTCAGTTTACTAAAATCCAAATCGGTATTCAATTGCGCAGGAAACCAATGGCCATCTACTTTTTCATAATTCTGTTGGATGCGAATGTCAACAAGGCTCAACGGATCGGCTCCTGAAGCTATTACATTTTTGATAGCAAAGCCATCGGTAGTAACAGATAAAAATCCCTCTAACCCAGTAAAAAGCTTTTTCTCTTTGGGCTGAAACTGAATGATGTAAACCGTATCGGCTTCTTGATAGGCGGTGTCAGTTAAATAAAAATCATATCGGCTAAAAGTACCTTTGGTAATGGGGTTTGTGTAATCTTTTCCAAGCAGTGTGATCTTATCTCGGTAAAAAGAAAAGGGTTGAAAATCAGTGGCCATATTGGTGAAGATCGGGCTTTTAAGCCCCGAGATTTGCAAGGCCAGCAATGTCTCCTTCTCTTCGTCTGGGTTCTTTACTTTTTTTCGGTTACCGATTCGCTCAGGAATAAATGAGCAGTCTTCAATAAGCTATCGAATGTCAATAAATTTTTTTGCTTTTCTGAAAGTTTTGATCGCTCTTTTTCGCTGAGCCGTTGCACCAACGAGTCGATGCGTGGGGGAGCATTATCACCCGTTATCAAAAATTTATTATACGAAATGTATTGGTATGTTTTGAGATTATCGGGGTTGTGCTTATCGCGATTGGCAATGGTGTTTCGGATAATTCGGAAAGCGGGATTCTCTTCCGCCACAAAAGTAAATTCTTTTAAAACTGTAACACTTGGCTTTAACAAAACCAGCTTATGGTTTCTAAAATAATTGGAAGGTATTTTTACTTTCTGATAACTGACGTGCGAAATCAAGATATCGCCTTGATAATTAAAAGGTGCTTTTAGAGAGAAATTGCCCTCAATATCGGAGGTAGTACCACGAATGCCATCTTCTAAGGTGATATTGGCAAAGGCAATGGGTTCTGATTTGATACTGTCGAGTAGTTTGCCCTGAATGGGCTGCCCGAAAGAGCTGACGAATCCTACAAAAAATAAAACAACTGATGCAATAGAATTTTTAATCATCATCTACCTTTAACCAGATTGGTGAAAAAAGGTTGGTAAATTACTAATCAATATCCAATGTTGTTAAGTTAAGAGCAATCAGCAGCAAATGAACCACATAGGACACATAGATTTCACATAGGGCTATGTGTGTATTTCTATGTTTCTATCATTCTATGTGGTTCAAACCCTTCCTTAATTTAACGACATTGAATCAATATCTTCTTTTCTAAATGCTACCTATCCATCCACTCCTTAAACTCCTGCACCCTCTCCCTTGCCACAATTACATCACCATCATCCGAAGTCTTTAAAACCAACTTCAAGCGGCTATTGATGTAGCTGATCATATCTTGAATTGACTTTGCGTTGATGATATACTTACGATTAATCCTAAAATAATCCGCTGGATTAAGTAGGCTTTCTAATTGGTCTAAAGTGAAATCAAGAATATGTTTCCGTCCATCTTTGGTTTGTGCAAAAGTCGTTTTCTCTAAGCTGAAGAAAAAAAGTATCTCTTCTATTTCAATGGATTTCAAATGTTCGCCCACTTTTACCATAAATCGTTCTTTGTATTTTTTGGTGAGCATCATCATGGCATGGCCGATACTCTCCAGCATTCTATCAGGTTGTGTAGTAGGATTGAGCGATTGAAATTTATTCAATGCTGCCCGAAGCTCTTGCTCATCGATAGGTTTTAAAATATAGTCGATGCTGTTTACTTTGAACGCCTTCAACGCATACTCATCATAGGCCGTTGTGAAAATAACGGGCGACTTCACTTGGCATTGATCGAATATGGAAAAACTGATACCATCTGCCAATTGAATATCCATTAAAATCAAATCAGGAGATGAATTAGACTTTAACCAGTTCACTGAATTCTTAACAGAATCTAACTTGCCTAGAATTTTCACAGAAGGAATAATAGTTGTCACTAATTTTTCTATCCGTTGTGCGGCTTGGGGTTCATCTTCAATAATCAATACGTTCATACTTTTTCTATTTCTATTATTGGTAGCTTCACAATAAATTTTTCAGCAGTCTCAATAACTAGCACTTCCTTGGTAGTCAAGAATTGATAACGTCTCCTAATATTATCGATGCCCATGCCGCTCGATTTTTCACCTAGGGTGATTTTTTTTTGTAAACTATTTTCTACTACAACAAAATCTTGCTCTTGATATAATTTAATAGTCAAAGGATCATCGCTTGATACTACATTGTGCTTGATCGCATTCTCAACCAGTAATTGCAACGCCAAAGGCGCGAGCATGGTAGAACCAGCGTGAAGTTGATTTTCTATTTTTAGATTTTCCCCAAAGCGGATTTTTTGCAAAAAGAAGTACGATTCCAGAAACCGTAGCTCGTCATCAATTGGCACTACTTCTTTTTCTCGCGTGTCCAACACATACCGATACACTTCCGAAAGCTGCTTAATAAATTTTACTGCTTTATCTTGGTCTTCATATACTAAATTTGTCAGCGCATTTAGGCTATTAAAAAGAAAGTGAGGATTCACTTGGCTCTTCAAACTTTCATACTGTGCGGCCACACTTTCTTTTTTTAGTCGCTCTGCATCCACAGCCGATTTTTTCCATTGAATTAAAAACTCTCTACTGTGTAGAATCAATGAAATAAAGAATGTGATAAGCAAAGAGGGAACCACCACTTCAAAGTAGTTATCAAACTTCATTTTAAAAGTTATTTCCCAGACTTTAGAAATTAGCAACACCACCGTAACGGTGTATAGCACGGTACTGATGATTCCCCAGGCAAACCTTTTCAATGGATATTCTACCCATGAGATTTTTGTACTCACAAATTTGGTGAGCAAGCCATTGCCAATCCAAAGAGAAATCCAAAGAATAGCTGAAAAGAAAGTGACCCACCAATATTTCTTTGGGTCCTGAGAGCAAGTGTGGCATGTTAAAAAAGTCAACAAGGCAGAACCAGCCACTGAAATTGGAATGATGTGAGCGTATTCTTTAATAGATTCTTTTGTCATGACGTAAATATAAATAAACCTTCAAGGTCTTTAGTTTTTGGCTCTATGGCTTTCATAAGATAAAACTTTATAAGTTTATTCTAAGCGTAGGCTTTAACCTTAGTAGAAGAATCGTTTTATGAAATCGTGCCCAACCTTATTACCTTATTATTCTGTCAATTGTGGAGTAAAAAGGTAATAAGGTTAGGGCTCATAGCTACAAATAATTTCTACTAAGTTTAAAACCTTGCACAAATAGCGCCTACCGAATAGGGCTTTCACCACCTACCCACTCTATCCGTCATAGAGCCAAATAATTTCTACTAACGTTCATGCCTTTCACCATTATCATCAGCTATGTGAGTCTTTCGCAAGTTATCCACTCTAACTTCATAGAACCAAGGTTTTTGTGGTAGAATGATCACTTACAACCCTGCAACAAACTTTCCGTCATGCCTTTGCCCCACTGTGGTGCCAATAGATTATCAGACTTATAAGTAGTGAATTTTTCTAATGCCTTCTTGCCCGTATTGCAAGCATCTGTAGTTGGCGAGCCCATAAATTTTGCCAAGCCCATTTGCATTTGCGCAAGAAAGCCAAGTGCCCGTGGGTTTTCAGGATTCATGCCCAATGCCTTGCTGTATGTTTGAAATGCCATGCCCGAATATTGTTGTCCGCGTGAGGCAGGGTCAACCGTTACGCGTATCATGTGTACAAAACCTTCCAACGCCACCAACTCAGATTCATTCGGGTTGATCACCTTGCCACTTTCAATAGACGCAAGAGCTTTATCTAAATATGCATCTTTTTTCGCTGCATCTGGTTCGCGGTTAGCTATCATCAGTGAACCATAGGCACTATAATAGAATGGTTCCCATTTTTTTTTCTCTGCTGCTGCTATCCTATCAAAGGCATTCACTGCCTCTTGATATTGCTCGGGCGACTGTGCCGCATACACCGCTTGAATGTGCTTGCCCATTTGCTCTATGTATTTGTTATCGGTTGCAAATGAGCTTGTTGAAAAAAGTACTGCGAAGATGAAGGTGATTGTTTTCATAATTATAGTTGTTTAGTTTTTAGTTACTCGTCAAATCTCAAATCTTAATTCTCAAATCTTAACTTATAAATTCGGCAACTGCCCTATATTCTTATTTTTTGAAATCGTGATGAACACGCCTACAAACACAAACCGATCTGCTGGCTGCCGCACGGCACGGCTCGCATAAACTCCACTTGCATCAGGCGAAGTTGCATATTGATACCCGAAAATATTATCGTGGCCTAATAAATTTGTACAAGAGAAATATAAAATCAAATTTGGCTTGGGCAAATACGCGAGGTTCAAGCTCAAGTCTTGGTAAGAAGAAGTTCTATCCGCATTGAATTTTTCATTGTTCGGGTTGTAGTACGGCCTGCCACTGGTGTAACTGTATGTAAAGCCCGCCTGCGTTTTCAATTTTGAGATGAAGTGTTTATATACAAATGAAAAATTATGGGTAGAGGCAAAACTTGGCACAGCCGATGTGGGGAAGTTCAAGTAATCACGCTCGGTATCTAAGTACGAGTACGAAACCCAATAGTCCACATTTTTTATGGTTTGTGCATCGCGCCAAAATAATTCTACACCTTTCGCGTAACCGCTGCCTGCATTATTGAGTTGCGTGGCATCTAAGTTCATGTACTTCACCAAGCTGAAATATTTCTTATAATATGTTTCCAATCGAAAAGTCCTGCGATCTGTGATGATCTGATAATTCAAAATAAAATGTTCTGCTTTTTCAGGATCAAGATTTTGATTGATGCGCACATATTGGTTCTTGGCCGTCTGCCTAAACAGTCCATACGCAAAAGCAAACTGACCTTTCTTGCCGGGCTTGTATGCCATTGAAAAACGCGGATCAACACTTAACTGATTGATCAAATTATTTTGTTCAGCCCTCACTCCAGCCTTCACCACAAAATGTTTACTGCTCAATAGTTCGGCCTCTACAAAACTTGCGATGAGCGATTCATTGAAAGAAATTTTCTCTGATTGATTCGATGCATTTATTCTTTGCGCCTCATACCTGCGATCATAATATTCAGCTCCCATCCTCAACTCCAATTGATCTGAAAGCGAATGTTCAAAAACTGTTTTCGCATGAATACCCTTTTCGGTTTCGCCCACAGGCACACCATCCAACTCTATAGCGTTTTGATTGAATGTGTAAGACAACCCACCACGCGCACTCCACGTTTTGTTTAGCGATTGCTGATACGAGGCATTGCCGTAATGATAATTATTGGTCAGTTCAAATTTTTGTTTGATCGATGCGTCCACGATATCATGATTGAACAGTGACAGATTCGAGCGATTAAAGTTTCCAAAGAATTTCAGCAAACCATCTTTGCCCATTTGCTGGCGAAAGGCCGCGCTGCCCTCTGCGGAAGTGGGCGCAGTCACCCAATCAATGCGCTGATTGATCAGTCCCATGTACGGCCGCAAATCAGTGTATTGAATTTTTCCCGCAGCCGATGAGCGTTTCCAAACTTGCGTGTGCCCCACATCGGCACCGACAGATAAAATGCCGATGTCGGTTTGATTTATATCTGCTTTGTCTCGCGAGTTTAAAACCAATGCAGACGATAGTGCTTGGCCATACTCTGCCGAATATCCTCCCGTGCTAAAGCTTGTGCCTTTGAACATGAACGGTAAAAATCTTCCGCGCGATGGTGTGTTCGGTGCGGCCGCCCCATACGCATCCAATACTACCATGCCATCTACAAACGTGCGCGTTTCGTTGCCATCGCCACCGCGCACAAACAGTCTGCCGCTCTCACCCACTTTGGTGGTGCCAGGCAATGTGTTGAGTGCGCCCGCAATATCGGCAGTCGCGCCAGCGGTCGTGGCAATGTCAAGAGGTTTCAAAATCGTTCTGCGTTTTTCTTCGCCCGCTGTGAATGCACCCGCAGAAATCGTCACACCATCCAACACATTCTCTTCTTCCCGCAAAACAATTTCTATTACTATTTCTTTTCCAGTCAGTTCAATTGACCGCTCAAAACTTTTATATCCCACGAAAGTGGCAACCAAAAATTTTTGGCCTTGCTCGGTAGTTACGAAAGAAAATTTTCCGTCTGCCTCTGTGCTGGTGCCATCGTACGAATCTTTGACTAATACATTCGCGCCCGCCACTGCTTCGCCATTGGCGTCCTTCACCAAGCCCACTACTTTCGTTTGGGCGAAAGAACTTATCGCCAACCATAGAGTGAAGAAGGTGAATACAGTTTTCATAGTTGCTTTTTTGTGCGATTACACGGCAAAGGTGTGGCGCACAGCTAAACAAAACAGGCGAGAGTTGCCCAACTGTAGATGGAGGTAGATGAGTTGTTAAAATCTGGGATGAGCAAAGATGGCTTACCACCGTAGTTTCAGTGAAAGTGGACGGCTTGCCACGCACGGACCATCTCTTCTACTGCCGTTATTGAAATTACGGGGGCATACCACCGATTCGATAACTCTTTTCCATTTTTGTTGTTTTAGACGACATGAAGATTTATCATTTAAAGCGCACACAGGTTTTACCCATTAAACTGGCAGAGGCGTGGGAGTTTTTTTCTACACCCAAAAATCTCTCCAAGATTACGCCCGCGGAAATGAATTTTGAGATTTTGTATATCTCAGGTGGAGAAAAGGCGTATGCGGGGCAAATCATTCGTTACAAAGTAAGTATACTGCCGGGCATTAAAGTGCATTGGGTGACTGAGATCACACAGGTAAAAGAGCCTTTTCATTTTATTGACGAGCAGCGTTTTGGCCCGTATGCACTCTGGCATCATCAACATCATTTTAAAGAAGTGACTGGAGGAGTTGAAATGATTGACGAACTAAATTATGCTATTCCGTTTGGATTTTTAGGGCAGATAGTTCATTGGCTTTTTGTTGGGCGAGAGGTAAATCGTATTTTTGAGCATCGATATGCTGTGTTGGAGGAGTATTTTAAAAAAAAGCAGGTAATGTAGTTGACAATTGACAAATAGGCAATTGACAATGTGTTGACTAAATTTACTAGATCATTTTCAATTGTACTGCCACTTTAAAATATAGAGAGCAAATAAATTGACACCTTGCCTTTTGGCAGGTAATCGACAAAAAGCGAATTCAACAATCAGTCTAATAATATAAAAACCTAACTTTGCCAATTGCCTATTTGTCAATTGTCAATTTTAAAATTGAACACAATACAATGACCATACTCATCTGCTCCGTCATCACCATCGGAACTTTTCTTTTTATGGAAGGTGTGGCGTGGTTTACACATAAATATGTGATGCATGGATTCTTGTGGACGTGGCATTGCTCGCATCACCGTGTGCATAATCATGCGCTTGAGCGCAACGATTTGTTTGCGTTAGTTTTTAGCATTCCCTCCATTGCTCTTTTTGTTATTTCTACTTCTATCTATCCAAGCCCTTATCTGTTTTCGGTAGGGATTGGGATTTTGTGCTACGGCATTTTCTATTTGGTATTCCATGACATTATTGTGCACCAGCGGGTAAAGTGGATACCCAAAAAAAGGAGTACGTATTTGCAGCGTATGATGCACGCGCATTACATTCACCATGCTAAGCATACGAAAGAAGATTGTGAAGCCTTTGGCTTTTTGTATGCGCCAAAGAAGTTTGAGCCTAAAAAATTTGTATTGAAGAAGGAGAGACAGGAGACACAGTAAGGTCTCAATTGCTCTTGACATTACTTAGTTCTCAAAACAATTCCTTTCTTTTGGGTTTATTTTGTCAAAATTGTTATCGAGTCACGGAGTCTCGATTTTTTATTTTAATGAAGAAGGCAATTATCATAGGATCAGGCATTGCTGGCATTGCTAGTGCTCTCCGATTAAATCACAAGGGGTACGATGTAACAGTATTTGAATCTAACTCATACGCTGGAGGAAAACTTCATGCCATCACTCAAGAAGGGTTTCGATTCGACTTAGGGCCATCCCTATTTACCATGCCTCATTTGGTAGATGAGTTATTCCAGTTATACAACATTGATCCACGCGAACATTTTAATTATATCAAAAAGCATGTAGTCTGCAATTATTTCTGGGGTGATGGCACTACTTTTTCTGTATCCGCTGACAAGGAAGAATTTGTTCTAAACACTTCAGAAAAATTTGATACCCCCAAGCGAATTATTCAACGGTACTTGGATAGAAATAAGGAGAAGTATGAGCTAACGGCCGATATCTTCTTGAATAAATCACTGCACCGATGGAGCACGTATCTGTCTTTTAACACACTCGCATCTTTAGTTCAAGCGGGTAAGCTTCACATTGACAAAACTTTGAACGAAGTAAATGAGCAATACTTCTCAAACCCAAAACTTGTACAGCTTTTCAATCGGTATGCTACGTATAATGGTTCCTCACCGTACGCTACCCCAGGGATAATGTCCATGATTCCACATTTGGAAATGCACTACGGTACTTTTTATCCAGCAGGTGGCATGCATGAAATTTCTCAAAGTCTTTTTAGGTTGGCCGAAAAAGTGGGAGTTCAATTTCAATTTGATGAGACGGTAACATCCATCAGCTTCCAGCACAGGCAGGTATCAGGCATAACCACTTCAGTGGGTAGCTACGCTGCTGATGTGGTCGTCTCTAACATGGATGTATTCTCTACCTACAAGCATCTATTAAAGTCGGCAAAGCAACCAACAAAAATATTGAAGCAAGAGCGATCAAGCTCGGCATTAATATTTTATTGGGGAATCAACAAAACATTTCCAGCACTCGACTTACATAACATTCTATTCTCAGCGCATTACAGGGAAGAATTTAAAGAAATATTTACAAATAAGAGTATCCACGCAGACCCTACCATCTACATCAATATTACCAGCAAAGAAGATGCAACGGACGCACCTGATGGATGCGAAAATTGGTTTGTGATGATTAATGCGCCGGGTAATTTTGGCCAAGATTGGCCTGACCTAGTTAAGAAGGCAAGAGCAAACATTGTCAACAAAATCAATAAAGTGCTCGATACCGATATTGAAAAACTCATTTTAACTGAATACATCCTAGATCCTATCAATATTGAGAAGCAGACAAAATCACACCAAGGATCCCTGTACGGTACATCGAGTAACTCTAAGTTCGCAGCATTTTTAAGGCACCCGAATTTCTCGAGTCAGTTCAAAAACCTTTATTTCTGCGGAGGATCTGTGCACCCAGGTGGTGGCATTCCGTTATGTTTACTATCTGCTAAAATTGCCACTGACCAAATTGAAAAGGCATGAGCACGTTGGACATTGTCAAAAAAAATAGTAATCTTAAATCACTCTCCATTTTCATAATTTGGCTATTTCAATTATCTGCCATCATTGGCATTTCACTGGGTCACTATGATTGGTTTATAAGTAAAACCCCGCTCAATCTTATTATTACAGTCATATTATTGATCATTCATTTCCCTATCGATAGTTTTAAAAAAGCAGCTATTGCCTTGGTCATCTTTACATTTAGTTTGTTTGTAGAATGGATAGGTGTTCATTTTGGATTTCTATTCGGAGTTTATGAATATGGACAAAACCTGGGGTTAAAAATTAAAGGCGTGCCGTTACTTATCGGTGTTAACTGGGTAGTGCTGATTCTGTCGACTGGGGCTATTGCTGATCGGTTAGCAAAGTCCATTTTTACCAAGGTATTGCTGGGAGCTTTATTAATGGTATTTATAGATTTCTTTATTGAAAAATCTGCGCCCCCATTTGATTTTTGGATTTGGGCAGTGGGCACCGCACCCATCCGCAATTACATAGCATGGTTTATAATTTCCTCATTATTTCACATGGCCTATCATCAAGCAAAGATGAAAGGTGATTTCACTTTCTCTTGCCATCTTTATATTGCTCAATTAACCTTCTTTTGTTACTTCTATTGGTTTCATCTTAGGTGATGGATTTAATGCAAAGAACTTTCTTCAATCTCACATTCATTCTTTGGCGTTTCAAATTTTATTATGCTAACTCTGCCAGCGGGTTTCTACCCTCCCAATTACCGACTGATTTGTATGGCTTGAATCGCGCAAAAAGTTCCTCTCTATACCAGTTGAGAGCCCGTGTCTTATTAATTGCCTCACGATGTTCTTTGCTGTGATAGGCAAAATTCTTTAACGACTCTTCGTCTTTCCAAATGCTTAACGTTGCCATTTGAATGACAGGAAACTCCCCTACTCCTTTGGTATAGATAAGTCCGTCATTATTCTTTAGCGGCTGATGCGAAGTAGGTACATAACGCCAAAATGATATGAGCTTATGCCACTTGATAGTTGCTCGTGTGAGCACGAAGGTTGTTTTTACTTTTGGTAAGATTGCTTCTACTTCAAACGGATTAGCACCATTCCACTGGCCATGTGCTGAACTATTTTTCAGATAAACTGTCCATATCTCTATGGTTCTTTCACGATAAGCTTGTATGGTAGCAGATGTATCAAAGAATATCTGTGCGGCTGTATCGTTTTCCCAAACTTGCAAGAGCACGTAGGTTGTCCAGTCAGGAAAGGCATTGAACCCCAACCCACGCCCACTACCCATTAGTTTATAGAAAGACTGACCCTCTACTTTCCCTAGGCTACCATGGGCAGACCGCATCATGGAAA
Source organism: Cyclobacteriaceae bacterium (assembly GCA_043777495.1). Classification (GTDB taxonomy): domain Bacteria; phylum Bacteroidota; class Bacteroidia; order Cytophagales; family Cyclobacteriaceae; genus ELB16-189. The sequence continues at coordinate 327 of JAYWHU010000054.1, read as the reverse complement.
GAGCCCATAGCTGATGCCTTGCCGCTTTAAACTTGAAAAATGTAACAGTGGTAACTTGCGACATACTTGTTTAACACTCACTTTGCTTATGTGTTATCTTTTCTACAAATAATTTCTTACTATATACAAAGTAAAGAAGGTAAGCTTTTATTTTTGAAAAACGACAGCGCAAACATAGTAATTTATATCTTTGACTATAAGTTGAAACGATTATTTTAGATTTCATCTTTATGATAAGCAAAGCTAATTAGCATGCAAGAAAAATATCTTTACGCTTGGATTGATTTCTTCACGATCATCTTCCCATTGATCTTTAGTTTTCTTCCC
>JAYWHU010000053.1:0-58321 GCA_043777495.1 Cyclobacteriaceae bacterium | reverse complement strand
CCAGAGTCACCTTCTACCGCAATATGCTGAAATCCATTTTCCTCCACTCCGTCTCTATACAGTAATGGAGAGCTTAACAAATTTTTATTAAAACTCTTATCATAGTTAAAATTTCCAAAACTACTGGAAATGATTCCGTTCGCTAAAATAGAATAGCTAAAATCTCTATTGCCTATAAATTGCGAAAAGCGATTATCAACCAAAAGTTCGGGATAAACATTTTGCGGGATGATCCTCTTCAGGGAAAGATCTAATACAATAAAACCAATCAATGCCCCACTACGATGGATTGGCACAATGCCCACATATCGTTTTATGAAGCCAGCCATGGGTTCATTGATCCAATACACGCCTTCATATTCAGTTTTAACTGCCGCACGTTGAAAGGCTTGGATGGAGGAAGCCAAACCCATGGTAGATTGATTGTTGAGCGGATCGCCCATGGAGTTATACAAATAAACAGCCACCTCATAGCGATCAAAGTAAGAACTAAAATAAACTCGCTTCACCCTTTGGCGAATAGCTTCTTTGGATAAAAAAGGTGAGGCCAAGCGTGTTTGAATAAATTGATCCTGCTCCATTCTCTTCACATTTTCTGATAGCAAAAATTCACCTAAAATATCTTGGTTGATCAGCTCGTTATTGGCGAAGCGGAACTGCGATGTCAAGGTTGCTTCCTTCGTAAATGATTTTACGCTTAACGAACCCTGCCAACTAAATGCTAGGATCGTCAACAAAAAATACAGAAAAGTAGCGAAGCTGACCTTTGCCAATGAGCGATGCCAACCTGATAAATAGATAATTAGAAAATAAATCAATCCAATCAAGAGACTAATGGAATAGTCATGCTTTTCTATTAAACAATAGATGAGAAATAAAAAAGTTGCCAACAACAATTGGATTCCAAAGCGAAAAATATTCTTAGCAGCCAACCGAATAGCTAGCGTAACAAAAACATGGCATGTTAAAAAGCTACTTAGTGTACCGAGCAAAATTGCCGCAAAAGCAAAAATCCGCAACCAATCAAAATAAACTTGCTTGGTTATATCTAACGGAATGGATGAGTTATGAAATATGATTTCAAAAAACAAAAATGGAAATAAAAAAGAAAACAAAGCTGCTGTTAAAAAGACAATACCAAAAAGCCATTGATAGGAAGTGGTGGCATTGCGGACTCGTTGATACCATTTAAACTTTGAATAATTTAAAAACAAATAAACCGTGCAAACAAAAACAACCGATGCGTTCAGCACAAAATCGCCCAACGAAACATTGAAGGAGGAAGAAGCAAATCTCTGCGGGTCGAATAGCGCAAGCTTTCCCCATCTCGCTGGGAAGCCCCTGTATATCATTGCCATTCTGATCAAGTACAAAACCAAAAACATTACTATAAAAACCAGCTCATATTTTTCCTTACGATGAACGGAAAGCAGAAAATAGTAAAGGCCAACGAGCAGAAAAATAATTCCCAAAGAAATCAATGCAATGGGAATCCAATCTGCGGAAATATTTCCGAGAGAAGGATTTAGTAAAATTTTAAAATAGCAAGTATTGTCAATGCAGATAGATGTTCCTTGAGTGCTATTCTTATCTAAGATCATAATGCCCTCAATAGGAAAGATGGAAGCATTCCAATGTGGGGTTAGGTACTGGTTGGTAACTTTAAATCGCTCCGCTAACGGAAGCACGCCAATCAAAAACGATTGATCACTCCTTGTCCATTTCCGGATTAGAAAATCGCCCCGTTGCGATTGTAACAATTTCGTTTCAAAAGTACCTGATAGTAAACTTTCCTCAGGCATGTAATTATTTTCGCTCCAAGCCTTCACACCAACAGAATCCAGCAAAAAAAATGTGTGATTTGTAGTCGCCCAGATGGGGTCGTTGAATCCTACCCTCAACAAATTTTCTGCCTCTCTCTCTATTTCGCTTTGCTGTCGCTGAAGGTTAGTCGAAATCTTTTGTGCGATGGCCACAGGTGTTAGCGTAGATATATTCCATGCATGGTAGGCCGCACCAGCAATCAAGAATAGTGCAGCCAACAAAATAGATCGAATCAATTTACCTGAAAGCATAAGCCAATAGTGTCCTAAAAATAAGGAATCTCAAGGCACAAGTTAGCAAAGTAGCGCGTAACAAATAGATGCCGAGAGTGTATCTTTAGACTAGGACTCTTTAGTATTTTTATCTTAGGATATTTTGAAGTACCCGAAAAGATTAAAAACCAAGAGTATGGCAAAAAGCAAAACAATAAGAGTTGAAAATGTGGAGATTGTTCTTTACACGAAGAACAATGGGGACTATGTCTCTTTAACAGATATGGCAAGATATAGGGATGCCGACAGAAGTGACTATATACTACAAAACTGGATAAGAACCAGAAGTGCCATTGAATTTATTGGGCTTTGGGAGCAGTTCAATAACCCGGATTTTAATTCCATCGAATTCGATGGAATTAAAAATAGCTCGGGCGCTAACAGCTTTTCATTAACACCCAAGCGGTGGATTGAAGCTACCAACGCAACAGGAATCATTTCAAAAACAGGACGCTATGGCGGCACATTTGCACATAAGGATATTGCTTTTGAGTTTGCTTCATGGCTAAGTGCGGAGTTTAAATTTTACCTTATAAAAGAATTCCAGCGTCTCAAAGAAGATGAAAACAACCGCCTCAAACTAGAATGGAACCTGCAACGCACATTGGCCAAAGTAAACTGCCATATCCATACCGATGCCATCAAAGAAAACCTGATCCCAAAGGAACTCAACAAAACCCAAATCAACTTTGTCTATGCCAACGAAGCAGACTTATTGAACGTGGCATTGTTTGGGATTACGGCAAAACAATGGCGCGATGCCAACCCGAAAACAGAAGGCAATATAAGAGATACAGCCACTATTGAGCAGTTGGTTGTTCTATCGAATCTCGAAAGTATCAATGCTGTACTGATCCATCAAGGCAAAGCGCAATCAGAGCGATTGGTTCAGTTAAACTCCGTGGCTATCACCCAAATGAAATCGTTGCTCAACAGTAGGCAAATGAAGAAATTAAAATAATCTTCACCCAAAAAAATTATTCTTTGTACTTAATCCCTCCAAACCAATACAAAAACAATATCCTTGAATAGCGAAAGCTAAAAGGAATGAATAGCACACAGGCCAAAACGATGGACACTCCATATACCCAATCAGCAGGATCAAAAAGCAGATAGAGTATCAACCACAAGCCAATGAAGAATACAATTGTGAATGCATAGCTAACATAAAGCGCACCGAAATAAAAACCCGGCTCGGGCATGAAGCTCGTACCGCAGTTGGCACACGTATCATTCATCACACTAAACTTTGAGATTTTAGAAAAGGGGAATTTAAAAATATCTCCCTGCCTGCAATGTGGGCATTTACCTTGCCAAACTGCCCTTGTTGAACTTATCATTGTGTTTGCTGGTGCGGTACCAGAAGTAAGCCAATGTGGCTATGGCCAAATATGGCGCTACAAATAAATAAAGGATTCCAAAATTTATTCCTGCTGCAATCCCAATGTTTCCATTGCTAATGTTATTCTCCAATGTAGCTCGGCACATCGCACACTGTGCATTTGCTAATGATGCATTTGCTAGTATGAGTAACAATAGAATTGATTTCTTTTTCATTTATTTTTTGTTGAGAAACTAAATTTTCAAATCTTCAAATTATTTAATTTTCAAATTACATATAGTAGGGTCTAATCATCACATACACCACCACACCAGTCACAGCCACATATAACCAAATCGGAAAAGTAAATTTAGCCAATGTCTTGTGTCTTTCAAAATTGCCCGCTAATGCTCTAGAGAAAGTGAGCAAGACGAATGGAATCACCACTACTGACAAAAGGATATGAGAGATCAAGATGAAATAATAAATCCCCTTGATGATGCCCTCACCCCCAAAGGCAGTCGAGTCACTAAACATGTGATAGATCACATACAAAACCAGAAAGCTAGCTGACAATCCAATGGATAATTTCATCAGCAGCTCATGCAGTTTTCGGTTTTTATTTTTAATCGCTCTTACAGCAATAATCAAAAGCACCGCAGTGATTCCATTAATAGTAGCGTAAATGGGTGGGAGAAACGAAAAATCATAACCTGGTATTTTTATCCTGAAAAGCGCAGCCACCACAATCGGGATAGTGATCGATAAAGCAATGATCAGTTTTCCGTAAGGTTCTTTATTTACTACTTCATTCATTTAAAAAAGATTACCAATTATCAGTTAAATCACTCACTTGCCTATTGCTTTTGCCAACTGCCTACTGGCTACTCAATAATCATTTAGCAAAATCGAAAGCTCCACCATCAGTCTATCCGTCTCTTCGCGATTGCTAAGTTGATAGTATCCTCTAATCTGTTTCTTCTGGTCAACCAATGCCACATTGAATTTATCAGACAACAAAAAAGTGCATTTTAATTTCTTGCCATCCTCTTCAATTAAATTAACAACCTGCACCTTATTTGGTTCAAATTTTTCCGTCAATCTCATCTTCCCCTCTCCTTCCATTTTTGAAAACATAATCAGCGTAGCCTCGTATCCCTTCCATCCAATTGCAGCTAGTACCGAATCTGGCAGCAAGTAAGGCATGGTATAGTTATTATCGCAACCAGCTACTAACTCCACCTTCTTATCATGAAAAACAGGGATCTCAAACTTGTTCTTACCAAACATTTTTAAAAAGACGAAGACAATCACAGGGAGGATCAGCGCAAGAGACAGGAAAATACTTTTTCGTTGCATATTTATTTAAGGCTACACCCTGCATGCCTCAGGCTTCAAGCTTGTTTGGGAATAAATCGAAGTGCCGTGTTCTAAATTTCCTTAGTGGCCTTATAGCAAATTAAAACTCCAACCATTTCAAACAAAAATGGCTAAAGTTCATTACCTTAGCCATTCCTTTTTATTTTATATGACTTTAGAAGTTGATGAAGTTGACCTCTGATGATTTCATTCCCTCATAAACAAATGCTACCAACATCCACACAATAAATGTGATTGGTATCATCACCGACCAGAACAACACTTTCACCTCGTACCTCAAGTGCATGAATTCACCCACAATGTAACCGGCTTTTATTATCGTCATCATCACAAAAATAGATGTCTTTAAAGTGCCATGTGGCATCATAAAGGCTATTACAAATTCTATGGCAGTCAAGATCCCAAGATAACCAGCCACTGTCCATAATTTCTTAATCTTTTCCTTATTGGGTGGTAAAACTGCTACCTCTTCTTCGTGTACGTGATGTGCCATGTTAGATTTACAATTTAAGATTGATGATTTTTGATTTCTAAACCAAGTAAAAAAACGTGAATACAAATACCCAAACTAAATCCACAAAGTGCCAGTACAAACCAACCTTCTCCACCATTTCATAGTGGCCTCTGCGCTGATATACACCTGTAACTGTATTATAGTAGATCAAGAAATTCAACATCACCCCGCTAAACACGTGGAAGCCGTGGAAACCCGTAATAAAGAAAAACAAATCAGCAAAATCTTGCGGGCCATATTGGTTAATATGAAGGTTGGCCCCAAACACTTCTTTTGTTATCCATTGCCCATTCACAAAATCCTTCACCAAAGTAGGAGTCTCTGATCCAACTATGAAGTGCGTCCACTCCCAAGCTTGGCAGCCCAAGAAAGTGATCCCTCCGAGTATCGTCCACAACATCCACTTCTCCACAGCCTTTCTATCCATGCGGTGGCCTGCTTCTACGGCCAGCACCATCGTTACACTGCTCATGATCAAAATAAAAGTCATGATGCCCACAAACACAAGAGGCAAACTTACGCCATGCAAAAAGGGCACAGCTTCAAAAACCTTCTCTGGTATAGGCCAGTACTCATGAGAGAAAGCAAATGTATCAACCACTCCTGAAAACGCAGGATGAGAAGAACGAATAAATCCATACGTGATCAACAATCCGGAAAATGAAAAAGCATCAGAGAGCAAGAAGAACCACATCATCAGCTTGCCGTAGCTAGCGTTCAATGGTTCTACTCCCCCATTCCAAACATCTTGTTCTGGTGCAGTGGTTGCGTGTGCGTGTGCCATGTTTACAAATTTATCTCAGCAATGTTAAGAAAACGAACAAATATACCCAAAGAACTCCTAAAAAATGCCAATAAGTTGTACACATTTCTATCTGGGCCATGTTTTTTGCGTGTACCCTTAGCCTAAAAGTAGAGTTGAGAACGATAAGCAAATAGACCACCGCGCTGATCAGGTGAACAGCATGTAACCCAGTAATGATATAAAGAAATGAGCCCGAGGGATTTCCAACCAAATACACACTATGGGCAACCAAATCCTTCCAACCCATGTACTGCGACACCACGAACGATAGCCCCAAAACCGTAGTCAATGCCACCATTATTTTTACGGTTTCTAAGTTATCTTTTTTGGCCGCAAAGTATGCCCACTGCATCGTCACACTGCTTGCCACAATGATCACAGTAGAAACCACGAAGATAAATGGGAGATCAAAATACGACCAGTTCCCCTCCGCCTGCCGCACAATGTAGGCCGAGGTCAGCGAAATAAACAACATCATCACACTCGCCATAAACAGCCACATCCCAAATTTTTTGGGGTGCATCGCTATCGGCTTCTTGGGCTCTTCTACAATCTTAAAATCAACTGCCTCATTCATACTAAATTATTTAAAAATACAATTCATTTTTCTTTTGGCTTGCCCACCAAAGCTTTAGCAAAAGTAGGGCGGCCTGGCCAAGCGAGGCGCAAGGCCACCGGGCTATCCGCTACAAGTCCTCGCTCGTTCCTCGCTGTGGGCTTTCCGCTACTATCCCTGGCCGATGCCAGTACATAACTCATCACTACTCAAACGGTTTACTTTTTCTTGGTTGGTGTTCACAAGAACCAATCACTATCCTTAATAGTCAAACTTCAACACTTATCTCTCCCTTTGCAATGTCAATACAAAATTTATTTTCCCTCAAAAAATTGAGACCAACAACACCGTCATAGCCCGAAACAATACCATGCGCTAAAAAATCATAAACTTGGAACTTCAAAATTTGTCTTAGTAATTCCCAAGCACTCTAACTTTTCTATATCATACAATTCAACAACTATAATTCCATTGGATGTTTCTACCTCTTGCTCTCCTTTGCTGTTTTTTAATTCATAACCAGAAAAATACAATATATTACTGTCAATAGTCGTGTGAGTAGCTGCGGTGTCAAGAGCAAGTCTGAATTTATACTTATCCTCAATAGAAGCATTTACAATAATAATTTCTTCGTCCGTAAGAAAATCAAATGGGAATAGTCATGCCCTTCTTAACACTCCAATCTTACGATGTTGTTTGATATCGCCAGCAAATGCAATCGTAACGGTCGAAAAGTCTGCCGTTTTATCCCTGCCTGTGTAACAAACTTCTTTCTTGTCTTTGCCATGATACAACACAACTCCACCCAAAACGGAAGTGCTTTTCATTTTGGGGTCACCTAAAAGCACCCATTCATCTGGGTAACGCTTTTTAAGTTCTTCAAAAGTGATATAAGTATTGTCCATTGTCGCTCAATTTAGATTGTGAATTTACAAAAAAAGAGTTACACCTTATCCAACAAATACGCAATCTGCACAATGGGCAAATACAAAAATGAACCAAACATAATCCTCTTTGCCGACTGCTGGCTTCCCGTTTTCATCAACGAAAATGTTTGTGCGAAAAATGCTACTCCACATATTGAAGCGACAATAGCTGAATCCAAACCCGTAATTCCAAATTTAGCAGGCAACAATCCAAGCGGTATCAAGAACATGGTGTACACCATGATTTGGATTGCCGTGTTCAAATCCTTTCCCCCACCTGATGGCAATAATTTAAAACCTGCTTTTTTATAATCTTCATCGGCCACCCATGCAATTGCCCAAAAGTGAGGGAACTGCCAGATGAATTGAATTCCAAAAATAATCATCGCCTCGTGCGTGATCGCGCCAGTCGCAGCTATCCATCCCAACAACGGAGGCAACGCCCCGGGTATCGCACCCACAAAAACTGCCACGGGCCCTACCCTTTTCAAGGGAGTATAAACAAAGCTGTACAAAATCATTGAGGTAATGGACAATACCACCGTAAGTGGATTGGTATAAATCCAAAGTATCCCTAGGCTCAAAATAAAACACGCAATGGCAAAAATAGTCGCTTCATTCACTGATACCTTTCCAGTTGGGATCGGTCGGTTCATGGTGCGATTCATGATCTTGTCCAAATCTCTTTCCACTATTTGATTGATACAGCTCGATGCGCCAGAAAGCAAGAAGCCTCCTACATACAACATCACCAAAGTTTCCCAATTAACCGCACCGCGTGTTGCCAGTCCATATCCAAACGCGCAAGAGAACGCAACCAACATAGACAAGCGCGGCTTCAATAGCTCATAAAAAGCCTTGACCTTCACCATTCTCGAAAAACCTTGTATGTCTTGTGTTGCGATCATATCCATTTACCACTGTCCTTTAAATCTCACTTTGTTCTGCTTTCATAAAAATACAAAAAGTATCCTTTGTAAGACTACGTTGATATTCCTAAATCTTGATCCAAGTCTTCCTCTTGATCTTTCTCCCTCTCTCTGTGCAGATCAATATTAATCCCTATACCTTTGGCATACTTACTTGCTACCGATTGGAATTCTTTATCGATTTGATCCCAATTGACCGGCACCAACATCCGAGGCATTTCAGATTTATTTCTTCTGGCACTTTCCACTTCCGTAAGCGCAAACGCCACGCTCTTTGGACTGCAATACTGATTAACCTCGTGGAAATGCTTCAGACACTTTTCAGGATTGAGCTTTTGGAAAATAAAATACAAGTCTATGTAGTCCTTTTTCTCTCTCCGCCCGATCATCGCTTCAATTTTCATTGCGGCCACGTCCATCAAGTTCGCCAACCTCATTCCATTGTCAATAACATGCGGTAATCTCATTTCAATCTCTGTGTGAAACAAATCTACCTTAATACCCTTTGGTTGAAGGAATACCACCAACCCAGTTTCATCGATTATTCCCCTGTCCTTCTCGATAGAAAAATCATGCTCAACCTTACGTAAAATATCCCCTGGAACAAAAACAACGTTCGTAAAAAGATCAATATCCACGGACAAGCGATGACCCATCTGCAACGCTGCATTAGTACCGCCAACCAATAAGAAATCCTTTGTCCATGGCAATGAAAATAAACGCTTGGTGATTAATAGTAAGTCGGGTTCGACCGCTTGTAGTTGTAACATTTAAAATCAGTTTTGTTAAGATCAAAAAAAGCGCTAGCAAAGCCCACCGTAACCTTCGAGAGGCTTTCTGCCGAACACAGCACACGGATCGCATTCTCCTTTCCGTACCAACTCAATACCTGCCTTATATCCCGCATTGCCCCGTACTCAAAAGCACGCTGGATCATCCAGTCTGGGTTCTGGTTTACTATCCGTTGAATATTGACACTGTCTTTAGGCACATCCCAAAAAAGAGACCTGGATAGCTTGGCAATTTCCTTGTTATCTATCATGTGTGTTTTGATCGTTTTATGAGACTACCGTAAGGGGGTTAATGTTCAAGCGTCATACGCTAGTGCAATACTCAAACACCTCAGGTGTGACAGTTTCTTTGTGCATATTAAAGAAAACACGCGGTATCACCCATCCATCTGACTCTATGAGCGCTCGGCTAATACTACGCTCATTGATATCCCAGAATAATGCCCTCCCCAATTCTACACTTCCATTTTGCGTTTCAATGACCATAAGTATGAAACAGCTTCATCTTATTAACACCACTTTCCTACTACTGTTCAACCTAAACAACAAAAGCAATTGCAACCCAAAACAAACCGTTGCCAATAGCAAATGAATCGGCTGCAAAAAGGCTGGGACACTAAAATATGCCATCGCAGCCCCCGTTAAAAACGAACACAAAATTAACGCCATTAAGGCACTTGTTAAAGCTTTAGCCCCAGTAGTTTTGTACAATCGTGCAATCAAAAAATAGTGAAGGACAACTACCAGCCATGAAAATGTTCGATGGACAAGAAATTCAGCCCCTACTGAAGAAATCCAGGTATTACGGGGCAAAGAAGATATCCTATCAATAGCTTCCCTTACCTGAGTGCCAAGGAAGATTTGAACTAAAAGGATAAGTGAACAAGCAACTAAAATCCAATTCGTTCCAATGGGCGCTATAATCGAATTCTGATTGCCATCGCTGACAAACAATAGATAAACCAATAACCCCACAATCAAAAGCGCGATGAACATGTGAACCGTTATTGTCCAAGTAGTAAGGTTGGTGGAGACTACAATTGATCCGAACCATCCTTGAAAAATAACTCCAATCAGTGTGGCTAACGAGACGCAAAAAATAACAGGCTGGCTCTTTCTCAATTTCAAGGATCTCCAAAACAATGCAACAATCAGTAGCCCAATGATGACGCCTATTAATCGGTTCAAGTATTCAATCCATGTTTTTACAGCATTGAAATCCGCCTCTACTAAAATAGTCTTATCAACCGCTATTTGATCGGCTGTTTCGTCCATCCCAAAAGTCTTTAGATACTTAATAAACTTTTGGTTCTTCTTCTCGCGAAGAGCAGCGTACGATTCTTTATAATTCTCAGGAAGTTGTTCGACAGAAGTGGGTGGTACCCATTGACCAAAACACTTAGGCCAATCGGGGCAGCCCATGCCTGAACCTGTGGCTCGCACAATACCGCCCACGGCTATTAAAAAATAAACAGCGACTAAGGTAGTTAAGCAAAGCTTAAAAAATTCCTTGGTCGCTGTTACTGATTTGGTCATTTAAAACTGAACTCCCAGATGTTTAGAAAGTCCAAGGTTCAAAAAAATACTCTCTCACAAATCTCAAATCTTAAATCCCAAATCTTCAATCTCTTAGTGTTTTCTATCTTCCACGACAATCCTTCCACCGCCACTCATCTCCAATTTAATCTCATCATTCTCATGAGGGAAATTTGATTCGGGTGTTTCAGAATAAGGAATATGTTGCGGTATAAAATCTTCTTTCGAGCCAGGTTTGCTGTAATCATAAGGCCAACGATACACCGTTGGAATTTCGCCAGGCCAGTTGCCGTGACCGGGCAAGCGTGGTGTTGTCCATTCCAGTGTTGTCGCATTCCAAGGATTGGCAGACGCTAATTTTCCTCTGAAAATATTGTAGATGAAGTTGAACAAGAAAATGAACTGTGCAACCATGGTAACAATAGCTGCAATACTTACCAACATATTCAAATCAGCAAAGCCTCCAAATGTTTCAAAGTTGGTCCAAGAATAATACCTACGAGGGAAACCTGCGATACCAATGTAGTGCATAGGGAAGAACACCAAGTAAACGCCCACGAATGTCAACCAGAAGTGAACGTAGCCGAGACGCTCGTCCATCATGCGACCAAACATTTTGGGGAACCAATGATACACACCCGCCATCATACCAAAGAAAGACGCGCTGCCCATTACCAAGTGGAAGTGAGCCACTACAAAATACGTATCGTGCAATTGAATATCAACAGCAGAGTTACCTAAGAAAATACCCGTGATACCTCCCGTAAGGAAAAACGAAACTAAACCAATGGAGAACAACATGGCTGGCGTAAAGCGAAGATTACCTTTCCAAAGTGTTGTGACATAGTTAAATATTTTTACCGCGGAGGGTACGGCAATAATCAATGTCAGCAACGTAAAGATTGATCCCAAGAATGGGTTCATCCCCGTTACAAACATGTGATGTGCCCACACTACAAATGATAATATCGCGATGAACAACATGGAACCAACCATCGCTTTGTAACCAAAGATAGGCTTGCGCGAATTGGTCGCAATAATTTCAGAGGTGATACCCAATGCTGGCAACAACACAATGTAAACTTCAGGGTGACCCAAGAACCAGAATAAGTGCTGGAATAAAATTGGACTACCGCCTTGGTTGGGCAATGCCTCGCCACCAATATAAATGTCAGATAAGTAAAAGCTTGTTCCGAAGCTTCTATCAAAGATCAACAACAAAGCTGCTGCGAAAAGAACTGGGAAAGAAAGAATGCCAATCACGGCAGTTAAGAAGAAAGCCCAAATAGTTAGTGGTAATTTTGTAAACGACATACCCACTGTTCTCATATTGATAACCGTAGTGATGTAGTTGATACTACCGAGCAACGAACTCACAATGAACAACGCCATCGATACGAGCCACAAGGTCATACCCAGACCAGAACCTGAGATAGCTTGAGGCAATGCACTCAGTGGCGGGTAGATTACCCAACCTCCTGCTGCCGGCCCTGTGGAAATAAATAAAGAAGTAAACATGATTGCACTGCTCAAGAAGAAGAACCAATACGAAAGCATATTCATGAAACCAGAAGCCATGTCTCTCGCTCCTACTTGCAACGGAATCAAGAAATTGCTGAAGGTACCGCTCAAGCCAGCAGTCAATACAAAGAACACCATGATAGTACCGTGCATTGTAACTAAGGCTAAATAAAACTCAGGATCAATTTTACCTTCAGGAGTTAGCCATCCACCTAAGATCGGTTTCAACCAAGATAAATTTGCTTCAGGAAACCCCAGTTGAAGGCGAAACAAAACAGAAAGCATTCCACCGATCAATGCCCACGCCATACCTGTAAGCAAAAATTGCTTGGCTATTACCTTGTGGTCTTCGCTAAAGATATAAGTTGTCCAGAAATTACCGTGCTCATGCTCATGTTCATGGCTATGATCATCGTGATGGTGGGCTGATGCTTTTGGTGGTTGTAAATCAATTGTTGCCATAGTCTTTTCTCTAAATCTTCTCTACTTAATTGATTGCTGCTGACTGCACTGTTACTACATTCTCTAAAGGAATACCTGCTTTAATAAGTGCTGCCTCTTTCAATTCGGCAGGCACATACTTCATGTAATCGGGATTTTGTTTGAGCCAAGAATCTTGAGAAGCCATCCATTTTTCATAATCCTCTTGCGTGTCAACTACCACTGGGAACCTCATCGAGAAGTGACCCTTTCCACAAACCTCTGTACAGGCCATCTCATAATTAAATTTCGGATTGTTCAACTCCTCACGCATCTGCTCGGTAGTCTTATTGGCAGTGAATTTAAAATGTGTTTGCACACCTGGCACGGCATCCATCTTCACACGAAAGTGTGGAAGGAAAACACTGTGCAACACGTCTTTCGCTCTAATCTTTATTAAAATTTCCTTATCAACCGGAATGTGCAATTCCAGTGATTTAAAATCATCAAACGAATTTTTATCCGTCAAATCCAAACCAAACTCATTAGAGGCATCAATCAATTTATAATTATGATGACCCAATGTTTGATCCTTTACTCCTGGATAACGCGCCATCCACAACCATTGCTGCGCAACCAATTCCACCACTACCGCTTCCTTAGTGGCAGGGCCAGTGATATCATTCCAAACACGAAGCCCTTTAAAAATCAATAGAGCCAACACAATAGCAGGAACAACGGTCCAAATAATTTCTAATTTATGGTTATCCGCAAAGTAAGCTGCCTTCCTTCCCTTCTCATAGCGATACGCAAACGTGAACCAGAACATCACCGCGAAAATTATCGCAAAGGCAATTACTGTCACCCACATGGTGATCCAAAACAAATCGTCAGTAATAGCACCATGAATGGAAGCAACAGGAAGGGTATATTCTGAAAAATGGGCAAATGAATACCAGAAGAAACCACCCAATCCAAAAACCATGAAAGCCATGAAAAGATAGGCGTTGATATTATTCCAAGATACTGAGAATTCTTCCTCCTCCTTTTTTCCTTTCACTACGTCCACCAAGTTTCCAATACGGAAAATCATGTAAACGATGAACAACACCAAAGCTACACCCAACCCTATTATCCAATTCATATTGTTACTTTAAATCTGTTTAACAATCAAATATGATGATTCAAACTTTCTGGCATGAACGGGTGGTGTTTGGCCACCAATTGCATTTTAGAAAGCGCATTTAATACAACAAAAAGGAATGCTCCTGCGAACATCAAACCCAACCCAATCTCCAAGAAACCAATTCCACCATTGCCTTTCATTGCGCCAGGTGTAATCATATTATAAAAATCCATCCAATGACCGAAGATCACAATAGGGCAAACTACTTTCAACATAGATACTTGACGTTTTGCATCTCTTGTCATTAATAACAAGAATGGTAATACAAAGTTTAAGAAAACATTCGCATAAAATATCCAGCTATATGGAGATGTTCTCATCCGTTGAATAAAATAAACGGTCTCCTCTGGAAGGTTGGCGTAGTAGATCAGCATGAACTGACAGAACCAGATGTACGTCCAGAAAATACTGAAGGCGAATACGAACTTGCCCAAGTCGTGCATGTGGTTTTGTGTCACCATCTTCATGTAGCCCGCTCCTTTTAGGTTAGCCACAATCAATGTGATAGTTGCCAAACCCGTTACCCACCAGCTTGCAAATACATACCAACCGAACATAGTACTGAACCAATGTGGATCAATGCTCATTACCCAATCCCAAGCCGATACAGAAGAACTCACGGCAAAAACCAATAAGAAGTAAGCAGAGAATCTTCTAATAGTAAGCCAATGCTTCTCACCTCCGTTGATGTCCTCGGCCAACATTTCTTTTTTGATCCAAGTAAAGAACATATACCAAAGACTGAAGAAGAGGACCATCCTAAAAATATAGAAGATAGGGAAACTCCTTCCACCAAAAGGGCCGAAGAAATAAGCGGCTTTTTTATCTAGTATTTTATCATAATGTTCTCCTCCCTTCACGTACAGACTAGCATCCGTCCAATGAAATAGATCACCCTTCACTACAAACCAAAGCACCAACATTAATATCCCTGCAAAAGGAATCCAATGACCAATAGCCAAAGGGATACGTTTGATTGGTGCAGACCACCCTGCTTGTGCGGCATATTGAATAGCAATGAAAAACAAACCAATGATACCGATGCCCGCAAAGAAAATATTATTGTGCCAGAGCGAAGTGTAAATCTTTTTCAACCAGATAGGACTTCCGTGATGCGCGGCTTCTTGATGAGCTTCTCCGTGTTGTGCTGGCTCGGTGCTAGCGATCAAACTTTTAGCGACCTCAACAGTAGCGTGTTTTTCTGCACCTTCGTGATGACCAGAATTCATGGCCATAAAAACACCCAAAACAAAAAGCAACAGTCCTACTCCAATAAGAATAAACAATTTGGTCTTCGTTTCGGCTTTAAAAATATATTTTTCGTCCGCTATCATTTAGAAAAGATTATAAATAGATATTAATTCTTTTGAAGTTCTTTCACATACTTGGCAATCTTCCAACGGTCTTCCTCACTCACTTGCGATCCGTGCGAACCCATCAAGCCCTTACCATAGGTAATGACATGGAAGATATGACCTTCAGTAATGTTTTTGTACGCATCGCCTTTCAAGTTAGCAACGCCAGGATAAACGCTATGTTCAACACCATCGATCTTCACACCTGCTGCTACTTTCCCATCGCCACCGGCTTTCGCTCCATGGCAATGAAGACAATACATTTCATACGAAGCCTTTCCTTGACTTAGCAGGGCAGGAGTAGCATCATAGGGGTTAATCAATTTATCCGCAAGACGTAAGCCAGTAGTATCATTTACGCCTCTGTATGGCAACCAACCCGATGCTGACCTCCTTACGGTGTGTGCAGGAGGCAATCTCAAATTCATTTTGTATGGATTGTATTGATTGGAATTATAAAATTCTCCACGACCGTTGTCCAAGGAGTTGGTGATTTTTCCCTGCATGGGATCTGTGATTTGAGAGAGTGGTTCGTAGGCAACAGAGTGATACATGTTAGGTGCATACTCTAGCCCTTGGTAATCTCCACTGGCCTTGCAGGCTGCCATAAAAATCACTGCTGATAATCCGATTGCTATTTTAAGTCCGATTCGCATAGTCAATGTCTATTGAAAAATTCTTCTTAAAAATTCTTGTCGTTTACTTCTGATGCGCCTGATGATTTCAACAATGCGCTGATCTCTTCTTTACTCATTTTGTTCGTAGCTAAATCAATTGCCATTGCGTGCTTATCGTCAGTGGTACGAATATCAAATTGACGAGGCCATTTGTAGGGCTTCATATCACTGGCAATGAAAAATGTTCCTACCATTCCAAAGGCAGCCAACAACACGGTCATTTCAAAAGTAACGGGAATGAATGGAGGTAATGAAGCGTGGTTTTTTCCACCGATGATCATCGGCCAATCGTAACCCAACATCCAGATCTGCATGAGCAACGCCAATGAAGTACCTGTTGCGCCAAATATGAAAGCAGCAATTGGCAAACGAGAGCGCTTGTAGCCCAATGCGTCATCCAATCCGTGTACGGGAAAGGGAGAATACACTTCATGAATCTTCAGTCCTTTTTCACGTGTGGTTTCTACTGCGTGAAGAAGAACGTCTTCATCCTCAAAAATTCCGACTACAAAATTTTTATTGCTTTCCATAATCTTAATGCTTCTTCTGTTCAGATGATGATTTGATAATGCTCTTTATCTCTGCCATGTTGACCACTGGGAAAAACTTAGCGAATAAGAAGAAAGCAGAGAAGAACAAACCGAATGTAAAAATGTATTCGCCCATATCGTACATAGTTGGATGAAAATTTACCCAGCTTGATGGCACGTAATCGCGGTGAAGTGAAGTGACGATGATCACAAAACGCTCGAACCACATTCCAATATTTACGATAATCGAAATGATAAATGTTGCTACGATATTCGTCCTGATCTTCTTGAACCAGAAAAGTTGTGGAGAAATAACGTTACAAGTCATCATAGACCAGTATGCCCACCAATAGGGTCCTTGCATACGGTTGTAGAAAGCATATTGCTCTGCTGGCACTTGGCCATACCATGCAATGAAAAACTCAGTGATGTAAGCGATACCTACAATCGAACCTGTGATGATAATAACGATGTTCATCAACTCGATGTGATAGATCGTAATGTAATCTTCTAGTTTGAAAACTTTGCGCGTGACAATCAACAGCGTCAACACCATTGCGAAGCCAGAGAAAATCGCACCCGCTACAAAGTAAGGAGGGAAAATAGTGGTGTGCCATCCTGGAACTACAGAAGTCGCAAAGTCCATGGATACAATTGTGTGAACAGATAATACAAGTGGTGTTGATAAACCTGCTAAGATCAAGGCAACGGATTCGTAACGGCTCCAAGTTCTTGCAGCACCGTCCCATCCAAAGCTTAAGAAATTATAAATGTTGGCGCGAGTCTTATGACCTTGACGAACCGCGCGGTCACGAATGACTGCAAAGTCAGGGATCAGGCCCATGTACCAGAATACTAATGAAACGGAGAAGTAAGTTGAGATAGCGAACACATCCCACAACAGTGGTGAATTGAAGTTGGCCCATAACGAACCCCACGTGTTTGGTAAAGGGAATACCCAATAAAAACCTAACCACAAACGGCCCATGTGTGCGAATGGGAATGTGGCTGCACAAATAACGGCAAAGATCGTCATCGCTTCCGCTGCACGGTTGATGGACATTCTCCACTTTTGGCGGAACAATAAAAGAATTGCTGAGATCAATGTACCTGCGTGACCGATACCAACCCACCATACGAAGTTGGTGATGTCCCACGCCCAACCTACGGTTTTGTTCAATCCCCACACCCCTACTCCTTCCCACAACAGTGTGCAAAGGCAATAAAAACCAAAAGCGAACAACGAGCCAGAAATACCCATTGCTATCCACCAAAGTTGGGTTGGCTTTCCTTCTACCTGGCGGCTGATGTCTTCCGAAACATCGCGCATGGTTTTGCCACCAGTAATTAAGGGTTCACGTATCGAAGAAGTTACTTGCATATTTTTTGTTCAGTAGTCAATAATTAGAATTTAGAAGTCAGAAGTCAGAATTTAGAAGGCTGTACTAAAATCTCACATCTCAAATCTTATATCTCACATCTATTTACGCGTGTTCTTTATGTTCATCCTTGTTCTTAATCTTAGTCAAGTAAAAAATGTTTGGCTTCACGCCAATGTCTTCCAACACTCTATATGCGCGTGGGTTGCCAATTTTCTTGTCGATGCCATAAGGGCGCTTTGGATCGCTTTCGATCTTCAACAATTTGCTGATGCGGCTTTCTGGATTGTTCATATCTCCAAACACAATCGCGCCAGTAGAACAAGCTGCTTGACAAGCGGTAACCACTTCTCCATCCTTCATTGGCCTTCTCTCTTTCTTCGCTGTCAACTTTCCTGTTTGTATGCGTTGCACACAGAAAGAACATTTTTCCATCACACCGCGTGAACGCACTGTTACTTCAGGGTTCAACACCATGCGACCTAAGTCGGTGTTCATGGCAGGATTAGAAGAATAGAATTGTTGATTGTCGTGGTACTTAAACCAGTTGAACCTACGTACTTTATACGGACAGTTGTTGGCACAATACCTTGTACCAATACAACGGTTATAAGTCATTTGATTTAATCCTTCGGTGCTATGTGTTGTAGCGGCAACGGGACAAACCGTTTCGCAAGGAGCATTGTTGCAATGCTGGCACATCATCGGTTGGAAAACCACTTCAGGGTTTTCAGCAGCGATCTCGGCTGCTTTATAATCTTCTGGGTTTGCGTCACTGCTATAATAGCGGTCGATACGCAACCAGTGCATTTCTCTTCTATTGATTACTTCTTGCTTGCCTACGAGCGATACGTTGTTCTCTACATTACAAGCCACCACGCAAGCCGCACAACCTGTACAAGTATTCAGGTCGATAGACATGCCCCAATAATGATTTTTGTATTCGTGGCCTTTCCACAAGCTCAATGTAGAGGCATCTACTTTCTCATCCCAATTGGTGATCTGAGGATATTCGCGACCTGCATTTGCTTTTACTTTAAACTCAGCCAACGTAGCCTCTTGAATCACACTCTCGCGACCCATGTAGGTCTGGTGGATTTGTGTTTGAGCCAATTGGAAATCATCTGTCGTCTTAGCAACCGATACGCCCGAGGTGATATTATAATTAAGTGAACCGTTAGTCAATGCAATCCAAGGATAAACATTCACTCCAAGATTCTCAGCTACCACACCTACTTTGGTGCGACCGTAACCGAGAGCGATACCAATAGTGCCTGGAGTTTGACCTGGTTGAATCAATGCTGGTAATTTGATCGACTTACCATTTACAGTGATGTTCAACAATTTTGTGTGTCCTTCTGCATCGTTGTCAAGGCCTTCTGCCTTTGCATCTTTTTGCGAGATGGTCACATAATGATCCCACGTAGCTTTCGTGATAGGATCTGGAAGTTCTTGTAACAAAGGATTGTTGGCTTGTGAGCCGCTACCCAATGCGTAGCTTTCGTAAACAGCTATTTCGTATTTGCCAGAACCCTTAATGGATGCAACAGAAGACAAAGCATCTTCGGCATGTGAGGTAAATGTTGCTTCTTTCGATTCAGTAGCACCTAATTCATACACACCATCGTACAAACATTTATCCCAGAAACCTTGGAAGGTTACACTTCCATCTGGCTTACCGAAGAACCAGTTTTTCCAATTCTCGCTTACAAAAGAAAAGTACTCCACGTTCTGCTCTCCTGCCCAAATCATAAAGCTCTCTTGTGCTTGACGAGTTTTGAAAATAGGAGTAATTGCAGGTTGTGATAAGCTGTAATAATTTGGTTTTGGCTCAAAATCATTCCAAGATTCAAGGTAATGATGATCAGGTGCCATATACGCAACCGATGAAGCAGTTTCATCTGGTGTGTAAGAAGTAGAAACCGTCAATGAAATATTTTTCAATGCAGTTCCTAAGTCTGCCCCCATTGGGTGGTCATAGACTGGATTGCAATTGTAGAAAATCACACCATCTACTTTGCCTCCTTTCGCATCGGCAATAAATGCGGCCATCGCCTCATCATTTCCTTGGCGGAAATTAACAGGCAATGAAGTAAGAATGGTTGATCCGTAATTTTCCAATAAGTAGTTGATCTCGTTGACCAACACTTGAATTTCTTTATCATTAGAGCCAGCGACTACCAATGATGCGCCCTTGTTGGCCATCAATTCTTTTGCGGCTTTTTCTACATGAGCCACACCTGAATCTTCGGCACTTCTTCCTGCAATGATATTATAGAGTTGAGCTAACACTGCTCCTTCTTGCGATGGCTTTGTTAATGAACGGTAATCTGCATTTGCACCTGTCAGTGAAAGATTGGCTTCAAACTGATAATGACGAGACATCTCACGTTTGTCTTCACTCACTTCGCGGTTGACTGCGTAGCCCTTGGTGAATTCAATAGGAGAAAGCCATGTGCCAAGAAAATCTGCGGCCACGCTCACAATCAATTTCGCTTTGCTGAAATCATACGAAGGGATCATGGCTGTGCCGAATGATTCTTCGTTTGCTTTGAACATCCCATAATAAGAAATGGGATCGTATTGAA
Organism: Cyclobacteriaceae bacterium; assembly: GCA_043777495.1. Lineage (GTDB taxonomy): Bacteria > Bacteroidota > Bacteroidia > Cytophagales > Cyclobacteriaceae > ELB16-189. The sequence goes on along the minus strand of JAYWHU010000053.1, from coordinate 37,811 downwards.
TATGAGTGGTGGTGGGGTACTTTGCTTTGAATTTTTCGATAGTCGCCTTCGTGCTAGGGCTCAGGATGGTGTTGCTTACAATTCTGATCTGTCCGCCTTTGCCCGAAATTTCTTCTAGCTTGGCAGTTACGTCCTTATCAACGGCTTCCCAAGTTCCCTTGCCAACCTCTGATGAAGGAGTTTTTGGTCCGCGCAAGCGATAATTATCATATAGCGAAAGTACAGATGCTTCAACTTGAGCACTGCTTCCACCTTTTGTTACGCTTGAAAGTGAGTTACCGTCAACTTTAATCGGGCGGCCATCACGAACTTTAACTACAACACTGCAATAATCGCCACCATTTACATACGAAGACGCATAATAATTAGGAATACCTGCATCAGCATCCATCGGCTTCACCACATACGGAATGGCTTTGCGAATGGGAGCTTCGCAGGCTGCCAATGAAGCAGCGGCCACACTAAAGCCCATCATCTTCAAGAAGTCTCTTCGTGAGTGGCCTGGATCTTCGGCAACGCCTAAATCCACAAACTCTTTATCGGCATGCTTTACATAAGCAGGATCGTTCTTGAGTTGTGGTAATCCTTTCCAGTATGTCTTTTTAGTAGTAGCGCTCATAGTTCTTTATCGTGACCGAAATCTTTTAAAGCTTACAATATTAATAATGACATTTTGCGCACTCCAATCCGCCAATGTCCTCTACTTTCATTTTTGATTTCTTGGCAGAGGAGTGAAGCTCGTTCAACTTATCATAATAAGCGTTGTCTTTGGTATTCACTTCTGTTTTGCGGTGGCAATCAATACACCAGCCCATTGTTAATAAGTTGTACTGCTTCACCACTTCCATTTCTTGAATAGGGCCGTGGCAAGTCTGACATTCGATGCCGCCCACATTCACGTGCTGTGCGTGATTGAAATAAGCAAGGTCAGGCAAGTTGTGGATTCGCACCCATTCGATAGGCTTTTGTTTGCCAGAATAAGAGGCAGTCTTCACGTCATAACCGATGGCAGAATAAATCTTTTGTATCTCAGGAGATTCTTGTTTGATCTGCGTATGGCAGTTCATACATATATTAGGAGAAGGGATGTTTGCTTGCTTGCCCTTCAATACACCTGTGTGGCAATACTTACAGTTGATCTCATAAGACCCAGCATGTAACTTGTGAGAGAATGCGATAGGTTGTTTAGGTTGGTAGTCTTGCTGAACACCTATTGAATAAAGTCCGTCAATAGTAGTTTTGAACCCAACGGCTGCTACTATGAATGTTACCAAGAAAATAAAGCCAGTACTACGGGTAATGGTTGCTAATGTATAAGGTGAGTTGACTACCTGCTCATCGTCCTCACTTAATTCTTTTTGGTTGAGGTATTTTTTAAGGGCTGTTACTATCAAGCCTAAGATTACCACCATTAATATAAGTATCAAGATCATCCCGCCAAGGATGGCATTGAGGTATGAGCTTGGAACACCAGCACCATCGCCTCCTGCTACTTGTTGCCCAGGCACAGGAGGAACTGGACCATCTGGTTTAGCAGCCTCTGCTTTTACATAGGCTAAGATCGATAAGATTTGAACATCTGTATAACTGGTAAAAGCCGTCATCTGGCTTTTGTTATACTCATTATAAATTTTGTTGGCGTACTCATCGCCAGTGGCAATCTTCTTCGCAGGGTTTTTCACCCATTCTAAAATCCACGCAACAGAAGGAACGCGATCTTGCACGCCTGCCAGTGCTGGCCCAACTAATTTTTGTTTTACTCGGTGGCACGATTTACAATTGCCATTGAATAAGGCCTCCCCTGCGCTGATGGCAGCGGCATCTGTCGGAATTTCTTGAGCGAAAGAATTGAAACTTGCTGTTACTAACAGTACGAGGGTGAGAGATTTAACGAGATCAGATAATCTATCCTTCATCATGACGCGTTTAGGTATCCGCTTTTTTACGGAATTGCACAAATCTACACCCCAAAGGCATTATTTCAAATTTATTTTACAGACAGCGTAATATTTATTTCACATCATTTTCAGGCCATCGAGTTGTTTAATTAGACCTGAAAACAAGGTAAATAAGTTAAACAGGTGACAACTTACGAAGTTATTGATTCATTAACTTGCCAGCCGACTATTTAAAAGCATTATAAATCCTGCCTATGATCACCGCCTTTGAATACGTAACCGTCCTCATTTCCATTGTATTGGGTCTGGGCATCACCCAAATATTAACAGGCATTGCCGACCTTGTGCATCAAAGCAAAAGGGTAAAAGTCTATTGGCCCCATCTACTCTGGGTGCTCGTCATCCTTGTGCTGCACGTGCAAGACTGGTGGGTAACGTTTGACTTAAGAAAGTATGGCCCGTGGACGTTGCCCACGTTTTTGTTCGCCATGACCTATCCCGTCACGCTTTTTATTCTAGCGCGATTGCTGTTTCCATTCGGTATTCAAGAAGGCCCCATCAACCTAAAAGAGTTTTATCAAGAGAATTATCGAAAGATATTTTTGTTCGGCAGCATCCTCCCCACCCTATCCATTGCCGATGCCATTCTTGTGCGGGGCATAAGCATCGAAACACAACTGATAAAATTTTTGCTGCCCGCATTTCTGTTACTCGTCTGCTTTCGCAAAAAAGAATCACCCGAATGGATCCACCAAGCGATAGCCATTACCTTTATTGTGATATTGGTAGTAACCATTGTGCAGGCTTCACCATTGGAGTAAGTTTTATGAGGCACGAAGGGTTTTTAAATTTTCATGCGGCCTGGCGAGGCGCCACCGGGCTATCCGTTACAAGCCACGCGAGGCGCGTGGGCTTTCCACTTCTATCCCTGGCCGAGGTGCCAGCTCGTAACGTTTCCTTGTTATCGTAATTTGCACCTATGAATATCAACACCTTTGCGCCCAACTCATCCATCAAAGACAGCCGAAACAAAATCGAAAGCCTTCCCGCCAACTCATCTATTATAGTAGTGGGCGCAGGGGCGTTTGGTGGATGGACTGCACTCTATTTAATAAGGAGCGGTTTCAAGGTCACGCTCATAGATGCATGGGGCGCGGGCAACTCGCGCAGCAGTTCGGGTGATGAGACAAGGGTAATCCGTTCTACTTACGGAGCGAATGAGTTTTACTTTGATCTCAACGTGCGCGCATTAGAACTATGGAAAGAAAACCAACAACGATGGGGCAAGCAATTCTTTTTTAACTCAGGCGTGATCTGGTTTTGCTATCAAGAAAAGAATCCCATTGTGGATGATTCGATTCCATTTACCAAAAAGCACAAGATGGAATACGAGTATCTTTCTATCTCCGAAATCCAAAAACGATTTCCTGCTATTCAAACTAACGATCTCCACCATGCGTGGTTCGATCCCTTCGGTGGCTATTTGAAAGCACGTGAAAGTGCGCAAGCCGTGAAAGAAGCGTTTGTTAAAGAAGGTGGAAAATTCATTACCGCTTTCGCGAATGCGGGAAAAATTTCTTCCGCAAAAATGGATGGTATTCTACTTTCTAATGGTGAGACTCTTAAAGCCGATGCCTATCTTTTTGCTTGTGGCCCTTGGCTCGGTCAATTTTTTCCAGAGGTGCTAAAAGAAAAAATAATTTGTACCAAGCAAGAAGCCTATTATTTCGGTGTGCCGAAAGAGCAAGCTGCCGCCTACGAACAATTACCTGCTTGGATAGATTTGGATGGAAAAGATTTTTACTATGGCATCCCAGGCAATGCCCATCGCGGTTTTAAGATTGGTGTCGACAAGCGCGGAGAAATTTTTGATCCTACCGATGGAGAACGGGTTTACAATCCACAAGTATTAGCCGATGCACGAAAATTTATTGGGCATCGTTTTCCCTCATTAAAAAATGCACCGCTCATTGAAAGCCGTGTTTGCCCTTATGAAAATTCACCCGATGGGAATTTTATTTTCGGTCATCATCCAGAAGCAAACAACCTTTGGTTCTTGGGAGGAGGTTCGGGGCATGGTTTTAAACATGGGCCTGCATTGGGTGAAATGGTGGCGGGGTTGTTTGAGAAGGGCGGGGAGATGGTGATTGGTAAGGGGTGAGAGGCATGTGTAGTGGTTGATGTTAATCGTAAGCAACAACTCTGTGAACCTCCGTGCCCTCTGTGGTTAAAACTTTTAATCGCAAAGGGCGTAAAGATTCGCAAAGGATTATATCAGCCTAAAAATAATTTCAAACCCCTTATGGAATTCTAATCCTTCCATCATCATAGCAGAAAAAAATACAACTGCTATGAAAAAACTAACTATCCTCGCATTGCTTGGTCTTGCATTGGCCTTCACGCTCCTCTCCTTCTCCTTTAAAAAGGAAAACAAGAAAAAACATTTTACCACCTACCGCAGCATCCCACAGGGTTGTGTCTTCCGAACGGTAATGGGCGAAGAATCTTCCGACTCCAGCTTTCTCTACAAAACACCAGAAAAAGTTTCATTGTCAATCGACAAGGGGCTCGGCTGGATTGCTACCGCGCAAAACCAAAATGGTGGCTGGGGCGCGGGCAGCCACTCGCGACAAGATATAACAGATCCCCATGCTGTTCAGACTGATCCTGCTACGACCGCGATGGTGGCAATGGCTTTATTGAGAAGTGGCTCTACATTGAAAACAGGAATTTATTCACAGCAACTCAGCAAGGCATTGACCTACATTTTGAATGCCGTTGAAACCTCCCCTGCTGCCAGCTACAACATCACCGATCAGCAAGGCACACAAATCCAAATCAAGTTGGGCCAGAATATTGATGTGATACTCGCTTCTCAATTTTTATCTAATGTATTGGACTACGCCAAACACGATCAACAATTAACCGCGCGAATCAAAAAAGATTTGAACACCTGTGTGGCTAAAATTCAACGTGCGCAAGACAGTAATGGAAGTACTCGCGGATCAGGTTGGGCAGGTGTGCTGCAATCTTCTTTCGCAAGCAATGCTCTTGAATCAGCGCAAGCACAAGGGGCAAACGTGGATAACGAAGCTCTTGAACGATCGCGCGAATTTCAAAAGAGCAACTATGATGCTAAAACTGGGAACGTGAATACCGATATGGGTGCAGGTGTGATGCTCTATTCTGTAACAGGCTCTGCCCGTGCCTCTGCCAAAGAAGCCCGCAAAGTGGAAGAAGCCATTACAAAAGCAAAGCGCGATGGAAAGCTTGCGCAAAACGCTGCACCTTCAGCAGAAAATCTTTCTAAAATTGGATTTGATAAAGATGATGCAATGAAATATTCCACTGCCTACAATGTCTATCAATCTGCCAAAGTGAAAGCACAAAGTGATGAGGTGATGGATGGCTTTGGTAGCAATGGTGGCGAAGAATTTTTGAGCTACCTACAAACTGGCGAGAGCATGATCATTGGCAAAGACAACTCTTGGACAAAATGGTATGACAACATTTCGGGTCGCATGTTGAGAATTCAAAATGATGACGGAAGCTGGAGCGGGCATCATTGCATCACTAGCCCCGTGTTTTGCACGGCTGCTTGTATGCTTATTCTTTCCGTGAATAATGATGTGGAGAAGTTGATGAAGCAGGGAGGGGAATGAGTGGTAAGAGGGACGATTTACGAAGTACGAGGTACGAAATCGTACTTCGTAATTCGTACCTCGTACTTTTAACTATCCCTACAAATTCCCCTTCTTCCCTTCTTCAATTGCAAAGTTTGAGGCTCTTGCAGTAAAGGCCATAAAAGTCAATGATGGATTTTGATTTCCTGTTGAGGTCATAGCGGCACCATCGGTAACAAAAACATTTTTGCATGCGTGCAGTTGATTCCATTTATTCAACAACGAAGTCTTGGGGTCTTTGCCCATTCGCACTCCTCCCATCTCATGGATATCTAAACCTGGCACTTGGCCTGTATCCCTTGTAGCGATATTTGTGCAGCCCGCTTTACTTAACATTTCGGATCCTTGCTCAAGAAAATCTTTTAGTACCTTCTCATCATTGTCATCATATTCTACAGACGTAACCAATAAAGGCATACCCCACGCATCCTTCTGATCTTTACTTAATCTTACATGGTTTTTTTCTTTGGGTATAGTTTCGCCTTGCATCATCATATCAACATGCCACGGGCCAGGTCTCGCCATTTCATTTTTTAAGTGTGCACCTACTATTTCCTCATCTACCCCACGCCCCCAACCTTCTCGCCCAGCATTGTAATGCACCATATATCCACGCAAGAAATCTGTCTCTTGTTTATACACATTCCGGAAAGAAGGGATCATTACCTGAGTAGGTCTGCGGCCAGAATGATATTGATCGGTATAGCCATCAAAATCCGCGCTGATCCTACCTCTATAATTATGAAAGGCCACATATTTTCCAAGCAGTCCATTATCATTGCCAAGCCCATTCGGAAATCTATTGGATGTAGAATTGAGCAAGATCAAATTGGTGTTGAGGCAAGCCGCATTCACAAAAATAATTCGCGCATAATACTCCATCGATTCTTTTGTCTCGGCATCTATCACGTGCACACCTGTTGCTTTGCCTTTTTGCTCATCATATATAATAGAGTGTACCACTGAATGAGGGCGCAGCGTAAGGTTACCCGTTTTGCGCGCCCAAGGTAACGTGGATGAATTGGAACTGAAGTACGCACCATAAGGGCAGCCTCTGTAACAAAGATGCCGCGCCTGACATTGACCTCGCCCTTGCTTCAAGTGAATCTCTTGCGGATCGGTGAGATGCGCACAACGCCCCATTATCACGTGGCGGTCTTTATAGTTTTCGTTGATCTTCCCCTTGATATGCTGCTCTACACAATTGTATTCAAATGCCTTGAGCACTTCACTATCGGGCAATGTTTCCAAGCCATCGCGGTTGCCGCTGATGCCTGCAAATTTTTCTACATACGAATACCACGGGGCTAAGTCATCATACTTGATCGCCCACGGCACAGCAAAGCCATCGCGGGCGGGCGCATCAAAATCAAATTTGCTCCAGCGTTGTGTTTGTCGCGCCCATATCAACGACTTGCCACCTTCTTGGTAGCCGCGAATCCAATCAAACGGTTTCTCTTGCACGTACGGATGATCGGCATCTTTTACAAAAAAATGTTTGGTGGCATCTTCAAACGCATAACAGCGACTTAGTATTGGATTAGCGTCCGTTGTTTCCTTTGGCACATTGCCCGCCAATGGAAATTCCCACGGATCTTTAGTGGCTGTTGGATAATCAGCTTGATGTTGCACAGGGCGACCGCGCTCTAGCACCAACGTTTTCAATCCATGATTGCACAATTCTTTGGCAGCCCAGCCACCACTAATGCCCGAGCCAATGACAATGGCATCAAAGGTCATTTCTTTTTTTGCGTCTCCTTGAATGGTCATAAAGAAGTTTTTTCTAATTTTTAAATGTAGAGTTTTTTCGGTTCAACGTTTAAGAAATTCAGTGAAAGTTGTGGATAGCCTTGAAGAAATTTTGGCGGCATGGCGAGGCGCCACCGGGCTATCCGTTACAAGTCCTCGTTCCGCGAGGCGCTTCACTGCGGGCTTTTCACTTCTATCCCCTTGCCGAAGGGACTGCACATTTATTGAGAACAATATTTCGGTACTATGCACCTTCGTTTCACTAATCAATTTGCCTCTACAAATATTCTGCGGCTTTTATTTCCTCGCAGAGTCTCCCTTTCAGGTACTCTGCGCAAACACGAGCGGAAGGGGCGCAGACTCCCTGAAAGGGAGACTCCGCGAGGAATAGAGCATGCATACTCATCGTTCCATTTAAAAAGCCAGTCCTGACCTCCGTGATTTGGCAAAATTGTTCCATACTGGCAAAGAATCGAGAATTTAAAATAGACTTGATCAAAAGCCAACTTAAAATAAATGAGCAGATAGCCATTTGTACGAGCAACATCTTTCATTAAATTTGAATAAAAAAATAGTAAACTACTTTAGAACCAACGTATGAAACAAATTGCCATTACCATACCCGACAATAAAGAAGCTCTTTTTATTGAGTTGATGGAAAGCCTTTCGTTTGTACAAAATATTGAAAGTGTTGAAAGTGTTGAAAGTGTTGAAAGCACCGATATCCCCGAATGGCACAAAGCCATAATAGATCAACGGATGGAGAACTATAAAGAAAGACCTGAAAGCTATCGCGATTGGGAAGACGTGCAAAAAGAAATAGGCCAAAAGTATGGTTTATGAAATTATTGTTGACCCCGCTGCAAGCCTTGACATCACAGAAAGTATTGATTGGTATAACAAGGCTCAGACCGATTTAGGTCTTAGATTTTACAAACAAGTACAGGCCACAATTAATAGTATCCATAAAAACCCTTTTGCTTTTGCAATCCGCTATAAAACAACTCGCACCGCTCTAGTAAAGAAATTCCCTTATATGGTGCATTATTTTGTCGATACTGAAAAGGATGTCATCGTTGTTACCTCCGTACTGCACACAAGTAGAGATCCAAAATTGTGGGACATAAGAGCAAAATAGTTTTTAAACCAACGAATACTTCACCTTCCCCGCCCCTTCATTCGCCTTCCTCCTCGCCTCTTCAATCGTTGCGAGGAATAAGAAATCTATTTACATCGATCATATTCTTCAAAAGCTAGTATCAAGTCATTTGAAGTATAAAAAGAGTTTTTAAATTTATTGCTGAGTAGTGAACAGTCCTTAAAGTAATCTACTAAAAACTTAATGTATTCATCTTCTGAATGAAAAGACAAAACATCCAACCCCTTATATTTCTTCAATAATGTTGCAACGCGATGATTGGACGAAATAGGATTGATGGTAGGGAATGGATTGATGGTAGATGGGGTATTGTTGATAGCAGAGGTATTGTTAATTTCTCCTTTCGGGTCTAGCATTCGAGGTGTGTTTATGAGTAGTCTAAATTGGCTCTCAGTTGATTTTTTGATTAAATAAAATCCACCATACTCATCTAAAATTGTAAATAGCACATCAAGTTTTTTTCCACTATGAATTTTATTGAATAACTGATTGAATGAGGAATTGGAAGGAAATTTTTTTGGCCAACTGAACAAGGTATCTTTGTTAATAACAACTCTGTCCATAGCGTTTGGTAAAATAAATTTTATAGAATCTCCTGCTACCTGAGGAATACCCGAATAGAAATTACCCTTATATTTCTTCGGAATGTTAATGTTAACAAAATCACCATTAAGATTTATGGAACATAGCTTAACTTTGGGTTGAGCAAAAGCTGAATAATTAAATATAAATAACAATAGCACCAGCTTTGACAAATATTTCATGATAATATGTATTTAATTGTCCCCGCACCCTCATTCGCCTTCCTCCTCGCCTCTTCAATCGTTGCACCCTTTGCCAAGCAAACGCCCATGCGCCTTTCTCCATTCACTTCGGGCTTCCCAAACAAACGAAGTTGCGTATCGGGTTGAGCTAGTGCTTCTTCCAATCCTGAATAAGAAATATTTTTGGATTGACCTTTTACTAAAATAACAGACGAAGCAGAAGGCCCCAATTGGCGAATTACAGGAATGGGCAAACCCAAAATCGCACGAACGTGCAAAGCAAACTCAGATAAATCTTGTGAGATCATCGTCACCATACCTGTATCGTGAGGGCGAGGCGAAAGCTCGCTGAAATAAACCGTCTCGCCTTTCACAAAAAATTCTACACCAAAAATGCCCACGCCACCGAGTGCATCTACTACTTGCTTCGCGATGGATTGCGCTTTTTGCAATGCTTTGGTTGGCATCGGGTGTGGCTGCCACGATTCTTGGTAGTCGCCATGCTCTTGGCGATGGCCAATGGGCTCGCAAAAAGAAACACCTTCTTTGTGACGAATCGTCAGCAACGTAATTTCGTAATCAAAATCAATAAAGCCTTCCACAATCATTCTTCCACCTCCACTCCTTCCACCTTCTTGCCCATACTGCCAAGATTTTTGAATATCGCTTTCCGTCTTCACCACACTCTGCCCTTTACCCGATGAACTCATGATCGGCTTCACCACGCAAGGCATTCCAATTGTTTTAATAGAAGAAATAAATTCATCCAATGTGCCCGCAAAACGGTAAGGCGATGTTTTCAATTTTAATTTTTCTGCGGCCAAAGTGCGAATGCCTTCGCGGTTCATGGTTAAGCGCGTGGCATTGGCGGTGGGGATAATGCGAAAGCCTTCTTTCTCTAACTCTACTAATGTCTCGGTAGAAATAGCTTCTACCTCTGGCACAATGTAATCGGGCTTTTCTTTTTCAATTAAATTTCTCAATGCTACACCATCCAGCATTGATATGGTGTACGACCGATGTGCTACCTGCATAGCTGGCGCATTGTCATATCGATCAACAGCAATCACCTCAACTCCGTATCGCTGAAACTCTATGACGACTTCTTTACCCAATTCGCCTGAGCCAAGCATCATTACTTTTATTGCCGAGGAAGTGAGTGGAGTGCCGATCATGTTTTAAGGCATAAGATTCTACATCGGCCAATCATCAATCCTCTTGACAGCAAGGCAGATTCAATTTTTAGGAAAGTAGTACTTCGGCAGGTATCCCCAACTCTCGATGAAAAATTCGGGCAAGTTCTAAAGTCAAAGGCTTTTTCCCGCTGAGTAAGGAGGAGATATAACCCTTGCTTCCGATTTTCCCTACTAAATCTTTATTCTTAATGCCCCTCTCTTCCATTTTCAGCTTGATTGCCTCAATTGGGCTTGGCATTGGTATGGGATAATTTTTATCCTCATATTCTTTTATTATCAAAAGTGCGACTTGCAGGATTTCACCCTCTGGAGAGTTAGGCTTTATCTTCTTGTCAAATTGTTGATCAATCCATTCTAAATAGATGTCATACTCTTTCTCGGTTTTGATCGGTTTAAGTTTCATATCTTTTTGAATTGAATTTCTTTTACATTGATTTTGTCATATTCTCTATGAGTGCCGAACCATTTTATTTGAATGCTCTTATACTCAAAAATCATTCTTACCACTAATCTAAATTTATTCCCTGCAATGTTAAAAACAACTCTATCATCACCTACCAAACTAGCACTTTTGTAAACTCTCTTGAGTTCATTGAAACTCTTAAACTCCTGCCTTAACATTTCATAATACCATTCCATCAAAGCGAAAGAGGCTTCAGGATATATCTTGCAAAAATTTAACAACGTTCTTCTTGTAACAATATTAAACACGCGCAAATTTACAAAAGTTTTCCAATAGAAAACAAAAAAGATCAATTTCAATTTCTGCTTTCCAGCAAAAGCCTACTGCGCAAAAAATACCTCATACTCATACGTCAACACTTTCTTTCCGTTGGCAGCCAGCTTTACTTCCCATGTAATAATAGAGGTCGGGTTTTGATCAACACGCGAACTGCCTTTAACTACACTCGCTGCATCCGATTGGCTAATTACTGCACCATTTAGATTTTTCTTTACCACCACTGTCACTTCTTTGCTTTGAAAGTTGTTAAGAGTGACTGTGCCTTTGATCACTACACGTCCATACGTTACCCTCGCTATCTGCTTGGCTTGATCTATTCGCTTCGTTTCTTCCTCTGCATTGCGCATCACAATGTCAATCGCTTTAGAAAGCCTGATATCAACAGCTCCACCAATGGGTGTGTACTTTAATAAATCTTGCGCTAGAAATTGTTCTTTTTGATTGACCACCATCACAGGCGCAGTGGTGAACGGAACAGAGGACTTGTTCTTCACTTCCAAAGAATGATACACATCGTAATTGGTTTCAGTTGGGTCGCAATGGCGTGAGTAAACAAAATTCGTTTTGTCCTCAATCGTTCCTTCGTACTTATCTCGGTACTCAACCGTATTGGCAAATACTGGATAACTCCCTTTACTATTTTTAGGAATCGTGATCTTACCAATTTTATAAATGTACAAGTCACCACTCTTCTCGCCTTCAGTAGAAAACTCTGAATTGAAACCATCATCAGCCGCTTCAGCCATTGAGCCAGAGACTCGTGCATTGCTCAACATCTGTGATTGCATTTGTCCTCCGTAGTCTGATCGCGCATTGTTTACATCTACTGTCATGTAATCATACGTAATCGGGTCACGTCTTTGGCCAAAGTACATTTGTGGTGCGCCCACTACCAGTTCTGTTTCGGCATCACTGATTTCATCTACCGCATTTTCGATGGTTGCTTTCATTTCCAAGCGAGCGGTTTTATCATCCTTTAGCTTAAGCAGGTAAGAAGGAATCCAATTGACACCTGCTTGCATGTATAGTTCTTGCAGAGAAATTTCAGTAGCGCTTTTCTCAGGGTGTACCAACACCATTCTTCTCACACTGTCTTCTTTGTAGGTCTTGCTCACTTCTTCAGCAAAGTCGATTTGGTAAATTCCTGCTGCGTTCAAGAAGGTTATCTTTCCATTATCTTGTTTGATCTTCACTACCATCGTCTCCTTTTCGAAGGAGAGTATTTTACCAGTAATGGTCTTCTCCTCTTTTTGCGAAAGCGAAAGAGTCACCTGCTTGCCAATGTTTCCTGCCAAGTGCTGCCACAAATCTTTAGCTGGTTCGTCTTTCTCCAACTTATCGTTTTGAAAGGTAAGCGACTTGATAGAATTATCCTTGGTAGCGCCAATCCAGTAGCCACCAAAAAGAACTTCTGCGGGGATTGGTAATCGGGCAGCACCATCCTTCAGCAAAGCTTTCCCTTCTTTAGTCACCATGGCTGTTCCGTTTTTAAAAATTGTAACTCGCTTGAGCGGTAAGGATTGCTGGGCTTCCATGCAAAATGAATTTAAGATTAACAAGATTAAGAAAAAGTGCTTTGCCATGTGTGAGGTTGTTGAATGAGTAGGCAAATTATCCTTTTTTGCGTTCACTTAACAACTGATAGTTGGTTAAGATTTTTATTGGTCTCGCTTGGCGCGAAGGCGCACGTAAAATAATTCTGAAAAAACAAACCAATTCTTGGATTATTCGTTTCTAAATGCGTTAATTTTGCGTAAACGAATTTTTGAATGGCTTACGTATAAAAAACAAGTAACGCGAATTGGAAAAATTATTCACCCTACTAGAGAAAACGAGCTCATCTGCTCTTCTCATCAATGCTTCAAAGGCATTGCTCAACTCACCATTCACTTCATCGCCCATTTTCAGGCGACCGGAAAGACGGATTAGAATCTGATACCAACGTCTGATTTAGCTTTTGGCTAACGGATGTATGCAAAACTACTAGGTGGTTTTGCTTATTGTGCTTTCAGCACATCATTCTGTTCATTCAACTTTTAATCGAACTATCAAATTGGAAAATAAAATCATTGTCAGGACGGCCACGGCCGCTGACGCACATTATGCAGAGATCATCACCACTGAGATGGAAGAATCTGCCAAGGCAAGAGGCACGGGTATCGCCAAGCGCTCGCCCGATTATATCAAGCTCAAGATGGAAGAAGACAAAGCGGTGATTGCCCTAACGGAAGACGGAACTTGGGTAGGCTTTTGTTACATTGAATCTTGGGAGCACGAAAAATTTGTGGCCAACAGTGGGTTGATCGTTGCTCCTGCTTTTCGCAAAACAGGAGTAGCAACAGAAATCAAACGCAAAGTATTTGCGCTCTCGCGGAAGAAATATCCTGATGCGAAAATTTTTGGATTGACCACAGGCTTGGCTGTGATGAAGATCAACTCTGACTTGGGTTATGAACCCGTAACTTACAATCAATTGACCAACGATGAGCAATTTTGGAAAGGCTGCCAGAGCTGTGTGAACTACGAGATATTGAAAAGCAAGGAGCGCAAAAATTGTATGTGTACGGCTATGCTCTATGACCCTGTAGAAAAAGCAAAAGAGCTAGAGGAAAAGAAATTGCATGAAGCCAGTGAGAAAAACTTTTGGGGCAGAGATATGCGCAAAGACAATAAAGTTTTCGACCGCTGGGTTCGCTTTAAGCAATTTGTGTTGCTAAAAGGTTGGAAGAAGAAAGACGAAGAAGTGAGCGAGAAAAAGAGTTCGTTCTTGAGCTTTTTGTTTTTTTGGTAATCAACCCAAATTTCAATTTTAAATTACGATGATGAAAAATAGTCAAGGCAATATAGAGAACACCTCCTTCTCTCTTCCGGAGAGGGGGCTGGGGGGTGAGGTGAAAAAAGTAGTTTTAGCATTTAGCGGAGGATTGGATACTTCGTACTGCGGCAAATACCTATCGGAAGATTTGGGCTATGAAGTACACTCGCTCACTGTGAACACGGGTGGTTTTGATGCAGCCGAATTGCAAGCCATAGAAAAGCGTGCCATCAGTCTCGGTGTGGCCTCGCATAAAAGCGTAGATGAAACCAAAACCTATTACGAAAAAGTAATTCGGTATTTGATCTACGGCAATGTGTTGAAAAATGCCACTTATCCATTGAGCGTAAGTGCCGAGCGGATGTCGCAAGCATTGGCTGTGGCCAATTATGCGAAGGAAATAAAAGCAGATGCGATTGCTCATGGAAGTACAGGCGCTGGCAATGACCAAGTGCGCTTTGATATGGTGTTTCAAATTTTAGCTCCAGGTGTAGAGATCATCACACCCATTCGCGATAAAAGATTAAGTCGCGAAGCAGAGATAGAATACCTAAAAGCAAAAGGCGTTTCATTCAATTTTGAAAAGGCAAAGTATTCCGTCAACAAAGGAATCTGGGGAACAAGCGTGGGCGGAAGGGAAACCTTAAACTCGATGGGACAATTACCCGAAGAGGCGTGGCCTACGCAAGTAACGAAGCAAGGAAGTGAAGAAGTGAGAATTGGTTTTGAGAAAGGCGAGTTGATATCAATCAACGAAAAAAAATTCGCTCACCCTACAGAAGCCATTCATCATCTACAATCTATTGCAGGTGCGTACGGAATTGGCCGAGATATTCATGTAGGCGATACCATCATTGGCATCAAAGGCCGCGTTGGTTTTGAAGCGGCTGCTCCTGTGTTGATCATTAAAGCACATCATGCATTAGAGAAACACGTGCTTACAAAATGGCAGTTGAGTTGGAAAGATCAACTTTCACAATTCTACGGCAACTGGCTGCACGAAGGGCAATACCTAGACCCTGTCATGCGCAACATGGAAGCATTCCTCACAAGCTCGCAAGAAAATGTAACAGGCGAAGTGTCGATCACACTCTACCCATATCGATATCAAATCAATGGTATTGAATCACCCTTTGACTTGATGTCATCAAAATTCGGAAAGTATGGTGAGATGAATTTGGGCTGGACAGGCGATGATGTGAAAGGGTTTACGAAGATTTTTGGGAATCAAGTGGCGATCTATCATCAGATTTCGAAGGAAGGGAGTTAGAATTTAGTAGATAAAAGTTAGTAGTTGTGCGCAAAGGCATGATTGACGCGAGAGTAACAATTAAAAATGAATTATGAGTTTGGAAAACGTGAAATACACTTTACTTCTACTAGCAATTTTTTCTCATTTGACAATACAAGCTCAAGACTGTAAACTAGTGAGACGGACAACAAAGAAATCAGCGGACACTCAGAGTAAAGGAGGAAGTGCTCAATCGAAAGACTACCTACTTTTATATCTGGAAAAGAACTATGACCCAGAGAATCCGAATGATAGCGTAAATTATAGTGCTATGATAATAAAGGGTTCCAGATACGAGCTTAAGGATAGCATTATAAATAATGGTGGAAAATTTGAGTTTTATTTATCCAACGGAGAGACATTGACCTGGGACAATGCCAAAGCTTCTAACCTGGGTAATGTTTTAATGTCTCCTTATTCTAATAACATCATGTTTAAAGTTCGTGGAACAAGGAGACAGCTTGAACCATTGACAAAGTACTACATTAGCAAAATTCGTGTATTTGACATTCTAGAGACAGACTTTGGCGCCAAATCCCAAAAGCAACTATTGGCAATAGCAGGTTGCTTAAGCAAAAGTGATAACAAATGGGACTAAGCCCAAGGGTACAACAAAATCTTTGCAGTTGTAGGACGAGTTGTAAATATTTAGTGTAGGTTTCATAATTTAGTTAATGTCGAAAGTGAAAATAAAAGCAGGCATCATTGGCGGAGCAGGTTACACAGGAGGCGAAACAGTGCGACTATTGTTGAACCATCCTGAGGTGGAATTGATTTTTGTGCAAAGCAGAAGTCAGGCGGGAAAGCCAATTACTTCGGTACATCATGATCTGGTTGGCGAAACAGAGCTTTTCTTTTCTGAAGATTTCAATCAGACTGTTGATGTTTTGTTTCTTTGCTTAAGCCATGGTGAAAGCAAAAAGCTATTGGTGGAGAATAACTTCCCAGCCACTACACGTATCATCGACTTGGGCAATGATTTTCGTTTAGGCGACAAAGCAGGTGATAGAGATTTTGTGTATGGCCTCCCAGAATTTCAGCGAGAAAGAATAAAGCAAGCAAAAAATATTGCCAACCCCGGTTGTTTCGCCACTACCATTCAATTAGGATTATTGCCTTTGGCAAAAGCTGGTTTGTTAATGGAAGTAAATACAACAGGCATAACTGGCTCGACAGGTGCTGGACAAAAATTGCAAGACACCACTCACTTCACTTGGCGCGCCAATAACATTTCTGCTTACAAAACTTTGACTCACCAACACTTGGGTGAAATCAATCAGAGATTAAAATCTTTACAGCCTTCGTTTCCAGACACTATCAACTTCGTGCCATGGCGTGGCGATTTCACAAGAGGTATTTTCGTTTCTTCTGTATTGGATTGCAAATTGAGTTTGGGGGAAGCCAATAAGTTGTTCAAAGATTTTTATACTACCCACCCGTTCACGCATGTGGCCGATGAAATGATTGACATGAAGCAAGTAGTAAACACCAACAAGTGTTTGCTCTTTTTAGAAAAGGTTGGTAACAAGCTAGTCATTCACTCTACTACAGATAATTTGTTAAAAGGTGCGAGTGGGCAAGCAATACAGAATATGAATTTGATGTTTGGTATAGAGGAAACATTGGGACTAAAACTAAAGCCAAGTGTCTTTTAATATCTCAAAGTTGAAAAGTTTCTACAGTATTGAGATTTTTCGCCTATATGGTAAGAACTATTTGGGAAAGCATTTAACCTTAGTAGAAAATATTTCTAATTATAAACCTCAACCTTATTACCTTATTAATCGGCCAATTGTGAAATAAATAAGGTAATAAGGTTGGGTGAGTTCAGAGAATCATCAGTGCTACTAAGGCTAAAAGCCTACATATAGACTTAGAACTAAACTAAACTTTTCCCTTCAAGGACTAATGAGTATACCAAACTAAATCTCAAATCAAAATTCAAAAATCTAAAATCAAGAAATGAAATTATTTGATGTCTATCCTCTCTTCCCCATCGAACCAGTAAAGGCTCAAGGCTCTTGGCTGTGGGACAAAGAGGGCAAAAAATATTTGGATTTGTATGGTGGCCACGCGGTGATTTCAATCGGCCACAACCATCCTCACTTTGTAGAAGCACTGAAATCGCAATTAGACAAAATCAGTTTTTACTCCAACAGCATTAAAAACGAATTGCAAGAAAAACTCGCAGAGAAACTCGGTCAACTTTCAGGCTACCCTAACCATCAATTATTTCTTTGTAACTCAGGCGCAGAGGCAAATGAGAACGCGCTCAAGCTAGCCTCATTCGTAAACGGAAGGAAAAAAGTAATTGCTTTCAAAAAAGCTTTTCACGGGCGCACGTCTGGTGCTGTGGCTGCTACAGACAATCCAAAAATTATAGCACCTTTTAATGCAGGGCATGAGATTGTTTTTCTACCATTCAATGATAAAGCTGCCTTTTTAAATGCGATCAATAAAGAAGTCGCTGCGGTTATCATCGAAGGCATACAGGGCGTGGGAGGCATTCACCTACCAACACATTCATTCCTTCAACTGCTTTCCAAAAAATGCAAAGAAGTAGGTGCGCTATTAATTTTAGATGAAGTGCAATCAGGCTACGGGCGGACAGGAAAATTTTTCGCACATCAATTTTCGGGTATCGAAGCCGATCTGATCACAATAGCAAAAGGAATGGGGAATGGTTTTCCAGTAGGTGGAGTACTCATCCATCCTGATATAAAACCTTGGAGCGGAATGTTGGGTACAACCTTTGGTGGCAATTACCTTGCGTGTGCTGCATCGCTTGCAGTTTTGGAAGTGATCGAAAAAGAAAACTTGATGGCACACGCTGCCGAGTTGGGAAGCTATTGGATGCAAGAATTAAAATCATTCTCTTCGATTTTAGAAGTGCGTGGCGAAGGATTGATGATTGGTTTTGATTTACCCGAATCCCATGCTTCACTTAGAAAAGATTTACTTTTCAAACACAATATCTTTACGGGCGAAGCCAAACCAAACACAGTTCGATTGCTTCCTTCTTTAGCGCTATCAAAAAGCGATGCTGATTTATTTTTGGAAGCACTCTCAAAAGAATTAAAACAAGTTGCTGCCGTACCGCGTACTACGTAGTTTGTATAAAATGAAAAGCCATAAAGCTCTAAGTCTTAAAGTATTTATAATGTCGCCTAAGTCATAAACGAAGTAGTATGAAAAACTTTATCTCGTCCCATGATGCAACCAATTTCCAATCGCTCATCGCGAAAGCATTGGAGTACAAAAACAATCCGTTAAAAGATAGTTTGTTGGGCAAGGGCAAAAGAATGGGGTTGCTTTTTTTAAATCCTAGCATGCGCACTCGGCTCAGTACAGAAATAGCTGCGAAAAATCTCGGAATGGATGTAATCGTCTTTAACGTAGGCCAAGACGGCTGGGCGTTGGAGTTTGAAGACGAAGCAATCATGAGCGGGACGACTGTTGAACACGTGAAAGAAGCCGCGCCCATTCTTGGAAAGTACTTCGATGTATTGGGCATCCGCACCTTTCCATCTCTCAAAAACAAAGAAGACGATTACAGTGAATTGTACATCAACCAATTTGTAAAATACTCAGGCGTGCCCATTGTAAGTTTGGAGAGTGCCACATTGCATCCGCTTCAAAGTTTGACCGACCTGATCACCATCCATGAAACATTTCAAGAAAAAAGAAAACCAAAAATAGTACTCACATGGGCACCGCACGTGAAAGCCTTGCCACAATGTGTAGCCAACAGCTTTTCACAATGGATCAATGCTTGGAGAGGTGCCGACTTCACCATTGCTCATCCAGAAGATTACGAACTTGACCCTAAGTTTACAAAAGGAGCAACCATCACAACTGACCAAGATGAAGCGCTAAAAGGCGTTGACTTTGTGTATGTAAAAAATTGGAGCACGTATACCGACTATGGGAAAATCTATTGCAACGATCCTCGGTGGATGCTCACCAACAAAAAAATAGCCTCGACCAATAATGCCAAAATTATGCACTGTCTTCCCGTAAGGAGAAACGTGGAATTGAGCGATGAGGTGTTGGATAGCTCTGCAAGTATAGTCACGCAACAAGCAAGCAACAGAGTATGGGCAGCGCAGGCGGTGTTGGGGGAAATATTGTTGGGACTTGGGCATTAGGGATTGGGACTTAGGCATTGGGCATTAGAAAAGGAGGAATGCCTACTTTTAAATTAAGACGTATGAATAAACTATTTGTAATAAAAATCGGTGGGAATGTCTTAGATGATGAGAAGTCACTAGGAAGTTTCCTCAAAGACTTCGCTTCCATCCAAGCACCGAAAATTTTAATTCATGGTGGTGGAAAGATCGCAACTAAGTTGGGCGAACAATTGGGTATTCAATCCAATTATTTAAAAGGAAGAAGGATTACTGATGCACCCACATTGGATTTGGTCACGATGGTATATGGCGGATTGGTGAACAAACAAATTGTGGCACAACTACAATCATTGAACTGCAATGCAATGGGATTAACGGGTGCAGATGGCAATCTCATCAAAGCAGTGAAGCGACCGATTGGCGATGTTGACTTTGGTTTTGTTGGGGATATCACTACAGAAAGTGTAAACTCTACTTTGCTTTATTTTTTACTTAAGCAAAATGTGATTCCGATTTTTGCACCGCTTACACATGCCAATGGCTCGATGCTCAATACCAATGCCGACACGATTGCTTCTGTGCTGGCAATCTCACTAAGCAAACACTTTGACACACGCCTTATTTTTTGTTTTGAGAAAACGGGTGTGCTGCGCGATGTGAACAAAGAAGACTCTGTGATTACTTCACTCAACAAACAATTGTATGAGAAATTACTGAAAGACGGTGCCGTGCACGATGGCATTTTACCTAAATTAGAAAATGCTTTTGCAGCCATTAACTCTGGAGTGAAAGAAGTATTGATTGGTGAACACACCAACCTCCTTGCCAACACGAGTTATGAAACAAAAGGCACGTTGATCACTTTATAGAATTATTGATGGTTGGTAGAAGGAATTTAGTAGTAGCCACGCCCACATAAAGAAAACGTTAGCTGAGCAAGTAAACCTTAGTAGAAAATATTTATAGCTATAATACAACCTTATTACCTTATAATGGTAAACAAAAATAAGTAACAAGGTTGCCAAGATTTCAAGAATATGTTTTCTACTAAGGTTAAAGCATACGCTAAAGAATTAGTAATTAAAATATTTTATTTACTTCAAACTTCATAGAACACCACTTTATAAATGAGAGAGCATCTCCCCCATATTGCGCTTGAACTACTTCAACAACTGATTTCCATTCCTTCGTTTAGCAAGGAAGAAGATAAAACAGCAGGGTTGCTCGTGAGCTTTATGAAACACCACGGCATGGAGCCTGTGCGAACAGGCAATAACGTTTGGGCGAAAAATAAATTCTTTGATACCAACAAACCAACGATATTACTCAATTCTCATCACGATACGGTAAAACCAAATCCTGCTTACACGCGCGATCCATTTTCTGCCGACATTGAAAATGGAAAATTGTTTGGCTTGGGCAGCAATGATGCAGGCGGGCCTTTGGTCTCGTTGCTAATGACCTTTCTTTATTTTCATGAACTCTCCGACTTAAAATACAATTTTGTTTTAGCCGCCACTGCCGAAGAGGAAATTTCTGGCACGGGTGGTATTGAATTGATCTGGAAAGACCTACCCAAAATCGATTTTGCCATTGTTGGTGAGCCAACCTTAACGGACATAGCCATTGCCGAAAAAGGATTGTTGGTGTTGGATTGTGTGAGCCAAGGAAAAGCGGGCCATGCCGCACGCGAAGAAGGAGTCAATGCGATTTATAAGGCACTCGAAGACATTGAATGGTTTCGGAATTATAAATTCCCAAAAATATCAGAAGCACTTGGGGAAATAAAAATGAGTGTGACGATGATCACTGCTGGGCAAGCACACAACCAAGTTCCACCCGAATGCAAATTCACCGTTGACATCCGCGTAACAGATGCTTACACGTTAGAAGAAATTGTGGAAGTAGTAAAAAAGAATGTGACTTGCACACTTACCCCTCGTTCTCTCAGAATGCGGTCTTCAGGAGTTTCGTCCGATCACCCATTGGCAAAAGCAGGAAAACAAATGGGTAAAAAACTGTACGGCTCTCCTACTACTTCAGATCAGGCATTGATTCCAGTTCCGTCTATTAAAATGGGACCAGGTGATTCTGCTCGTTCACACAGCGCAGATGAATTTATTTATTTGAAGGAAATAGAGCAAGGAATTGAATCGTACATTGCATTACTAAATCAGATTATCGCATGAACGAAAGAGTGAAAATTATCAGCACTGAAATTCTTTCCAAGAATTGGTACACTTTAAAAAAAGTCACCTTCGACTATCAGCATACAAATGGAACATGGATTCAACAAAGTCGTGAAGCTTATGATCGTGGAAATGGAGCTACCATCCTACTTTACAATTTATCCAAGAAGACAGTAATTCTCACTCAGCAATTTCGTCTTCCAACTTATATCAATGGCAACCCAACAGGAATGTTGATTGAAACTTGTGCAGGGTTACTGGACTTAGATAATCCTGAGGACTGCATTCGTAGAGAGACCGAAGAAGAAACTGGTTTTAAAGTTCGTGATGTGAAAAAGATTTACGAAGCATACATGTCGCCTGGATCGGTGACAGAAATTATTTACTTCTTTATTGCTGAATATTCTAAAGACATGCAATTATCAGAGGGTGGTGGCGTAGATGTTCATGAGGATATTAATGTATTGGAGCTTCCATTCAAAAAAGCAGTGAACATGATTGGAACTGGAGAAATTAAGGATGGGAAAACAATTATGCTGTTACAATATTTACAAATTCATAATCCTGAATTAATATGAAGTTGTGGCAAAAAGACAAAGACGCACTCGCTGAAGTAACTCGCTTCACAGTTGGCAGTGATCGCGAAATGGATATTCAATTAGCACCATTTGATGTGCTGGGATCGCTCGCTCACATTCAAATGTTGGAGTCCATTCAACTTCTCACCAAAGATGAACTAGCCATACTATCCAAAGAACTAAAAAATATCTATGCACAGATTATAAAAGGTGATTTTAGAATTGAAGATGATGTAGAAGACATTCACTCACAAGTGGAACTGTTGCTCACCAAAAAGCTGGGCGATGTTGGAAAGAAAATCCACAGCGGTCGCTCGCGCAACGACCAAGTACTGCTAGATGTCAAATTGTTTATCCGTAGCGAAATACAAAACCTAACGGAAGAAATCCAAAAACTCTTTGATCTGTTGATCAGCAAAAGCGAAGAACATAAGGACAAGCTACTTCCTGGTTATACTCATTTGCAGTTAGCCATGCCTTCCTCGTTCGGATTGTGGCTGGGTGCTTATGCAGAAAGTTTAGTGGATGACATGATTACGCTGGAAGCCGCTTATAGAGTTGCAAACAAAAACCCATTAGGCTCTGCCGCTGGTTACGGCTCTTCTTTTCCGTTGAATAGAACCATGACTACTGAACTTCTTGGCTTCGATGACTTGAACTACAATGTAGTGTATGCACAGATGGGGCGAGGCAAAGCAGAGCGCATTGTAACGCAAGCCATGAGCAACGTGGCGGCCACATTGGCAAAGCTCTCGATGGATGCCTGTCTTTATCTCAATCAAAACTTTGCATTCATCTCTTTCCCAGAAGAGTTGACAACTGGCTCCAGCATTATGCCGCACAAAAAAAATCCTGATGTATTTGAATTAATTCGCGCTAAGTGTAACGGACTACAATCATTGCCCAATGAAATCGTCCTACTCACCACTAATTTACCATCGGGCTATCACCGCGATCTGCAATTGCTGAAAGAAAAAATATTCCCCGCCTTTCAAACGTTGAAAGATTGTTTGCAAATGGCTTCGTTAATGCTCACCAATATTCAAGTAAAAGAGAACATCCTTGCTGATGAGAAATACAAATATCTTTTCAGTGTAGAAGAAGTAAACAAATTGGTTTTAGGTGGAATGCCCTTCCGTGATGCGTATAAAAAAGTCGGACAAGATATTGAGCAAGCAAAATTCAATTACCAACCTCAAGTCAATCACACCCATGAGGGAAGCATTGGGAATCTTTGTAATGATAAGATCAAAAAGAATTTTGAAAACGTTCTACTGAAATTCAATTTCTCCAAAGCCAAAAATGCATTAACGAAGTTATTTGATTGAACTACACTCATAAGTCCCAAGCCCCAATGCCTCCAAAGGAGTCCTTCGGACAAGTCCCAAAGTAGTTAGTCAAACAGAGGAATCTCAAAACCAAAATCAAGTATGTTGCTCACCGCGGGGTAGCCATATGTAAGCATGTACCCAGATGACTTCCCTATTTGATTTGCGTTGTGATACTTTACGAAGAGCCTACCCTTTTTGATTTTAGCGTTGAGAAAAATATCAATCACAGGAAAGCCTTTGATCGTTCTAGTATTCTGAATGTAATAAGATTGAATATCAGGCGCGTAGCCCAACGCTTGGTAATCTGATTTGTAATGCAAATCAACACCTACTTGCAATTCCAAATTTCCATTGATCAAAATATTTTCATAAGTAAGTTGCGCGTTTACAAACAACTCTGGTATGCGCAAGGCATTGTCATCATTCTTCCACAATTGTGTGTATGTAACTTGCGGCCTAAAATAAAATCTCCTGAAAAACTTTACCGACATATTTACTTCTGGCGAAAATACCTGCTGGTTGCCACTTGATTGCACAGGCAACAGTCCGTTACCAAACTCAGTAAAGTACAGGTAATTGCTAAGCACTGTGTACGTTAAACCCGGACTAACGAATAGCCGTCCCAATTTCACTTTCGCGAAACCTTTGATCTGATTAGAGAATGTATTTGAAAAATTATTAAGCCAATAATTATGACTACCGCGATACGCCCGCTGCAAATAGCCAGGCTTCGCCAACACACTCGTTAGGCTAGCATCCAACCAAGGCGTATTCAATGCCCCCTCTAATTTATAATTGCCATCCAATAGTAACTCAGCCGAGCCACGCAGCTCACTCAACGAATCAAATCGAAGTGCCACCCTTCCACCTACATAGTGCTCTGTTAATGATGAACTAGCTCTCGGATCGAACCCTTTTAAAAGTGGAATGGTATTTTGCACTGTACGAAACTTGTAGTAGAAATCATAAAACAAAAATGCCGCATTGCCCTTCACACCCATTTCGCTTTCAAACGTTCTGAACTGCATTATATCAACGGTCTTAGCCGAGTCAACAATGGTTTGTTTAAAAAACCTATTGCCCTCTGCTTTATCAATCCTAAAAATATTATCGCGCAAATGATAATCGGCAGTTTGATAAAGTTGTAGCGGCTTGGCCAATTTGTATTGATGAAAGAGATGAAAATTTTGCCGCAGTTCTTCAGATTCCGAAGTTATTAAACTGGGCTCCGCATCCGCATCAAAAAATTCCGCAAAAGCCGGATCAGTACTTACCGATACCCCGCCATTCTCCCTAATGCGATGCCTGATCCTTCTGTACGTAACAGCCAAGAGGTATCGCTCTTTCTTAGATTTGTAAGTCGTGTATAAATCATAATAGTGACTGACGGTTTGTCTGTCCGCAAACTTTCGTTGAATTTGTTTGTCAACTAAAATCGGTCGATAGTTGAAACCAAAATTCCATCGCGGGTTAATGTTGCGCGTGAATTCAATGTGCGACATCGCGCGCCCATTACCAGCCCATACCAAATAAACACGGGTGAACGGAGACTTCGAATCATAGTATCGCGGCTCTTGCGTATCATAGTAAGGCTCGTATGATTTAAAGCCGGTTGTTGCACCAATCGTTGTAGACACCATAGGGAAAATGGGATTGAGTGCCGTGCCCATATTGCCCAAATCTTGATACTTGTTGTTCAATCGCTGCACATAAGTCCATCTATGAAAATTATTGATTGAGGTATCCAGCGGTTGATAATTTTTCTTGTTATAAAACAGATCGCTCTCCGTTATCCAACGCGAAGTCTTCGGCCCATACACGTTCTTGGTCGAGTCGTTGATAATCTTCGAGTACATTCTTTTCTTCGGCCCATCCGATTGGCTATCAGTAGATGTCTTAATCACCTTGCGCTTCAGCAGCGTGGAATCTTTTTTTGGTTTCGCCTGCACGTCATCCTTCTCTTGCGCCATCGCCACCGATGCACAAGATAAAGCAATCACAAAAAGAAGAATATATTTTTTAAAAATCACACGCAAACATAATAATTGTTTCCTTGGTTCGTGTCCTCACGAACCAACCTCAGTTTAAAATTTTGTCGGCTTGCCCACCGTAACTTTTTAACTGCCGTAGCTTTTTCAACCACCGAAGCTTTAGCAAAGGTGGTAACGAAGGCAGTAGTGAAGGTGCGGCCTGGCCACTCGAGGCGAGGTGGCCACCGGGCTATCCGTTACAAGCCCGCCACGTGCTTCGAGTCATCTTATCAGCAATAGAAAAACTATAGTCCTCCAATTCAACTTTTTTCATTGGCGGGGCTTGGAATTTATCCCGCTTTTTAGCGGGACTTCTATCCCTGGCCGATGCCAGCACATAAATTATCACTTTAATAAAAAGTTTTCCCTTTATTCCAGAGGTATCAACCTTAGTAGAAAACGACTTTAGAAACCCTAGCAAACCTATCACCTTATTTTGCTACTCCTGTTTTAAAAATAATAATAAGGTCTATCAATCGGTTCAATCTTTTTTTCTACTAAGGTTTGTTAAGGTCAAATTGATAAAACCCTACTGCTACCTATAACCAACCCAAGTCCTAATGCCCAATGCCTACTTTTTCAACAACCGCCAGCACCATCTCATCAAATTCCGAACCACGATTGACAAAAACAGTTTCAACTGGCAGATAAAACCAAATTTTTTCATTTAGTCGCGATCTCAATTTTTCTGAAATCAGCTTAACCATATCCTTCTCAGTTGTCAATATTGACTCTGCCCCTTGAGCTTCCGCGGCCGCTTCAATTTTCAGAATATCGCTTTGCGAATAAGGATGATGATCACCAAATTTAAAATGTTGTATCAACTGATAGTTACTCGTTACAAACTCCTCCAATTTCTCACTATTGGCAATGCCCGAAACCAAAATTACTTTCTTTCCAATCACATTCCCCTGCACAAATGCTTCCGCTTTTTTATGCTCCAGTCCCGAAAAGAAAACAGGTTTATCACCTGCATAATGTTGCACCTTACTCACCATCTCTTCATTGGGAATCGATGGTTGACACTTGGTAACAATAATTGCATCCGCTCTTTTTGCTCCACTCCTACCTTCGCGAAGGCGGCCAAAGGGCATTAAAAAATCTTTGTAAAATGGTTTGCTGAATTCTGTGAGCAAAATAGAAAATTGCGGCACTACTGTGCGATGCTGAAAGGCATCATCCAACAAAATCACTTGTGTCTCTGGTCGCTCATTTAATATAGTGGGAATAGCCAACGCACGTTCTTCCCCCACGCACACCGTCACCTTCTTACCAAACTTGCGATAATATTGATAAGGCTCATCGCCCAATGTAAAAGCATCATCTTGCTCATTCGCCAACCGAATGCCTTTGGTTTTTCGTCCATAACCTCTGCTTAAAACTGCCAATGAATATGTATCTCCCAGTAATCGCACCAAGTACTCGATCATGGGCGTCTTGCCAGAGCCGCCCACATTTAGGTTGCCCACACAAATCACCACCGTCTCAAATTGAAAAGAAGGCTTGTGCCCGATATCATAGAGATAATTGCGCAGCTTCGTCACCAAATTGTAAAGAACAGTGAACGGCCAGAGAAGAATTTTTAGAATAGGCATATTAAATTAAAGACCTTCGGTTGGCAAAAGTGCTAATTCTCTTTTGCAATCTGAAAAGCAAGATTAGGAAGTTTGTTTTTTAATTGTGAAGGTAGCTTTTGGAACCGCTTAAGAATTCCTTTTTTAGGCTCAATAAATAAAATTTCTTTTAGATCGTTAGTTTCAGATAAATAAATAGAAACGGTATCAAACTCAGAATAAGAACTATCTAGAAGGTGAAGTCCCAAGTTGAATCTTTCACGTATCGTTTCCTCATCAACATAATGCCCTCCTTTAGCAACACGATCCTTAACCCTTTCAATCGCCAATTCGCTACTTTCCAAAGCAATAAAGATCAATTCAGTCAAAAAACCATTGTGAGAAAAAATCTTCATTGTGTTCACGACTTCCTCTGTGTGATAATTCGTTTCGAATGAAAAATTCGAATAACTGTGTAGAGCATTCTGCTTTGATTCAGTAAAAAGTTTTTCAACGGATTCCCTAACACCTCTTTCAACTGATGGGTCAAAGGAAAACCTTCTCCATTGAATATCTAATTCTTTATCGTAGTCGAATGATTTAATCCCGTGCTCGAGAAGCAACATCTCGCTATACGTAGATTTACCTGCTCCATTTGGGCCAGCTATAATTGTTAGGTACGGCAATTATGCAAAGATTTAAACAGATACGGTTGATGAAGAGTTCTGCTTTGCATTTGTAAGAGGAAGCTTAACCTTGCTAGTATCCGCTGGCTTAATAGCTTTCACTAACTCTCTTACTCTCTCTGCACGAATTTTGAATAGTTCAAGTGCTGTCATATCACAAAGATATAAATTTCTTTGGCAAGATAATTTGGCACACATCTCAAATTTTCGAGGCTACGAACAGTATCTTTGAAAACAAATAAGCAAACAATGCCAACCGCAACTATAAAAGAAGTCACAGACTATTTAGAAACCATCGCACCTCGCGCCTACCAAGAAAGCTACGACAACAGCGGCCTTATCACAGGCGACCCAAGTTGGGGAGTAAAAGGAATTTTGGTCACGCTAGACTGTCTCGAAACAATTGTTGAAGAAGCCATCCAAACCAGCTGCAACCTCATTGTGGCTCATCACCCTATTCTATTTAAGGGTTTGAAAAAACTGACTGGCCAAAATTATGTAGAGCGCACCGTCATCAAAGCCATCAAGCATGACATCGCTATCTATGCCATCCACACCAATTTCGATAATGTCTTTAATGGCGTCAATAAACGGATCGCAGAAAAAATTGGACTTAAAAACC
Source organism: Cyclobacteriaceae bacterium (assembly GCA_043777495.1). Taxonomy (GTDB): domain Bacteria; phylum Bacteroidota; class Bacteroidia; order Cytophagales; family Cyclobacteriaceae; genus ELB16-189. The sequence goes on along the minus strand of JAYWHU010000053.1, from coordinate 9,395 downwards.
TGCGCGTGCTTGCACCCAAAAGTAATTCGCTGATGAAGCTCACCACTTTCATCCCCAAAGAAAACAAAGAAACTGTGATGGCCACTCTTCATGCCGCTGGAGCTGGCAACATTGGTGATTATAAAAACTGCAGCTTTCAAGTGGAAGGCGAGGGGGCTTTCATGCCCACAGGCAAGGCAAACCCAACTGTGGGAGAAGTTGACAAATTAGAAAAGGTAAATGAAGTACGAGTCGAGGTGATCTTTCCCGAGCCATTGAAAAACAAAATCCTTTATGCCTTGAGGGAAGCACATCCTTATGAAGAAGTTGCCTATTATCTCAATCGATTGGAGAACGAAAACCAAGAGGTGGGCGCGGGAATGATTGGCGAATTGGAACAGCCGATGGAACTTATGGCATTCCTTCGCGGTTTAAAAACCAGCATGAATACCGCTTGCATCCGCTACACACCTTCCAATTCTAAAATGATAAGTAAAGTGGCTCTATGCGGAGGATCGGGAAGTTTCTTGCTGTCCAATGCTATCTCGGCCGAAGCTGATATTTACATCTCTGCCGATTTCAAATATCACGAGTTCTTTGATGCCGATAACAAAATAGTGATTGCCGATATTGGCCACTATGAGAGCGAACAATACACAAAAGACCTGTTGGCAGAGGTTTTGAAGGAAAAATTCACTACGTTTGCAACCAATTTTTCAAAGACTATCACTAATCCTATAAGTTATCTATAAGTAATGGAAAACCAAACAGTTACGCAGAACCTTGAAGCACTTGTTAAACTTCAAACCATCGATTCAAAACTAGACGAACTTAAAAAACTGAGAGGCGACCTACCCGATGAGGTCCAAGACCTGGAAGATGAAATGGAGGGTTACAAAACCCGCCTAGGCCGTTTTGAAGGCGAAATGAAAGACTTGGAAGAAGCCATCAAGAAAAATAAAGAAGGCATTAAAGAAGCCGAAAAGCTCACCAAAAAATACAACGAGCAGCAAAAGAACGTAAAGAATAACCGCGAGTTTGACGCCATCACTAAAGAGGTGGAGTTGCAAGAGTTGGAAGTTCAAATCTGTGAGAAGAAAATCAGAGAGGCCAAAGATAAGATTGAGGCCAAAAAAGCAGAGATCACTACAATAGAAAATCTGATCAGCGAAAGAAACAAAGACCTTGATAACAAAAAAGGCGAGTTGCAAGACATCTTAACAGAAAGCCAAGAAGAAGAAAAGAGATTGATGACTGACCGCGAAAAAGCGGTGAAGAAAATTGATGAGAAGATGTTGAAGCATTACGACCGTCTTCGCAAGAGCCTGAGCAATGGCTTGGCAGTCGTTCGCGTGGTACGCGGTGCAGCAGAAGGTTGCAACATCATCATCCCTCCACAAAAGATTGCTGAGATACGCGAGAAAAAGAAAATTGTTATTGATGAGCACTCTGGCCGCATCTTAGCCGATGTAGATTTGGGTTCAATGGAAGAAGAGCCGAAACCTAAAAAGGCCGCTCCCGTTAAAAGAGCTAAAAAAGTTGCATAATCGATTTGTAATATCATCCATCAAAAAAGCAGGCCTTACCGCCTGTTTTTTTTTAGCTTCTCATTGGCTTTTGGCCATTGATAAGATTTGGCAGTTCAGCCCAGAGTTGCAGAAGGCGTATCAATTGGTACTGAACCTTCAGCCCGAGTTAGCCCTCGCCCAACTCAACAAAGTCACTAACAAAAGCGAGGAGCTTCACAAAATTTATATCCTCAGCCTTAACGAAACGATTGATATCCTGGTAACCGAAGATCCTAAGCGACTAGAACAATTTGAGGCTAATTTTAAAGAGAGGATTGAGTTCCTAGATAATCTGGAAGTTAGTCCAGAGACGCTTTTTTTAAAAGCTGAGTTAAACCTGCAAAGAGGTTTTAACTTGTTAAATACAGGGCAAGAGTTCAATGCGGTGTTCGCTATCCGAAAGGCATACAACCTTGTCCAAGATTGTCAAAAAAAATATCCTGACTTTGTACCCATTAAAAAAACAAGTGGCGTTATTCAGGTAATGGTTGGCTCAGTACCAGAAAAGTATGCATGGTTTATGGGTTTGTTAGGCATGCGGGGGCAAGTAACTGTTGGACAAAAGCAATTGTCTGAGCTACGAAATTCAAAGTCATCGCTTAGTTTAGAAGCCACGATTGTATTTTTTACAGTAAAGGGATTCATCAACCAGTTATTTGCCGAAGCCGCCCAAGGCATGAAAGATTGTTTGAAGGAACAGCCTGATAATCGCTTGGTTCTTTTCATCGCCATCAATATGTTGATGAAAGATTCTCAAGCCGAAAACGCGCTACAGCTCTTCAATACGCTGGATAAACAATCACAAGGCTTGCCCATGTATTATGTAGAATATCTCCGAGGTGAGGCACTTCTACAAAAAGGTGAATACCAAAAAGCAATTCCTTATTTTCAAAAATTTCAAAAGGGCTACCGAAGCTCAAGCTTTAAAAAAGATTCTTACTACAAAATCTCGTTATGTTACTGGCTGATGAATGATGAAGCGCAAGCGAAGTTAAATTTCGAAAAAGCCAAAGTAACAGGTAAAGAAAATGCAGAGCCAGATAAATACGCTGCCAAACAATTGGAAGAAGGCAAATTGCCCAACCAAAAAATATTAAAGGCGCGATTAGCTACCGATGGAGGTTATTATGCAGAGGCAACTGCCGCACTCCAATCTATTAACTTATCAGAATTAAAAACAGCCAAAGAGCAAACCGAATATTATTATCGCAAGGCACGGCTCGCACACAAGACCCACGACTTGCCCTCGGCCAAAACTTTTTATCTGCAAAGCATTACCATGACGAAAGACAATCCTTGGTATTTCGCACCTAATTCAGCTTTGCAGCTTGGTTATATCGCCCAAGAACAAAAAGACTTCGTTTCAGCAAAAAAATATTTTGAGCAAGCCCTCGGCTATAAACGCCACGAATACAAAAACAGTATTGATAATAAAGCGAAGGCTGCGCTGGAGCAGATTAAGGTGAAGGGATAAAAGGTAAGTGGTAAGCAGTATTTGGTAATCAGTAACCCAAGCCACCGAATACCGATCACCGAATACCTCATACCAAATTAATTAGAAACGATCAAACTACCTTCCTTAACTGCATCTAGTCTAATATCCTCAAGATGCCCCACATCATTATGCTTCTTAATGGCAAACATAGAACCAGTGAAGTCAAGTTGGTACAAACAAAGGTTTTGATGCTCAAATACATCCATGCTTTTGAGCGGGTAATTGAGCAACTCGCAAAGCAAAATGCGGATCGCACGGCCGTGCATACAAATCAAAATAGTCTTCTCCTCGTCATTCGACATGAATTGCTCGATGGCCTTTCTCTGCCGCAGCACCACGTCCTCTGGGCTTTCGCCACCTTCTATTCGCTCTGCGGTATTCCCAAGTTGCCATTGCTTTAGCATCCAATGGTAATAGGCATCTTCTTCAGGAGTGATCCGTTGTCCCTCCTTCGCACCCCAACTAATCTCATTCAAGCCAGACAGCACCTCGTGCGGAATTCCCTTGGCAATAAAATCCTTTACAGATTCACTTGTTCTCCTCAAAAGCGAAGTGTAGACTTTATCAAAGGCCACATCTTTATACATCTCAAAAAAGGCTCGAGCCTGCGCCCGCCCAGTCTGGTTGAGGGACGAATCGACTCCGCTGCCCTGCACAATACCCTGCAAGTTGAAATCAGTCTGCCCGTGGCGAATGATATATATTTTTTTGATGCTCAATTTCTATTAAGTTTAGGCTGCCTTTAGTAATCGGGCGCAAAAATAAGGAAATACTGTCACCCACCATTATTATCATTATGTCAATATTTAGCCAAGAGGTAACCATCCAAGCCATGAATCAGATGTTTGCTAACACCATGGTGTCTCACCTTGGCATTGAAGTAACCCGCATGGGTGAAGACTTCATCGAAGCAAAAATGCCTGTCGATCACCGAACACATCAGCCACTTGGTTTGTTACATGGGGGCGCTTCGGTCTCGTTGGCCGAAACACTGGGTAGCATGGCAGCCACATGCTGTATCGATATGAGCAAGCAGTATTGCGTGGGGTTAGAGATCAATGCTAACCACATCAAAAGTGTGAAGAGCGGGTTCGTTTACGGCATCACCAAACCGATACACGTAGGCAAGAAAACTCAGGTGTGGGAAATACGCATCAGCAACGAGCAGCAAGAGTTGGTTTGCATAAGTAGGATTACAATGGCGGTGATAGATAAAAAAATAAAATGATGGAAGTAGCATTAGGTCAACAGATATATAACAAGTTGATAAATTTATTTTTGGCCTGCCCTCCGAAGCTTCAGCAAAGGGGGGCGGCATGGCCAAGCGAGGCGCAAGCATGCCACGCGTTTCGAGTGGGCCACCGGGCTATCCGCTACAAGTCCGGCCACGCAAAAGGCCAACACACGGAGTTTATCCCGAGCGCAGTCTCGGGAAGCTTTCCGCTTCTATCCCTTGCCGAACTGCCAGCACCAAACTACTCTGAAACATTAAAAGAAGCAGAGGTAATTAAATCCCTCATCAGCCAAACCTTAGAGCACGGTGGGGCATTTTCCTTTTGGCGCATGCCAAAGTCAGAGGAGAAAGTTCTCTTCATCTGCAACAGCGGCATTACCGAACTAGATGAAATCAGTTTAGAAGAATCCGAGCCAGGATTTGTCTTCGCACCTTTCCGCCCCGATCAAAAAAAGATTTTTCTCAAGGCCGATTTGGTTTTCAAATTTAAAGATGACGCGCTAATCGAAAGCCCTTCCTCTTATCAATACAAATCAAAAACAGCAGAAGAAGGCCGTACGGAACAAAATAAAATCAACTACTACACATCAAAAAATAATTTCCAGCAACCATCCAACTACCAACAAGTGGTGGCCGAAGGCATTAACCAAATCGAAGCAGGCGTTCTGGAAAAAATTGTTCCCTCGCGATTTAAAGAAGTCGAGCTATCAAAAACGTTTGACCTTGTCCAAGCCTTCAATTCGCTTTGCGACAAGCACCCAAATGCTATGGTGTCGCTTTTCTCCTCACCCAACACAGGCACTTGGCTAGGGGCAACGCCAGAGTTGTTGGTCAGCATAGATCGCGATTTAAAATTCAAGACTCACGCGCTGGCAGGTACACTCCCCTACTCACCCGATATAGATTTAAAATCCGTAGCGTGGACACAGAAAGAAATTGAAGAGCAAGCCTTGGTCTGCCGCTACATCATCAACTGCTTTAAAAAAATCCGCCTCCGCGAATATCTTGAACAAGGCCCCAAGACCATTGTAGCCGGAAACGTAATGCACCTCAAGACTGACTACGAGGTTGATATGAAAGAAGTAAATTTTCCACAACTCGGCTCGGTGATGTTAAAACTCCTCCATCCTACTTCAGCCGTCTGCGGAATGCCATTAGAAGCTTCCATTAAATTTTTAAAAGAGCACGAAGGCTACGACCGCGAATTTTATAGCGGCTACCTCGGCCCCGTGAACTATCAAAATGAAAGCAGTATTTTTGTCAACCTGCGCTGCATGCAATTGCTAGAAGACAAAGCTCGATTATATGCAGGAGCTGGCGTAACCGTTGATTCTATTCCCGAAAAAGAATGGGAAGAGACTGAGATGAAGATGAGGAGTTTGTTGGGAGTGTTGGGTAATCGTTAAAACGATTAATTTAATTATGGCGAATTCGCCATAATTAAAGAATAGTAGAAGGATTGAATAAGAAAGAGATGGATAAAATTGAAAAACTATTAGCAACCTATAGTAAGCTAAGAATAAGCGAAGCCATTGACTTCGCAAAGTTCAATGAGTATGCTATCGTTCATCATTCTTCTGGAATTGAAGGCTCAACTCTAACCGAAACAGACACTGAACTTTTATTGAGCGAAGGGATAACACCAAAAGGAAAGCCATTAGAACATACTCTGATGGTAAAAGACCACTACACAGCTCTTCTTTTCGTGCTTAAAAATGCAAAAAACAAAATAGTTTTATCATCTCAGTACTTGCAGAAAGTGAACTCTCTAGTCATGCAATCGACTGGTGCGGTTAAGCAAACAGTTTTTGGTGAAATTGACGAACGCAAAGGAGAGTTTAGGAAGGGCAATGTTAGTGCTGGAGGATCATACTTCGTTAACTACGATAAGGTAGTTCCGTACACCTCAAAATTAGTAGATAGCTTAAACACAAACATTAAGCATGCGTCTACCATTACGCAACGGTTCGAACTTTCATTTGTTGCTCACTTTGACCTTGTCAGCATTCATCCATTCTATGACGGCAACGGGCGAACAAGCCGACTATTGATGAACCATATTCAAAAGTATTTTGATATTCCATTGACGATTGTATACAAGGAAGACAAAGCAGATTACATACAAGCGTTAAAGGATTCACGCACCAAAGAGAGTACTACGCCATTCAAGAAGTTTATGTTTGATCAGTTGAACAAGCAATTAACCACCGAGATTGAACTTTATAAAAATAAAATGGTGATTAAAGGAAAAAAAGGCCGTGGCTATTCGATGTTCTTTTAAAACTAGTCTCGCAAAACGATGATGTTACAACTACAAGCGGTCAAACCCGATCTACTACTGAACACTCAGCGATTTTTTGCGCTGCCATTGACAAATGCTTTTGCCATAGATTTGAAGAGATAGAAAGTCAATCCCATCTGTTTCGAGCAAATATTCAAAGGATTTAGGGATTAACATTGATTTGAAAATAGAGAAGAAGGAGGAGAAACAATGAAATGGATTTGGGATGAGTATGTAGTTACACAAAACGATTGAATATGAAATTAGTTAATAAAGATAAAAATTCCGTCTCCATCAATAAAACATTAAGGAGACTTCGTGAAAGCAAAGAAATGACCCAAACGCAAGTTGCAGATAAATTGGATGTAAACATCACTACTATTGTTCGTTGGGAAACTGATGGAAGTTCAATAAGCAATAAACAGATAAAAAAGCTAGCAGAGCTATATGATGTACAAGTAGCTGATATATTCAATAATATAACACCAGACGCCTTAAGTGGATATAAATCTATTGTCACTATTTCTGTCAACTTAGACGGTACCGATAAAACATTTTTGTACTGGATGGATGTCTTACGTAAAATCAATGAGGTAATAAAAAATACTAAGAGTTGAATATTCACATTGGAAATATCATAAAAGAAGTTTTCGAAAGCTCAGGCATAAAACCCAGTGTATTTTGTAATCAAATAAACACTGGAAGACGGAATCTGTATTCGGTTTTTAACCGTAAAGGAATAAGTACGGAGCTTTTGTTTAAAATAAGTATTGTCCTCAAACATGATTTTTTTGCTTATTATCAAAAGGCTTTAAATAAAAAGGAGTCATCAGTAGAAAAAAAAGAAGTATCAAAGGTTGTTGTTTCTTTTGAAATGGATGGTACAGATTCTAATCTTATGGAATCCATTGGTAAATTAAGAAAGATTAGTAAAGCAATTAAGGAGTAGTTAAACATAACCAATGCCCCCCCTCCAACCCATCTATGACATAGCCGAAATCTGCGCCAAGCAAGGAGTAACACAAGCAGTGCTTTGCCCTGGCTCGCGTTGCGCACCACTCACTATTGCTTTTACTCGGCACGAAGATATTACGGCACGTACTTTTAGTGACGAACGCAGCGCGGCCTTTGTGGCGTTGGGTATTGCCCAACAAACCAACAAGCCGAGTGTTCTTGTATGCACTTCTGGCTCTGCGGCATTCAATTTTGCTCCCGCTGTGGCAGAAAGTTTTTTTCAACAAGTGCCGCTATTGATTTTTACGGCTGATCGCCCCAAAGAATGGATCGATCAGTGGGATGGGCAAACCATTCGACAGAGTGAAATTTTTGGAGCGCATGTAAAAAAGTCTTTTGATTTGCCAGCAGATTATGAACATGCTGATGCGGCTTGGTACAGCAATCGAGTTGTCAACGAGGCCATCAATCTTTCGCAAGAATTTCCTAAAGGGCCTGTACACATCAATGTACCTTTGCGTGAGCCTCTCTATCCCGCCAAGGGAGAAAAGATTTTGTTTTCAAAATCAGTGAGGGTTATTCAGCAAAGCAACCCATTGCCAAGCTTATCCATTGAAGAAAAAGAAAGTCTTGCAACTTCGCTAAAAGGCTTTACTAAAATACTGATTGTAGCTGGCCAACAAGAATATAATAACGAGTTGATCAAAGTAGTAGAGAAATTTTCCAAAGCCCATCACTCCGTTTTAGTGGGCGATGCGATTTCCAATTTCCATTCCTCTAGCTCGACCATTCGCCTTGCCGATTCTTTCTTGGCGCACGGAAGCAATTCGGTAAAAGAATCATTGAAGCCCGAGTTGCTGATCACATTTGGCAAATCGGTCATTTCTAAAAACCTAAAGCTATTTCTTAGAAAATACAAACCCACAGAGCATTGGCACATTCAACCGACTGGCATTGCACCCGATACATTTCAATCACTTACGCGGATCGTTACTACCACACCCAGAACATTTTTTGAAAGCCTTACCTCCGCAGAAAAGTCAACGAGCTTTGCTTCGCAGAAAAAAGAAAATTTTAAAAAGCTGTGGGAAGCAGAAGAACACCGCGTTGAGTTATCACACCAAGCCTATTTTAAAAATTCAGCTTTCAACGAGCTCGATATTTTAAAGGAAGTGATTAGCTCGCTACCCATGCGTTGTAATCTGCACCTTTCCAATAGCATGGCAGTTCGCTATGCAAATATGATTGGGCTAACAAGTTCGCAAAAAGGAATTCACGTCTATGCCAACCGCGGCACGAGCGGCATTGATGGATGCACCAGCACGGCAGTTGGAAATTCGATAAGCAATGAGGTGCCAACCATTTTGATCACAGGCGATATGGCATTCTTCTACGACCGCAATGCATTTTGGCATAATTATAAAATGCCCAACTTGCACATTGTATTGGTCAATAATCACGGAGGGATTATTTTTGGGATGATCGATGGCCCAGGCAACTTGCCCGAGTCAAATGAATATTTTGTGACCAATCAAAAACTAACCGCAAAGAATCTAGCCGATGAATTTAATATTGAATACATTTCATTGGATTCCCAAAAGAAAATAAAAAACAGTTTAAAAGACTTTTTTGAATTTACTGGCAAAACAAAAATTTTAGAAATACAAAGCGAACAGAAAACAGCTAAGGAAGCATTTGATAAATTCAATTCACAAATCAAGAAAGCATACGATAACTAAAGCTTGGCCATGGTTCGTGAGGACACGAACCATGGCAGAAGAAAACAGCTAAGGAAGCATTCGATAAATTTAATTCACAAATCAAGAAAGCATGCGATAACTAAACCACCAGCCGTAATCGTGCCACCGCTCAAAGCGGTGGCAC
>JAYWHU010000052.1:0-16486 GCA_043777495.1 Cyclobacteriaceae bacterium | reverse complement strand
ACTTGGGAAGTGGCTCTTGCTTCCAGTTATAAAATCCAGACCTCTACTGATGCCGTAACTTGGAATGATCTAAATTCAATAACAAACAATACTGCCTCCACCAACGATCAAACGGGGCTGAACGGCAGCGGGCGCTATGTGCGAATGTTGGGGCTAACTCGAGGGACACCCTATGGTTATTCTATCTACGAATTTGAAGTATATGGCAACTTTGCATCGTCTACCTCTGCAGGTGCACGAGCCAGCACAACTTCAGAGACCTCTGCGGTGGAAGACCCCGTAGGCTTAGCGTTTTTAGATAAAACTTATTTAGGAATAGCTGATTACTCGGTTGTTATATTTACTAGTGACGGAACAAATATTTTTAACGGAAAGTGGAATGCAGATTTATATCGCGACATTTTTTTGACTGAGGGATTGTATATCTATCAAGTTTTAAAAAATGGGAATAGGATAGATAGCGGTAAATTAATGATTACTAAATAACCGATGTTACGCAAAACAACAAAACGAATGTTATCCTGAGCTTATGTACTCATGAATACGTGATTGGAGGAGTAATGAGGCGGTGAAAAATGAGGTTGTCTACAAATTACTTGCCACCTGCCGCTGCTCTCCTAATCCTTCAATACCCAATTCAATAACATCGCCTGGCTTCAGGTATAAAGGGGGAATAAAACCATGCCCCACTCCCGATGGTGTACCCGTTGAAATAACATCGCCTGGAAGTAGCGTCATGAATTGACTAATGTAGTGGATGAGAAACGGTACCTCAAATATCATGTCATCCGTATTATTATCTTGTCTTAGCTGGCCATTTACCTTCAACCACATTTTTAAATCGTTGAAGTCGGCAATTTCATCCTTGGTAACGAGGTACGGCCCCATAGGTGCAAAGGTATCACAGCCTTTGCCTTTCGTCCACTGGCCGTTGCGTTCTAGTTGATAGGCGCGCTCGCTATAATCATTGTGCAGACAAAAGCCTGCTACGTACTCCATCGAATCTTTTTCTTCTACATAGGAAGCCTTCTTACCCACTATCACAGCAAGTTCTACTTCATAATCGGTTTTCTCACTATTTTTTGGAATGGTAAGCCCATCATTTGGCCCCGTAAGCGCAGAAGTTGATTTAAAAAAAATAATTGGCTCAGGTGGCAATGGCATTTTAGATTCAAAGGCGTGGTGCGTATAATTAAGACCCACACAAATTATTTTGGACGGTCGCTGAAAACATGGCCCCGATCGTGCGCCTTCTTTTACTAGCGGAAGAGTAGTTCTGTTTTTGACAAGCCATGCTTCTAGTCGAGTTAGCCCATCCGACTCAAAAAATGTTTCGCCATAATCTTCACCAAAAGCAGAGGCATCAAATAGTCTACCCTCAATCAGTATCCCTGGTCTCTCTTTGCCCACATCACCAAATCGAAATAGTTTCATGTCACCTCTAGAATTTTATTGTAATCAATGTTTTTGTTTGATAAATATACTGGAAATATTCAAGTAATGGATTTAGACTATCAGGGGGTTTTCTCTAAATGAATCTCAAATTAATTCGACATCAACTCCCTCGCGTTCTCCAATGCCAACGCAGAAGGTTTTGCCCCTGCAATCATTTTGGCAATTTCATCCACACGCTCGTTGGCGGTAAGTTCTTTGATCAAGCTGACTGTCTTTGTAGAACTGTTGTTTTTGTAAACAAAATAATGGCTGTCGCCTTTGGCAGCTATTTGTGGCAAGTGGCTGATGGTAATTAATTGATGGCGCAAGGCCATCTCCTTCATCATCTTGCCAAGTTGAATGGCAATCTCCCCCGAAATGCCGCTATCAATCTCATCCAGAATTAAAGTAGGGAGCGCGGTTTTTTCGGCCATCACATATTTGATGCTGAACATCAAGCGAGAAAATTCTCCACCCGAAGCGACTTGCACCAACGGCTTGGCAGCAATCCCTTTGTTGGCAGTGAACAAAAGTTCGATGTTATCAGTGCCTGTAGAAGAAGGGACAGTTGCTTCGTGTTCAATTTTCAACAATGCATTCGGAATACCCAAGTCTACAAGAAGTTGCACGATTTGCTTGCAGAGTGGATTGAAAACTTTTTGCCGCGATTTGCTCAACTCCTCCCCTTTTATTTTTAGTTCAGTCTCCAATTTTGTGAAGGATGCTTTTGCAGAACGAAGTGCTTCGTCTACGTTAGCGATTTTATCAAACTTTACTTGCAAAGATTCTTGCAAAACTAAAAGCTCACTCACGTCTTTCATACGATGCTTTTGCATCAACTGATAGATCACACTCAACCGATCCTTGGTTTCTTCCGTTCGCTTCGGGTCAAACTCTACTTTTTCTTCTTCTCGCTCTACTTCACTTAAAATATCATCTAACTCAATACGCGCACTTTCCAAACGCTCAAATAGTTTCTGATAATCTGCAGAATACGAAGAAATAGAATGTAGTTGATTGCGCACAACCGCTAATGCAGGACTCGCCGCAAACTCCGATTGGCTCAATTGGCCGATGATCAAATTTAGTTGCGTCTTAATCTCCTCGGCATTTTCCATCACCGTTAACTCAGATTCTAGCTTCTCTTGCTCCCCCGCACTCAACGCAGCTTTCGCTAACTCATCCAATTGAAATTTTACAAAATCAGATTCCTGCTTTAACTCCACAGATTCTTTTAACAAAGATTCATAATCTACTTTCGCCCGACTAAAATTTTTCCAAGCTGATTGATAAGCTTCTTTTATTTTATGATTAAGAGCATACGCATCAATCAACTCTAACTGGAATACGCGACTACCCAACTCCAATGTTTCGTGCTGCGAGTGTACATCCATTAGGCGGCTGCCAATCTTGCGCATCACATCCAAATTAACAGGCGTATCATTGATGAAGGCGCGGCTCTTGCCCCCTGGGCTGATCTCCCTTCTAAAAACAGTTTGATCTTGATAATCTAAATCGGCAGACGCGAAAATATTTTTCAATTGATAGGCTGCTACATCAAATACACCCTCCACCACACATTTTTCATTTTCGTCCCATAGAGCTTTGGCATCGGCCCGGTTGCCCAGCAAGAGTCCCACCGCGCCAAGCATAATGGACTTGCCTGCGCCCGTCTCGCCCGTAATTACATTCAAGTTTGCTGATGGACGAATCTCCAACTGGCGAATGAGGGCATAATTTTTTATGGTGAGATGTAGAAGCATGAAGAAAACAAAAATAGTAATTTGTTTGTCAAAGGCGAGACTAATAGCCAAAGAGAGACGGAAAAAAAGTGCATCCCAAATTTTCTGTGTCAAGAATTTCTTCTTAAAAGCTTAGACTGTTTTCTGAATATCAACCAATTTTTTATACAATCCACTTTGCGCGCTCAGTTGCTCGTGTGTGCCACGTTCGGCAATTTTCCCGTCTTGTATCACCACAATCTCATCGGCATGTTGGATGGTACTGAGGCGGTGGGCAATCACAATGGAGGTTCTATTCTTCATCAAGTTGAACAATGCTTCTTGCACTAGCTTCTCAGATTCTGAATCGAGGGCAGAAGTAGCTTCATCCAAAATTAAAATAGGTGGGTTTTTTAAAACTGCTCTTGCAATGCTTAGTCTTTGCCGTTGACCACCAGAAAGCTTAGAGCCACGCTCGCCAATCAATGTTTGATAGCCATTTTCTGTTTGCATGATAAAATCATGTGCGTTGGCAATCTTTGCAGCTTGAATCACTTTCTCTTCATTGATGTCGGGCATACCAAAGGCGATGTTGTTGAAGATGGTATCGTTAAAGAGAATGGATTCTTGGGTGACTACGCCTAAATGTTTGCGCAACGATTCGATTTGATAATCGGCTAAAGATTTTCCATCAATGCAAACTTCTCCTTCTGTGGGGTCATAGAAGCGAGGAACTAAATCTGCCAAGGTGGACTTACCTCCGCCAGATGGCCCCACCAATGCTAACGTTTTGCCTTTCTCAATTTTCAGGTTGATGCCTTTGAGTACGTTTTCAGTATCATAAGCGAAGGAGACATTTTTGAATTCGATGGAGCGTTCAAAACTCAGTAGCTTTTCAGCGTTCGGTTTGTCTTGAATAGCAGGCTGATAATCAATTACAGAGAAAATTCTTTTTGCAGATGCCGTACCCTTTTGCAGCGAAGTGATCCCGTTTGAAAAGCTTTTGGCTGGCTGAATGATCTGTGCAAAAATTCCTAAGAAAACTAAAAAGGACTCGGGCGTTAAAACAGAGTCATCGCTTAAAACCAATTTACCTCCAAAAAAAATAATCCCTGCAATGATGCTGACACCAAGGATTTCTGAAACAGGGGAGGCCAATTCGTTTTTGTAAGCCATCGACTTGTTTACCTTTCGATAGTAGGCACTCTCATCATCAATTTTTTTCATTATAAAATCTCTTGCATTAAATGCTTTTATTACACGCATACCGCTAAAGGTTTCGTCTAGGATATTCACGATCCTGCCAAGCGACTCTTGACTATCTGCCGCTTGCTTTTTAAGTCGTTTGATAATTTCAGCCAAAGCTCCGCCCGTAAGTGGTAAAACCAATAGCGTGAAAAAAGTTAGCTGTGGCGAAATAGCAAAGAGCATTGCAAAATAAATAATGATTGTGATCGGCTCTTTTAATACTGCCTTCAAACTACTCATTACCGCATTCTCTACCTCGCCTACATCATTCGTAAATCTTGAAATCAAATCTCCTTTGCGCTCGTTATTGAAATAACCTATGTGCAATTGCGAAACATTTCTAAAAATATCCATGCGGATATTCTTCACTAAATCCACTCGCATTTTCGTGGCGATTACTCGCTCTAGGTAGCGGAACAGGTTCGCAAGCACAACGCAAAGAACAATTAACGCACAAACAAATATCAACGCATCTAATTTTCCATAATCTCGAATAATAGTAAGAAAATAATGATTGAAAGTATCTTTCAAATAATCAATACTCAATTTGAATTCTGATAGCGGTGGGATCACTTCTGATTTTGTTCTATCGAATAACACGCTCAACATCGGGATGAGAAGGATAATATTAAACGCCCCAAAAATAATTCCCAGTATCGAATACAAAAAAAAGAACGCCAGCCTTCTGGGCAATCTATTGGCATACGAAAGAATCCTGAAAAAAATCTTCATCTAAAAAATTTAAAATTCAAAAGTTCGGGCAGGAATGTTCCATCGTATGGCCAATGACGTAAGCGAAGTATTGTTATTGTAGAGCAGCAAATCACTTTCGCTTTTACGCATGATCTGCTTCGCTTCAATAAACAGATTGTGCTTGAGCATGTACGAAGCCGTTAAGTCGATAAAGGTAATTGTATTGCTATTTCCTTGGGCAACGGTGTTTCCATAATCACTTATTCGAGTCGTATTGTTTTTAAGGATATCGCCACCAAAATTTTGGTTCACATCATCACGGCCCGTTTTCATTAACAAAGCTTTGCCAACTAAATTTAATTTGGGAATAGGTTGATACCGAACGATTGCTACGATCTCAGAAAAATTAGCGCCAAGCGGATGAGCCAGTGACTGACTGTAATTGCTATAGCTACTTGTGGTATTGTGTGAATACGTATAAGGCCTTGCCACATTATACTCTAGTTGCAAATCAAGATTAGAAATTCCTGCTACATCAATATATTTCAATCCACCTTGTAGTGCATACTTATTTCCCCACCAGCCGTTGCCCGAGCGGAACTCGCCAAATACGAATTCATCAAGAACGGCCTGACCGTAAAAGGAAATTCCCTTCATCGCATTCCATTTAAAATCAAGCCCGAGTAATGCATTATCGCTGCTACCAAATTGCTGCTCGATGGCGCGATAGAAAATAACGGGGTTCAAATAACCGATTTCAAATTTACCACCATTGAGCGAATCCGCTGGCGTGAAAACTACAGACTCAAAAAATCCAAGATTAAATTTCTTGCCAATGTTGATGCTTGCATGATGGAATGCCATGAACTTTTCTGGATAGCGCTTCCCTGCCGATGATCCACCAACCAACTCATTTCCAGTAAGCCTATTCAATTGAAACAAGTAGTTGATCTTCCAGACTTTGGCATTGGCGCGCAAAAAAAGATTGGGTGGAGAGTAATCAGAGAAAATCAATGAACGATGTCCATTGCCTATAAAAGTTCTGTCGTGGCCGAATTGAAAATAAATGTGCTTGGTAATATTAAAATCAATGTAGGCCCTGGCTTGAAAAAAATCTACTCCGTTGCTTTTGAAAGGTTTAAAAAAACCTTCATGCGGCACCACATCATAGCGAAAAAATTCATCCCGAGCATACGAGGGCAAAATCATTTGATTGTCGGTGAGGTACATATAGAAGCCGATCTTCTTATCAATCATCCCCCGCATCTCCACACCGCGCGTGTTGATGGTCGCTAGTTCATTCGTGCGCGAATCTTTTCCAAAGCCCACATACAACACGGGGTTCACGTGCAGATCAAAATCAGGTATATCCACAAAAGCCAAATCTGATTTTTTCTTGTACAGTTTTTTCAAGACTGGTTTCGCACTCGTGTTGGTTTCTGCGCGGCTCCATTCCCAGTTGTCGTTTCTAAAATAATTGTAATTGAACTTGTCTGCCTGCGAAGTAAAAACATTGTCCTTTAAGTTGAGCGAATCGACAAACGCCACCAGCGCGCTCCGCTTCGCAGGCCGCACTGCCGTAAACCACTCGGGGGCAACGCGCCCCGCCTTTATTTCATAGCGTGTGAGCCAATGGTAATAGTCCTCGTTTAGGCTCGCATTGGTACTCTGCGCAAGCCCCAAACCCTGGATCGCAAGCAAAAGGATTAGCAAAAAGCTCGTTTTCATAAAGCCAAGGGTGTTTTAATCAATAAATTCTAGGCAAATTACCTGTTTTCAACAAATTCTAAACCTCGCCCTTGCAAATTGCGCCCAGATGCCTATTTTTGCAATCCTTTTAGAAAGGAGCTAGAAAAAGGCATGGCTAAAATCATGCAAACCAATTAAAATCAAGAAATATGAAAAAAGCCATTCACCCTGAGTATAAAGATGTGATTTTCTGGGATACCTCCAGTGACACAAAGTTTTTATCTAAGTCCACTTCCGTTCCAAAGGAAAAAATGAAGTGGGAAGATGGAAATGAATATCCGGTTATTAAAGTCGAAGTGAGCTCTGCCTCACACCCGTTCTTCACCGGCAAGAAAATGTTTGTGGATACTGCAGGTCGCGTGGAGAAATTCCAAAAGAAATACGGAAAGAAAGAGACTGTTTAATCAGTATCGATTCAGATTTTAAGAGAAGCCTCCCTGTGAGGCTTTTTTTATTTTTTTAAGTTTTTGGCGGCCTGGCCACTGTAGCTTCAGCGAAGGTGCGGCCTGCCACTCGAAGCGAGGTGGCACCGCGCTATCCGCTACAAGTCCTCGTTCCGCGAGGCGCTTCACTGCGGGCTTTTCGCTACTATCGCTGGCCGAGGTTCCTCCCGCATCTTATCAAACATTAAAACTTTAGCACATTAAACTTTCCATGCTAGTGCCTAACTTCGCCCCATGAACCTTATCTTGTTCGACAATCCCACCATCCGTCAAAATCTCCTGCCCTTTACTTTCACGCGGCCAGTCGCTAGTATTCGCACAGGCATATTAACTATTGCGGAAAAGTGGGAGAAACATTTGAATACATCGGCTTCCTTTTCTACAGAAGGATATTTATCCAAGAAGTTTCAACTCAAATATACGGTCGATAATCTTTGGATCAACGGAGCACTTTGCCCCGATGCTGGTTTAGTAACAGCCATTCATCAATTGACAATGGGAGACGCGCTGATAAAAGACTCGATGATCTTGGCCGTGCGCACGACTGATGATGAAGTGCCAGAAGTAATCGTTGGAAAAGTAACGGAGCATTCATCACCTATAACATTGATCGATCAAGTATGGAAAATTTTTCAGTACAATGGCGCACAACTCCGTGCTGACTTTGAATTGATAACGGCTGGAAGAAAATCAATCGGTATTAAAGACAAATACACACGCGCTTACGCAGAAGAAAATATTTTTATTGAAGAGGGTGTAGTCATTCACTCAGCCATTTTAAATGCAGAGAATGGCCCGATCTATTTAGGAAAAAATTCACAGGTGCAAGAAGGCGCGATGATACGCGGACCTTTTTCGTTGGGCGAAGGATCGGTAGTAAACATGGGCGGCAAAATGCGCGGTGATGTCTCCATTGGCCCCGCCTGCAAAGTGGGCGGAGAAGTAAGTGCTTCTGTTTTCTTTGGCTTTAGCAACAAATCGCACGATGGATTTTTAGGTTGCTCTGTCATAGGCGAATGGTGCAACTTTGGCGCAGATAGCAACACTTCTAACCTTAAGAACAATTACGAAAATGTAAAAATCTGGAATTATCCGAAAGGAGGATTCGTTGACACAGGTTTGGTCTTCTGCGGCTTGATGATGGCTGACCATACCAAGTGCGGTATCAACACTATGTTCAATACAGGAACAGTAACGGGTATAAGCGCGAATATTTTTGGTGATGGCTTTCCCCGTAATTTTATTCCTTGCTTTGCTTGGGGTGGAGCATCGGGTTTTAGCACCTATCAATTTGAAAAAGCAATGGCTACCGCAGCGAAAGCAATGGAGCGTAGAGGTCTTGCGTTAACGGATATTGATAAAGAGATTTACAAAACTGTTTTTGAAATGTGTGCGAAGGAGAGAGTGTGGGAGAAGAAATCAATTGACGGCTGACAAATTGATAATTGATAAAATGAAGCCTGTAACTTATATTCTGTGCACGCAAATTGTCAATTGCTTTTTTGTCAACTGTCAATTTTAAATTCTCTCAACTATGAACTTCTCCTCCATCCCCGGATTAACAGAAATAAAATCAAAGCTCATTGAAGCAGTTCAAGCTGGTCATATTGCTCACGCACAATTATTGACGGGCAAGCCCGGTTCGTTAAACTTACCATTGGCACTGGCTTACGCAAATTATCTGCATTGTCAAAACAAAGGAGCAACCGATGCATGTGGCACCTGCGCTGCGTGCAGCAAAAGTTTAAAATATATTCATCCTGATACTAATTTTGTTTTTCCGCTCGGCAATATTAAAGGCGATAAAGATGAGGACCGTTTCAAGGCGGATATTTTAAAGAGTTGGCGTAGCTTTTTATTGGAGCAACCTTTTGGCGATTTAGGTGATTGGATCAGTTTCTATGGTGGCGAAGATAAACAAGCGCTGATCTCTCGCGAAGAAAGTCGAGAGATTATTAAAACACTCTCGCTGAAAGCTTTTGAGAGCCCGTATAAAGTAATGATCATTTGGCAGCCTGAATTGATGCACCCATCTGCTGCCAACGGGATTTTAAAAATATTGGAAGAGCCGCCTGTAAACACTTTTTTCTTGTTGGTGACCAATGCCGTTGAGCGATTGCTGCCCACCATTCTATCGCGCACACAGATCGTGCAAGTGCCGATGCTATCCGATGAAGAAATAGAAAATCATTTATCAATCAAAGGCGTAGCTGAAACTCGAAGGCAAGAAATTGTTTCGTTGGCCGAAGGCGATTTGAACACGGCCATCAAACTCATCGACTCAGAACAAGACCACTACCAAGAAAAATTTTCGGAGTGGATGCGCACTTGTTTTAAAAAAGATTATAGTAAAATGGTCGCGCTTATGGAGGAATTTAACGAACGCGACAAACTCGGCCAGCGCAATTTTTTACACTATGGCCTGACTATGATGCGCGAAACACTGCTTCAATTTTCAGGTGCGTCTGCCATCAGTAGGGTAAAAGGTAGCGAAGTAAAATTCGTACAGGATTTTAGCAAAGTAATGAGCGTTGCCAAAGTGGAAAAAACAAATGCCTTGATTTCCGATGCCACCTATCACCTAGAGCGCAACGGAAGCGCGAAGATGATTTTTTTGGATCTTTCATTGCAGCTTTCTAAGTTGATAAACCCGTAGTTCAATTGACAGTTTGCAAATGTGGAACTGATCAATAAACCACAGAGGACACAGGGCACACAGAGGATACACAGAGTTATCACCGAGCAAATAAGGAAATCGAAAAACAACCTCTGTCGCTCTCCGTGGCTTCTGTTGTGAAAAACTTGTAGTCAGTAAACCATAGAGGGCGCACAGAGTTATGACCGAGCAAATAAGGAAATCGAAAAACAACCTCTGTGGCTTCTGTTGTGAAAAACTTGTAGTCAGTAAACCACAGAGGGCGCACAGAGTTATGACAGAACGAATAAGGGAATCGAAAAACAACCTCTGTGGCTCTCCGTGGCCTCTGTAGTAAAAATTTGTTGTCAACTTTTTTCTATTGCTTATTGCCAATTGTCAACTATTTTTGTAGCTTCTATTTTCAACCATGAACATTAAATCAACTATGAACCGATCACTTACCATCATTCTACTCTGGGCTGTCACTCTTGTAACGAGTTGCGCGCAAAAATCAGATTATGTCATCACCATTAAAACCAATCAAGGCGATATGGTTGCTATTCTATATGACGAAACACCGAAGCACAAAGCCAACTTCATTAAGCTTGCCAAAGAACATTATTTCGATAGCCTTCTTTTTCATCGTGTGATTGCTGGCTTTATGATACAGGGGGGTGACCCCAATTCTAAAAAAGCACAGCCAGGTCAGCAACTTGGCAATGGCGGTCCTGGCTATACAGTAGATGCCGAATTCAATCCGAAATTTTTTCATGAGAAAGGTTCGTTCTCAGCAGCGCGTTTGGGCGATGAACAAAATCCTACTAAGGCATCTAGCGGCAGTCAGTTTTATATTGTGCAAGGCAGCATCATCCCCGAATCAAGCATGGAAGATTTAAAAATTGACCAAATGAAATTAAATATGGGCTTTCGCCAAATCATGCAAAATCCTGCGAACAAACCATTGATCGATTCGCTGAACATGGTATACCAATTGGGAGACATGGAAGCCTACAAGAAAAAAATATTTGCCCTCGTACCACGCATTGAAAAAGAAACAGGCATGAAAGTGACAAAAGATGTTTCGCCAGAAAAAATAAAAGCCTATACAACAGTAGGTGGTGCGCCTCATTTAGATGGCGACTATACCGTATTTGGAAAAGTTATCAAAGGCCTAGAAGTAATAGACAAAATTGCCGCAGTACAAAAAGATGGTGGTGATCGCCCGCTGGAAGATGTGCGCATGACAGTGACTGTGGAGGAAGTATCAAAGAAAAAGATCACGAAGCTGTATGGGTATGTTTATCCTGAAGTAAAAAAATGAAAATCCTCGTCACTGGCTCCAACGGACTGCTTGGTCAAAAATTGGTTGAATTGATCTTAACCAAAGATGGTTATCTCATCGCCACAGCGAAATCTAAGTTAGCGATTGATCAGCCCAAGGGCGAGTTTCATTCATTGGACATTACTCAACTTGAAGAGGTTGAAAAAATAATCAACAAAACAAAACCAGATGTGATCATCAACACGGCTGCGATGACACAGGTTGATCATTGCGAGACGGAAAGAGAAAAATGTTGGCTCAACAATGTAACAGCCGTAGAAAACTTAGTAAAGGCTTGTGAAAAAACAGGGACACGTTTAATACACATCTCCACCGATTTTATTTTTGATGGAACTCATGGCCCCCTTGATGAATTGGAAAAACCTAATCCATTAAGTTACTACGGAGAAAGTAAATTGGCTGCGGAAGTAGCCATTCAAAAAAGTAAGATCGATTGGGCAATCTTGCGGACTGTTTTGGTATTTGGTGTGACCAAAGACATGAGTCGCAGCAACATTGTGCTGTGGGTAAAGAAAAGTTTGGAAGAAGGAAAAACGATCAATGTAGTCAACGATCAATGGCGCACACCTACATTGGCAGAAGATTTAGCAATAGGTTGCTACCTAGCTGCCACTAAAAAGACAAAAGGTATCTACAATATTTCTGGCTATGAGATGATGACTCCTTATGATATTGCTCTTGCCACAGCAGATTTTTTCAGGTTAGATAAATCACTCATCAAACAAACAGACTCTACGCAATTCAAGCAACCTGCTGCGCGTCCACCAAAGACTGGATTTATTATTGATAAAGCAAGGAAGGAATTGGGATATGCTCCGAGGAGTTTTAATGAAGGCTTAAAATTGTTCTCTTCACAGATCAAGTAGAGGCTAAATTGCGCTCACTTAATTTTTGAATCTTATGAAAGTCCTTTTCTCGTTTATCATTTTAGTTGCGCTTATTCCGCAGATTGGAAATAGCCAAGACAAACCTGAATTCACACCTCAGCCCTATTCGCTTTCTGGTAAACGTCAACAAAAAAATATTTGGAATTCATCACAGAATCTATCTCCGGCCAAAGCACTCCGCTCTTAGTTTATCAGATGCTTATACTATTTTCCCTTTGCGCCTTTGCGTGAAATATATTCTTGTAAAACGTTTTACCCTCAAGTGTATTACTTTTGTACTTAAATAATTCCAACTATGAGAAAGCTGACTTTGATAACGCTAATAGTGTTGATGACCGCTGCAACGGCTTTTTGCCAAAATATAAAGCCGCAAGTAATGGTGATGGAGATCAAAGACGAAATAGACCCGCGCATGTTGCGCCAAGTGAAGTTGAGCTTGGAACATGCCGAAAAAATAAAAGCCGATTACGTGATCATTGACATGGACACCTACGGGGGCGTGCTTACCGATGCCAAAGAAATTGTGGACTTGATCATGGATTTTAAAAAACCGATTTGGGTATACATCAATTCTGATGCGGCATCCGCAGGTGCATTGATCTCCATTGCGTGCGACAGTATATATATGTCGCCCGGAGCGAGCATTGGTGCGGCCACTGTGGTAGAGGGTGCTGGCGGACAAGCCGCGCCTGATAAATACCAATCATATATGCGCTCCATCATGCGCTCTACCGCTGAAACAAATCATCGCGACCCGCGCATTGCCGAGGGAATGGTAGATGATAGAATTGTCATTGATAGCATCAAGCAAGCGGGTAAGGTGATCACCTTCACTACCTCAGAGGCTATAAAAAATGGCTACTGCGAAGCGAAAGTGGAATCCATTGAAGAAATATTGAAGCGCAACAAAATTGAAGACTATGAGCTGCACCGTTTTCACCTGAGTGCATCAGAAAAAATAATCGCGTTCTTTCTCAATCCTTTCATTAGTGGAATTCTAATACTCGCCATCCTTGGCGGGCTTTACTTTGAACTGCAGGCACCGGGTATTGGGTTTCCTCTTTTTGTTTCGGTCACAGCATTGGTTTTATATTTAGTGCCCTATTATTTGAATGGTCTTGCCGAGTATTGGGAGATCATCGCGCTTTTCGTAGGCATACTATTATTATTAGCAGAGATTTTTGTGATCCCGGGTTTTGGTGTAGCGGGCATCGCGGGCATTACGCTCACAGTGGTGTCGCTAATCTTGATCATGCTCAACAACGACTTTTTCAATTTTGAATTTGTGCCGATGGGCGATATTTTGAAAGCAACGTTTGCTGCACTAGGTGGAATATCAGGCGGAATGCTGCTCTTGTTTTTTGGTGGCGCAAAGCTGATGGATACAAAAGCTTTTCAACGGATGGCTCTTACAGACACACAAGAAAGCTCGCAAGGATTTTCTGTAAACAATTCCACTCAGGTATTACTTGGCAAAAAAGGAACTGCCCACACCGTGCTTCGCCCGAGCGGCAAGGTGATGATTGATGATCAAACACATGATGGCTTTACGCGAGGGGAATATATTGAGAAAGGGGATACCATAGAGGTTATTGGGACCGAAGGGGTTACGCTGAGAGTGAAGAAAGTAATTTGAAGATTGGGCGATGGGATAATCATCTGATTAAATGTATGGTCGTATTAAAAAAAATTTTAATTGTGATTCTCTCTTTGCTAACCATAAGCTTTGCTAGTCTAACCGTTAGTAGAATAGGAATGGGTTATAATGAAAACGGCTATTACTTTGATGGGTTTATCAATTATGATGATGGTGCGCTACTTTTCTTTAAACTCTTTACTATTATCTTTCTTATACTTACAATCGGAACGATCTACATTTGGAAAAAGCGCTAGCCAAAAAAATCTTTAATAAATAGTCTAAATGAAAATCATCGGCATCATACCAGCACGTTACGCGTCCACTCGCTTCCCTGGCAAACCATTGGCAGACCTAGGTGGACAATCGATGATCGAGCGGGTTTATAAGCAAGCGAAGAAATCAAAAACACTTTCTAAAGTTGTTGTGGCCACGGAACACAAACTAATTTTTGATCACGTGATTGGTTTTGGTGGAGAGGCTTGCATGACATCTGAACATCACCCGAGTGGAACGGATCGTTGCTATGAAGCGTTGACCAAAGAAAAAGAAACATTTGATTACGCTATTAACATACAAGGCGATGAACCATTCATTGAAGCAAGTCAAATTGATTTACTGGCATCGTACCTCGATGGCGAAACGCAGTTGGCTACACTGATAAAAAAAATTGACAGCTACGACCAACTGTACAACAACAGCGAAGTGAAAGTCACTTTCAATACCAACAATGAGGCATTATATTTCAGTCGAGCGGTCATTCCGTTCGTTCAAAAAGTGGACGAAAAAAATTGGTTAAGCAGCTTTGAATTTTACAAGCACGTGGGCATGTATGCTTACCGTGCAGATATTTTGAAAGAGATCACTAAGCTAGAAATATCCTCGTTGGAAAAAGCAGAGTCATTGGAACAGCTTCGCTGGATGGAGCATGGGTTCAAAATAAAAGTCGCCAAGACAGATGTGGAGACCATGTGTGTAGATACGCCAGAGGATTTGGAGGTGGCGAAGGCTTACTTAATAAAACTAGCTTAGGTTTGAAGCCTCTCTATCCTCTCGTTTCTTCTTTTGCCACTTTTCAAATTCCTGCTTAAATTCTCTTGCGCTTTTCACCCGACCAGATTCGATGTCGTACTCTGAGGCTTCCGCTCTCCTATTCATCTCTCGATTTTCATCGAAAATTTCTCCCTGGTCTAAATGTATATCCCTATCCATACGATTATTCATTTTATCAAAACCCCCACCCCAAAAAGTAAAACAAATAATAGCGTGGTCAATGCCATTTGTTTCAAAAATGGATCTAGTTCGGTGGAAGGTTTTGAAGAAACCGAAATCCCATTTTTAATAATCAACGGGGCGGCTAACAAAAATAAAAATTGCCAAGGCGATTGGTAGTTGATGCCTGAATAAATAATAGCACTGATCAATCCTCCTAGCAATAGCACCCAATGATAGATGGATGCCTTCGCTTTTCCGATCCTTACAGGAATGGAAAACTTACCTGCAGCCTTGTCTGATTCAATATCGCGGATGTTGTTGATGTTGAGCACGGCAATGGAAAACAATCCGCAGCTTAGTGCTGGGAAAATCTCTCTCCACGAGATTTCATGAGTGAACAAATAGTAAGAGCCCATCACGCCCACCAATCCAAAAAAAATCAAAACAGAAATATCTCCTAAACCGATGTATCCATAAGGTCGCTTGCCGATGGTGTAGCCAATTGCTGCTGCGATGCTCAATAATCCTAAACCAAAAAAAGTAAGGATGCCATTCCAATCAGAACCAAAAGAAAACCATAACAATAAAATTCCGCTTACTAAACTAAGTATGGAAAAAAGAACAACCGCATGGCGCATTTGCCTTTTTGAAATAGCCCCCGACTGTACTGCCCGTTGTGGTCCCTTCCTACCTGCATGGTCTGCGCCATTTATAGAATCGCCATAGTCGTTGGCCAAGTTGGAAAGTACCTGTAGGAAGATAGTGGTGAGGCAACAGAAAGTAAATATCAATCCATTGAACTTACCTGCATTCGCTGCTAAAAAACCAGCCATGCCTATACAAGATAAAGATAAAGGAAGAGTGCGAAGTCTAAATGCGCTGAGCCAAGCTTTAGTGTTCATAGTGGCTCGAAGATAATTGAAATTTTAGAATCATAAGTTGCCACGGCCTTTAGGTCGTGGATGAAGTCAAAGGGAATCGACTCTAGGGCTTTAGCCCTTCCTTGCAGAAGTGCAGCATGAAAATGCAGTTTATTGATTTACAAAAAAATATGAAAGGGTTAAGCCCTCTTTTCAGATTTTTCTGATCATTAACCCACGGACTAAAGGCCGCGGCAACTAAATAACGCGCATAACTACTTCCTGCTTATTATTAAACCGAAAGGTATCTCCTACTTTCAAGTTGATCAACAACTTGCCTACTGGTGAACCCGATGAAACCGCTAGATATTCTTTTCCCTCAACTAAAAACTTGCCAGCACTAATTGCTACGAAAAAATTAAAATTGATTGTTTCCACTACGCTACCAAGTCTTACAGAATTATTTACGATCGAAGAATCTATTCCATCCAATACTTTTTTCAATTTCAATGCTTCATCCAGTTGTAAGCTCCCCTGAAGTTCGGCCATTTGAAAGTTGAATATAAAAGTTCAATTTTAAAATGGTTAAATATGAAAAAGTCAAGATTCACAGAAACACA
>JAYWHU010000051.1:0-59022 GCA_043777495.1 Cyclobacteriaceae bacterium | reverse complement strand
GCGAGTCGTGGCACGACTAGAACGCAACCAATATAATTTTAACCAACCACCAACTATGAACCAACTCACCAAAGCCATCATCTTCTTTCTTGTTTCATCCATTCTTTTGGCGTGTGAACAAAAACAAACCACACCACCCACTTCTACCATTACCAAAAGCACCACCCACGCCCAGTTGGTAGAATTGTTTCAATCGTGGCGTGCGTTTCACTCGCCCGAAGTAAAAGAGGGTGTGCCTGATTACAGTGCCGAGGCCATGAAGAAACAACATGCCGAATTAAAAAATTGGCAAGATCGATTGAATGCATTTGATACCACTAAGTGGCCCATCAAACATCAAGTTGATTGGTACTTGGTGTGGGCAGAAATGAATAGTCTTGATTTTGATCATCGCGTAAAGCAACCGTGGGTGAGCGACCCCGCCTTCTATGTTTGGTTCTACCCCTCTCCTTCTGATGTGCCCGAGCGCGAAGGCGCTAATATTTTCGGAGCCGTTGATCTACCCAACTACACCCAACCACTTTCAGAAAAAGATGCTGCTGAAATAGCGGCTCAACTTCGCAAAGCACAAACTGTTTTTGATCAAGCCAAGATAAATCTGACAGGAAATGCCAAAGACCTTTGGGTAACTGGCATCCGCTCAATCAAAAATCAAAGCAATGAATTAGAATCTTTTGCCATATCCATAGAAAAAACAAATCCAGATTTAGCAATGGCCGCACGCGAAGCCAAATCAGCCTCCAATCAATTTGCTGAGTGGCTCACGCAACAAGCTCCCTTCAAAACAGGTTTATCGGGGGTGGGCAAAGAAAATTATACGTGGTACTTGAAAAATGTTCACCTCTTGCCATTTACCTACGAGGCCGAAGAAATTTTATTGGAGCGTGAGTTGTATCGCTCGCACAGCGCACTGCGCTTGACGGAACATCAAAACAGAAAATTACCCAAGTTAACCAAAGCCGACAATGCAGCCGACTATAAAAAATTATTGCAGCAAGGAGTAAAAGACTACCTCGCATTTTTTGATTCAGAAGAAATCATGACCATGAAGCCGTACATGGAGCCTGCGATGATGGCGCAAATCCAAGAGTTCGTGCCAAGCAAAGAACTGCGCGGCTTCTTCGATGAAGTAGATCACCGCGACCCTATGCCCATGCGCGCCCATCACTACCATTGGATTGACCTAGCACGCAATCGCGAAGAGCCTTACGAAAGTCCTATTCGCAACGTGCCTTTGCTCGATAATATTTTTGACAGCAGAGCCGAAGGTTTGGCCACGGCTATGGAAGAGTTGGTCATGAACATGGGCATGTTAGAAAAACGCCCACGTGCAAAAGAATTGGTTTACATCATGCTGGCACAACGTGCAGCACGCGGCTTGGGCGGCTTGCGTCAACACGGATTGGAATATGATTTCGATCAAGCCACACAGTTCGCATCCAAATGGGTGCCGTGGGGCCTGCTCCCTGCCGATGGTGGTACCATCCAACACGAAGAACAATTTTATGTGCAACAACCCGCCTATGGTAGCAGCTACGTCATAGGCAAACTACTGATTGATCAACTCATTGCCGAATACGCCCGCCAGCGCGAAGGCAAATTTGTGATTAAAGATTTCATGGATGAGTTCAACCGGGTGGGCATCATACCCGTGTCATTGATCCATTGGCAGATGACAGGCGATAAATCAATGGTTGAAAGAGCGATGGGGAAGAAATAAAGGGGTGTAAACATTGTTGATGATGGCTCAATCATTAGAAATAGAACTAATTTTAACTCATCAAAAAAACTAAATCAAATAAACGCTTGTTCCAGATAGCGAGCATATTGCTTACAGTCTATCTTGTCATCTCTATTGGCTTCTACGTGTTCCAAGAAAAATTTATCTTCCAACCAAAAAAACTAGCGAAAGATTATTCTTTTCAATTTGATCAGCCTTTCACAGAACACTTCATCAAAACAGATGATGGAGAAACGCTCAACGCGCTGTTTTTCAAATCCCCCACGCTATCCAAAGGTTTCATTTTATACTTTCATGGCAACGCGGGAAGCTTAAAGCGATGGGGGCAATACGCTATAGACTTCACTCAACTCGGTTATGATATTTTGATGATCGATTACCGAGGTTATGGCAAAAGCACAGGCACACCAAGCGAAAAAGATTTTTACAAAGATTCTCAAGCCATTTTAAATTGGTCAAAGGAAAACATTCCGTTCACTAGATTGATTATTTATGGAAGATCGTTAGGCACGGCAGTCGCTTCAAATCTTGCAATCGAAAACACACCCGACTTACTTATTCTGGAAACCCCTTTCGATGAATTTAAAAGCGTAGTCTATGCCCCTATCCGTCCGTTACTCGCATTGCTTCCCGTTCGCAATCATTTCCCCAACAATATCTTTTTGCAAAATGTAAAATGTAAAAAAATAATTTTTCACGGTACCAATGATTGGGTAGTGCCATTCTCATCAGCCATGAAGTTGAAGCCGCTATTGAGCAGTGAAGACAAATTTTTTGTCATTGAGGGCGGTGGGCATAAAAATTTAAGGGATTTTGAGAAATATCACAAGGCACTGGTCGAAGTCTTGAATTGATAAAATTGTTTTTTGTCAATGGTCAATTAGCAACTGATAATTAATTCATAACTTAGCCAAAATGGTCTGGCTATTTTCTATCCTCGGCATCTACATCGGCTTCTGCCTGTTCTTTTATTTCTTTCAACATTTATTTTTCTTCCGTCCCGAAAAACTGACGCGCGCCTTTGAATACAAATATGCTTTTCCTTTTGAGGAACTGGATTTTGACATGGAAGATGGTGGCCACATCAACGCCATCTATTTCAAAGTACCCAACTCACGCGGTGTGGTTTACTATTTGAAAGGCAATTCCAAAAGCATCAAAGGCTGGGGGAAGTTTGCAAAGGATTTTCTGAGCAACGGCTATGATTTTTTTATGATGGACTATCGTGGCTTTGGCAAGAGCAGCGGAGAGAGAAGTCAGGAGAAAGTTTTTAATGATGCGCAATACATTTACAAGTGGCTCACACAATTCTACCCAGAAGAAAAAATTGTTTTGTACGGTCGCTCGTGGGGCAGCGGCATTGCAGCACGACTATCATCTTGGAACAAACCACGCATGTTGATTTTAGATTCCCCTTATTTTAGTTTCTTCTACAACATCAACCGCTACATTTTTTTTACCCCGCTCAAGTGGATGTTGAAATACGACATTCGCACCGATCAATATTTAAAAACAACCGAATGCCCCGTACATATCATTCACGGTACGAACGACCGTCTTGTTTCATTTGAGCAAAGTGAAAAACTCAATGCACTTTATCCAAATAAGATCCAATTGCATCCTATTGAAAAAGGGCGACACAACAATTTACCAGACTTTCCAGAATTTTTTGAAATACTCTATTCAATCTTGTATGTGAAACCTAAAACAGAAAAGGATAGCCCATGGAAGTAACAAGAAAAAATATTGACTTCACCCGCGTATTTGATCTGCTCGCTTACCAAAAAGAGAAATACCCGAACAATAAAGCGTTGAATTCATTTTCCTCAGGGCAATGGCATGGGGTGTCCACCGAACAAATTCAAACAAAAGTAGATGCACTTTCTTGTTGGTTTCTATCAAATGGATTTACAGCAGGTGAGAAAATAATATTTGTTCCTGTTACGGGCAGTCCCGAGTGGATGCTGCTTGACTTTGCTTGCCAACAAGTTGGGTTGATCACCGTGCCTGTCCATCCTACTTTACACGAAGAAGAGTTTCAACTCATTCTATCAGAGACAGAATCACGGTTGTGCATCACTGCCAATGAAGGACTCTATTTTAAATTTCACGTTTTCGCGGAAAAGGTCAAATCGACTGTTCAACTTTATCACCTCGATGCTGCCGCCACTCATTTTTTCAAACCTATACAATCTGCTCAAATACCAAAAGATGGATTGATATTATTAGATGAAAGAAGAAAAAAAGTAACGGAGGAAGATATTGTCACTATCCTCTATACATCTGGCAGCACGGGTGAACCGAAAGGTGTGATGCTCTCTCATGGCAACATCGTGCATAACATCAAAGCCATCTTAACCATACTTCCATTAGAGCCTGGCGATAAGGTGCTGAGCTTTCTTCCGTTCAGCCATATTTTTGAGCGTGCGGCTTGCTACACATACATTGCCTTTGGCACTTCTCTCTATTTCAGTCAAAATAAAGAAACCTTCACCCACGATTTTAAAACCGTGCGCCCCATCTTTTGTAGTTCCGTTCCGCGTGTGCTAGAAAAGATGTACGACTTCATGGAAGAACAAACATTGGGCAAAAATATTTTCAAAAGGAAATTGATTGGATGGGCCATGGGCGTTGGCAAACAATACGGCTCAGAAAGAAAATTGAGACCTGTGTTCGCCCTCAAACTTTTAGTGGCACGATTGCTTGTGCTAAGGCAATGGCGACAAAAGCTGGGAGGAAAAATAAAATACATGGCCGTGGGCGCAGCATCACTTCGCCCCGATATTGGAAGGCTATTCTCAGCCGCTGGAATTTATATTGTAGAAGGCTATGGGATGACGGAAACTGCTCCGATTATTTCTATGAACAGATTCGAGCCCGGATTGAACAGATTCGGAACAGTAGGTTTACCAGTGCCAGGAATTGAAGTGAAGATAGACGACCCCAACGAAGAACACGAGGGAGAAATTTTAGTGAAGGGGCCTAACGTAATGAAAGGCTACTTCAAAAAACCAGCAATGACGGAAGCGGTATTAACATCCGATGGATGGATGCGCACTGGCGATATTGGAAAGTTTGTTCACAAGCGGTTTTTAAAAATCACTGATCGCAAGAAAGATATTTTTAAAACGTCTTCAGGCAAATACATTGCACCTCAGCAATTAGAGAATCATCTCAAGCGATCTTCTTTCATTCAACGCAGTTTGATCATTGGCTTCCAGCGACCTTTTGTTACTGCACTCATTGTTCCCCATTTTGAAATGTTAGAATCGTGGTGTGTGCAAGAAGGCATCCATTGGACAGCCCCGCAATTTATGGTACACAACATTAAAGTGCGAGCGAAATTTCAAGAAGAATTAGATCGGCTCAATGATGAATTGCCTAATTTTGAACGGGTCAAAAATTTTATTCTTTGTCACCAAGACTGGACGGTGGAAAGTGGTGAGATCACAGCCACCTTAAAACCTATCCGAAACATCATCACCGAAAATCATAAAAATGAAATTGAAAAAATGTATCAGTAATCAACGTGCACACTTCGGCCAGGGATGGTAGCGAAAAGCCCGAAGTGAAATGGAAAGTGCGCGGACGGACTTGTAGCGGACAGCCCGGTGGCCTTGCGCCTCGCTTGGCCAGGCCGCCAACACTAAAAGAGAAACAAAATAAAATTTAGCAATGAAAAAAATATTTACTGAAAATGCACCCAGGGCCATCGGCCCTTATTCACACGCCATTCAATCGGGCAATTTGATTTTCTGCTCGGGACAAACTCCATTGAACCCCGCCTCGATGGTGATCGAAGGCGCGACAGCCTCGGAGCAAACCACGTTGGTGCTAACTAATTTAGAAACGGTTTTGAAATCGGCAGGATGTGATCGATCAAGTATCATCAAAACATCGGTGTTTTTAAAAAACTTTGCTGACTTTGAAAAAATGAACAAAGCCTACGAAGCATTTTTTGGAGATCACAAACCAGCGCGCACCACGGTAGAGGTGAGCCGCTTGCCAAGAGAAGCATTGGTGGAGATTGAATGTGTGGCGGAGGTGAGTAGGACCTAGAAAATTGGTATTAGGTAAGCGGTATTCGGTTTATGTTGCGACCGATTACCAACTACCGAATACCGATTAACATTACACCATCTCACTAATCACCACCTTCTCCATCACATCCCCTTGACGAATGGCATCAATCACTTCTACCCCCTCCACTACTTTGCCGAACACAGTATGATTGCGATCTAAGTGTTTTGTGTTATCACGCGAGTGGCAAATGAAAAATTGTGAACCGCCTGTATTGCGGCCAGCGTGTGCCATGGATAATACTCCGCGATCGTGATATTGATTATCGCCCGTCAACTCGCAGTCAATTTTGTAACCAGGGCCACCGCTGCCAGTGCCGTTGGGGCAGCCGCCTTGGATCATGAAATTTGGAATGACACGATGGAAAGTAAGGCCATTGTAATAGCCCTTCTCTGCCAGTGTAATAAAATTCTTAACGGTGTTGGGGGCGTCCTTCTCAAAAAAATTAATTTTCATTACGCCCTTTTTCGTGTGTATTTCAGCTACCTTCATTGTTGTTTTTTAGTTTAAGCCCGCAAGTTAGCAGCAGATAGAGCAATTGACAAGCAATAAATGAAATCTTGCCCCAGCCATAAGAAAATGTACCTCTCGCAAGAGGTTGCTGAAGACGCGCTCATTGATGCACACACGCGTTTTGAATACGGAAAAGGCAGCGGCCCCATTGCCATCTATCAATGTGACGATTGTGGGCAATTTCATTTTACATCGCAAGGAACAATCAATCAAAAACTGAAAGAGTACCTCGCAAGCGGCAAGGTAAAATTGCAAAAAGAAGCCAATCAATGGATGGCTAAATTTAAAAATAGATAGAGGGTATTTTGCTGATTGGTAACCTGTCAAAGAGCAATTCAAAATCCAAAAAAAGGATTAATCCATACGAATAAAGCCATATTTTAGTTACAAAATATATTTTTTTAAATCTCGGTTTCATTTCAAATAACTGGTGGATAGATAGCCAAATTCACAAAGGCATGTAACCATTACTCTTTCGTTGCAAGTTTGAAGACAGGTTCGTCTTCCAAGATTTTTAACTCACATAAACTAACAAACACTTTTATGATTAGACTAGCACTCGCAGTCGGGTTTCTGGCTGTATTCGGAATTGTGGCGTACGTAACCGTACTGCTGCTCACCAACTATTTTTCAAACAAAAACAAAAACAACAACAAAACACAAAACCCCTAATCAAATGAATCCAGTAATTTCAAAAAGAACAATTGTAGTTGGCGTACTCGCCATCATTGCGCTGATCTTCTTTCTTATCGTCAACCCGTTCTCATGGAACGATGCTGGTAACCGAACTGTAGTGGAGCGAACGAACGGGCAACAGATCGTGCAGTTTGCACCTGGGATATTTTATGCGGGCTTTTTCGCGAAAGAAAAAGAATGGCCCAACCAGATTTCTGTAACCTACCAGGAACCGAAGCCGAAGTTGGAAATTGAAGACAACGGTATTGAAGTCGGCCAGATCATGATTCGTTTCAGCGATGCTACCACCGCAGATGTGCGCGGTATCACTCAATTCATTTTACCTTCTGATGAAAAAGAAATGATATTGATTCATAACACGCATCGTACGCCTCAATCACTAGTTGTAAAGAGGCTCGCTCCTTATACCAAAGAGTGCTTGCAATCATCTGCTCAATTGATGAGCAGTGAGAAGCATTACGGTGGCGGTCGTGCACAAATGGCACAGGATTTTTTAGATCAATTGAAGGAAGGTGTGTATTTACTGGTGACGGAAGAGAACTTGGTATTTGATTCGTTGGAAAATGAAAAGAAAAGGGTGTATCAAACTGAAATTCAGTTCGATAAAAAAATGAATACACCTAAACGTAAACTGTCTTCGATAAAAGAATATGGTATCACCGTAGCCGATGCGGCCATCACCGATGTGGACTATGAAAATAAGGTGGATGAAAAATTGGTAAAGATCATTGATGCTGTTACTAAATCATCTATCTCTAAACAGGAATTGATGACAGCGCAACAGCAGACATTGACAGCCAAAGCAAAAGGTGAGCAAGCTCTTGTTGAAATCGAATATCAACAAAAGCAAGAACAAACCAAGCAGGTGGTGGAGGCTCAAACAAAAGTAAAAGTAGCTGAGCAAGATAAGCTGCAACAAAAAATTGCTTATGAAGGCGCGATCTTAGAGGCGAAGAAAATAAAAGAGTTGGCCGATGCAAATGCCTATGAAAGACAACGCATTATGCAAGCTGACGGTGCTTTGGAGATGAAGCTAAAAGCACAGGTAGAAGTGCAAAAAGTATGGGCTGATGCGTTTAGTAAATATACTGGTGCGGTAGTTCCACAAATCCAAACGGGTGGTGGACCAACAACCAATGGGGCTCTTAATTTTATGGACATCATGACAGCAAAGACGGCTAAAGATTTTGCGCTTGATTTGAAGAATAAGAATTAATTGATCTAGCTAAAGCAAAAATTTCCAAGAGCGGGAGCAATCCCGCTCTTTGTTTTGGTTTTGTGACTTTTGACGTTGATAATTTGGAAAGACCTTGCCAAAGCAGATGTTGGTTGAGCAAACAAAACCTTAGTAGAAATTATTTGTAGCTGTTAATCCTAACCTTATTAAATTATAACGGCAGACCAAAATAAGGTAATAAGGTCACTACAATTTTATGGATTCATTTTCTATTAAGGTTCATACCTACGAATAGGTGCCTCAATTCTTCATCACATATTTTTCTAAAAAGGATTTAGAATCCAATACTTCAATTTTAGAAAAGAAAAAATCACCTCGGTCTTCCGTGACAATACAGGCACATTTGGCTGCCTCCGCAGAATAATATTCAAGCCCATCTTCAAAGTCTCGTATGGATTTATTTTGAATAGCCTTTCTAACAACCATCTTATCGGCTGTCGCAATATCCAGTTTATCGCAGAGGATTTCCATTTTTCTCTTGGCTTCCAACGTGCCGCTCTTCTTCTCGGCAAAATAAAAAGCAATGGCCAGGCAAATAGGCGAAGTGTAAACTTGAAACTTGAGATTGCCCGCCAAACTTAAGACCCGTGATGAGTGTGTGAAAAGTGGGTATTCCTTATTGAGAACAGAAACTAGAATGTTAGCATCTAAGAACAACCTCATTTCTTAGCTTTGAAGTATTCTTTTTTTAATGATTGGCGCGAGCGGGCTTTTGTCTGATACTCCACTTGCCCCTCGGCCACCATGCTTACCCAATCTGCTACTGGTAAATCTTCCAATTGCTTGTATCTTACCTGGGTCATTTTAGAATAAAGGAATTCTGTTAACCTTGATAGGCTAATATTATTCGCATCTGCAAATTTCTTGGCTCGTGCAATGATTTCATCATCAAAACTAAGTGTGATTTTGGCATCCATAAGGCAATCTTTTATTTTATACGACAAACTTAATTATTCTATACGTATAAACAAATTTTCGTTTAGTTTTACATCCGAAATCAATAAAAATGACAATCGGTCTTATATCAGATACACACAGCTACTTAGATACCAAGGTGTTTGACTATTTCAAAAACTGTGACGAAATCTGGCACGCTGGCGATATTGGCGATCCCGAAATAATCCATTCCCTTGAAAAAGTAAAACCACTAAGGGCTGTGTACGGAAATATTGACAATAAAGATTTACAAATTAAATTCCCGGAAGATCTTTGGATCGAGTGCGAAGGTGTAACCGTTTGGATGACCCACATTGGGGGAGCTCCACCCAACTATAATCCGCGCGTGAAGAAAATATTAAAAGAGAAAGTGCCTGATCTTTTTATCTGTGGTCATTCACATATATTAAGAATAAAAAGAGATTCCAATTACAAAAATATGCTTTATCTAAATCCTGGTGCGGCAGGCAATCACGGATTTCACCTCACCAAAACAATTGTTCGCTTTGAGATGAGCAAAAAAGAAATCAAAAATATGGAAGTGATTGAGTTGGGGAAACGTGGGGCAATTTAGATAATAGGACTTGGGGCTTAGGTATCGGGACTTAGGGCTTGGGCATAAAGACTTACTCACTCGTTACTAGTTTCAGGTTGCCGGCTACTATCGCTGAACTTCAAATCACAAATCCTAAATCTTAAATCAAAAATCTTCAATCCCTATACATCACTGCTTTGACTGCCTTCACAGTTCTGGCTACATTTGGCAAGATGGCATCAATTAAAGTAGGTGCGTAAGGTAGTGGCACGTCCAAGCTATTAATGCGATGGATAGGGGCATCCAAATAATCAAACGCATGTTTTTGAACATGGTAAGTGATCTCTGAAGAGATGGCAGCCAGTGGCCATGCTTCTTCAACTATAACCAATCGATTTGTCTTTTTAACCGATTCAACTACTGATGCATAATCAATAGGGCGTACGGTGCGTAGGTCAATCACTTCTGCCGAAATACCTTCTTTCTCTAATTCAGCGGCAGCGGCCAATACCACTTTCATAATTTTTCCAAACGATACAATGGTTACGTCTGTTCCGCTTCTTTTAATATCAGCAACACCAAAGGGTATCAAGTATTCTTCAACAGGCACTTCACCTTTATCGCCATACATCATCTCAGATTCCATGAAGATGACAGGATCATTATCTCGGATGGCCGTTTTCAATAGACCTTTTGCATCATAGGGAGTGAAAGGAACAACTACCTTTAAACCTGGCGTATTCGCAAACCAGTTCTCGAAATTTTGTGAATGCTGCGAACTCAGCATACCCGCATTGCCCGTTGGCCCACGAAATACAATAGGGATATTGAATTGTCCGCCTGACATGGAAAGCATTTTGGCGGCAGAGTTGATGATTTGATCAATTGCGACAAGCGAAAAATTAAAAGTCATGAATTCTATAATCGGGCGAATGCCGTTCATGGCTGCGCCCACGCCAATGCCGCCAAAGCCCAACTCGGCAATCGGGGTGTCAATCACTCTTTTAGCACCAAATTCATCCAACATACCTTGGCTCACCTTATAGGCGCCATTGTATTCGGCCACTTCCTCGCCCATCAAAAAAACGGAAGGATCTCTTCTCATTTCCTCACTCATGGCCTCGCGAAGCGCTTCTCTGAACTGGATTTCCCTCATAACAATTTAGTTAATTGACGCTTGGTATTGAAAGCCTGTAAAAATAAGGGCAGGAGACTCAGAATGAAAATATTTGCCGCCTTTTTTGATGGTATTTTACTAGAGCGTATCAATAACCTAGGTTTTAGAGAGGCTTCAAGCTTCAGGCCATATGCCGCAAGCTAGAAGCAGTTTTAGTCCAATGAAAAATTTTACCACAAAAAAAGACCCTGACGGTTGCTGTCAGGGTCTTTTCTATTGATTTTAAAATCAATTACTTCAATGCATTACGGAAAGCATCAGTAGTATTGAATTTAGCAAACTCAAGATCAGTTAAAGCTTTTTCTTTCAAGCTAGGATCGATCTTAACAGCACTTACCAAGTTGCTCACCACTGCATCACCACTTCCAGAGCGAGCAGCAGCAACGGCAGCACCGTAATAGCCAATTGCATAATTGGGGTTTTTGCGAGTAGCCTCTGCAAATGAGGAAGATGCATTGCTGAAATCTTTATTCAACAATTGTGACAAGCCTTTATTGAAAAGATTCACATCAGTATCATTAGCAGATGAGGTTGAGCTTACAGCGGCACCATAGTTGGCCATGTAAATTTCACAAGCACCTTTCACGCCATTTACACCACGAGTCACATCGTTGCTAGCACCAGAAAGTGCAGAGCGAACGTGGCTGTATGCTTTATAAGGATTTCCTTTCATCAATGAAACCGATGCAAGGTTAGCATGTACTTCAGGAGAAGGATTCAATTTAGCGGCAATCTCCAATTGAGAAGCAGCTTTGTCGATCATGTCAGTCTTAGAAGGATTTTCGATAGCAGCTTGTAAATAAGCAGCACCTAAGTTGTTGTGTGCATTCCAGTTTGTTCCTTTTTTAGTAGCGGCCTCGTAGATCGCTGTTTTTTCTTCCAAAGAAGGAGTAAGCGTAGCGGCATACATTAATTCTTCAAAGCTCAATGCATCTGCACCAGCTTGGCCAGTGGTCATTTGCTTAGCCAATACGGAAATCTCAGCATCTGTCTTTTTTGCTTTGATAGTCAAAATCTCAGTCTTAGCAGCGCGCAAGCCAGGATATACATCTTTGAATACTTTATTGTAAGTACCAAGTTTCTTCAATGATTTCTCTTGCTCTTCAAAAGTGCCACCATTGTTGATCACGTTTAAGTATGCTGATTTTTCATCGGCAGTTATTTTATCATAAGAAGCCAATGCAGTCTTAAATTCAGACCAATCGTCAACGATAGGCTTCAAGATGAATTTTACCTCAGCAGCAGCACCTTGGTAATCGTACTTCTTCATTTGTGCACGATAGAATTTTTCAATGGCGGCAGCGCGTTCTTCAGAAAGTTTGCTGTTGATACGCTCCAAACCCTCTGGTGAGTGAGTACCTGTGATAGTTACTGTGCGGGTTACGTTTTTAGAAGCGATGAAGGCATCCAATTGCTTTCCTTTTTCTGCTTTGGTCTCTGATGTGCGAAGCACAGACTTACCTCGCTCGAAAATGAAATCAGGGATGATTACTGGAGTCAATTCTTCTTGGTTATTATAACCATGACCTGCAAAAGCAGCATAGTATGAATTTTGAACTAGTTTTGAAGTCGTGATGATACCTGTTGCGTAAGGTAGTCTAGGGAGGGTCTTAGACTTTGTGCCTTTTGAAGCTACACCTTGGATTTCAACGGTGCCTCTTTTGTAGGCATCCTTGTAAGGGAACATGAAAGCCTTAGTAACTTTCGTTTCTTCTTTGGCACTATTAGGATAGTCTTCTGCCTTTAAAGGAACTGCTGGTAAAGCCAATTCATTGTCTCCATACTTATAGAAAGTATTGAGTGTGTAAACCGTGCCTTTTTTCAAAAGCTTAACGGGAAGGTTGCCCGACATATCAAAATTGACAGTGTCTTTGTGGACTTCCAACGGATTTGGCTTGATTTCCAGCTTTTGCTGTTTGGCCATTTTAATCATTTGCGGAAGCGTGCAACTTGTAAAAGTGATCGTTCCGATGATGAGCAGCGAGTAAAGTAATTTTCTCATGGATTTGGTGTTAGTGGTCTTATTTTGAAAAGGCAAATGTAGTTGGCTGCCTTTTTTTTTGCAATAATACTTAAAAATTTACAATTGCATCCGACTAAAAGGCGGAATGGAAGCGTTATATTTGCAGAGCCGTTTCGATTATCGACAAAAGGTCGATTAACCCGGGTAAACGGCAGTATTCTCATAAAAACTATGCAATTGGTAGATCAGATCAAGCATTATTTTGAAAAACATGCTTTTGGCGTTTGCACTGCCTTGGGCGACAAACTAGGGATTGCTACCTCTTCCATTAGGCTTTTCTTTATTTACGCCTCGTTCCTCACTTTAGGGTCACCCGTCATTATCTATCTATCGCTCGCATTTGTTATTAATATGAGGGGGCATTTGCGCAAGCGCAGCACTATTTGGGATTTCTAGGATCTCAATCGGTTGAAGGTCTTTCTACCCAGCAAAAAATAATCTACCACTAGCCAATTAGGGTAAACCTGCTTTACCTCAAAGTTGCCCAACTCTACTGCTAACCTACGTCTTTTGGCCCATTCGCTTCCAAGGCTGCTAAAAAAAGTAAAATGAGCTTTTAGCACTGCCAAAGCATCTTTGGGAGAAGGTTGTACGAGGAATTTTAAAGCAGCCGCCCAATCCAATAGAAGGCGCAAAGGCAATTTCCACATCAATTCAGAGGTGCTGAGGTGCTTAAAAATAAGACTTAACCCGTTCCTAAAGTTCAAGTATGTCTTTCTGGGGCTAGCCGCAGATA
The DNA here is from genome assembly GCA_043777495.1 of Cyclobacteriaceae bacterium. Classification (GTDB taxonomy): domain Bacteria; phylum Bacteroidota; class Bacteroidia; order Cytophagales; family Cyclobacteriaceae; genus ELB16-189. Next base: position 45,348 of record JAYWHU010000051.1, on the reverse strand, counting down.
ATGTGCCACCGCCTACGTGGTAGACAGTACTTTTACCCTGATAATAAATCTTGTGACCTGCACGCTGAAGTCTCCAACAAAAATCAATCTCTTCCATGTGGGCGAAATAATCTTCATCTAGTCCACCTAATTGATGATATAAGGATGACCGAACAAAGTGACACGCACCCGTAGCCCAGAAAATAGGCAGCGAATCGTTGTATTGTCCTTCATCATTTTCAACCTTATCAAATATACGACCTCGGCAAAAAGGATAGCCCAGTGAATCAATCAAGCCTCCTGCCGCGCCTGCGTATTCAAATTCATTTTTATTCTTGAAAGAAAGTATTTTCGGCTGTATGGCAGCAATAGTTAGGTCATTTCGAAATAATTCAATTGCTGGCTCTAACCACTTTTCGGTTACTTCCACATCTGAGTTGAGCAGTACATAATAAGTTGCCTCTACTTGCCTGAGTGCAAAGTTGTAGCCACCACAAAAGCCCAAATTATTTGCCATTTGGATTAATTCTACATAGCTGAAATTCTCCCTAACAAAATCGGATGACCCATCGGTAGAGCCATTATCGGCCACTACAATTTTTGCACCCCTGCTGAATTGAATGACCGATGGCAGAAATTGCTGGAGAAACTTTTTGCCGTTATAATTAAGAATGACAACCGCTACATCCCTCATCCCATCAGACTGCTTAGATCAAGCCCTGGGATGTTCGGCAGCAAACCATCGGTACTTTTTTTCAATTGTTCTTTTGCTAATATCTCTGCCTTGTCAGATGCTATGTTCACAGCGGCCACTATCAAATCCTGAATCAAAATCTTATCATCCGCCTTTAAAATAGTTGCATCGATATCAATCGAAATCAATTGCTTCTTCCCGTTCACGGTGGCTTTCACCATTCCCCCGCCCGATTCGCCCACTGCGGTTAATCTAGCCAAATTATCTTGGGCTTCTTTGAGGCGGGCTTGCACCTCCTTCATTTTGCCCATCATTTTCATCATATCGAACATATGCACCCCGTTTAGAAGTTGGCAAAGTTACAGTTTAAGTTTTGGGTTGAAAGGGGAAAGCAAAAAATTGGCAATTGACAATAAGCAATTGACAAAGCTAATGCTTATCCCAAAGCTATTACCTACTGTTGACTATTTTCGGTCTACCTATTTCCGCAACCAAACCTTGTCAACTGTGTATTGCCTATTTGTTGACTATTATTTACGGAGCAATAATACCGTTCCGCTCCTTTTTAAGGATCGACCAGCCATATCCACAATGTTGGCCGTCCAAACGTAAGTAGCAATGGGCATAGGCTGCCCACTTTGGCTGCCATCCCACGGTTCATTTTTATCAGTAAAAAAAATCAAGGAACCCCACCTATCAAAGATTGAAAGTTCAAATTTGGCAATAAACTGTCCACCCACTTTAAAATTCTCGTTCTCAGTTGGCCCCTTGCTATCTGGCGTAAAAGCGGTAGGGTAAAACAAATTAATTTCCTTAGTAATAGTGACTTGATTAGAAACGGACTGCACCAATCCTACTTCAATAGGTACTGCAAAGATCTTGTAAGAAACAATCTGGTTCTGAACATCGGAGAGTTCTACATACGTTTTTCCAATAATTGTTCCACTTGCTACCAAAGTGTTTCCATTCTGGTCATACTTTTCGACCAGATAATTTTTAACCCCCAAATTCCACCCAGTATAATCATTCCAGGAAAGTGATACTTCGTTTTTGTTATTAACCGAACCTCGCAGACGGATTGGGCAAATGGGAGAACTATCTAAGCTACCATTGTTGCATTGATCTCTATAGTTGATTAAATAACAAAAATCAGCATTGGAATTATAAGTGCCATCTTGATATTGAATGGTTGGCGAGGTGGCCAAAGAAAAGAAAGTGCCTTGGTTTTGTGATCTGAATAGATTGTAGGCAGTTGTTGTAGAGTTCGGGTCTTGTTTCCAACTTAACTGCACACCATTGGTTGAGACTTCGGAGCTGGTGTTTAAAATTGTGGCCGGTTTAAGAGTAGTAAATGACTTTGAGCGTTTTTCTAATGAGATACTCCTTCCACCCCAATTATAATTACTCACAATTTTGTAACGATACTCAGTATTGCAAATGATATCTGTATCTGGGAAAGCACTTTGGGTGCCTGGCAGGTTTTGATAAGTGGCCGAATTGCGATAGATATCTGTTGTTGCAGACCCTCCATTTGTCAGCCAATCTAATTGCATAACGCCATTCGGTGCTATGCTGGGTACCCCATCCTTGGCAGTAACGGTGAACTTATGACTACAGATAGGCCCTACAATAGTTGACGCCACTGGCAAACTAGTACAAGGATCAAACGCACTTAGTCTAAAGCAGTAATAATTGTTATTCAAATCCAAATTAGAAATAACTTCACTGGTAACTCCAGAAGAATTCTTTACCGCTTGAAAGCTCGTGGCGTTATTAACAGAAATATCTATACGCGTTTGAGTGTTGGGCTGCGGAGTAAAATCCAACCTTGCCTGACTTGGATCAGTTGCAGTTAATAGATCCCCAGCGGTTAGGGTATTGATTTGTGGAGCGGCTAAAACGGGCAGTGCTGTAAATGGTTGTGAATTTGCATTGCAATTATCCATTGCATAGCTGCCACCATTATTTTTATAAATACCGCGAACGCTAATATTAAAATTGGGATAGGTTGGAGACAGCACATTGTATGGATGCTGAAAATTTTTGATTGAACCAAAAGGAGTTGAATTGCCATCTCCAAAATTCCCAACCCTATATTCTGGGTAATTGGAATCTGTGATCTTAATGATGGCCTTATCACCTGAACATGTTGAAACTTCAAAAGCCGGTGCGATATTTTGATCAACTGTAACAAATATTGAATCCGTAGTAGAAGCCCCACCTTGATATTCAATTCTTAGATAATATTTACCCGGAGTTGTATACCTGAAATTAAATTCGTCTTGCTTCCTATTTGTTCTGCCGCCCTCATAAAACATGAAACAAGATTTACCATTGGCAGCGTCACACCTACCATTCGTACTAAGTATTGTAATATCAAAAGGTGCGCAGCCCCTTATTTGATTTACCTCGAAAACTAATCCCGCGCTCTTATACTGCGCCCGAACAGGCACTGCCGTTAACACTACTCCAATCAATATCAATATTCTCTTCACAACCCCAATTTAATCTCTTTCAAAAAAACCTCCGCCTTCACCATATCATCATGTAATAAACGATCTGTTTCTATAAACGGAACTACCGCGCGGAAAGTATCTACAAATTCCTGTAAAGCTTCAGAAGTTTTCAAAGGTTTTCTGAAATGTAATGCCTGCGAGGCCGTAATGAGTTCAATAGCCAAAATAGAATACAAATTATTTACAACCCTGTACGCTTTGGTGGCGGCATTGGCGCCCATACTCACGTGGTCTTCTTGTCCGTTAGAGGAAACAATGGAATCCACGGATGCGGGTGTACAAAGTTGTTTGTTGTGGCTCACCAAAGATGCGGCTGTGTATTGCGGTATCATCAAGCCAGAGTTAATACCCGGATTGGCCACTAAGTAATTGGGCAGATCGCGTGAGCCCGAAATCAATTGATAGATTCTTCTTTCGGAAATGCTTCCTAATTCTGCCAAAGCAATCGCTAAAAAGTCTAATGACAAGGCCAATGGCTGACCGTGAAAATTGCCAGCAGAAATAATTTTATCCTCATCGGGAAAAATATTGGGGTTATCGGAAACGCTGTTGACTTCTGTGAGGAAATTTTTGGTCACGAAGTCAATCGTATCTGCACTAGCACCATGTACTTGAGGAATGCACCTGAATGAATACGGATCTTGAACGTGTTTTTTTGACTGTACTGCAATGGCACTTCCATTCAATAACCTTTTGATTTCTTTCGCTACTTCTATTTGCCCTTTGTGTGGACGAATTTGATGCACCAATTCATCAAAGGGTTCGATGCGACCGTCAAAAGCATCCAATGATAGCGCCCCAATGATGTTTGCTAATTTTAAAATGCGATGAGCGTGAAGCAAACACCAAGTTCCATACGCACTCATGAACTGAGTACCGTTCAGCAAAGCTAAGCCTTCCTTTGCTTTGAAGTGAATCGGTTGCCAACCTAAAAGTTTTAATACCTCCGCACTTGAATATATTTTTCCAAGGTAATGTACTTCTCCCTTCCCTATCAATGGCAACGATAAATGTGCCAACGGTGCGAGGTCACCCGATGCGCCCAGTGAACCCATTTCAAAAATCTTGGGCAAGATTCGTTCATTGAACATAGAGACCAGTCGCTCGGTTGTTTCTAATTGAATCCCTGAATGACCATAGGAAAGAGATTGGATTTTCAAGAACAACATGAGCAACACAATCTCGCGTGGCACTTCTGCGCCCGCACCGCAGGCGTGTGACATCACCAAGTTCTCTTGCAATTTCTCTAATTGATCTTTGGGAATATTACGATCGTACAAAGAACCAAAGCCTGTATTGATGCCATAAATCGGGCTGGCTGATATGGCTATCTTTTGATCTAAATACTCGCGGCAACGGATGATTTTCTTTTTTGAATCTTCTGACAAAATAATTTTTGAGTGACCGTGGAGAATGCGTTCAAGGTCAATTAGCGTTAGAGGCTTTTTAGATATGATGTGCGATTCAATGTTCAAGGTTTATATTTTATGGTTTCTTCCTTCTGGCATCGACCCCCTCGGGTCGATGCTTTTCAACGCATTGACATTTCGCGCAAATTAAAAAAGCACAAATGCCCCGTTCATAGTAAAGCCCTTTCTATCGGCAGCCTTCCCTAAGTAACAAGCTCCAATGCCAATGTGCTTCTATAGTTTTATATAATCCAGCCTGCGCAATACTTGGTATTATACACTCTCTTCATTTTCATCAAAAAATTTATTGAATCCCTTTCTGCGTAAACCCTCTTTCAACTCTTGATCCCTCGTCCACAGTTCGGCTTCCATTTCAAAGGTCAATGCTACAAAAGGTGTATCCTTCTCATCTACATCTTTACATAAATGATAAGCCGCAATAATGTGCTCTGCCCCAATGAGTTCTTCGTTAACAAAATGGATTTTCTGTAAAGTCTTATTTAGAAACTCATATATCTCTTCTTCACTTGTTTTGGCTTTTTGCACAATCCGTTCCTTATGTTTGAATATCTCAACAATAAGAAAGTTAGGCGTGTAAAATTTATGTCTGCTTTTCAAAAGTTTGGTCCTGGTACGAGAATCTTTTGAACGCAAAGCAGAAAAAATGACGTTGGTATCTACTATGATTGACCTCATCTGCCTCTTTTCAACAAGCGGTCTTTATTATTTTGCCACCACTCTTTTTTGATATCTTCCCCTAAGTCAATGATGGAATCATCCATATTTATTTTTTGAGCTAGATTTTCTATACTCAATCTCTCTAGCAAATCAAACAAAAAGTCTTTATCCAAAGCATTCTTATCAATACTGATTACATATTTTTCTTCTGTTGATTGGATATTTATTGCTTCCATATTCTATTCATTTTATACAAGATACGTTTTTTTTGATTCTCCGGTATTTGTGCATAAAAACTTTAACTGCCAACTGCCAATTTTAAACCAATATCTTTCAAATTTAACTTTTCCTGCTCTCCTTTCTCCATATCCTTCAAAGTAAGCATTCCATCTTTCATTTCATCAGAGCCAACTACAATCACATAAGGAATCTCTTTCTTATTCGCGTAGTCCAATTGCTTTTTTAGTTTAGTTACATCTGGATATACTTCTGTGGAGACACCGCTTTCGCGAAGTTGGTTGGCCACACTTAGTGCATAGCGCAACGTTGCGTCATCAAAGTGGGCAATCATTATTTTGGAAGATACTTGTGCTTCTTTGGGAAAGAGCTTTAGTTCTTCCATCGCATCATAGAGGCGGTCTACCCCAAAAGAAATACCTACACCAGAAACATCGGGCAGGCCAAACACGCCTGTCAAATTATCATAGCGGCCGCCACCGCTCACGCTGCCAATGGCTACGTTATTTATTTTTACCTCAAAGATGCAGCCTGTGTAGTAACTGAGGCCACGCGCTAAAGAAATATCAAACTCTACATTACTTTCGGATGTACCATAGCTTTTTAGCAAGCTCAATGTCTCTTCAAAATCCGCAATGCCTTTTTTTCCTTTTTCAGAAGTTGAGAATTTAGATTTTAGGAAATCAATTTTTTGCTGTGTGTTTCCCTTGAAATTCAAGATTTCAAAAACTGAATCGATGCCTTTGTCTTCAAATTCGCGTGAACGCAATTCTTCTTTTACTTTTTCTTCACCAATCTTATCCAGTTTATCGATGGCTACAAACAGAGACGACTCGTTTTGTGAACCAGTTAACTCGCCCAAGCCAGAAAGGATTGCTCTGTGATTTATCTTAATGGTAAAATCTTTAATGCCAAGTGATTTGAAAACTTCATTGATCATTAAAATAATCTCTGCTTCGCAGATCAATGAATCAGTACCGACTACATCGGCATCGCATTGGTAAAATTCGCGGTAGCGTCCTTTCTGTGGGCGATCTGCCCGCCACACAGGTTGGATTTGGTAACGCTTAAAAGGGAAAGTGATCTCTCCTCTGTTCATTACTACATAGCGGGCAAATGGAACGGTGAGATCGTAGCGGAGTCCTTTTTCGGAAATGTCAGCAGTTAAAAGTTTCGAGTTTCTGGTTTCAAGTTTTGAGTTATCGACATCAGCCAAGAAATCTCCGTTGTTCAATACTTTAAAAAGTAGTTGATCGCCCTCTTCTCCGTATTTTCCAGTAAGGGTTTCCAATTTTTCCATGGCAGGAGTTTCAAGAGGTTGAAAACCATACTTCTGAAACACTTTGCGGATGTTGTCAAATATAAATTGCCGCTTGGCCATTTGTGCTGGGCCGAAGTCGCGGGTGCCTTTGGGGATGGTCGGTTTGTCCATATAAATTAACCGCCAAAGCTAATCATGTTCGGTGGATTTTTTAAGCATCGGTCTGCGAGTTAATGAGGCGCGAACCATGATAAGACACTGAAGGGCTTTAGACCCAAAATCTTGAAGGCCTAATGTTTGTATACGCTAGCTGTAATTTTTTTGACTCGAAGAGGCATGAACACAATTTAATATATTTGTTTCATGTTATTAAACACGTACGAAATTTCAAAATCAAAGAAAGAACACGTTTATAAATTCCTTAGTGAAGGTCCAAAAGGAAAAATCAAGAAACTAATCAAGTTTTCTATCATTGACATTATTGAAGCAGGCAGTGTTTATAATCTAGGTTTTGGTGATGAAATCCCACAAACTGACGAAATTGATTATATAACAAGAACCGATAATACTCGCAACCGTTGCAAAAGCTGTTACTCTATTTTTGGAAAGGAACGAATCAAGTTGGGTTTTTGCTACTGGTTCAACTGAATCCAGAACAAGGCTTTATCAAATTGGAATAAACACTTTCAAATCTGAGATTGACAACAATTTTGATGTTTATGGCTTGCGTTCAGATGTTTGGGAAGTCTTTGAAAAAGGAAAAAGCTATGATGCTTTTTTGATAAAAAAGAAATAATTAAATTTGATATATGAGAGCCACAAGAACAAATCAAGTCAAAAATATTCCTATCCGTATTGACAGTTCATTGGACAAATACGAAGATATGCCACTTTTCGAGGATAAAGTTGCCAAGGCAACCGAAATATTAAGAAGAGTAGGACTACCGAAAGTTCCCATAAAAAAAATAAAAATTACAGCCAAAATCATAACCAAGAAAAAGGCAAGACTTGTTGAGTAAAAGGCGATGGGGCAGGGATGGCAGCCCCGCGAATCGCTGGGGTAAACTCCAAGCCCACAGCGAGGAACGAGCGAGGACCACTCGAAGCGCGTGGCAGGCTTGTAGCGAACAGCCCGATGCTCCGCCTAGGCGGACGCCTCGCAGGGCAGCCCCCCAAATTATTGAAATTCCGAAGGCAGAAACAACCAGAAACCAACAACTGGGAGCCAGTAGCGCCTTGTATTTTGAAAAATGATGCTTACTTTTGCCGTTCGTTTTAAAAAAATAAGTCATGTCAGTTACCCGATTGAAAAGAAAAAACCGCAAAGACAAAGCAAAATCTGCCCGCAGAAGGACTGCTTTGAAAGTTCAGAACTTTAAGCCTGTGGCAAAAGCAGTGGATATTGAGAAAATCAAGGAAAGTTTTAAGAAAAGCGCATAAAAAAAGGGATAGCTTTTTGGCCGTCCCTCTTTTTTCTTTTGATCAGGATTATTTTCCTCCTTCTTCTTTGTTCTTTAATTCTTGCACCTCTGCTCTGATTGCCTGAGCAATATTCTTAAGGTCTTGCATTCCCTTGCGCACCCGCGTACCAGCGGCACTATTTAGTTTGTTATAAAACTTATCGGCATCGCCTTCAAGTGATGCGATCAGGGCTTTCAATTCATCGAATTTTTTCATTTTGATAGTATGTTTAAGTGTTTTAAAAAGTTGATTTCTAATGCCAAATTAGGGAAAAACCTTTAAAAACCATCAAAAACCCAATTTTTTTAAACTTTGGTTACAGAAACAAGTTCTTCTTTTCTGTAAAATCCGCTGTCAAGCTTCGTTTTTAGGGCAGAAAAGGCGGTTAGGGTCTCTTCTACATCGGCCAAGGTATGTGAGGCCGTGGGGATGATTCTGAACATTATCACGTCTTTTGGCACTACTGGGTAGATAACCACCGAGCAGAAAATGCCATAATTCTCGCGCAAATCCATGCTCATGTTGGCTGCTTCGCCTACTCCTCCTTTGAACAGCACAGGAGTAGGTGGAGTTTGGGTTTCGTTGATGGCAAAGCCTCTCTCTTTCAAACCAGACTTGATGGCCTTCATTATTTTTTGAAGGTTAATACGGAACTCTGGATGCTTCTTCACTAATTCCAAACGCTTCATACCACCAATAACCAATGGCATCGGCAAACTCTTGGCATAGATTTGTGAGCGAACGGTATATCTTAAAAATTTTAAAATCCTCTTATCGCCTGCTATAAATGCACCGATGCTGGCCATTGATTTGGCAAAAGTGGAGAAGTACAAATCGATATCGTCTTGTACGCCTTGCTCCTCGCCTACTCCTGCTCCTGTTGCGCCCATTGTGCCGAAGCCATGCGCATCGTCTACCAGCAAACGGAAATTGTATTTTTTCTTAAGCGCAACAATTCCTTTCAAGTCGCCCATGTTGCCCGACATGCCGAATACGCCTTCGGTGATCACTAGAATACCACCACCCGTTTCGTTAGCCAACTTGGTAGCACGTTGTAGCTGCTTCTCAAGGTTCTCCATGTTATTATGCGGATAAACAAAGCGTTTGCCCATGTGAAGGCGAACGCCATCTATAATGCAAGCATGAGATTCGGAATCGTAAACGATCACGTCTTTTCTATCCACCAATGCATCGATGACTGAAAGAACGCCTTGGTAGCCGTAGTTCAACAGCATCACGTCTTCTTTCTGAACGAACTCAGCTAATTGTTTTTCAAATTCTAAATGGTGTACGGAATTGCCTGACATCATGCGTGCGCCCATGGGCGAGGCGAGTCCGTATTGTGCAGCAGAGTCAGCATCGGCCTTGCGCACCTCGGGGTGGTTGGCCAAGCCGAGATAGTTATTCAAGCTCCAGTTCAAAACGGTTTTTCCGTTGAACTTCATGCGGGGGCCTATTTCGCCCTCTAGCTTCGGGAAAAAGAAATAATCATCAGGTAAGTGAGAATACTTGGCCAACGGGCCTGCTTCCATCTGTAGCTTATCAAATAAATCGACCATTGTGATAGTATTGGGTTAATAATTCGGCAAAAATAGGAAATTTGGGTGGAAAGCAAACCTTCTTTTTCTTCACGGAGTTTGCGCAGAGTCCCCGAAACGGGAGACTCTGCGAGCGAAAAAACATCCTTCGAGATTTCTCACCACAGTTGTAGTTGGTTGCCTGGAAAACCATTCACCAAGTAGCGTAAAGCAGTTTACCGTTATATGATTAGTTCAGAGGAAAAATGTTGGTCAGGCGACCAACAATAACTAAGGGGCGGTTTTTATCTTAGAAAAGAACACTCAAATTCAAAACCTTTTAAAATTGTTTCCCCGGAAAGTTTTTTATCAAACCCATTTATAATTTCGTTGGCTTTGCTTTCCCTATAAATATATATCTCTTCTTTTTTGAGGTCAATCAGCCAAGCCAGTTTGCAACCATTGTCCATATATTCTTGCATTTTCTCTTTGGCATCTTTTAGTCTATCTGATTCTGACATCAATTCCACTACAAACTCGGGGCAGATGGGCGGGTATTTTTCCTTTTCCTGCTCCGTCAATCTGTTCCAAGTTTCATTGCTCACCCATGCCGCATCGGGAGAGCGATAGGCTTGATTGGGCAACTTAAATCCAGTGGAAGAATCAAACACTATTCCCTTTCCCGTTTGCTCTGCCCAAGTATCTAATTTCGAAATGATCTTAGTGTTTCTTCTTCCAGTTTTTCCTCCTGTAAGTGCCATTAGCAAAATGTTTCCTGCATTATCTCTTTCAAATTTAAGTTCTGGGTTCATCTGGCAAAACTCATAGAACTCATCATCTGTAAAAGTGTCTTTTAAGTGAGAAGTCAATTTCAAGGCAACATTTTCCATAAGTCGTTCAGAAAAAATCATAGCTTTTTTACAAGGCAAATGTACGGTTTTCGTCCATCACTTCTATCACTCTCTCTTCGTCTTTCATACCATTTGATTTTCAAGCCTATCAAAAGTAATAAATTTTAAACCATCGCAAAAATCAATTGTGTTTACTACATTGTAGCAATGTTTTAAAGCGAATGATAAATAAATCAATCATGATAACAAAGACTCAACTGAATCAAGCAATCGATAAACTTCCTGAGAAATTTACAATAGATGAATTACTGGATCGAGGCATTTTGATTGATAAGATTGAACGAGGCAACAAGCAAACTGAGAAAGGTGAAACGGTTTCTGAAGAAGAATTAGCTTTGGAGTTAGTGAAATTGTTCAACTAAAAATTTCACTTCTCAATATGAAAAAAATCCATAAACTTTTAGTTGCCAACCGTGGCGAGATTGCCTTGCGCATTATGCGCAGTGCCCGAGAGATGGGCATCAAAACGGTAGCCGTATTCAGTGAGATAGATCGAAACGCCATGCACGTGCGCTTTGCAGATGAAGCCTACTGCATTGGCCCCGCTCCTTCATCGGAATCTTATCTGCGGATGGACAAGATCATTGATGTCGCTAAAAAGTCAGGTGTGAATGCCATTCACCCTGGCTATGGGTTTTTATCGGAGAATGAGGATTTTGCTGCGCTGGTAAAAAAAGAAGGATTGATTTTTATTGGGCCTTCAGCCGAGTCCATGGAGATCATGGGGAGTAAGTTGGCAGCGAAAGAAGCAGTAGCGAAATTCAACGTGCCGCTCGTGCCAGGAACCAGTACACCTATTACGAATATCGATGAAGCGAAAACCATCGCCAAAAAAATTGGCTACCCAATATTGATAAAAGCAAGTGCAGGTGGTGGCGGAAAAGGAATGCGGGTGGTGGAAAACGAAAATGAATTTCAAAATCAAATGGAGCGCGCAGTGAGCGAAGCTACTTCCGCTTTTGGCGATGGCGCAGTGTTCATCGAAAAATATATTGCCAAGCCACGACACATTGAATTTCAGATTTTTGGGGATCAGCATGGAAATGTAGTTCACTTGTTCGAGCGCGAATGTTCCATTCAACGCAGGCACCAGAAAGTAGTAGAGGAAGCTCCCTCGGCTGTATTGACACCTGAGTTGAGAAAAAAAATGGGGGAAGCTGCAGTGAATGCTGCCAAGGCTGCGAAGTATTTCAATGCAGGCACGATTGAATTTATTTTAGATGAAGATATGAGTTTCTATTTCCTAGAAATGAATACTCGCTTGCAAGTAGAGCATCCTGTAACAGAAATGATCACAGGATTGGATTTAGTAAAATTACAAATCAAAATAGCGGAAGGAGAAAAGCTTCCATTCAAACAAGAAGATTTAAAAATTCAAGGTCACGCCATTGAGGTGCGTGTATGTGCCGAAGACCCAGCCAACAATTTCTTGCCCTACATTGGAACGTTACAAACTTATCGAATACCTCAAGGGCATGGTGTAAGGGTAGATGGCGGTTTTGAAGAGGGGATGAAAATTCCTGTGCAGTATGATCCGTTGCTTGCCAAATTAGTAGTTCATTCAGAAACGCGAGAGCTTGCCATGGACAAAATGAAACGCGCCATCGAAGATTTTGAAATCAGTGGTGTTGAAACAACCTTAGGCTTTGGTCATTTTGTAATGGGGCACGAAGCATTCCGATCAGGAAATTTCAATACACGGTTTATCGAAAATTATTTCAAGCCTGAATATTTGAAAGGCAATACTGGTGAAGATGAAGAACTATTGGCGGCTGCTTTTGCAGTTACGGTATCAAACAGTACGCTCCCTAAAATCACTTCAGAAACACAGGTAGCCAACGGAGAAAGTAAGTGGCGAAAAAATAGGCTTTGACAATGGCAGAAATAAAACCTATTCGTGCGTGGCGGTATAATGCTGCTTTGACTCAACAAATAGGCGAACTCGTTTCGCCCTTGTTCGATGTGGTATCTGATAAACAGCGCAAATCACTATATCAAAATCCAAATAACTCTATTCATCTATCAGTGCCGCAATGGCCCAACGCTTCCGCGAAAGCGTTTCAATTATTAAACGACTGGAAAGAAAACGGCACAATAGTTCAAGATACCATTCCTTGCATTTATGTCTACTATCAGTTTTTCAAAATGGCAGGTGCATCAAAAGAATTTTGCCGCAAGGGCTTTGTTTGCCACATCCGTGCTTACGATTGGAATGAAAATGTAATCCTTCGTCATGAGAACACGATACCCAAAGCCGTGAATGATCGGATTGAACTTTTGGAGAAGACAGAACTTCATGCCAGTCCGACTCATGGGCTCTATACCGATGAACATTTTGAATTGGAAAAATACATGGACGAGGCAATGGCCATGCCCTTGTATGAAACGGAAGACTATCAAGGTGTACGCGATGTGTTGGCTGTGATTCAAGATGCTAAAGTCATCCAAAGATTCATTGACGTAGTCGAAAAGAAAAAAATAATTTTGGCGGATGGCCATCATCGCTATGAAAGTTCATTGATATTAAAACATCAGCGTGAAAAATCAAACCCAAATCATACTGGCAAAGAAGGTTACAATTTTCATTTGATGTACTTGACCAATACAGAGGCAGGAGATTTGCGAATCCTTCCCACTCACCGCTTGATAGATGGTATCAAAAATTTCAACGAAGAAGAAATCATTTCAAAATTGAGCAACGACTTTGAAGTGAAAGTGATTGAAGATGCCGACACGCTCAATGAAATCATCATGGGGAAGAAATGGGCATTTGGTGTTTTGTTCAAAGATAAGGCGCTAAAAATACGATTGAGACCAGAAGCTATTTCTAAAATGACCTGGAATTTTCCTGACGAAATCAAAGCGCTTGACCTAACGGTGCTTCATTATTTTATTATAGAGAAGATTTTGGGTATTGCCGGCAAAGATCAACGAGGCTCTGATAACATTTCGTTCGACCGAAGTTTTTCTGATTGCCATACAAAAGTAATGAAGGGCGAAGCGCAAATGGCCATCATTACTCAAGAAGTAAGCATTGAGGAAATCAAGCAAGTCTGCGCCAGTGGTTACACGATGCCACAGAAGTCAACGTATTTTTATCCGAAAGTAGTCGGTGGTTTTTTATTTAGCTCCATTAAAGAAGATGAATTTCAAACGCCCCCTTATTCTCGCTTCTAGCTCTCCTCGCAGGCAATTCTTGATGAAAGAAGCGGGCTTTCAATTCACGATTCAGTCGCCAGATATTGATGAATCATTTTCAGGTGATATGCCGGTTCAAGATGTTCCTAAATATTTAGCGGAGAAGAAAGCGAGAGTACTTCTTCCTAAAATTGACAAAGAGATTATTGTGGCCTCGGATACTGTTGTGATCTTGGATAAAACAATTCTAAACAAACCAATAGACCACAACGAGGCCATAAAAATGTTACAGTCATTGAGTGGCCAAACTCATTTAGTCATAACAGCAGTATGTCTGTTAGGTAAAGAGAAAATGGTTTGCTTTGATGATCGCACCGAAGTGACTTTTAAAAAACTAACCTTGGAAGAAATTGAATTCTATATTGATACATGCAAGCCATTTGATAAAGCGGGGGCTTATGGAGCTCAAGATTGGCTCGGCATGGTAGGGATTGAAAAAATAAATGGCAGCTATTTTACCGTGATGGGTATGCCGATGCATAGAGTTTATGAAGAACTGACAAACTTCTAAGAAGAGCATTCAAAAGAAATGAAAGAGCTAAAGCCTTGTCTAATATTCTCATGAACTACTACGGCCTGTGCCATAGGCATCCCTTTGGGAAAGGCCGTGGCAACTGTAGCCTCGTCTACTAACGAATTAATTGATCAATACTTATTGTACACGCACATTTGAAATGACCCTTCGGGCAATCTTTAAATCCATGAAGGCCACACGGGCGGCAATCTAATTTCTCTCTGGTCTCGATAACAAAAGATTTATCAGATAATGGACCAAAGCCAAGAGAGGGAACGGTGGAACAGTAAACGGCTGTTACAGGGGCATTCATTGCAGAAGCCAAGTGCATGGGTGCGGAATCATTGACAAAATTCATCTGTGCGTTTTTCATCAACGCAGCAGATTCCAAAAAACTTAATTTACCTGCGAGGTTGATTGCACCTGAAAATCCCGATGCCAGTCGGATGGACTCACACACATGATGATCCGCTGGAGCACCCAAAAGAAAGATTGATTTTACTTTGTGTTGAACAGACTGAATCAACTCGATCCATTTTTCGGCAGGCCACTGCTTAGTAAACCAAACTGAGGTGGGTGCGATGCAATAATAGGTTTCCGCTTGATATAATTTTATTTTCTCAAAATCACTAACAGATGGATACAGCCTAGGCGTTGCCGATTTGCTATCCGTTAATTCTTCAATCAACTTTTGATTGCGATCTACTTCATGTAGCTGACCGACTTCATGCTTTACTTTTTTTGAATAGAAAATAGATAATGGGTTTTTATCGAACCCAATTTTTTCTTTTGCTCCAGAGAATGCCACAATGATACCTGTTGTGGCAAAACGCTGCACATTGATCAATACATCATAGTTAGACTTTCTGATTTTATTTATCAGCAGAAAAAGGTTCTTATACTTTCGTTTCTTATCAAATACAATCACTTCGCGAAGAAAGGGGTGATTGGTAAGTAGCGTTTCATTTCCTTTTCTTACTAAAAAGTCGATGGTTGTGCTGGGGTAAAATTGATGCAGCTTTTCAATCAAAGCAGTAGCCAAGATTGCATCGCCAATAAAAGCAGTTTGAATGACTAAGATTGACTTAGGCTGCCCCACTATTTTTTAAAGTGTGATTGATAGTAAGCAATAGCCTTAGTAAGAATCTGCATAGCCGTTTCCTTTCCTTGGAAATCGGGGACGGTGACTACTTTATTTTCGAGCTTTTTATAGCTCTCAAAAAATTCTTTAAGTTCTAATTTGAAATGCGCGGCCAACTCTCTGATATCATTCAAGTGTTTGGTATTGGCATCATTTTCAGCAACGGCCAAAATTTTATCATCTGCCAAACCTTGGTCTACCATGCGCATCACACCAATGATGCGAGCAGGAACCAAACAAAGTGGTTGAATGGATTCACGACATAAAATCATAATATCTAGTGGATCCATGTCATCGCCTAATGTTTGCGGAATGAATCCGTAATTGGCAGGATAATAAACCGATGAATAGAGAATGCGATCAAGTTTTAATAAACCTGTCTCTTTATCAACCTCGTACTTGGTGCGCATACCCGTAGAGATTTCTATAATTCCATTGACAAATTCGGGAGGGTTTGTGCCAATGGGTGCTTCGTGCCAAGGGTGTTTGATCATTATATAAATTGGTAAGAGGTAAGTAGTAATTGGTATGTGGATTCGTTGCTAAGTAACTTTTTACTAGCAACTGATATTACAAAGATAGAAATTAACCAGATACAACTAAGTGATAACGGGTGCAGGGCGCATGACAGATTGCACTAAATGGCTTTTTTATATTGCGCTCTTGATAAAATTCAAAAAAGAGGTCACGCAAAGGCGCAATGACGCAAAGGAAATTACACTGATAACGCCTAAGCGACCTAATCTTAGAGGCTGCCATTGCGCCTTTGCGTGAGAAATTAATTGCCGTAAAGCTTATTATGTTGTTAAGAGTGCAATTTGTCATGCACCCCGGGTGCAGGGTGTACGACAAAAAGAGATGGTCAGCAACCGACCACCGATTACCGACCACCTCTTACCAATTATCTCTTATCTTTTCCCTACTTCTTCTCTCCTTTCTTATCCTCTTTTTTTGCTTGAACGATTTTGTCGCCATCTTTCAATCGCTTGGAGACAACAAGGAATGGGCCAGTCACCACTTCTGCATTTTCTGGTAAGCCCGAAATGATTTCAATATTATCGTAATCGCTAATGCCCGTTTTTACTTCCGTCATCTTTGCTATACCCTTATCGTTTACAAAGACAACTATCTTATCTTCCTTCTTTTCAGGCTTTTGTTTGCTTTCGGTTGTCACCTTCGGTTGATCATCATCGTTGTTATTAGATGGGCCGCCTTCTGCTTTCTTTTCCTTTTCGGGATTTCTAGTTGTTACCGCAGTCAACGGCACAGATAGTACATCAACTTTTTTAGTGGTTATAATTTCTACGCTGGCGGTCATGCCTGGGCGGAACGGGAATTTGTTTCCCTTCTTTACTAAATCTTCATAAGAAGAACGAAGGATCAAAATCCTCACTTCAAATTCGGTAATCGCATCAGAAGATGTTTTGTCTTTAGCGGTGTTGGCAATATTGGTTACAATACCCTTAAACTGTTTGTCAATGTTTGCATATGAATCCACATCAATAAGTACAGTGTCATTCAAATGTACACGCACAATATCATTTTCGTTTACATTCACGCGCACTTCCATTTTATTAAGGTCTGCAATGCGAAGCATTTCAGTACCAGCCATTTGTGCAGTACCTACCACCCGCTCACCCTGCTTTACATTTAATTTAGATACAATGCCCTTCATAGGCGCAACTACTGTGGTTCTGCGCACGTTCTCCCGCGATTCTTTCACGCCTGCATTGGTGCTGCTTACAACAAATCCTGCTGCTTCCAATCCTTGCGTGGCCGACTTCAAATCATTTTGTGCTATTTTATAATTTTGTTGAGCCAATTGCCAGTCCGATTCAGAGATCACTTTTTCATTCCATAATCTCTCTTGCCGCTTATAGTCTTGTTCAGCACGTGTATAGGTGGCTTCTGCACGTGAGAGAGAGGCACGAGAAGATTCTAAGTTTGCTTTTTGTTGACTGAGCGAAGCTTCTGATCGCTCCAATTGGCTGATCCAAACATCTGGTCGGATTTTTACAAGCACATCTCCTAGCTTCACTGAGTCACCATCTTGCACATTCAATTGAGTAATCTCGCCCGAAACTTCAGGAGCTAGTTTTACTTCAATCACAGGCTGAACTGTGCCAGAAGCACTCACCTTCTCAGTGATAGAAGCTTTTTTGGATTTGGTAAGCTCCACTTCCAGATCGCGCGATTTGCCGATCCAGCCTTGCGACTTGCCAATAATTAAAAATAAGATCAGGAAAATAACGATTCCAATTCCCCAATAAAGAAGCTTGTTGGATTTTTTCTTTTGTTTTGCCATTCGTAAAAAGTATTAATAGTCTATTGGTTTGCCTTGATAAAAGTCGAGTACTTTCTTTTTGAAAATCAAATCATACTTGGCTCGCACCTGATCTGATTTTGATTGAAATAGATTGTTTTCCGATACTTGGTAATCTACATAATTGGAAGCACCGGCATCATAGCGCTGCTTGGTCATACGAAAGGCTTCTTCACGTGCCTTTACTGCCTTTGATGAAGAAGCATACGTTTTACTCGCGCCAGAGGCATCGTTGTATGCTGTTTCTATTGCTTGGCGCAATTTATTTTCCGCATCTATTAAATTAATGGTGGCTTGCTCCTTAGTGACTTTGCTGCGAAGCACATTTGCTCTTGCATTGTAACCATTGAAAACAGGAATAGTTAAACCTATGGAAAGACTTCTTGAGATATTATCTGAAAATTGATCGCTGAAAGGTTTTTCACCAACGATACCACCAACAGTGGAAGGTCGAAAAGATTTTACCAATTGTGTTTGATCGTTCCCCAAATAACCAATTACAGGGCTAGGATCTACAACGGGGTTGGTAAGGATCTTTGCCGCACTAGAGTAATTCGTAAAAGCGGACGCATTTAAACTTAACCGTGGATATAAGTTGCCGCGGGCAGCCTTCAACCCATAGTTGGCGCTTTCTGTGCGAAATACTGCCGCTTTTATTTCGGGTAAATTTTGTTTGGCTATATCATAAATCTGTTCGGTGGTCTGATCCAAAACTAAATCTTCCACATTCAAAGCGGGCACTTCCACTTCCAATTGGGTAGAAGCAGGCAACTGCATAGATTGCTTTAGTTGGAGCAATGATAAGTTATAGGTATTCTCACGCTGAATGAGATTTAGTTCATTAGTGGCATTCTGTGCTTCCAAATCTAACACATTGCCAAGAGGTACTGATCCAGCTTGCTCTAGTTTCTTGGTACGCTCTAGCTGTTGTTGCGTTGTTCTCAATTGAAACTGTGCGTTTTGAAAAAGTTCTTGATTGAAAATGACAGAGGTATAAAGCGTGATCACAGTAAGAATCACATCATTTTTTGCTTTTGTATAATCGTTTTCGGCAGCGGCTTTGTCATTCACGCTTTGACGAATGGTGTTCATTACTCGAAACGCATTGAAAAGCAGAAGACTTGCGTTTGCATTTACATTAGCATTGTCTATCTTTTGATCAATGAAAGCATTAGTGGTTGGGTCGATTGACCGCCCCCAGTTAGAACCAGCCGAACTTGACAAGTTTAGGTTCGGTAACATTGTATATCTTGATTGATCAAGTGTAATGTCTGCACCTTTTAAACCTAAAGCACTTCTCTTAACAGTCAGATTATTTTGAAGTGCAATTTCAACACACTCTTTTAATGTGTAAACTTTTTTGCCGCCCGATGTTTGTGCAAAAGGAGCAGTAACTATTGAAACAAAAAGGAGAACTAAAAGTAATTGTTTGATCATATTAACGATTGATGTTCGGTATATTAATAACTTCCTTTATCCAACTAAGACTCTTTAAATATTCAAATGTTACAGGCTTGATGCCCGAGTCCATTTCAATGACCTGGCAAGCCAAATCATTTTTTCCTTTGCGCGAAACCGACATAGTAGCAATGTTGCAATCATCATGGGCAATCACATCGGCAATAAAGGCAATGCTCCCTTTTACATCGGCCGCGAAGATAATAATAGTATGCAAGTTGGCCGTAAAGTCAGCCTTAAATCCATTCACCTCGGCTATGTTGATCATGCCACCACCCTTGCTCTCGCCCAATACTTCAACTGTTCTGTCTCCTTTTTTTAATTCAAGCCTGATGGTATTAGGGTGAAGCGTAGAAGCATTGCCCACCGATTTGAAATGATACTTGAGCCCACTCTCTGTGGCAATCTCTATCGCTTCTTTGATCCGCTTATCATCGGTATTAAAATCCATCAGCCCTGCTAAGATGGCCCGGTCGCTGCCGTGGCCCTCATAAGTACGCGCGAAGGAATTATAAAAGATGATTTCTGCTTCATCGGGTATGCCGCCCAGCACCTTGATAGCTGCCTTGGCAATGCGCACGACCCCAGCCGTATGCGAGCTAGATGGGCCGATCATTACGGGGCCGATCATATCAAAAACACTGCTTTTTTCCTGCATACGCGGTTAATTAACGGAAGAAATAAGAAAAGGATATTCTTTCGAGGGTATTTCCTAAACTTAATTGGGTATTTCTAACAATCGGCAAAAATAGGGTTTTTATCTTTGGTAAGAATCATTGCCACGGAGGCACGGAAAATTGACTAGATGATACATATTAATAAGAGCGCGATTTAAGCACTATTTATTCTTGAATCAGGTGTAAGACAAAAATACATTTTCACGCAAAGGCGCAATGGCGCAATGCTTACTCTGACTTCTTTTATTTTGCGAGCTTTGCGCCTCTGCGTGAAAATTAAAGGCTTCGAAAAACTATCGTAAAGTTTACTAAGAAAATTTCAAGTGTTTGCCCTTGAAAATACAAAATTCTAAATCCCAGCCTTGCTCGGCAGGCAGATAAAATCTGACACCCTAAACTGCAATGGGTGCTTTAATGCTCGGATGTGCTTGGTAGTTGACTATTTCAAAATCTTCAAACTGATAATCAAATATGGAGTCTGGCTTGCGTTTGATATTTAGTCGAGGCAATGGAAATGGCTCTCTGGATAATTGCAACTTTACCTGCTCGATATGATTGGAGTACAAGTGAACATCTCCACCCGTCCAAACAAATTCGCCAGGCGCAAGATCACATTGCTGGGCAAACATATAAACAAGCAATGCGTAGCTAGCAATGTTGAATGGCACTCCCAAAAAATAATCAGCCGAACGCTGATACAGTTGGCATGATAACTTTCCATCGGCTACATAAAACTGAAACAGTGCGTGGCAAGGCGGCAAGGCCATCTTATCTACTTCAGCAGGGTTCCATGCTGTAACAATATGCCTACGCGAGTCAGGTTTGTTTTTTATTTGCTCGATCACTTGGGCAATCTGGTCGATCCTTCGTCCATCGGGTGTTGGCCAACTACGCCACTGACTTCCATAAACAGGGCCGAGTTCGCCATTTTCATCTGCCCATTCATCCCAAATACTAACTCCGTTGTCTTTTAAGTACTTGATGTTGGTCTCGCCTTTCAAGAACCAAAGCAACTCATAAATGATTGAGCGCAAGTGAAGCTTCTTTGTGGTGACCATCGGAAATCCCTTGGACAAATCAAAGCGCAGTTGTCTACCAAAGACTGAGAGTGTGCCAGTGCCTGTGCGGTCTGTCTTTACAGCACCGTTCTCTAAAATGTCTTTCATCAAATCTAGGTACTGGTGCATGGGCTAATTTTTCAACAAAGAAAAAGAACATAGACTCAATCTCAAACATCGTTTGAAAATAAAAAAACCGACCCCTTTTAATAAGGATCGGCTTTCTGAATCTTATTCTGGTCAATTAATCTGCGCTGCTATCATTCTTGCCCGTGAATTCTTTAGTAACACCATCTTTGGTAACAGTGTATTTGTTATCGCAAGTGCCATTGCCAAAATCAACTGTATAAGTTTTAGAACCAGTAGAAGGGTTTCCTATCGTTACCACTTTCACACCAATTACAGGGATTTTAACTCTGCGACCACATGATGCAAAGTATTGTAGTGGTGTAGTGATTGAAACAGAATAGGTATTACCATGGCGGTTGATGCCACTCGCTGCTGCTACACTTGAATTGGTTTGAGAAATAATTATTTTATCTTCTCTTGGGTTGGTAGATGATCTTACCCACTGACGTGTTTTGTTTACAGTACGCTCACTAAAAGTACCGTCAGGCCAAGTAGATTTGTGCGCGCCAGAAATTGTCCAAGTAAGAGGAGAAGCTTCAGTGCTTATGTTGGTCAACACCCTTACACCTTCAATGGAAACACCGTTGATGCTGTAACCTTCTAATTTAATAGTATGAACAGATCCTGGCACATACCATCTACCGCCAGACCAAGTAATAATCATTTTACCTGTTCTCACATTGCCATCATCATCTTTGCAGTCGGCCTTAAAAGTAAGTGTGATTTTTCCTGCCTCTTTTGTGTTGGTAGAATCTTTGGTGACAGTTGCGCAAGCTAATCGGTCGTCACGATCTTCTACACGACCGCCAACTGCTACTGCGTTGGCGCTCAATGCTGAAGTGGCGATATCAGCGGTTTCATCTTGCTGTGCATCCATTGTTGCCTCATTGTTCAAGCTCTGGCTATCAAGGCTAGAAGTTAGATCATTCGACTTATTACACGAAGCCAAGATCAAGACAAAGGCGATCATCAGGGTAGAGATACCTCCAAATAAATTTTTCATGCTTTTCATAGTGTTTTTGTTTTGTTTGGCCTTTAGAGAGAACCGAGACAAAGAAGTTTAATGCACTCAGAAAATATTTTTTAGAAATCTTTTTTAGGCGTCTCACCTCAAAGGTGTCTTGACGCCTTGCCCCTGGGTATCCTGTTTATAAAATAAAAAACCCCGCTCTAGCGGGGTTTTCAAATTCAAAAAATGAAATACGATTAATTTCCGTCAGCTCCTACGGTGATTGTTTTAGAAGCACTTCCTACGCTTACAGTGATCTCATTATCGCAATTGCCCGATCCATAATCAACCGAGTAGGTAGTTTTTGAATCGACAATAAATGTCTTGGTGCCACTAACAGGAATAAACACTTGATTACTGATTGCACAGGCTCTTGAGAAAATGACATCTTTAGTGACAACCATCGTATAGTTCTTGTCTGCTTTTGTTTTACCCGATGCTTCACTACCTACTAAGATTGCCCACGTATCCTGTGCTGGGTTAGAGGCACGTCTCCACTCACAAATAAAGTTCTGATCGCGGCTCACTTTTGTACCGTCCGCAAAAGTGATTTTTCCTCCTACGATGTTAACAGTGAATTTAGGGAAGCCTTGAGTCGTTGAGGCAATGTTAGTTAGTGTATAAACACCTTCAATTTTCACACCGTTTCTAAAATGTTCTTTAAAGGTAATTTTTATATAAGAACCAACTGCGAATCGAACCCCAAAATATTCAACCTCAATTTTACCCTTGCGCTTCACTTTGCGCAAGTCTTCGCAAGAAGCGTTAGTACCAAAATCAATTGTTATTGTTCCTGCTGGCGTGGCACCTTGTGCATTTGTACGAATAATCGTTATAGTTGCGCATTTTAATCGATCATCTAAGTTTTGCCAAGCAACAATAGGCACCACATCTCCATTTCCCTCTGTTCGTCCACCAATGCGCCCACCGTTAAATTGAGTAGGATCCACATTATTCACAGCAAGAGAAGCCATATCTTGACTGTCATCATTATAAGAATCCGTTGCCGATTCTGAATTCACGTTCTGCGTATCTATTGAGCTTAAGGCTGCCTCATCTGTTTTTTTACAAGAAGCCAAAATCAGAACAAAAGCAATCGCTAGAGTAGAGATGGTTTTCAATCCAAATACATTTTTCATTGTTTTCATTTAGGTTTTAATTTGTTTTGTTTGTGTTAGAGTTTTCAGTCTTTCAATAGTTTAACGGTACAAAGAAAAAAATTTAAAATGCCCCAATTCCTTCAAAATACCGCTCTTTCTTACACTGTGAGAAGACTTGCCTGTATCGCAATCATTGTGCCACTGGTAACCTCAATGGCGTTTGCACAACTTAAAATTGCCAAGCTCAAATACAATGGCGGGGGAGATTGGTACGCAAATAAAACGGCTCTTCCCAATCTTATCAACTTCTGCAACAAGGAGTTAGGAACAAATCTAAGCGAAGAAGAGGATATAGCAGAGGTAGGCAGTCCTGCCCTATTCGACTACTCTTATATATATATGACAGGCCACGGAAATGTTGTTTTGTCGACCGAGGAGGCTACTAATCTTAGAAACTACCTGATTGGTGGTGGCTTTCTGCACATCGATGACAATTATGGACTGGACAAGTTTATCCGTATTGAATTAAAGAAAGTTTTTCCCGAATTGGAATTGACAGAAATCCCTTTCAATCATCCAATCTACCATCAAAAATTTAATTTCCCCAACGGTTTGCCAAAAATCCATGAGCATGATGGTAAGCCCGCGCAGGGTTTTGGTTTATTTTATCAAGGCCGATTGGTTGTTTTCTATTCTTTTGAATGCGACCTCGGCAATGGCTGGGAAGACCAACGCATCCACAACGACCCCGAGGAAAAGCGGCAGCAGGCACTTAGAATGGGAGCGAATTTGATTTCGTACTGTTTTACATCGAACTAATTTTTATTGGCGGGCTGCCATGCGAGGCGCCATGGCACCGGGCTATTCGCTGCAAGCTCCCTCGGCTTGCCAAACACGCAGAGTTCATCCCGAGCGCAGCCGAGGGAGGCTTTCCGCTGCAATCCCTGCCCGAGCACTCCGACACAAAACCATCAAAACTTCATCAATTTCATAAGATTTAAAAAATTTATTCACCAGTCATTTTGATTTTGTAACTAAATTATTAGTTTTACAACGTAATTGATAGTTTAAAGACGAAAACGATTCGAAAAAATGAAAGAACTCACCAAAGCCGAAGACCAAATCATGCAAATCTTGTGGAAGCTGGAGAAAGCTTTTGTAAAAAACATTGTCGATAAACTTCCAAACCCGAAACCTGCCTACAACACAGTGTCCACCATCGTGCGCATTTTAGAGCGGAAAGGTTTTGTGGGCTATAAAGCGTATGGCAAAACACACGAGTACCATCCGCTCATCGCAAAAGAAAAGTACACACACTTCTACCTTAACAATATGGTGAAGGGATATTTTGGAGGATCCTTTCAAAGCCTCGTCTCTTTTTTTGCAGCAGAAAATAAAATGGATGTGCAAGATATCGATCAGTTAGTAAAGCAATTGGAAGAACTTAAAAAGCAAAAGCCATGAATGCGATGATCAATTATTTGTTAGAAGTCAACGTAGGGTTGCTTCTTTTCATGTTTGTTTATTGTGCAGTGCTGCGAAACGAAACTCAGTTTGCATTCAAGCGAGCTTACTTGTTGTTTGCTTTGTTGGGCTCATTGATTTTTCCTCTATTTCATTTCAATGTTACGACCTCCACACAAGTTATACCATCCATTGGCAAATTGATTTCAACTTATTGGTTGCCTGAAATAATTATTAACGGGAATGGTTCGGTCGTGACTACCAAAGCAAGTACAAGCCTTTCCATTTGGACAGTGACGGAATGGGTTTATCTATTCGCATTAATTGTCCTCACTGTTCTTTTTCTTTATCGCATCATTTCTATTGCAAAGCTTTTCACTACCAGCCTTACTTATCGTTGGCGCAATTATGTTGTCTCTGAAACAGATGAGGCGAAACCAACTTTCTCTTTCTTTCATTTCATTTTAATTGGCCAAGCCAATCAGCTTGATAAAAAAGAGAAAGAAGAAATTCTAATCCACGAATCCATTCACGTGCAAAAACTACACTCGCTGGATATTTTGCTAGTAAACGTTGTTGGCATTGTGTGCTGGTTCAACCCCATCGTTAAGGTTTACAAAAAATCACTTGTTCAACTTCATGAGTTTGAAGCCGATGCTCGCACGGTAGAAAACAAAGATGTGGACACGTACTGCGGCCTCTTGGCGAAGGTCGCATTGCAGTCGGCAGATTTTCCGCTCGCCAACCATTTCAATAATTCGTTAACACTTAAACGCATCAACATGATGAAAACCATGAAACGCAAAATTCAAAACTGGAAAGTGGCCGCATTGGTGGCTATTGTTCCCTTCTGTTTCCTTGTTATCGCCTGTCAGGAACAATTAAAAACAGAAGAAAAAGTCGCCATCAATTCTGAATTGCTTCCTCAATACATAAAGGATGAAGTGAGTTCTCTTGAAAAATATTATACAGACGTGAAAGTTTTAGAAATAAACGAAGAAAACAAAAAAGTGCTTGAAGAATTAGGATATTACAATGGCAAACCCGCTAAAGACCTTCTTATATTAAGCGGTGGTATTATTAAAGACAAGTTCAGTTATACGATTATAGGAAAGGCTAAATTGTTTACGAAAAACGAAAGCAAAGTTTTTGATGTAGTTGACGAGGTGGCAACCCCAGTTTTTGGAATGGAGAGCCTTTACAAAAATGTAGCTCATACTCTATTATATCCTGAAGAAGCTAGAAAAAAAGGAATCGAAGGCAAGGTGTTTATCGAGTTTGTTATTCAAACCAATGGAGAAATGACTGATTTCAAAGTGTTGAAAGGTCTCGATGACTCAGTTGATACAGAAGCACTTCGCGCATTGATGCAGATAGGGGTTAAATGGAGGCCAGCTATTCATCAGGGCGAAATTGTAACGATGAAGATGGTGCTGCCCATCGTTTTCAAATTGGATGGCTCAGAAAATAAAGAAAAAGCGTCTACTATTAAAGAACCTGTTTTGGAAGAACTAGTTGCAGTTGGTGTTAAACCAAACTAGTCTGAGCAACAAGACCTCCAAGGTATTGAATATCTTGGAGGTTTAATTGTCTATGGAAAAAGCTACTTACCAAGCACCTCTTCTAATTTGTTCTCCAACGCAGCACCACGCAGATTTTTCGCGATAATTTTTCCAGTCTTATCCAAGAGGATAGAAAAAGGAATAGCGTTGATGTTATAGTCGTGGGCTGCTTTTGAATTAAAATATTGCAGATCAGAAACGTGGGTCCATGTCAGCCCGTCTTCGGCTATTGCTTTCACCCAGTCTTCTTTGCTACGGTCTAGCGAAACACCATACACTTCAAAGCCTTTGCTCTTAAAACGATGATATGCTTTCACCACGTTGGGGTTTTCTTTGCGACAAGGGCCACACCATTTTGCCCAAAAATCAATCAACACATATTTTCCTTTCAAAGAAGATAGCTTTACGATTTGCCCTGCGGGATTGGCCAGTGCAATTTCTGGAGCCTGTTGGCCGATGCCAGTAATCTTTATTTTTTCTGTCATGGCGCTTAGCTCCTTGGTGAAGCGCGAAGTGGGCCAGTCCTTTTTAAATTTTTCGTTGGCACTTACAAAAAGATCCAAGTGATTGTCTTTGTCAATTAAGTTAGGGTCCTGCAATAAGTTAAACAATGCCAAAGAAGCAGGTTGTTCTTTCAAATAAGAGACCATCTTAGAGACCAACTTCAAGCGGCCGTTTTCCGTGATCACCATTGCTTTATTCTGGAGATCAGTAACCTTGCCATTGTCTTTTGCAGCTACTGCCTTTTCAAATTCAGCTTGTAAAGCCGCCATCTCGGGATTACTCTGCGACTCGTTAATCATTTTTTGAACAGCGGCAATTAAATCGTGATCAGGCGATCCTTTGATCTCTACAAAGCCTTGTTGATTATTACCATCTACATTTATTTCTACGTTGCTTTTGTACAGCATCACGTTGAGTGCTTGTTTGCCATAAAAATTGATATTGTAAAATCCAGCTTCTATTAAGTGTAATTTTTTCGCGAACGAATAATCACTTTTCAATTGAATGGTATCTTTCTTACCGTTCGCACTTCCATCTTGTCTTATTTCTTGAATTACAATTTGCCCTTGCTGTGGGAAACCCACTTTACCTTTTAGCACAATGTCCCAACCGCCATCGGCCACTTCCGTTTTCTTTTCAGGAGTGCAATTGGTAAATATCAATGCGAAGAATAAGTTGATGAGTATCATAGTTGTTGTTTTCATTTATACCTAATGTTAAATCACAAATCTTAAATCTTAAATCCTAAATCCTAAATCTTAAATTATTTCCCCAGTTCCTTTACTATCAATTCCGTTGCCACCTTAGGGTCAGCCTTGCCCTTGCTTCGTTTCATTACCTCGCCCATAAACATGGTGACGATTGTTTTCTTGCCTTTTTTATACTCTTCCACCTTTAAAGGAAACTCTTGGATGACTTCCTTCACAACAGAAAGAATCGTATCTACATTACTATCTTGAATCAAATTTAGTTCTTCTGCTAAATCTTTTACCGCTTTCGCGGGATTTTTAATCAACGCAGGAAATAGTTTCTGGGAAGCAATTGCGAAATTCATCTTTCCACTATCAATCAACTCAATCATTTCCGCTATTATTTTGTTGGAAAGAGGAAATACGCTGATCTCTAAATTGGATTCATTCAAATACGATTTGATCGGCCCCATTACCCAATTGGATGCAGCCTTGAAATTTTGTGTGTAAGAGCAGATTCCTTCAAAGTAAGCTGCTATTTCTTTTGTATCGGTGAGGATGTGCGCATCATAAGCAGGAAGTTGATATTCTGTTACAAATTTTTGAAACAACTCGCGCGGAAGCTGTGGCATGGAAAATTTAATCTCGGCCAACCACTTTTCTGAAATCTCCAATGGGCTTACGTCAGGATCAGGAAAGTAACGGTAGTCGTTCAGTTCTTCTTTGGTGCGCATGCTGTACGTCTTTCCATCATTCGCATTGAACGTACGTGTTTCGGAAACTACCGCTTCTCCTTTTTCCAGCAATGCAGCTTGTCGCTCCATTTCAAAATCAATGGCGCGTTGCACATTGCGAATGGAGTTCATGTTTTTAACTTCCACTTTCTTTCCTAATGTGGTGGCGTCCTTCAACATCATCGACACGTTGGCATCGCAACGGAGTGACCCTTCTTCCATATTTCCATCGCAAATATCCAAGTAGCGCACCAACTTTCTGATTTCGGTCAACAGCGCTCCTGCATCTTCGGATGAACTGATAACTGGCTCTGTTACAATTTCAATCAATGGCGTGCCAGCGCGGTTGAAATCAAGTAGTGTATCTGTTTCTCCTTCTAAGTGAATCGACTTGCCTGCGTCTTCTTCTAAATGAATTCGGTTTAAGATAATATCTTTTTCAATTCCATCTTTGGTGGGAATGGTGATGACCCCACCGACACAGATAGGAGTGCGATCTTGTGTGAGCTGATAGCCTTTTGGAAGATCGGGATAGAAATAATTTTTGCGATCAAAGATTTGAAATCTTGAAATTTTTGAATGACAAGCCAAACCCATTTTTGTGGCGAGTTCAACGGCTTTCTTGTTCAGCTTAGGTAGCGTGCCAGGATGTGCCAACGTGATCACCCCAACATTAGAATTAGGCGCACTTCCGTACACTGCAACATCTGAATTAAAGATTTTGCTTTTGGTAAGAAGCTGCGCGTGAACCTCCAAGCCTATGACTACTTTGTATTTATCAGGCGTCAGGCTCATTCAGAATAAAAATCGAATACGTTCAACTCCTTTATCTTTTTGAAGTCAGAAAAATTTCGAGTGATTAAGGTTGATTTAGTCGCAATAGCAGTTGCCGCAATAATGGCGTCAGGCAATTGTAATCTATATGTTTTTCTAATTTGAATTGTCTTTTCAACTACCTCATCCGTAAGTCCAATAATGGAAGCTGAATTAATCCATTTAATTACACTATTTGAGATTTCAGAAAAGACTAGAAGTTCAATCTTGGTTACTATTGAAATCTGAGGATAGTCATCAATGCAATTCTTTACTACATCGCGAACCCTTCCAGTCAATTTGTGAGCTGAAAAGTCTACGATTACATTGGTGTCCATCAAATATCTCTTTCCCATTCTTTTCGCATTTTTCTCAGCTCAACTTGCATTTTTTTTGCTTGAGAAGCTGTAATGCTTCCTTCCAATCTATCTGAAAGTTTGGCGATCACTGGCTTCTTAGCTGTTTTCAAAAGTGTAATCAGTTTCAAATCGGCTAAATTTTCAATAAGTCGCATAGCTTTTGAATTATTGATCTCGATGGTCACTTGTTTCATAGTTGTACTAATTTAATAGCTTTTTCAATAACTCTATCTAATCCACTAATATCTTTCCCTCCAGCCGTTGCAAAAAAAGGTTGCCCTCCCCCACCTCCATCAATTTCCTTGGCCAACTCTTTCACCATATTACCCGCATGGTATTTTTTTGTTGCTTCTAATTTCTCGCCAATCATCACAGCTACTTGTGGCTTGCCTTCAATATCGGCAGCCAGTATCATTAGTAGATCATCAAACTGATTGCGCAGTGCGTAGGCAATGTTTTTCAATGAATCAGCATTGGGCACGCTTACACGCTCTGCCAATAAAGTATAGCCATTTGACTTAACAGCTTTTGTTGCTAACACGTCTTTTAATGTATTTGACTGTTGTTGGTAAATGATCTCCAACTTCTTTTCAAGTGCATGCTTTTCTTCTACCAATGTTTGTACAGAGGCAACCACATCCTTCGGGTTTTTGAGTTGGGTTTTTATTTGCTCAATTTCTGTGTGGAAACCGTTCAAATACTCGAAAGCTCCATCTGCAGTAACAGCCTCAATTCTGCGAACACCAGCGGCCACCGAACTTTCTGAAACAATTTTTAGCAATCCAATATTGCCTGTGGCTTTTACGTGTGTACCTCCGCACAATTCAACTGAAAACTTTGAATCAAAAGTTATCACACGCACAAACTCACCGTACTTTTCGCCAAACAAGGCCATCGCGCCAAGCGATTTTGCTTTTTCTATTGGCACATTGCGCTGCTCATTCAACTGAATATTTTCCCTAATCTTTTCGTTGACGATTGTTTCTACTTTAAAAATTTCCTCGTGCGTCATAGCTGCGAAGTGTGAGAAATCGAAACGCAATATTTTTTCATTCACCAAAGAGCCCTTTTGCTCAACATGTTTGCCCAATACATTGCGCAAAGCTGCGTGTAACAAATGAGTGGCCGAGTGATTGCTCATCGAAAGTTTTCTCTTTTGCACATCTACTTTTGCTTGCACAGTTGCCTCTAAATTAGATGGAAGTTTTTCTACCCAATGAACAATCAGGTCGTTTTCTTTTTTTGTATCGATGACAAAAATTTTCTCACCATCGATTTCCAACACACCAGTATCGCCAACTTGTCCACCACTCTCTGCATAGAAAGGTGTTTTATCCAATACTAATTGAAACAGTTCTTTACTTTTCTGTTTTACTTTTCGGTAGCGCAAAATTCTAGAAGTAGAGGTCAATTCATCGTAGCCAATAAATTCTGGTTTATCCCCATCAGCAACAAAGACCCAATCTCCTGTTTCTTTTGCAGCATCGGCTTTGGAGCGGGATTTTTGTTTGGACATTTCTTCTTTAAAACCTTTTTCATCGACAATGTGGTTTCCTTCAATATAAACCTCAGCTCCTTTTTCTTTAGCAATTAGATAAATTAGATCGAAAGGAAATCCAAATGTATCGTATAATAAAAAAGCAGTCTTTCCATCAACGTCATATTGGGAAATGAAGTAATACCTTAATTCATCAACAACTGTTTCGTAATTCCCTTGGACATTATCATTAATTATTTTCTTTGCAGTTTCAAATTGAGTTCCTGAAATAGATTCAGATTTAAATAGACTATGAACAACAGCACTCAACTTCACATTTCCTTTTGGAGTCTTGTCTTTATCTAATTCAAAGTAAAAATTCCTAACAAGTTGAAATCCTGGATCGATTCTCTCGTGCAGTATTTGAAGACCCTTTTCTAATGTCCTCAAAAAAGAAATCTCCTCTTCATGCACCACTTTGCTTACATAATCTACTTGTTGATGTAGATCTGGAAACACATCTTTCAACTGAATTGCCAACAAAGGAACTAAGCGATGGATGAATGGCTCCTTGAAATTCAAATACGAAAATCCGTAGCGTACTGCTCTTCTTAAAATCCTTCTGATCACATACCCTGCTCCTGTATTGCTGGGCAACTGCCCATCGGAGATTGCAAGGGAAACAGCGCGGATATGATCTGCCATCACACGAACAGCGATGTCTTTCTTGGTATCAGTTCCGTATTTATATGATTCTGGCTTAACATTGTTGCAAATAAAATCCATCAACGGACGAAACACATCCGTATCATAATTGGAAGTCTTTGCCTGAATGGCCATGCACAACCGCTCGAAGCCCATGCCAGTGTCTACGTGTTTGGCTGGCAATGGCTCTAAAGCACCAGATGCCAATCGGTTAAATTGGATAAACACCAGATTCCAAATCTCTACTACTTGCGGATGATCGTTGTTAACTAAATCGCGACCTGGTTTTTTCTTTACTTCATCGGGCGAACGCAAATCAATATGTATTTCTGAACACGGGCCACATGGGCCGCTCTCGCCCATCTCCCAAAAATTATCTTTTTTACTTCCGTGAAGTATTCGTTCTTCGGCAACAAAAATCTTCCACAACTCTTTTGATTCCTCATCTACAGGAAGGTTGTCGCCTTTATCTCCGCCAAAAACACTTACATACAATCTATCCTTTGGTAATTGATAAACTTCCGTAAGTAGCTCCCACGCCCAAGCAATGGCTTCCTTCTTAAAGTAATCCCCAAAGCTCCAGTTGCCGAGCATTTCAAACATGGTGTGGTGATAGGTATCTAGCCCCACATCTTCCAAGTCATTGTGCTTGCCACTTACTCGCAGGCACTTTTGGGTGTCAGCTATTCGCTTGCTGGGCGGCACGGAATTGCCCAAGAAATAGTCCTTGAACTGCACCATCCCAGAGTTGGTAAAAAGCAAAGAGGGGTCATTTTTAAGAACCAATGGAGCAGAGGGTACAATTTTATGTCCCTTACTTTCAAAGAAATCAAGAAATTTTTGCCTTATTGTGCCCGAATTCATTGGTCTATAGTGAGTTTAGTCTTGGTTGGGAATACTTTTTCCCTACTTTTACCCTCTTTGGCTGAAGGTAAGTAGGTTCGATTCCCTTTAAAAAGCACAAAAATAACGCATTGAGCGCATTATAAAAGACTTTGGCAATGGCCATTACAAAATTTAAATACAACCCAAAGACCCTCCGCTACGAGCGAGCCAGTATTTCTATACTAGGTGTCACCTTCCGTGGGTTCGGTTATTTGATTTTCGGGGCGTTGTTTTTTGTAGGACTGGTAATGCTGCAAAACTATGTGATAGATACGCCCTTAGAAAATGAACTGCGAGCAGAGAATGAAGCCCTTCAGCAACATAAAATAGTATTAACGGCCAGTCTGCAAGAATCCAACGCGCGCATCAGTGACTTGAAAAATGAAGACCGCCAACTCTACGAAAAGCTTTTCGAAACAAAATTAAGCGCTACACAAGATCTTAGTATAGATAAGGAAGAAATACTAACTGCCGAGCCAACCCTATTCAGAGAATGGGAGAAAGCAACTCGAAGCCAATCGGATGAGTTTATTCAAACAGCCAGAGCACGCAATGTTATATTCAGCGAAAGCGTAAGCATTGAAAAAAGTGATTTGAAAAAACTAAAGGCGTTGCCCACACTCGCACCCGTAGAACAATTTGAAGCAGATAAATTGGTTTCCGGTTTTGGTAAACGGATCAATCCTTTCCACAAAGGCCTCTATCACCATGATGGTGTAGATATTTCTATGCCAACAGGCACTGCCATAGTTGCTACTGCGCCAGGTACTGTCGTTTTATCAAACCAAAGTAGTTTGGTAGCTGGCTTTGGAAATTACATTGAGATCGATCATGGCAACGGAATCATTACACGCTATGCGCACATGGGCGAATTGAAAGTATATTATGGACAAAGAGTAACGCGTGGCCAAATAATAGGGAAGGTTGGTTCTAGTGGTGGCTCGATTGCTCCTCATCTTCATTACGAAGTTATAAAAAACGGAAAGAATGTGAACCCAGCCCATTATATTATCAGCGGGTTGAATAGTAATCAATACCAACTATTGGTAGAAAACAGTAACAAAGTAAACCAGTCATTGGATTGATGGCGCGAATCAGGTACACATATAATCAAGACACGTGCAAGTACGAGCCCATCATCGTTACGCCCAAGGCATTTGGTAAAAGCATGCTTCGGTTTTTAGGTGTAGCCTTTGCAATTGGTTTAGCAGGAAGCATCTACTTCCATTTTAAATATCCTTACCTAGATGAGACGCTTCAGAAAGAAGAGAACGCTCAACTCAAAGTAGAGTGGCAAGTGCTGAACAAACAATTAACACGAAGCTCTGAACAAT
This sequence comes from Cyclobacteriaceae bacterium, assembly GCA_043777495.1. Classification (GTDB taxonomy): domain Bacteria; phylum Bacteroidota; class Bacteroidia; order Cytophagales; family Cyclobacteriaceae; genus ELB16-189. The sequence goes on along the minus strand of JAYWHU010000051.1, from coordinate 11,552 downwards.
TGACAGCCTTGGAAAAAAATGACGACCATAACTATCGCGTGATTTTAGATTTAGATCCACTTTCATCTACACAACGTGAAGCGGGTGTGGGTGGTCGTGAAAAAGAAAGTGCTTCGATCATTTATCCGTTGATCAAGCAAGCCTACGAAAAAGCGGAGAAGATCAAGAACCGTTTGGATATTGAAACACAATCTATGACGCAGTTGAAAGAGGAGTTGAACAAGAAAGAGAGAATGTGGGCTGCGCGACCTGCCATCCAACCCATAAATAATAAAGACTTAAAACAACTTCACACCGTTTTTGGAATGCGCTTGCATCCTATATTGGGCTATGTGCGTCCACACAATGGGTTGGATTTCACCGCGCCTCATGGCTCACCTGTTTATGCTACAGGGGATGGTGCCGTACTCTACACAGGCTTCTCCACGTATGGAAATGTTATCTACATCGATCACGGCTTTGGTTTTGAAACGCGTTATGCACACTTAACAAAATATATTGTTGCTCCAGGGCAAACGATCAAGCGCGGACAGGTGATTGGCTACGTTGGTGATACAGGTTTATCTTCTGGGGCACACTTACACTACGAGGTTCATTATAAAAATGTAGCCATCAACCCAATCAATTTCTTTCAGCGCGACTTGAGCAACAAGGAGTACGAGAAGTTGATTAAGATCGGAAGCCAATCTGCGGCTTCGTTAGATTAGAAAATCTCACCTTTGCCGAAATTCACTTTCCCTAAACCCAACAATAAGTTTATTGCTGCATGAAATCCATTTATCTACTCCTCTGCTTTGTTTTCAGTTCCATCCTCTCAATCGCACAAATAAAAAAAGACACCATCACCATTATTGGCGTGGGCGACATTATGATGGGTAGCAATTACCCAAATGATTATGGGCTTCCAGCAAACGATGGCCTTCAGTTGATGAAGGAGGTAGAACCGATTTTAAAAGATGCAGATGTAACCTTCGGAAATTTAGAAGGTGTTCTTCTTGACAAAGGTGGTATTGCCAAAACTTGTCGCGACCCCAAAGTGTGTTACGCTTTTCGCACTCCCGAAAAGTACGTTCAAAATTTAGCGAACGCAGGCTTTGACGTAATGAGCTTGGCCAATAATCATTCGGGTGACTTTGGTGATCTAGGAAAAAAAAGCAGTATTAAATCATTGGAAGGTGCGGGTATCTTGCAAGCAGGACAAGTGACTAAACCTTATGTGATCTTTGAAAAAGAGGGGATTAAATTCGGCATGGCAGCATTCGCACCTAATTCAGGCTGTGCAAATATCAATGATTTGAGAGAAGCGAAAAGAATCATCGCGAAATTAGATTCTACTACCGACATCGTGATCGTCTCTTTTCACGGAGGTGCAGAAGGACCACAACATGAACATGTGCTGCGCAGAAATGAAGTTTTCTATGGTGAAAATCGTGGAGACGTTTATCAATTTGCTCATCAACTTATTGATGCGGGAGCAGATATTGTATTAGGTCATGGCCCGCATGTAACAAGAGCAGTGGAGGTTTATAAAAACAAATTCATTTCGTATAGTATGGGCAACTTCTGTACGTATGGAGGCATCAATGTAAGTGGAATCAACGGCCTCGCTCCCATTATTAAGATATACACCAATGCATCAGGCAATTTTTATAAAGCGCAAATCACCTCTACGAAGCAAACACATTTCGGCCCAGTATCTATTGATCCACAAAAACTAGTATTAAAACGCATTCAGCAACTCACCAAGCAAGATTTTCCTGAAACCCGCATTGAAATTGGTGATAATGGATGGGTTATGAAATCCACAAAGTGATGTGAATAGCTTGTAGATAAAAAAAAACGCCTTCGTTGCTTACATATTAAAGAATCGTTACTTTGCACAATGTTCAAGGTAAAAAACTGAACAAATAGGCTCCTACCACTGCATGGCATACAAAGAAAAAGAAATCGAGAAGCTTTATTACTCCATCGGTGAAGTAGCCGAGCAGTTTAATGTAGCCCCGTCTCTGATCCGTTTCTGGGAAACAGAATTTGAACTTATTCAGCCGAAAAAAAATCGCAAGGGCAATCGCCAATTTACGAAAGAAGACATCGACAGCGTACGCACCATCTATCACTTGGTAAAAGAGAAAGGTTTTACATTGCAAGGCGCAAAAGAGATGCTGAAAAACGATACGCAATCTGTTCGCGATAAAATGGAGCTTATGGATTCGCTCAAAAGAGTACGCCAGTTCTTGGTGGAAGTGAGAGAGAAACTCGCTTAGTTAATATTTTTGATTTTAGATGTCAGATTTTAGATTTATCGCCTACGGTCAGTCGGATTCATAAAATCATAAATCGAACATCTTAAATTTCATATCTAACATTCTGCTTCACATCAATCACATGGATCAAGAGCGCCTTTCCTTCCTTGCCCTTCACAACACAGCAGGCATTGGCGATTATCTATTGAAGCAATTGGTGAGTTACTGTGGCTCGGCCGAGCAAGTTTTTAAAACCCCGAAGGGAAAGCTACTCAAAATCCCAGGTGTTGGTGAAGTTACTGCTGAATCTATTCGCACAGGCAAAACATTTGAGCGAGCCGAAAAAGAAATCACGAAAGCCGAAAAATCAAACACCGAAATTTTATTTTATACTGATAAAAGATATCCACATCGGTTAAAACAAATTGAAGATGCGCCCGCCCTCCTTTACTTTCAAGGCAATGCGAATCTCAATCATGCAAAAACCGTGGCCATAGTTGGAACAAGAAAGGCGACAAACTATGGCAAAGAAATAGTGGAGCAAATTGTAAAAGAACTTGCACCACATCAGCCACTTATTATCAGCGGGCTTGCTTATGGTATCGACATACAAGCGCACAAGCAAGCGTTAAAAAATGATTTACCAACACTTGGTGTAATGGGCAGTGGCATGGATGTGATCTATCCATCGGCACACAAAGACACTGCCGTGAAAATGATTGAGCAAGGTGGACTGCTTACTGAGAATAGTTTTGACACTAAGCCAGACGCTCACAATTTTCCTGCACGCAACCGCATCATTGCAGGAATGTGCGATGCGCTAATTGTAGTAGAGGCAGCAGAGAAAGGCGGAGCGTTGATCACCGCGGAGATTGCGAATACCTATAATAAAGATGTATTTGCTGTGCCCGGCAGCATTGGCGAAACCTATTCCGAAGGATGCAATAAACTTATTCGTACCAACAAAGCAAACTTGTATAGCTCTGTCAAAGATTTGGAGTACATCATGAATTGGTCTGTACAAAACCCCGAAACAAAAAAAATAAAATCTACTTCTATCGATCTGAGTCAATTTGAACCAGATGAGCAAATTGTTATCAAAGTATTACAAGAAAAGAATGCCCCTGTGATGATTGATGAGTTGACTATCAAGACTTCGCTATCGCCCAGTATACTCGCTTCGCTCTTACTTACGCTGGAGTTTAAGAATGTGGTGAAGTCGCTACCAGGGAAGATGTTTGCAATAAGATAAATCAATGCGCTGGAAAAATAGAATCTGCTAATTTCATTACTTCTTGAAAAGCAGCGCGATCTAATGCTGGTGCATCATTCTTAGAATCCAAAAAAGAAAGCACCGTTTCCGTAGCTAGGTTTCCAACCAATTCATCTTCTGCCATAGGGCAACCACCAAAGCCTTTGATGGCACCATCAAATCGTTGGCAACCCGAATTATAAGCTGCCTCAATTTTCTCCACGGCAGTAGCCGGATTGGAATGTAGGTGCGCACCAAATTCAATAGACGGGAATTTCTGTATGAGAGTCTTAAACAAATACTGAATCTGCTCAGGTTGAGATACGCCTATGGTATCGGCCAACGAAATAATTTTTACATCTAGTGCGGCCAAGATACCCGTAAACTGTTCAACGATGCTCGCATCATAAGGATCGTTGTACGGATTGCCAAAACCCATACTAATATATGTGACCAAAATCTTATTAGTCTTATTGCAAATTTCTTGAATCTCCTCAATCGTATTCAAAGCCTCTACAATTGACTTATTGGTATTGCGCTGCTGAAAAGTTTCTGAAATAGAAAGAGGAAAACCCAAATACGTGATCGCTTCGTGTTTACTTGCCTCCTCTGCCCCTCTAGTATTCGCTACAATCGCCAATAACTTCGATTTAGACTCTTGTACTTTCAAAAGCGAAAGCACTTCGGCAGTGTCACGCAGTTGCGGAATAGCCTTGGGCGAAACAAAACTCCCAAAGTCGATGGTATCAAAGCCCACTTTCAAAAGCATATTAATATAGTGTGCCTTTTGCTCCGTTGGTATAAATTTGCTGATCCCCTGCATGGCATCGCGAGGACATTCTATGATCTTCATATTATGAAATTGTTAAACAAAATTGTGGTAAATATTGATCAAAGAAAAATAAGTATAATGATCGGCTAAATAGACGCTTTATCAGGTAAAGTGGCTAATTATCTCCTTTACTCGGATTAACTTTAAAAAAAATCAATTTCTAATGCCGCTAACATCATTTTCTGGAACATTGGATGCAAAACACGCAGCGCATTTATTGCACCGTGCTTCCTTCGGTCCCACTAAAGAATCAATCGACAGTTTTGTCGGCCTTACTGCCACCGCTGCTGTCGCCCAACTTTTTCAGCAACCCCTGCCTGATCCTGTTCTGCCTATTGACCCAAAGACGGGTAAAGAATGGTTTCTCTCTGGTGTGGTGGATAAAGTCAACAGTGGAGAATTAGAGTTACAAGATTATTTCAAAGGTTGGTTCATGGCGCAAATGCTTAGTCAGGGGATCAGTCCAAGTCAATCGTTGGCTTATGCCACGCGAGAAAAGATTGTATTCTTTATTCACACCATCCTCACTACCATCATTTCAAAAGTAGATGATAGCCGTGCCATTTATTTTCAAAACCAATTGTTCAGACTATTTGCTTTTGATAAGAGCGCAGGCCCTAAATACAATTTCAAAGAGTTAACAAAGAAAGTATGTGTGGACAATGCCATGCTGAAAGTTTTGGATGGATACTTGAACGTGAATGGCAACCCTCAAGAAAATTTCGCGAGAGAGCTTCATGAATTATATACTATCGGGCGAGGATTAGAAGGTGTATTTGTTCCACCAAATGTTCCTTACGACTATGGAGTTTATAAAGAGCAAGATGTACAAGAAGCCGCCAAAGTGCTTTCTGGCTGGGATATAAGCCTTGAGAAAGATCCTCAAACAGGTGAGTTTGTAAACATCGATCCAGATACAAAACTGCCAAGAGGAAAAATGAAGGGAAGTAAGACCAATGCTTCCTCTCATGACAATAGCGCGAAAACATTCAGTGATCGATTCGCAAGTCAGACAATACAACCCGATCCACTTCTACTAAATGGGACTAATGCTACCGAGGCAAGTGCTTATGATGAAATAAGCAAATTAATTGATCAAATATATGCACAGCCAGAAACTGCTCGCAACATCTGTCGCAGAATTTATCGATTCTACGTTTACCACAATATTACTGACACAATAGATAAACAAGTTGTTTCTGGGCCAAGTGAAACTGTCCTCGATGGTATGGCTGCTACTTTCAAGAATAGTGGATTTAAACTGCAGCCAGTATTAGAAGAACTTTTTCAAAGCCAACATTTTTATGATGCCGCAGCAGGAGTAGATGATGATAATTTTGGTGGCATTATTAAATCTCCGCTAGACTTAGTAATAGGCACAATTAGATTTTTTGATTTACAACTGCCAAGTTACCAGACATCTGCTACTGACTTCTACGAGAAAACCGGAGGGCTTCTACAATCTATGGGTCTAATGGGTATGCCTTTTTATAATCCATTTGATGTCGCAGGTCATGAAGCTTACCATCAGTATCCAATCTACCACCGCAGTTGGATATCAACCAACTATCTAGCGCGAAGATATGATTTCATACGTGGCTTAATAAAAAATCCAGATCCTCTTGCACCACTCCCGCCACCAGATGCCATTCAAATTGATGCCTACTCATTTGTAAAAACAAAAATCAGTAATGCTATCGCCTCTGATGCAGAGCTGCTCATTAAAGAGTTAGTAAATTATTTGTTGCCTTTAGGTTATTCAGGATTAACCCCTGCTAGATCGAAATACTTTCTTAAGGCTTTTTTGGGAATTATAGATGGGGAAGACCCAACACTAGCAACAGCGGCATGGACAACCCGATGGAATAATAACCTTGATATGGAGACAGTTAAAAATCAACTGGCCAGATTATTCAATGCCTTAATGCAATCACCTGAATATCAACTTTACTAACCAGAGAAAAAATGAAGCGTAGAGACTTTATACAAAAGCTTTCCATGGCAACGCTGCCATTTACCCTAGGGGGAATACCAATGCGTGCAATGGCAGAAAATGCATTGACAAGATTGGCAAGCCAAGGTACTAATGACAAGGTTTTGGTCATATTACAAATGCACGGTGGTAATGACGGATTAAATGCGGTAATACCAATAACAGACTACAATTTATATTACAGCAAGAGACCTAACATTGCCATTCCACTGAAAAACAGTGCGCGCAAAATGATTAAACTAGATGCTACATTGCCTCCTGATGCGCAGGTAGGGCTACATCCTGATATGATTGGAATAAAAGATCTATATGATCGCGGTCGCATGGCCATCATCCAAGGTGTTTCTTACAAAAACAATAATGGATCACATTTTCGTGGAAGGGATATTTCATTTATGGGAGGGAATTTTGACGAATATAAGTCCTCTGGCTGGATAGGCCGCTATTTAGGAAAGTATGTAGATGAAAAATTTAGCCCTAACAAGTATCCTGATAACTTCCCAATTAAGGGTGTGATGGATGATCCTTTAGCTATTGAAATGGGTAATGACGTCTCTCTTATCTTTCACCAAGACATGAATATCCCGGCATCTATCTCTATTGGAGATGAGACTCCGAAGGAATTTGATGAATTGGTTAATGGTGGCTTGAAAGGATTCGAAGAAGAAAAAGGCATTGACCCTTTTGGATTTCCACCTGATTTATTAAAAGACTCTCCTTATGGAAAAGAGATTATTTGGATTTTGGGATTGGAAGAAAAAACAAAAAACTATGCCGCGCGACTCGCAAAAGTATTTGCAGATGGCAAGGAAACAACTATTACTTACCCAGAGAATTATCCATTTAACGCGCCCAAAGGAAGTTTAAAAAATGGCCTTACTCGCCAATTGAAAACAATAGCTCAATTGCTGGCAGGTGGAGTTCAAACAAAAGTATTCATGGTATCAATTGGTGGGTTTGATACCCACGCAAATCAGGTAGAGAGTTATGACCCTACTATGGGAAACCATGCTGCATTGATGTATCACATTTCCTCCGCTATGCAAGCTTTTCAAAATGATTTGAAATCCCGAGGCGGATTGGAAGATCGTGTGCTTACTGTAACCACTTCAGAATTTGGCAGGCGCATAGAATCAAATGGAAGCTATGGCACAGATCACGGCACTGGTGCCCCCATGTATGTTTTTGGGAAAGGTGTAAAGCCAGGTGTGTTTGGCAAAGTGCCTGACCTCACTAAAGACAATGTGGACTTGCAATATGACTATCGCCAAGTCTATTCAAGTATATTAAGAGACTGGATGGGTGTAGCTGAAAATGTTGTTATTAATGACGTCTTTTTTGGGAGAGATTTTTTCAATGGTCAAAGACAAGATGATCCAGCAAAGAATTATGATAACCTAACTGTTGCCAGTGAAGTAATTACAGGCACGCAGGATAATTTCATTTCCAATCGATTTGGTTTGATAGACTGCTTCCCCAATCCTGCAAAAGAAAGCACCACCATCACTTTTAAGATGAACAATACCAATCATGTCAATCTTTCTCTCTTAGATAATACGGGCAGTACCGTAAAAGTATTATTGAACGAACAAAAAGAAGAAGGTGAACACTCGGTAACAGTTACAGTGACCGACTTACCTTCGGGAATATACTTTTACAAATTGAAAACGGGATTTGTGAATGAAACCAAAAAAATGATTGTTACCCACTAAGCATCTATGAGAAAAATCTATTTAGTGCTCATTTTGATCTTCGTTGCCATTGGCACGCACGCACAAGGAAAGAAAAGATCAAGCAATTTCAATACGACCAAAACCAAGGCAGGTGCCAATGAATTTATACAACAACAATGGTGGTTAGGCTTTAAGGCTGGTGTCAATTTAGCGCAAGCAGATCCACTGAAACGATATACCATCTTAACTCCTACCAATTATTCTTCTTCACAGACGGACAAGAAATACGATGCCTTTAAAGAAATAGGAATCCAAACCACCGTAGAGATCAGCTACTACTACAAAGGTTTCTATTTCAGTACGCAGCCAAGTTATATCAGTTCCACCTTCACGTATTCCAACGAGTTAAAGAAGTTAAACCCACAAAATCCAGATGAAACATTTACACAGACTTATAAACAAAGTCAGAAGGTAGAATATGCTGATTTTCCATTTATCATTAAATACGATATTACAGGGAGTAAATTAAGACCTTTCGTTCAAGTTGGAATATTCTATTCTTTGCTCCTGAATGCTGTTAAGACAGTGAATGACTCAAGGGTAGATCAAGCATCTGGCGCTACCAACACACTAACAGACATTAGAGGCGTCAAAGATATGTTCAGCAACTATTGGGGATTAATGGGGGGTGTTGGTGCAAGTTATCAATTAGGTAATGTCCGCCTTATGCTTGATGCCTCCTATCGGCAAAGTATGAGCAACATGGTTAATCCAGAGAATCGCTTTAGCGAAAATAGCTTCTCCAGTATTGGAGTTGTTGAAGATGATCTTAATCTGAAAAATGTAACAATCTCTGCAGGTGTACTATTTCCAATGCGGTATCTCAGCAGCAGTTTCAAATCCAATGACCGTTGAGTTTATTTAACCTCCAAGGTCTGCTTGCTTTAGCTCAAAGACCTTGGAGGCTTAGACATTAAAAAATTTATTGACAGATGAAAAAACCATTACTGATTTCCCTTCTTGTTGCATTTGCATTCTCCTGTGCAAAAAATTCTGATGAAGCCACAGACAAAGCAAACTTTGTCCGCATCTATGATAACGAAAAATTTAGCGCATCCTTCTATCCCATTGATATTAAGCAGACGCCCGATGGAGGATTCTTAATTTTGGGGGAAAGAAAATTAGCAGATTCTACTGCCCAAGCAAGAGATTTAAGTGCTCCTAATTTTAGCGGCACCTATATTTTAAAAGTAGATCAATTCGGGGCATTTGTATCACAACAAGAACTGGGTGCTGATAAAGTGAATCCAATTGGTCCCTTGCTAGAAGCTAATTCAAAGTATTATTTTTTTGCTATGAAACCCGATACGCAAACACAATTGCTGGAAATGGATGCTGACGGAACTATAACAAAGACAAGCTCAGTAGGCGGCTCTTACCCTGCTGCAGCTTTTATAGATGATGGAAATTTTTTACTTCTTCGCTATGATAATTTCTCAAAGCAAAGTGTGGTATCAATCGTAAGCCCTACTGGCGCTGTTTCAAAATCTAAAGGCTTTTCTGTGGGCGCGGGGGATGGAGTAGAGGGACCAATTATAAAACATTTTTTGCGCACAGGCCGCCAGTTTCCTTTTCTAGTTGGCAAAGTGGCCAACAATCAATATTTCTTTAATGGGTTTTATAATTATACTTTTTCATTGGTCTTTACCGATTTAACTGGGGATACCCCTCAAGGAGTAGTGCAAGGCCAACAAACTGATGGGGGATTTAGCAGCGCGATGCTGCTCGATGGAAATAGATTCGCTGCATCTTTATTTAACTTCAATGACAATTACTTTCTTCCTAGTATAACTCTAAACACATCATCAACTACTGGGTCTATAACAAAATTAGATGGCAATCCTACTTTAGAACTAGCAGCCAATGCTACGATAAAGATCATTGCAGCTACTGTAAACTCCAAAGAAACTCTGTTATATGGAACAACTACGCGCAACAAACAAATAGTCATCTATGGCTACGACAAGGCCACTGGCAAATTCCTAGGCAGTCGTTACCTAGGTTTCTCTAATCCATTTGAGATTGCCGCTATGACAACCACAATAGATGGCGGACTAGCAGTCTGCGGCACTACTTACGTGGCGGGTCGCTTTCCACGGATATGCTTGTTCAAGATTTCTAAAGACGAACTAGCGAAGTCGTTTAAGTAATTGTTTCTGGTTCCTGGTTTCCAGTTACAAGAAACTAGGAACCAGAAACCGTTTTACACACCTTCACTTTCTTATCTCGCTCATTTTTTCTTCCTTCGCCAAAGTTTATGGTCTCGATCGAAGAAAACAAAAGTCTAAAGCCCTTCAATACATTTGGTATTGATGTGAATGCAGCCTATTTCACTACCATCACCACGCTGCAAGAGCTTCAAGAGGTGCTGCACTCCACTATTTATAAGAATGAAAAGCATTTAATCCTCGGTGGAGGCAGCAATATGCTCTTCACCAAGGATTTTGATGGCCTAATAATCAAAGCAGCTCTGAAGGGAATAGACATCGTGAGCGAAAACGAGGAGACAGTCACGATTAAAGTTGCTTCAGGCGAAGCGTGGCATGAGTTAGTGCTTCATTGTGTGAAAAATAATTGGGGCGGAGTAGAAAATCTATCGTTGATACCGGGATTAACAGGTGCGGCACCGATACAAAACATAGGAGCATATGGTGTAGAGATCAAAAATGTGATCGATAAAGTGCATGCAATTGATCTCTTAACAGGTGAGTTGAGAATATTCAAAAATGAAGAATGTTGCTTCGGATACCGCGAAAGTGTTTTTAAACATGAGTTGAAAGAAAAATATTTTATTTCAAGTGTTACTTTAACTCTCACCAAAAAAAGTCATCAATTCAATATCACATATGGTGCTATACATGACACGTTGAAGAGCATGCACATCACTACACCAACAGTACAATCAATCAGTGATGCAGTGATTGCAATCAGACAAAGTAAGTTGCCCGATCCACGTGTGATAGGCAATGCAGGAAGCTTCTTCAAGAACCCAACCATCACACAACAACACTATCAATCACTACAAAAATCATTTCCTCAAATACCATTCTACCCCTCTGTAAATCAAGAAGTTAAAGTGCCTGCAGGATGGCTGATAGAACAGTGTGGATGGAAAGGAAAAAAAATAAATAATAGTGGTGTACATGCACATCAAGCACTCGTATTAGTGAATTATGGAAATGGAAATGGAGAAGAAATTTTTGATCTCGCGATGAAAATTTTGGCGAGCGTGAAAGAAAAATTTAGCATCACACTTACACCAGAAGTGAATATCATTCGATGAAAAATGAAGCACAGTTATCGTGATAAAGACAAAATCATCAACATGAATTTCTTGGATCATAAAAAAATATTTCACGAAATATTTTTGCAGATTAAATAATTGTTATACATTTCGTAAGTTTTAAACCAAAATATAAAACGCTATGGCAAAAAAACCCGCTAAGAAAGCAGCTAAGAAAGCAAAGAAGGCTGCTAAGAAGAAAAAGTAATCAGGCTT
>JAYWHU010000050.1:0-16682 GCA_043777495.1 Cyclobacteriaceae bacterium | reverse complement strand
AAGTGGAAATCTTGATGCAGCGGCAGTAATTGCTGCCATCAAAGCAGGTAACGGATCCGCTGTATTGACAACAGTAAGCGGAGGTAAATTAACAGGCTCTATTGAGAATGGAAAAGTTAAACTAACTGATGAAAATGGTAAGTCGGCTTTTGTAACTACTGCCGATTTGAAGGGTAGCAATGGAGTAGTTCATGTAATTGATGGAGTTGTGCTTCCAAAATAGTTGCAGGTGAAGGTGAAGTTGGGTTTATGTGAGGAACTCCCTGATTGATTTCAGGGAGTTTTTTTTAATTAGGTAGCTTGATCCTAAAGACAGTAGATCTTCCTTTACTTGAAAAATGAACCTCCCCTTTCAATTGATCTACAATTTTATTGACAATATATAATCCCAATCCCGAACCAACTGATCGCTCAGATCCTCGGTAGAACATTTCAAAAACACGATCTTTAATTGAATCGGCAATTCCTTCGCCATCATCTTCAATTTCTATTTCAAAGTAATGATCGCTAACGGTACTATTGATTTTTATAAAACCTTTAACGCCTGGCTCGCGAAAAGTGAGCGAATTGACCAATAGATTCTTAATTAAAATAGTAACCAATAAACGATCAGAACGGACTTCGTTTTTCCCCGAAAATTGGCATTGGATATCAACGTATTGAAAATTAGGGTTCAAAGAAATATCTGTTAGGCAATTTTTCACCGCTTCACCAATGTTAAAGGTGGTGAGGTGTATGTCATCGTTGATTGTTTTAGCCAGTGCTGACAAAGATCGGAGCAACTCATCCATTTGACTGGTCTTGGCTTGGATATGATCAACACAGGCTTTTTGATGCTTGCTCAACGGTTCATAATTAAGAATGTTAAGTATGCCCACGATAGAAGAAATGGGAGCCTTAAGATCATGAGAGCAGCGATATAGTATTTGATCCAACTCTTGGTTTCTTTCCTTCAGTTGCGCGAGGGTTTCTGTTAATGTATTATTCTTTCCCTGCAGCTCTTCAATGGCTGCCGAAAGCTCTTCTTTTTGCGCGTCCATCTCTTCAGCACGATCTGCCAAATCACTTTCCCGCGCCATCAGCGCCATAGTTCGCTCGTCCAGCAAAGTTTTAAGTCTGGCAATACTATCTTCTTCCATGTGTTTTGTGTCTTTCTATATAAGATAAGTGAGCTTTTAGTTCGAAAAGTTCAAACAATCTGATGGTGAGAAATGTTGTAAGGACAAAATAAAATATAAGATGGAAAATTTCATTGTAGAAAAAGAATTTAAGCACGCAAAGGTACTCACCGTTACTAATTCGCCAAATACAGCAATTGTCGAGGCGTTGACCAATTATATCCCTTTAGAGCCATTCAAAGAAATCTTCAACTTTATTGGTGAGCTGGCAAAGAAGAAAAATCTTACTAAGTTAATTTTTGACAAACGTAAGTTAACCGTTTTTCATCAACCTTCTATGGAATGGTATTTTATAGAATGGAAAGAAAAAATGTTTGACCAAGGGCTGACAATACACCGAAAAATATTGCCCGCAGACGATGTTTTCCGTCAAAGCGTGAGGATAGGAAGAGAGAAAATAGATAAAAACTATCCTACCAAAAAATTCAATCAAATGGACATACAATATGCCGAAACAATAGAAGAGGCATTATTGAAATAAAGTGGTGTTGTTTAAGAGTTTTTAGAACGACTTTACGTGCAAATCATTTCATCATCTACCATCCAAACTTGGGAGCGATTTTACCGCGCCAATTTTATCAATAGCCTTACTGGTTTTAAATCGGCTAGTTTAATTGGCACGATCAATCAAAAGGGGCAAACCAATTTGGGTATCTTTAGTAGTGTTGTTCATATTGGGTCAGACCCCGCTCTGGTAGGTTATATTAATAGACCGATGAAAGCTGCGCCTCATACGCTGGCGAATATTCAATCGACCGGAGTATATACCATTAACCACATCCATCCGTCATTTTTAGAACAAGCCCATCAAACAAGTGCCAAGTACTCAGATGAGGTAAGCGAGTTTAATGAAGTGGGGCTAACCCCTGAGTATTTAGATAACATGACTGCACCTTTTGTAAGAGAAAGCAAAGTGAAATTTGCGCTTTCGCTAGAAGAGATCATTCCTATCAAGCTCAACAATACTTTTTTGGTGATTGGCAAAATCCAACAAGTAAAATTGGAAGACGATATTTCTTTACCCGATGGTTTTCTAGAACTCGACAAAGCAGCTTCCATCTGCTGCAATGGAATTGATGGGTATTATGCTACTCAACTGATTGACAGGTACCAATATGCCAAGCCTGGGATTAAAACAGAAAGTATATTGAAACAAAGTCTCTGATAATAGTTTCGATTTTAAGTCACACACTTGCTTCCAAAGCGATCCAAGTTCTCCAACCAAAAAACAATGACAAAAAAATGATGTTACTATGAAAGTGTATCTGAAATTTTAATGACAAAAACTCTGAATCTATTCAGCTCTCTCTATTCAAAGTTACTTTCTGAAGAAACCCGCAAGAAGGCTGAGCTAATTGTCGTCATCATAGCCATAGCAAGCTTTCTGCTTCATCTATTGCTTATTGGTTTGGTAGAATTAGAGGTTATACAATTCAACGGCTACAAAGAGTTATTCAATAATCCCATCGCGGCCATATACACGCCATTCTCCTTTATTCTGATTTATGAAGTATACCTACTTGTTTACTACCTTCCAAAATCAACCACCACCTATATTGGAAAGCAATATGAGATCATGACCTTGATTGTGATCAGGCGAATCTTTAAAGACTTATCTCAACTTCAATTAACGCAAGATTGGCTTAAAGTAACGAGCGATCTTTTATTGACTTATGATTTGATTGCGACCATGATTCTCTTTCTGCTCATCCTACTGTTTTACAGGCTCAACAGGAAGAGCCAAGCAGAGTCTGGAACAAGTAGTCAACTCACATTAGAAGTTACCCAATTCATAAAGATGAAGACAGTGATTGCAAAATGTTTGGTTCCCATATTTTTGTTCCTTGCGTTTTTTAGTCTGGGCGAATGGGTTTACGATAGTTTTTTCTCCACAAATCCCAATACAGCCTCCATTCAGAATGTGAACAAAGTGTTTTTTGATACGTGTTTTACGATACTGATTTTAACAGATGTTCTATTGCTGCTAATTTCTTTTCTGCACACAGATAAATTTAACAGGGTCATCAGGAATTCGGGGTTCATCATTTCCACCATTCTAATAAAAATATCCTTTGGCATAGACGGCCTGTTGAACATTGTATTGATTGTGGTGGCCGTATTGTTTGGCGTAATCATCTTGGCCATTTTCAATCAGTTTGAAAAATTAAAAACTTAAACAGATCTACTGTTTAGTTTTTAGTGCATTAATTTTAAAATCATCAAACATTCGATCTGGTAGTCTATCTATCATCATTACTTGAGTTACGCCATTACTCCAAAAAGTAATTTGGAATTTTAGCAATACTGTTAAGGCATTCTTGTTAATAAGCCGAAAAAATTAAACACTTTAAAAATAAGTAAAAAATAATTCAACCGTTTGAAACAAGTGGTATCAGCCTGTGTTTAACAGTCAATTTAAAACCTTAAACATTTACCCATATGAACACTTTATTACTCGACATCGTGAAAATCCCAGTGGACGATCCGATTGCATTCACATTCTTCACCGGCTATATGGCCATGCTCGCCTCGGCTGTTTTCTTCTTCGTGGAGAGAAATAGCGTAGAGAGCAAATGGAAACTTTCTCTGTTGGTTTCTGGTCTTATCACCGGTATCGCAGCAGTGCATTATTACTACATGCGCGATTACTATTTGGCAACAGGCCAAACACCAACAGCCCTCCGCTACATCGACTGGACACTGACAGTGCCTTTGATGTGCGTTGAGTTTTATTTATTAACAAAAGCTGCTGGCGCAAAGAAAAGTTTATTGTGGAAATTGATTTTCGCATCTGTGCTGATGTTGGTGGCAGGTTACATTGGCGAAGCCTTTACTGATGGTTCAACATCTCATAGCGTGATCTGGGGCGTAATCTCAACAGTCGGTTACATTTATATTTTGTACACTGCTTGGATGGGTGAAGTGGCTCAGTTAGCAAAAAACTCTGGCGACCCAGTGGTGCAAAGAGGTGTTCAAACGCTCGCTTGGTTTGTATTAGTAGGATGGGCCGTATATCCGATTGGGTATATGTGTATGCCTGGAGGATGGCTCAATACAGGACTTGGCTGGAGTGCTTCGAATGTAGATTTATTTTACAACATCGCAGATGCGATCAACAAAATTGGTTTCGGTTTAGTGGTTTACAACATTGCTGTTACCAGTAAATCAACTGGCAAGGCTTAATCCCATGATATCAATCATTTATTAAAAGTGTAAAAAGGAGTCACTAGCAGTGACTCCTTTTTATTTGAAGATACTTTTATTTCGACTTATTCTAATTCCACAATAAATAGCTAATGTATATCAGGTCAACTTTATTCTTGGCTCAAATTGCATTTCAGCTAATACTAACGGCAATGTTCTATTTCTTCACTTTGAACTCGCATTTCCAAGCTATTTTTTGTGGGATATTATTATGCACAGTGGGCATACCACATGGTGCGAATGATCACTTGTACCGGCCTGATAAATCGCTCATAGGAATGCTTAAATTTTTGGGTATCTACCATGGCACGATGCTGCTCTATGTAGGGCTGTGGTGGATAGCTCCTTTATTCGCGTTGATTCTTTTTTTCGTTATCTCCTTTCATCATTTTGGTCAATCAAATTTTGAAAACGAATCAATGAAGCATTTGCCATCGTGGCTATGGGGCGTGTGGATTTTAGCTCTACCCGTACTACTTCACTTTAACGAAGCGATCGACATTTTTAAACGAATGCTTTCAATCAGAACAGAAACGTCATCACTGCCATCCTATGATCAAATTCCGTCAATTGATTTCAACTGGCAATTAATTTTGATTGGAATACTAGGCATCTCATATCTAATAAGTTTGGTGCTGTACGAGCGCGAAAATAGAGTTCGGTATCTCGTCCAATTTATCGTGGTCAGTCTTTGGTATTCTTTCACACCACTCCTATCAGGGTTTATTATCGTATTCTGTTTGTGGCATGCGCTACAATCCTTACAGCATCAAGGAATTTACTTCAAGCAATCGACTAAAGGCACTGTGTTACAATTTACAAAAGCGATGTTGCCGCTTAGCTTAATCGCGTTAATCTCGTTTGGAGTCTATGTTTATTTCAGGGAGTTTAAAATTGCAGAAGCTTTTGTGTTGCTTTCGTTGATTACATTGCCACATGTATTGGTTATGCATCGTTTGTACCATGAAACGAATCACAATGTCGCCACTACTAGAAACAAAACGTCTAATGCTCTTAAGTTATCTTGAAAATTTCGAAATGAAGTAATGAAGAAAGAAATACTAGTTACGGAAGACATCGACCGCATCATACAAATGGCATGGGAAGACCGCACTCCATTTGAAGCTATTGAAATGCAGTTTGGGTTAAAAGAAAAAGAGGTGATTGAGCTGATGCGCGAACAGATGAAAGCCAGCAGCTTTAAAATGTGGCGGGCAAGAACGAATGGCAGAGTTACAAAACACAAAAAGATAAGTAACTTAGAAAAAGGAAGATTCAAATCTTCACTGCAGAAATCAATTACGATGAATAAAATCAGTAAGCGATGAATGGTAAATGTAATCAGAAAGTGAGGTAAGCAATCAGTGGCCAATAATAGATTCTTTGATGGTTGTCATCGTTAAAAACAATCGGTTAGCATCCAATAATTCAATGAAGCCAAATCTCAAATAAAATTCTTTCGCTTCATCGTCAATATAATCTACTACTACCGCATAGGAGGCAACTGTTTTACTAGCGTGGCAGGAACGAACCAACGCATCCATCAGTAATTTTTTGCCCAACCCTTTTCCTATTAATGGCTCATCTATTGCCAATCGCCCAATGAGGGTAGCGGGTAATCTTTGTAACCCACTCCAATTGATATGCGAAAGCCCTCCGGTATCCATTCATTTAAAACAGATGTACTGGACAAGGTGTAATATCCAAGCACTTTACTACCTTCACCTATCAGAACAAAACAGGAGGATAGATTTCTTTTAATGTCCTGTTTAGCAATTTCTCTAATGTAGCGTTGAAGGCTTTCATGCTTACAAGTAAAATCTTTCTTGAAATGCTTTTTCTCCAACAACTCAATTACATACTCCATTACCTCTCTTTTTCTTCAAGATATTCCTTCATTGATTTGCGAAGATAATCAGTTGGCTTTGGTGGCTGCTGTAGTGCCTTAAAAAAAATGGCTCGATCTCTTTCTGTAAGGCTTAGAGCCGTATTCTTTTGAATAATCAGTTGGGCACTTTTTACAGAGGTGTGAACTACATATTCACTCACATTACTGAACCCCTCGAGGGAGGCCGCTTGCGTGAAAAGTCTTTTTTGTGATTTTGTTAGCCTCGCTTCAAATCTTTCCGTTTTAGGCTCAGGCTTGGTTAAAGTTGCCATACGTATCAAGTTTTTTATCTCAAAAAATGTACAGGAAAAACCGCATTGTTCATTCGTGCCATAGTCGAAAATATATTATAAATTTATCGCACTTGATCAAATGTTCCAAAGGTTTTAAAGACACAAAATGTCAGTTCAGCTAAAAAAGAACAGATTAAAATCTACTCTTCAACAAGTCAGTAAGCAATAATTAAAATAAATAAGCGATGAACGATAGTATGTCTCCCAATTTAGAAAAACCTGAAATTCGATTCCCTACTGATTACGCTTCTATTCTTGAAAGGGTAAATCAAATCAAACCTCTTCACTATGGCAAAACCCGAAACTTTATTGATGGGGCAGTCACCTATCTTTCTCCTTACATTTCACGCGGGGTCATAAGTGTAAAGCAAGTGCAAAAATCAGTTTTAGCCAAAGGCCATCACCCTGCCACCATTGAAAAGTTTTTACAAGAACTCGCTTGGCGCGAATATTTTCAGCGCGTGTGGCAAGCCAAGGGTGATTCATTGTTTCAAGACATCAAACAATCGCAGCCCGATGTACAGCATAACAAAATGATAGAAGCCATTTCAAATGCAGCAACTGGTATTACGGCTATCGATAACTTGATTCAAGAGTTTTGTAAAACAGGATACCTTCACAATCATGTGCGGATGTATGTGGCGAGCATCGCATGCAATATCGGTAAAGCACATTGGTCGGCACCAGCCCAATGGATGTACTATCATTTGTTAGACGGAGATTTGGCAAGTAACACCTGTAGTTGGCAGTGGGTGGCGGGAGCATTCTCCTCTAAAAAATATTATTGTAATCAAGAAAACATCAATCGATACACGCACAGTAACCAAACAAATACTTTTTTAGATTCAGCCGTGGAGGTTTTACCTAATTCCCAAATGCCTGATGTTTTAAAATCAATACTTGACTTGAACTTAAAAACTCAGCTACCAACTATTCCAACGCCATCTATTGATACAACTAAAGCCACACTCATCTATAATTCTTACAACCTTGACTCACTGTGGCGAAAAGATGAAGATGTAAATCGTATCTTATTATTAGAGCCTTCACACTTTCAAAAATTCCCAGTCAGTGAGAAGGTGATTGAGTTTATTATCCATCTTTCTAAAAATATTGCAGATATTAAATTAATGGTGAGCGAGATTTCAGAACTTACTTCGCTTTACAAAAATTCGCCACTAGGTTTAAATGGATTGATTTCAAGAGAGCATCCTGCTTTCACACAGTATCCTGGAATTAAAGACGACCGCGATTGGATTTATCCAGAAGTGAAAGGCTATTTCAATTCTTTCTTTTCGTTTTGGAAGAAGTGTGAAAAATCAACCTCTAAGGCTATTTGAGAAAATCCTGTTGAACAATAAAACCTGAAAAATCTTTCGCCCAAGTTTGATAAGTAAGCTTGGAAGGATGCACACCATCGCTGAAAAAATCTTTCTCAGTGCTGTTGATATTCATGCGTACTATCCAATCCTTTAGCGTAATATTTTGAAATTGATAATAAACATTGGTTTGCTTGGCTACTACCGTTTCCAATTTTTCACCCAGCAACTCAACCAAGTTGCCCAACACAAATTTCATGGTTGATGTAAATGCAGGAAACTCTTTAATCGGTGGCATATTAGTAAATGCGATAGGCACGTCTGGAAACTTCTTCTTTAATGCAGCAATTAATTCCTCAATGTCCTTTCCCCATTGGCTCGGATTATTTAACGCAAAGGCATCATTGCCGCCCAATCCAATTACAATCAAATCCAAATTGGTATCAGTAATCGTTGCAATCAATCGCTCAGTAACTTTCTTAGCTGTGTAACCGCTTTTTGCATACACCTTCCAACTTACATTTACTTTCAGTTTCGCAGCCAATTGGTTTGCCAACGTACCCGTAAAGCCAAGTTCATGAGTCTCGACACCCACACCAGCAATAGTGCTTTCTCCAATAGTAATCATACGAATAGTACGAACAGCACCTGTGGAAGCTAATCCATCCGTTCCTTGCGCTTCGGGCAATCGAGGCACAGTTGCTTTTATCTTCTTCCCTTGAAAATATAAGAGCGGCAAAAGTGGTATCGCTAAAAAAGAACCGAAGAAGTATTTAAAATTTTTCATCATTATAAGTGAATGTAAAAGTAACTAGACTTGCTTCTGCCCTGTATTTTTATCAAAACGAAATGCACCTCGATATTCTAATTTTACTGTAATGTATTTCCCATCCACATACAGATCAACCACAAAAATATCTTGCACATCAGTCTCTAAGACTTCATCATAAATAAAACGGTATATAGATGTCTTCCATTTCACATTCTTCTGTGCGTCTGTAGCTGTTAAAAAATACTCGCTCGTTTTTGGTTTTTCGGTTATCACCTCATCCACAGAATAAGTAATGCCGTTTTCTACTACTGGTAGAACGTGATAAACTTTTGCTTTGATAGCTGCCAATTGCTCCATCTTTGGGGGAATACGTGACATAGTAAGGGAGTTTATTTCTAATGCCCTAAAGTTACTCGATCAACGTTCAAAAGAAAACTTACTCCAAATTCTATATGTGTATATAACTATAACGTACCTGATTTGTTACATTAGGGGATTATAAAGAACCCTGCCCAATAGAATATGAAAATACTACTCACAGGTTCTACTGGCTACATCGGGCGAAGGCTCTTGCCAGTATTGGTGGAAGCAGGTCATCAAGTTATCTGTTTGGTTCGCGACCAGCGTAGGTTTGATTGGGATGATTTCACCGAAGACTTTTTAAAAAACGTTTCCGTCATTGAAGTTGACTTAAATGATGACAAAGAGTCTTCGAAAATCCCAACAACTATTGATGCGGCTTACTATCTCGTGCACTCAATGAGTTCCTCCCATCCTGACTTTACTCAAATGGAGGCAGCCTCCGCAGAAAAATTTGTTAAGTTAGTCGATACTACTACCGCCAAGCAAATCATTTACCTCAGTGGGATTGTGAATGATGCTGATCTCTCTGATCATTTGCTCTCTCGCAAAAATGTGGAAGATGTTTTAAAGAAGGCGAAGGCACCACTCACTGTTTTACGTGCTGCCATTATTATCGGCTCGGGCAGTGCTTCGTTTGAAATCATTCGCGATTTGGTAGAAAAACTTCCTGTGATGATTGCACCTAAATGGTTGAAGACAAGGTGCCAGCCTATCGGCATACGCAATGTGATTGAATACCTTCAAGGGGTTTTGCTAAAGCAAGAAACATTCAATCAAACATTCGATATTGGTGGAACGGAAATTCTTACGTACAATCAAATGCTGTATGGTTTTGCGAAGATGCGCGGCTTAAAGCGATTGATTATTACTGTGCCGGTGCTAACACCTAAACTTTCTTCGCTATGGTTGGTGTTTGTTACTTCTACTACTTATTCGTTGGCAAGAAGTTTGGTAAGTAGCATGAAGAACGAAGTAATCTGTAAAGATTTTCGCATTCGAGAAATAGTACCTACCAAAATCTTGAGTTATCAAGAAGCATTGCAATTGGCCTTTGACAAAATCAGTCAGAAAAACGTAGTGTCAAGTTGGAATGATTCTATTGCACATGGCACAATGAACAAGAATTTTCTCAATAACACATTTGTACCTGAACACGGAGTATTTACTGACAAAAGACAGATCGTTTTTGACAGAGATAAAAATGAGGTTATTGAAAACATTTGGAGGATTGGTGGCAACCATGGTTGGTACTTTGGCAATTGGATGTGGCGCATCCGTGGAGTGATGGATAAGATGGTAGGTGGTGTTGGCCTGCGCAGGGGCAGAAGAAACGAAACGCATTTAAAAGCTGGTGATGCACTTGATTTTTGGCGCGTGTTGGTAGCTGATAAACCAAATGGAAGATTATTGCTCTACGCTGAAATGAAATTGCCCGGAGAGGCGTGGCTCGAATTCAAAATAAAAGAAACAGCCGATACAAAAGTCTTGCATCAGACTGCCACCTATCGCCCATTGGGTTTGTGGGGAAGGTTGTATTGGTATTCGGTATTGCCGTTTCATGGATTTATTTTCCCAAAGATGGCTAAGAATATTATTCGGTACTAAATCTATCCAGGTACCTTTGCGGTTAAAAATTTACCACAGAGGCACAGAGAAATAAAAACAAAGAACCTCAAAAGAGCTTTTAATTCAACCCCCTCAAAAAATTCAGCAACTTCATCTCCTTTCTTAAAATCCGAACCATAAAAAAAGCAAAAGCAGTTAAGAAGCCATAACCACTTATCACACAATAAAGATACATACCATGCGATAGATTGGCTTTGAAAGCAGGAAGCAATAGTGTAAACCCAATCACGTACAAAATATAAATCATAGGAATAAATATCGTGTGAATCTTTTTTCTCCACGCATAGTACTGCTGCATCTTCGTACTAAACTCCGTTAATGTATTGTCTGGTTTGATGCTTCTAAATCGATTAGCACTCATCCATTCCAAAACCACCCGCGCTATCATCACCACAATCATCAAAGTCAAGCCGATTGTTAAACCATTCATTTGGTAGGCTCTCATCCCGAAAAAATAACCAACCAAGACAATAATTAAAACGGAGATGATGGCGATAGTACTCCAGTGACCTGCCCGCACTTTTTTAATATGCTCTTCACCTTTTCTAATTAATTCTGCTGCCGAAGTCCTGCCGATAGCATTCGGCTGCTTGTTCCAAATCGTTTGTAGTTCGTCAAAGGTTTCCATGTTGCACACATTGAGTTAAGTTCTTTTTTATTCTATGAATCCGCACGCGAAGGGCTTCTTCCGTTATTCCCACCACTTCAGATATTTCTTGGTAGCCAATTCCTTCCAACATCATCAGCGTGATCATTTTATCTTTCTCCTCCAGCTTCTGAATACATCCATACATCTTCTGTAGCTTTTCTTCTTCCTCAAAGGAATATTGCTCTGCTGCGATGGATGGAAAATCATCTGTGACCTTTTCCTTTTTAGTAGATTGTTTTCTCAAGTAGAGCAAGCACGTGTTCACCGAAATCCGATACATCCAAGTACTGATACTCGATTCTCCTCGAAACGAATCCAGCGACTCCCATATTTTTATAAAAACTTCTTGAGCCGAATCAGAGGCCAACGCCTCATTACCATTGAAGTATCCTTTGCAAAGCCGGAATACTTTTGCGTAGTGCTTGTCAAACAATTCATTGAAGCGCTCTTTCTTGTCCACCGTATCTATTATTTATCCTACGTTTTATTTCAAGTTTTCTTTTAGCTTCTCCATAAACCATTTCGGTTGGTCATACATTACAAAGTGAGCAGAATTTTCCGCATAGTGAAACACCACAGAAGGTAATTTTTCATACTGCGCTTTGTATGTTTTTTCTACTGTCGCTTTATCGGGGTTAGCAGCACCCAGTACAATCACAGGGATTTTAATTTTCGCAATCGCTTCGCGCAAATCTAAATTAAGCATATCGATATACCCATACACGTATGTTTTTCTATCGGCCCTATTCATCCAATCGATCAACACTTTTTGCTTCTCTACATTCTTGCACATGTACGGAACAGTCTGCGCATTCATCGCTGTAAAAGAAGCACTGTCCATCCCCAGCATCATCTTGCTTTGCGGATTGTCGTACGCAATTGATTCTCCTTTGTAATTAGGTATCATCAACGCAGCCGAAGCAGGCAGCGCATCTACTGCAATTATTTTGGTAAACATATCAGGCTCCACAGAAGCCAACCACAAGCTCAACGTGCCACCAATGCTATGCCCAAGCAACGTTGGCTTTTTTAACTTCTTCTCTTTCACATACGCAATCACGCCCTCTTTTATTTTCGCTAGCCAGGGTCCTTCTATGGGCGGCACATTGCCAAACCCCGCAAACGTAAAGATGTGGCACTGATACGTTTTCGAAAGTTCTGCCACCGCATTGTCCCACACTTCGCCCGTGCAGCCAAATCCAGGGAATAATAAAATGGGTTGCCCCTTCCCTTTCACTACAACCTGAAAGGCCGATTCCGCGTGCGCAGTTAAAACAGAGATTGCTAAAAAGAAAAAAATAAATACTTTTGTTTTCATGGCTATTGATTTTAAAATTTCCCTTTTGATACATAGCCACCAAAATTGTTACAAGATTTTTTAAAATATTTTTAAATTCGAGGCGGCATCCTCTTTCCCCACTGCGAGGCGCAGGGGGGAAAGAGGTCGGGCTATCCGCTTCTACTCCTCGCACCACACACAAATCCACGCAGCTGCGGGGTATCCGCTTCTATCCCTTGCCGAACGCCCGCCCGAAAAGCATCATGATATTTAAGTTGATGCCTCTAATCCAATTCATCACAGTTATTTGCCACAAGTGCGTTTTTCAGACGAACCCCAGCGGGGTTCAATGTTAGTAGCCACGGGTTTTAACGCGTGGACAACATAAGCGAACATTAAAGCGTACCATAGGTAAATCCAATCGAGATGAACCTTTATTGGCACGCAACTGATGCCCTTGATTAGTACGATTTTGCTCTATGTCCAAATTGCTTCTACCTCTTTATAATTAAATCATTAACTAACTTTATTACTTTTGAGTATGAAATATCTTCTCACCCTCACTCTACTGGCTGTCACCCTCTCAAGCTTTGCACAAAAAGCCAGAAACTACACAGATGTAACCGATGAACTCTCACAGAAGGTCATTGCCACTCCGCTCAGTACGGTGCCATTCCGCTTGGCGGTAGTGCCTTTTGCCGCTACCAAGTTTTCGGTAGAAACTTCCACCCAGTTTGGCGATTACTTAACGGAGACCATCATTGGCGCATTAGCTGGCCATCCCGCCAAAATAAAATTGTTCGAACGCACTCGTTTGGATGCTGTGTTGAAAGAACAAGAGTTCATCCTCACTGACTTGATGAAGCCCGCTGCTGCCTTAAAGATCGGTCAGCTCGTGCCGATTGACGCATTGCTCTCTGGCACGTACACTAAACTGAAATCATACATTGATGTAAGTGCTCGATTGATCGATGTAGCCTCTGGCGAAATTTTGATGAGCTACAATGGCCGCATTAAGATGAATAAAAATCTGGCTACGCTTTTTAAAAATACAAACAATGTAGTGGTGATCAACAACGCACAACCTCCACTAGTAAACGGCAATCCCGTGAATGTTACAGTCAATAACACCATAAACAACGGCAACAACGAACTAAAAAAATCAAAAGAAGAAATTTGTAAAGAGCGCTCCAATGAGTTTATCGCGCGGCTTACCGACTTAAGCTCGCCCGATAAAATAAATAAGTTAGTTAATGAGGCCATGAAAGTACCGTTTGACAATGTATGCGGAAAATTTCATTACGAGATCATGTACAATTTCTCCAAGTACAAAATCCAAGACAATAACTACCATCACTTCATTCTACAAACACTCGATACCATTGCCAACCCTGCAGGCGACAACCGTGCGTATGAGATATTCGCTTTCTTGGCAGCCGATAAAGTGGTGGACGAAGCCGAATGGAGCGCAGGTCTTCACGCTATGTCACGCGTGGGGAATTATTCGCTCTCAAGTTATTTACGGATCTTTTTTATTAAAGCACCAGAAAATGACGAAGCTACTTTGCTGAAAAGGATTGACACGTTCCTTCAATTAGCGAAAGAAAATAAAATCGGGTTGCCGAGGCCACTCTCGTTTGAAACGGTATTCTTTGAAACGATGGAAGGCGTGCGAGACAACACTACATTGGGTAGATACATTTTTAAAAACTATTCAAAGCAACTTACTTTAGACGAACAGAGTAAGTCCAAAATTTTTCATGAGCTGGATTACTTGTACCAATACGAAACCGATCCTCAGAAAAAAACAGAAACCATAGGATGGGTAGCTGATTTTTTTAACGGAAATGAATACCCAAAAGCGCACGAACATCTCTACGAGTTTGCTCATCATTTTGAATTAACGGATTACGAAGATCGAAATGAGAAAATAAGAAAAGAATATCCCGAAGCAGATTTAAAAGTTTTGGTGAGCCGATGCCAATCCAAATTTTCTAGCTACGCCACCGTTACGCCTTACCCAAACCAAAAAGAAGACCGAATCAATTTTTGTGTCAAGTACAATGTGCCGATAACTGGAGTCATCCCTACCATGGAAGAAGCGGGCGCAGTACTGCGCAGCAATAACCTAGACGAACAACTTCGCGTGATCAAACTGCTCACGCTCATGGGCAACCGACCCAAGGTTATCGAAAATGATTTGATCAATCTATTTGATAAACGAACACTGGAAGACAAGGGCAAACTCGATGAAATCCAAACCATTGCCATTGGCATTTTGGGGAATATAAAAACACAAAGTCCGAAAGTGATAAATCATTTGATCGATGTGTTGCCCCACTATAGCAACGACACGGAAGCAGCCAAAGAGTCATTGGTAAAAATTGGAAAGGCAGCAGTGCCCTCATTGGTTGCGCGATTGGATAAAACAACAGACCAAGATGGTGGCCTTCAATACCAACTCATCACCATACTGGGAAAAATAGGAAAAGATGCCAACGCAGCCGAGCGATCCATCAATCGAGTTTTAAAAATCAATCGCAACCAAGATGTGGTGTATGCGGCAGAGGCTGCGCTGCAGTCGATAAAATGAGAAGTATAGTCGTGTCACCGCTTGAAGTTATGGCACGACTAAATTTTATTCCTCACAGAGCCTTCGCCTCGAGACTCTGCAGAGAAGAGAATTGTTTTATTTTAGTGGCTGATGATGAATCGAAGTGGTATCAACTTAATTCCATTATCAATCATAAGGTCATATGTCGAAAGTATCACTTTCCAATCATTTTCGAAGCGCATAACTGTCCCACGTTGCTGAACGAAATTAAGAAAACAAAACTTCAAATTTACACTGAACCCCAAGGGTGTCTTAAAAGCTCGGTCCCATGAGCAGTTGTAGGTTGTTGATACTTTTACTATTGTTTTCATATTTTGATAGCAACAGATTGAAAAGTTCAAGATCGTGATAAATTAGTCATCGAGGTTGTTAACAAATTCTTTTCCCGATTCTGTCTATAGTTCTTTCTCAAACCCTAAAAATATTCCAACATTGAGACAAGTCCAATTTTGTTTATACATGACCAGCATGGAATAAACGCTTTGTTGTTCGTTCGCCTTTTTTATCCTCTTTCTTTTGATAAACTACTGGCAACTTTCAGGAATTCTAAAATTTTATTATTTACAATATTTGGTGTCTGTTCAGCAGGGTAATGACCTGCATTTTTTGCTAGTAAAAACTGAACTTGGCTATTCATGATTTTGTCCAATCCATCTTTAACAGCAGTTCCCATAGCATTTTCTCCACCAATTGCTAAGACAGGAAATGAGATTGTTTTAAATTTTCTTTTATGTATAGCCTTAATATCCTCTTGCTGTGTTCGGTAATATCCAAGAGTAGCGGGTAGACATTCTGGGTTGGTATATGCTTTCAGATATACCTCTCTAGCATCTTTTTCAATACCTTTTGGTCCAGCACTAGCATCGAGAAATGCTCCATAGTAATAGGACTCTCTTTCAGGGACTAAATTTTCGGCAAGTTCTACTTGGCGATTAAAGGCTCCATGCCAATTGGGATAATACTTGTTTCCTGGCGCGGGAATATTTTGATTAACACCAGGTAAAATCTCTTCCTCAATTATTACGGCCCAAATTCGAGAAGAGTAATCCATTGAAATTATATATGCAATGGTTCCTCCCCAATCATGTCCGATAATTGCAAATTCGTTTATTTCTAAAATATCAACCAGCTTTATCACCTCCTCTGAGAGTGTTTCTTTTTCCCAGTTTCCATCTCCTGAAGATTTTCCTCCAAGTCCACGTAATGTAATAGCTATTGTACGATACCCTGCTTTGTTTAATTCTGGTATATTTTTTCTCCAATGATAAGAAGTTACCGGCCAACCATGAATCAAAATTATGACAGGGCCAATACCTTGGTCTTCAACTTCTAAAAATATTTTGTTTCCTATATCAATACTTTGTAACATGATTATTTTCAGTTTTCTAGGTGCCGAACAGTCGAGTCACCCAAGGGAGTTTCACCCTTAGGTTCTCACGGAACCGTACGTGAAAGTCTCCCTTCATACGGCTCTTCCTGTTTGATCACAAATGTATT
>JAYWHU010000049.1:0-4646 GCA_043777495.1 Cyclobacteriaceae bacterium | reverse complement strand
AATCTTTATCGAAAGGATATCGACAACGGGTGGGACTGGCGCAAGCGTTGATCCACAATCCCGAAGTATTAATTTTGGACGAGCCAACTTCGGGGCTTGACCCAAATCAGATTTTAGAGATCAGAAAGCTCATTAAAGAAATCAGTCGCAATAAAACGGTGATTTTGTCTACGCACATTATGCAAGAGGTGCAGGCTTTGTGTGATCGTGTGATTGTGATCAACCAAGGAAAAATTGTGGCTGATGATTTATTAGCGAATTTATTGAAAGGAAAAGAAGGTTCTACTGTTTTGGTAGTGGAGTGGGAGGGGACTATTTCTGTGGATGACATTAAAGCATTGCCAGGAGTTGCTGATGTAACAATGGATGGAAAGAATTTTCGCATTACTGCTACCACAGGTTTTGATGTGCGGGCAGAACTTTTTAGAATGTCGGCAGAGAAAAATCTATCATTGATATCATTGAAGCAAGAAGAAAATAGTTTGGAAGAGATTTTCAGATCACTAACATCTAATCAAACATCAAAAGAGCTGGTAGAATGATTCAAATTTTCTCCAAAGAATTTAATGGCTTCCTTCATTCATTGATCGCCTATTTGGTCATTGGTGTTTTCCTTACGGGAATGGGTTTGCTGATTTGGGTTTTTCCAGAAACGTCAGTCTTAGATTACGGCTATGCCGATCTCGATACATTATTTTCGATGGCACCATATGTTTTTATTTTTTTGATACCAGCCATTACTATGAAAAGTTTTGCGGAAGAAAGAAAATTAGGCACGCTTGAGTTATTGCTTACGAAGCCGTTGACAGATTGGGATATTGTATTGGGAAAATTTTTAGCTGCTTTTGCTTTGATATTGGTTGCCTTGCTGCCCACGCTCATTTATTATTTTTCTGTTTCTCGTTTGGGCAACCCCGTTGGCAATATTGATACAGCCGCTGTAGTTGGCTCTTATATTGGATTGACACTATTAGCTGCGGTTTTTTGTTCCATCGGTATTTTTACCTCTACGTTTTCCAA
Organism: Cyclobacteriaceae bacterium; assembly: GCA_043777495.1. Classification (GTDB taxonomy): domain Bacteria; phylum Bacteroidota; class Bacteroidia; order Cytophagales; family Cyclobacteriaceae; genus ELB16-189. The sequence continues at coordinate 3,626 of JAYWHU010000049.1, read as the reverse complement.
CAATCAAATTGTATCATTCATACTCGCAGCGTTTTTTTGTTTTTTGTTTTACACAGGATTTGATTCGGTTTCTTCCTTTGCGGGAAACAGTGCGCTGCTGGTAAAGCAATTTGGGATTTTATATCACTACGAATCATTGAGCAAAGGGTTGATTGATAGTCGTGATGTGATTTATTCATTGAGCTTAACGGGCTTGTTGTTATTGGCTACTAAAATTGTTGTGAGCAGCAGGTTATGGTAAACTGGAAGCAAAGTAAAAAAGTAGGTGATCTTCTCCTCTTGGCCAATGGTTTGGTGCTGGCATTGCTCATCAATGGTGTTGCTTATCATTATTTTTTTCGACTTGACCTTACAGAAGAAAAAAGATATACCATCAAACCTCAAACGAAAGAACTTCTTTCTAAACTGGATGACGAAGTTTTTGTGGAAGTGTTTTTAGAAGGCGATCTCAATCCAGGTTTTAAACGTTTTCAAAAATCCATTCGAGAGACATTGGATGAATTTAGGATTTACTCCAACAACAAAATCAATTACACGTTCACCAATCCCAATCAAGCAACGGGTGAGAAGGCACGGAATGAGTACATGAATGAGCTGGCTTCGAAGGGCATTAGCCCGATGAATGTAATCGAGACAAAGGATGGGCAGAAAGTTGAAAAGTTTGTTTTTCCTGGAGCGTTGGTTTCGTATGGAGGATTTGAATCGGGTGTGATGTTGTTGAAGGGAAGCCGAGCGCAAGGATCGCAAGAGGCATTGAATCAATCCATCGAGAATGTAGAGTTTGAACTGGCCAACGCGATTTACAAACTGGCTAACACCAACCGAAAGAAAATTGGATTGGTAAAAGGGCATGGCGAATTGGATAGTTTACAAATCGCCAGTCTCAACAGTGCGCTGCTCGAACAATACGATGTATTTCAAACTGATCTCTCCAAAAAAAAATCAATTAGCGATTATCAAGCATTGATTGTTGCCAAGCCACGCACTGCTTTTTCTGAATCAGAGAAATACAAACTCGATCAATACATAATGAATGGGGGCAAAGTGCTTTTTATGTTAGACAGATTGGATGCCAACATGGACAGTGCATCGAGCGAAAACTATTTTGCGTTCCCTTATGATTTGAATTTGGATGATCAGCTTTTTAGATATGGTGTAAGAATCAATCCCGATTTGATTCAAGATCGCGTTTCGGGCAAATACCCAATTGTGGTGGGCAATGCAGGTGGCCGTCCGCAGATCATGCAACTGGATTGGCCGTTCTTTCCGTTGATCAACCAATATGCCGATCACCCGATCACACGAAACCTAGATGCCACGCAAACAAAATTTATCAGCAGCATTGACACCGTGAAGGCAACTGGCGTAAAAAAAATACCGTTATTGTTTTCATCGCCTTATTCCCGCAGACTTATTGCACCAGTAAAAGTGAGTGCCAATGATTTGCGCAAACAACTGAAGGCGGAGAATTTTGCCAGCGGAAAAATTCCTATTGCCTATTTGTTGGAAGGCTCGTTCACTTCTTTGTTTAAAAATCGGTTTGCACCAGAAGGAATTGATACGATTGGTTTTAAAGATCAAAGCACATCCACAAAAATAATTGTGATTGCCGATGGTGATATTGCCCGCAACGACATCAACCCGCGCGAGAACAAACCACAACCCTTGGGCTACGATCTGCTCTCTCGCTACCTGTTTGCCAACCAAGATATATTGCTTAACATGGTTGCTTACCTAACTGACGAGAATGGGTTGATCAAAGCCCGAAACAAGGAAGTGAAGATCAGGCCGCTGGATAAGGAAAAAATTAGAGACAACAGAGCTTACTGGCAAGTGTTGAATATTGTGTTGCCGCTGGTAGTGTTGGTGATGTTTGGATTGGTGTTGAGTTATTGGAGGAAAAGGAAGTATTCGAGATTTGGATGACCGGCAGTAGGTATGAACCACATAGACACATAGATACATAGGTTTTCACATAGCTTTTTAACCTTTTCTATGTGTGTATTTCTATGTCTCTTATGTGCCTATGTGGTTCAAAACTATTACTCTTATGACTTTTTAATTGAGGGAAATGCAGAAGAATAAAAACATCCGATTATTAATTTCATTGATTGTATTGTCAACAGTGACCGCTTTGTTGTTCCTATTCGGTAATCCCAATCGATCTGATATTGATAAGTCTATTTTCAAAGTTGCCGATCAAAACGCAATTGATAAAGTGGTCTTTGAATCAGTGAAAGGAAAAGTGGAGTTGAAGTTTGATGGGGCGAGGTGGAGAGTTAACTCGAAGTATGAAGCCGATGGGCAGTTGGTGACTGTTTTCTTTGCTTCGGTTTTGCAGGCGGAGCCAAAACGAAAAATTACTAGCGGACAACAAGACTCTATTAAAAATAGAATGGCGAAAGAGGGGATTAAAGTCAGCCTGTGGGAAGGGGAGAAGGTGGCGAAGGAATATTGGGTAAGTGGCAACGATCAAAAGACAGAAACTTATTTTCAGTTGGCGAACGATGCACCTTATTTTGTTACCATACCTGGCTACCGTGTTTATGTAGCTTCTATTTTTGAATTGACTGAGAATGAGTGGCGCGATAAGCGTGTGTTTAATTTCAACTGGCAGAATTTTAAAAACCTGAAAGCGCATTTCCCCAATCAGCCCAATCAGGATTTTACTATTTCGTTTGCCAACAAACTTTTTGGGATTGAAGAAGTCGCGGTGGCGGACACGACTAAATTGAGCAATTATTTGGAGTCGATCTTTAATCTGCAAGCAGATCGCATTCTTTCAAAAGAAGAAGCATCTAGTTATGATAGCTTGTTTGCCACTGAGCCGTTCTTGCAAATTGAAATCCAAGATATAGCTAAGAAAACTTTTGGCTTAAAGATTTATCAGCCACAAGGGAAAAACAAGTTGGTGGTTGCTAAGATGAACGAAGAACCTATTTTGCTGCAACCGCAAGTGGCAGCTTCGGTGATGAGGAGGAGGGAGTATTTTGTGATGAAATAATTTTGCACCGTCTGTTGGCGCAAGCGTCACGCTTGTGCCTCCTAACTTGCTCCTCTTACCAACGGGTTGATTTGTTAATGATGACGGAAGGCACAAGCGGGACGCTTGCGCCAGTGGTGGGGCAGATACCACTAAGTTGAGCAATTATTTGGAGTCTATCTTTAATCTTCAGGCTGATCGTATTCTATCGCAGGAAGAAGCAAAAAAATACGATAGCTTATTTGCTACTCAGCCTTTCCTTCAAATTGAAATCCAAGACATAGCCAAGAAAACTTTTGGGTTGAAGATTTATCCACCACAAGGAAAGAACAAACTGGTGGTTGCTAAGATGAATGAAGAGTCTATTTTGCTACAACCACAGGCGGCAGCTTTGGTAATGAGGAGGAGAGAGTATTTTGTGATGAAGTAGGCATTCTCAACACTATCTGGAGCGCGTTTGCAACTCGTTCCTAACTAATTCTAATCTTATTTCAAATAAGCTTATAAATTCTCTTTACAGCATTGTAAAGTTATAAATTATAACGGAGCGGCACGCGTTGCAGAGGCTGTGTGAAAACGAAGAAATGTTTTTACATTGTATCGTCATCAAAACAAATGGACAGATGCATTATCTAACAGGGTT
>JAYWHU010000048.1:0-17129 GCA_043777495.1 Cyclobacteriaceae bacterium | reverse complement strand
ACTGTGCTTTTGATCGCAGCTTCATCAACCGTTGGCCAAGTGTCCTCCACGAACGGAACCTTTACGGCCACCACCCCCAGCAACCTATCATTGCAAACGGGGGCAACACCAACCACACGCCTCACCATTCTCAATAGCAATGGAAACATTGGTATCAATACCACTGCCCCTGCCGATTGGCTGCATGTGAACGGCAACGTACGTGCTAACCAGTTCAATACTGTAAACGGTATATTTAACACCACAGCAGCCGCAACCAACATGTCGTTCAACACCAACGGCACCAACCGGATGACGTTGCTTTCGGGCGGTAATTTTGGTATCGGCATCGCTGCCCCTGGTGGCAAGCTCCATGTAAATGGAAGCACTTATGTTGCCAATGAGAGTGGCGGTATTCCTTATGCTGTTTCTCTTGGAGGATCGGGCGGTGAGTATGGTTCGGTTGGTTTTGGATATAAATATGTGGGGGCAGGAGGCCATACTTTTGTTGGAAGTGATTGGGCTTCACAACTCAATTTTGAAGCTGGTGGGTTTAACTTTAAAGGATCGGGCACTACTGGAAGTGCTGGGGCCGCAGTGAATTTCACTAGTTTCATGAAAATTCTATTCAATGGCAATGTGGGCATCGGAACTCAAACACCTGCTTACAAATTAGATGTCAACGGTACCATTGGTGCCACCTCTTTGCAAGTGAAAGGTGGTGCCTATGTTGCCAATGAGACTGGGGCCCCCAGGGTGGCCATCGGTGGACCAGGTGGCGAATATGGATCGATAGGTTTTGGATATAATTATGTCAATGGCGGAGGATATACTTATTCGATTGCCGATTGGGGTTCTCAACTTATGTTTGATGTAGGCGGTTTTACATTTAGAAGCGCAGGCGTAGGAGGTGTTGGCGCACCTGTTAGCTTTAATCCTTTGATGAAAGTACTCAATAATGGAAATGTGGGCATTGGCACAACCGCACCAACAGGTAAACTTCACATTGTACACGGGGGCACAGCCAATGGTACCAATCCAGCCATTCAAATAGAATCTACAACAGCGGCAAATTTTGGTGCCGTGGTTTTCAAAAACGATTACTTAGATGAAGGCATGGTGGGCATTACTGGGTCCGCTTATAACAACGGCATTCGGGGCGCAAGGGCAACCATCTTGACCAATAACACGCCTGGCGGCATAGTGGTTAATTCTGATAACCCAAATGCCTCGATTGTTTTCGGTACTGGGGGCAGCGCAACGGCAAACGAACGGATGCGGATATATAACAACGGCAATGTGGGCATTGGTACAGCCACACCTAACTATAAGCTAGATGTAAATGGCGCTATCAATGCCACCTCTATTTTGGTGAATGGCGCGCCTATATCAGGAGGTGGGGCTTCTCAGTGGGCGACCAATGGTACTAATATTAATTACCCTACTGGCAATGTAGGCATAGGTACTTCAAACCCCGTGACTAAACTTGAAGTTGACATTAATGGAACATCTACTGATTTAGCCTCGTCCCAGTATACTGATATTGGATTATTTCTAAAGAATACGAACGCGACAGATAACAATCTTAACTTTATCTCCTATGGTGATGCAAGTGGTTATGGCGTAGTTCAGGTAGGCGCTATTACCAATCATACTAACCATTCAGGTAAATTATTTTTCGGAACAAGAAATGGTTCAACCGTAGCTCAAAGAATGCTTATTGACGAGATGGGCAACGTTGGCATAGGAACGGCAACACCACGAGGGCAATTGGATGTTGCCGGTACAGGAAACATATTTTTGGCAAATGATCTTGTAGCGGGGAGCTCACAGACAATTTTTTTGCCAGGTCATGTTTATTTTGCTCCTTATGGCGGATCTAATTGGACTTATCTTCAAGCTAGAAGAGCAGACGATTCTGGTTCAACAAATTTTATGTTCCGGACTTGGAATGCTGGGGTGCAGGTTGAGCCTATGGCCATTTTGTCAAACGGAAACGTAGGCATCGGCACTACCACACCTGCCTACAAACTAGATGTAAACGGTCCCATCAACGCCACTTCTATTTTGGTGAATGGCTTACCTATTTCAGGGGGGACTGCTTCTCAATGGGCTACTAATGGAAGTAACATAAGTTATGCAGCAGGAAACGTGGGTATTGGTACCAATTCTCCAATTGCAAAATTACATATCGTATCTGGGGGTAGTAGCGTTAGTCCTGGAAATGCTTCACCTATATCTGGAGATTTGGTTGTTCAATCGACCGCTGGTGGTAGGACTTCGTCTGTTGGTGCTGCTTTGGAATTTGTGATACCCGCAAATAGTGACGGGTCAAATCTATGGGGCCAAGGAAGAATCATAACTGTGGCAGGAAGCAACATATCAGGTCACGCCACTGGGATGATGATATTAGGAACTAGAAGGTATTTTGACAAGGGTACAGGCGTACAATGGAACTATGGAGATGACATAGTAATATCAGGTAACGGCAACGTAGGCATCGGCACTACTGCCCCCGATGCCAAGCTTGCTGTAAAGGGTACTATTCACGCTCAAGAAGTTAAAGTAGATCTTAACGTACCTGGCCCCGACTACGTCTTTGAAAAAGAATACAATCTCATGTCTTTGGAAGATACGAAGGCTTACATAGATGCCAACAAACACCTGCCCGAGGTGCCCTCTGCCAAAGAGATGGAGAAAAACGGGGTGCAACTGGGCGAGATGAACATGCTGCTGCTGAAGAAGGTGGAGGAACTCACATTGCATTCTATAGAGCAAAACAAAAAACTGAACGAGCAGCAAGAACTCATTCAGGGGTTGATCAAAGAAATGCAACAACTAAAGACAGATACTAAAAAGACGAAGAACTAACATGGCGCAGAAGATTCAAAAAGCAGAAGAAGGGAAGGGTGGGATTAATATCTTATCACTGGTAGCCATTGTTTTGTCTTTGGCAGCCATTGTGTTTGCGGCCATTCTCTATTTTACTAAGAAGGAAATCGTGTATGTGGACTCCATGAAGTTGATCACCAACTTCAAAGGGGCGAAAGTGGCCAAAGATGCTTACGAGAAAAAGATTGCTGTGTGGAAGGCCAACATTGATACCCTCACCATGGAAACCAACCGCGAGATAGCCAAGCATGAAAAAGAAAAGAAAGGCATGAGCGCAAGGGAACAGAAATTATCTGAGCAATTGATAGGCACCAAGCAACAGCAATTGGAAAGCTATAGACAAGCCACGGCAGAAAATGCCTCTAAAGAAGACCAAGAAATTACAGGCAAAGTGTTTAAAGAGATCAACGACTTTTTAAAACAGTATGGAGAGAAAAAAGGCTATGAGTTTATCATGGCCGCCACCAATGTGGGTAATATTGTGTTTGCCAAAAAGGGCAACGACATCACCGATGAGGTACTCGAAAAAATGAATGCCGAATATCAATCTACTCACAAATGATGCGTACTTTTTTGTTTGGACTGATCCTCTTTAGCTACGGCTGCCAACCTAAGCCCATGGATGAAGCCGCCCTGATGGCCTTTGTAAAAGAAGAAGACAACGGCCTCACTAAAAAAGTAGAGTACAATGATTATAAACTGGAAGCAGCCTACAAGCCAACCGACTTGATTGTGAAGCACCAAATGGAAAAAGGCACAGCCCGAGAGATTGATTCCCTCCGCAAGGCCTACGCTCCCTATTTATATTTTGTTTTAACGGTAGAGCGGGAAGGGAAAGATTTGGAAACAGGTTTTGCCATGGACTTGGGCACTTTTGCCGAAAAGATTTCTTACCTGTCTTCTTCTTTCTCTCAAAGTATTGTGTTGGCCACCGATGCAAAAACCTATTCCATTACCGATTATCTCTACACGCGCTCTTACGGCACAAGTCCCTCAAAGTTTTTGGTCATATTTGAAAAACCAACAGAAAACAATTTTGAACTAGTGGTAGAAGGCCACTCCCTTGGCTTTGGCAAAGTGAAGTTCCCTTTTACACAAACTGATATTAATAAAACTCCTCCTCTTAAATTATAATACCTATGCGTTTTTTAAGAAACCGATTTGTATCTAAGTTTTTAGCCGTTCTTTTTTTGCTACTAATAGTAGAGTCAACTATCCATGCTACGGTGAGTTATGCACTCACCACTGGCCCACACCAACCCGAGTATACTTCTTATGAAGAGCCGGGGGCTACTGATATGGTGAATCTATTAACTGGTGATTTTAATTTTAGTATGCCAATTTTAGATGTACCAGGGCCCGAGGGAGGTTTCTCGGTGCCATTGACATACAATGCTGGTATTGGCTCTGACCAAGAGGCCTCTTGGGTAGGCTTGGGCTGGACATTAAACGTAGGAGCAATAACCAGAAGTATTGTGCAATACCCTGATGATGCCAGTGGCGAAGTACAAAGTGTAAGAAGAGTAGATCTAGATGGTGTGAGGGGCTGGACATCTAATACATTAGGATTGGGACAGACAGGATGGAATACAGAGCAAGGGCATTATGGATCGTTAAGTTTATTAGGAATTATAAATTATCAATATGATAAAAACGGTGGAAAGGGCGGCTTGGTAGGAATAAATGTAGGTTCTGGTGGAGTAAGCTTTGATGGTGTTCAGTTTGCTATCGCGGTATTCACAGTTGCCACTTGGGGCGCAGGTGGTGCGGCAGTTACTGCCGGGAAAATCGCAGTTCAAGCAGCTGTAAGTATTGGGGTAGGGGCAGTTATGTCTTACGTAGCAGGCAATCAAACTCCCAACTCCCCTACAGATGGATATTGGGAGTACAGCAAAAGAACTTCCTCAGGATTTTTAGGTATCTGGGAGGATTATTGGATTTGGTTGGATCAAACTAGATATGAAGAAATGTTAGGAGTACTAAATTTTGACAAGGCTCAATATACTGTTACTCCAACAACAGGTAACCCCATTTTTGTAGGTCTTTCTACTATTGGCTTATCGTTTCAAATTAATGGTGTAAGTAAAGGGTTATACGAGTTTAAAAAAACTGGGAATAGTCAAGGTAATGCAAGCGATATTAGTTATTATATACCTTCCTATCAAACTTTTAGGGATGCCTCGGGACCTACTATTTTAGCAACTGACAATTACTCCGTGAAAGCTCCTAGTATTTCAGGTGCGATCAAGCCTTATCGCTTAGAGATTGGCAGCGTGTCTATGCCACGACAAATGTCGCAGAGTCATAGTAGGCTAGCGACAGTTACTCATTTACCTTATAAGGTTCCATTTATCTATGAAGGCTCCAATGCAAGCGCATACTTTAACCATGTTGGCTCTGCTACTGGGGTAACAGCTCCTAATTTTTATTATGGACTGACGGCAACACCTGGATCTACAGATATTGGATCTAATTCCTCCCTAACTTACAATTTAAATGACGTTACCTTCCAAAATCAAATACGAGCAGATTTAGCGAGTACAAAAAAAATCCCGATGGCCAACCACACCGAATGGCTCTCGAACGATGAAATTGCGACAACGCCTACTAATTTTATTAATACCGGCTTTATGGATTATTTTTCCAACACCGATCGTAGTCAATTCAGGCAGTTATTCACCTTTGGCCCTAAAAAAAGTTTTTTCTCGTCAACCTCTGATATTACAAACGGGCGCATTAACTTGGCTCAAGGAGATTTAGCTAATTTCACACTCAACCAAACAGTTGATTTCAACATTACCGCTTATGAATCCAGTTATGATATGAACACTGGCATCGGTGTTAGTGCGACCTATACCATATCACGTCCGATAACAAGTATTAGTACAAGCCCTAGTTTTATAACCGCAGACTTTTCTTCACTGTATAGCTCAATTGCTGGTAAGTACTGTGAAATAATGGTAACATCCGGATACCCTAAGAGATTGAACTCCATCGGAGGTTATTCTATTACTGGTATCAATGGAATCACATATCATTTTGCTTTACCAAGTTACGGAGTATAGTAATTATACTAGAATTGAAGATAAGACAAGCCCTACTACCAAATTTTCAGAAATAAAAAGAGACGAACCTTTTGCGAATACTTGGCTGTTAACTGGAATAACCGGTTCCGATTTTGTTGACAGAGGCGGGGCTGGCAATGCCCCCAACGGAGTGATTGACGAAAATGATTGGGGCTATTGGGTCAAATTTAATTACGGCAAATATTCAGATGATTATCAATGGAGCATACCTTTTTCTGGAGTAGTTGTAGATGCTTCCAATACTTCTCAAAGCAAGTCTAATGGACACAAGCAATTATTCTATCTGAATAGTATTGAGACGAGAACACACGTAGCTTTATTCGTAAAGGATAGTAGGCTAGACAATCGGGGCTTAAATTCTACCAGCACATTGAGGCTAAGTGAGATTGATCTTATTACTAGAGAAGCCTATCAAAAATTATTTTTGCCGGTTGCACAAGGAGGGTTTGCCATTTCAACAGACATTGGCTTGGCAAACATTGGCAAACTGTGGATGATGAGTGATTTCTTTTCTGTTACTGGAACTAATCACCCTCTTCAAGGAAATTTTCTTATCCAAAATGCATTGAAGAGAGTAAAATTTGGTCATACCTACGATTTGTGTTCAGGAGCACCCAACTCTAATGCAAGCAATGGAGGTAAACTTACACTCACCAGAGTAGCTTTGCTTGGTAGAAATGATGCTAAAACAGTTCCAGACTATAAATTTGAATATAGCAATAATCCAGGCTATGACGCAAACAAGTGGGATGGTTGGGGCATGTATTCGTCTACCGCTACCAGCGCCTACAATTCACATCAGGCATCAAATATTGATGTAGATGGTTCCGCCTGGTCTTTAACTAAAATAACTAATCCACTTGGCTCTACCATTGATGTAACTTACGAGCGCGACACGTATTCTTCCATCTCTGGAATGAACCCCTATTCAGGCGGAATAACTTCAATTTTTAAGGCAGATGCCATTTACAGAATCTATTCAGGGTATTCAACAATACCAATAAATAATTCCGGATTTAAGTTAAAAAGCGGAGATGGGGTTTTTATAAATGGAAGTGCTTACTATACATGTTCAAATGGTAATCCAGTTAGACATATAATCCCTTTAACAAAGTCTACGATATTAAGCTCAACAGAGACCAGTTTGACATTTGCCTCTCCAATTGGTGCATGCTCATCAAGCGAGTGTAATTGTTCAACAAATACATCCACGGAATTAACATTCGAAATGAATGTTTATCAAGGGGCAACAAAAGGAGGGAATATTCGGGTTTCCTCACTTTTGTTAAAGGATGATGGAAAAGAATATAAATCAAGATACTTGTTCAATGACCAAGACGGATTTAGTAATGGTGTTGTCGCACGAGAGCCGGATTATGTAAAATTCCAAGATTTTGATTTTTATAATTTACCAGGTTATCCTTTTACACCAGTAATGTACTCAAAAGTCACAGTACTTACTGGCAAATTAGCGACTGATGCAGACTACCATACTAAGCAAGTTTATGAGTTTGAAACGCCAGACCAATTTATGATCATCAATTCAGGCACATCTGATTTTAATTTCACTAAGATAACCTCCAAAAACTCATTTCCATTTAATTATCACGCATACTATAAAGCCATTAGAAATCAAATATCTGATTATACCTCTAAGATTGGGAAGTTAAAATCAGTTAAACTGTATGATCAATCTAGCACTTTGCCAATTTCCAATAGTGACATGGTTTATAGTAATCAGATCGTTAATAGAAACCCTTCAACTAACTTGATTGAAAATAATTATCAGGGGGTTTATTCTGAAGGTACATTGATGTTTGATAGAATTTTTGAAGGTGGGGCCGCCATTAGCGATTACAATAAAATGTCGCGTACAACTCTATTGAAATATCCCCATGAACTAGTCAAAGTCATCAACACCAAAGACGGTTTTAGCAGCGAGACCGAAAACAAAGCATGGGACTTTACCTCTGGTCTTGTTGTAGAGAAAACAGAAAAGAGCCCGCTTGGATTGCGGAGGACGACAGTAACAAAGCCAGCCTTCAGAGTCCCTGGGTATTCTCAAATGGGTAGCAAGGCCTTGGATATCAACAATAAAAACATGTTGGGGCATGAGGCGGCAAACTATACTTACCAAACAGATGCAGCGGGCAATAACATTGGCTTACTCAGTGCCTCCGTACAAACCTGGAAAAGTGATTGGTCTAACTACCGCTATTTCAATGGCACTAATTATGTAGAAGATGCAGACGGTAGCCCTAGTGTATGGCGTAAATACCAAAACTATGTGTACAAAGGCACTTATGCAGACCTCCGTGCAGATGGTAGCCTTACCTTCTCCTCAGCAAAACAATTTGATTTCTCAGCGGGCGCAGTTAACACGGGCTGGCAAAAAACAGGTGAGGTAACGCGCTACGATCATTACTCGGCTGCGCTAGAAGGCAAAGACTTAAATAATATTTTTACCAGCTCTAAAAAGGATATCGCTGCTAGGCAAGTGTATGCCAATGCTTCCAACGCCAACTATTACGAGTTTGCTTACTCTGGCGCAGAAGATTGGGATGCCTCGGGTACGGGTCTTTATTTGGGCGGAGAAGTATCCAAAGGCGCAGCAACAAAAGTTACTAAAACACTAGCTGGAACAGAAACCCATACAGGGCTAGTTGCTGTGCAACTCGCTGCAGGTGCCAAGGCCTTTGCGTATAAACCTGCGTCATTAACCAATAACCGAGTGTATCGTGTCAGTGCGTGGACTAATTCATTGGCAGGTGCTGTCTATTATTCACTCAATGGGGGAGCCGAACAAACGATCCTTCCAGTAAGCACCATGAAAGTGGGCAACTGGTACCAGATCAATGCGGAGATTCCCGTAGGCACTTTCTCTTCCTTAGAGGTGGGCGTAAAATCAACCAGTGGCACGGTCAGTTTTGACGACTTCCGTTTTCAACCAAGAGATGGCTCACTCACTGCAAACGTATATGATCCTGTTACAGGTGCCGTCACCTTTGTGCTGGACAACCAAAATATGTTTACTCAATATGAGTACAATGACAGAGGTCAGTTGATAAAAACATACAGTGAGAGTTTTATGTATGGGGTGAAGTTGGTATCGGAAAACAAGATCAATTACAAGAGATTCAATACTAACCAGTAATGTTATGAAGATCTACGAGCCATTTTTATTTAATCGAATAATCTTTTTTAATTGTCATGAGCTAAGAATGAAACTAGTTCTATTTTTATTTTTTGGTTTTGTTTCTGTTAGCTTAAACGCCCAAACCGAGTACTTAGGCACCACCACCAATTATTCGAATTCTACTGCGCAATCGCTTATCACTACCTATGGGGGCACAGCAAAGTGGGTGCGTAACGGTGTTAATATTGGATCTGGAAGTTCAGTCAACATTAGTTGGAACTCATTGGGAGTTAATAATTTTAGTTGCTTGTATTCTGGTGTCACTTGGTGGAGTTCATTTCCGGTTACAGATTATTCACTACAAAACTACATAGTCAATGTGGTAGCCTCCCCACCGACACCAAGTGCGACCGTTTCATCAAGTAGTACATGTGCAGCGATAACCATTGCCCAAAGTACTACACTACTGCCATCTGAGCGGTATGAGTGGTGGTGGCAAACTTCACCGACCGGAACTAGCACGTCTTTGGGTAACTCTACTTCGTTAATATTGAATTATTCAAGTAATGTGTATTTGCGTTCAAGGTTAAAAATCAGTCCTTATACATGGAGCGATAATTCACAATCGTTGGGCAATTTTGTTTTGGCATCGGTAGCCGCGCCAGTTCAACTTACCACAACAGCAAATACTTGTGGGCCTAAGACTGTTAGTTTTAATGCACCTTCGTCAGACGTAACGTATTATTGGCAAGACACCTATACTACTGGCACATCAGTATCTACTCCTCTTAATTCTGCCTATACCATTGGCGTATCTGGTGACTATTATATTCGTGCAAAGTGTAATCTCAGCAGCAACTGGAGCCCGTCTACAAAGGTATCAGCCTCAATAGACCCTGTTGATATTACATTAACCACTTATGAACCTGCCAACTCGTTGGTCCAAGCCACCCACAGCATCACCCTTGGCCCTGGCTTTATTGTCCCTGCAGGTAGTACTTTCAATGCAAGAATCCTCATTACCTCTGAGTGCAACGACTTTGTAAACTGGACAGAGCAAATTGCGTATGATCAAAATGGTCAGCCCATTTCAGATGGAAGATCGTACCAAGATGGCTTTGGTAAGACTATCTTATCCGAAAGCATCGATTTATTGTCGGGCAAAGTGTGGGCCTCACAGCCATTGTATGATAACTTGAACAACCCCTCGGCCTCTACCATGCCCGCACCTATTTTAGAAAGCGGGTTTATCTACAAAAATAATTTTGTCCAAAATTCTTCTAACCAAATCTATTCGGCCAATGATTTTGACAAGCCTGTTGTTTCCAATTTGACAGGTGAACTAAATAACCCCGTGCCAGTAGGCAAGGCAGCAGGTACACTCGGTTGGTATTATAGTTCTGATAATAATTTAGAACCCGCAACACCCACTACCCAATTTCCTTACAGCAGAAGTTATACACCGCCTGGTCCCAACCCCACTACTAGTAAATCGGCAGGTGTGGGGGAGAACAATAAAATGGGAAGTGGGCATGAGGTATCAAGTGCTCGACACTTGATTGCGGTTGGTGAACTAAGCCACTACGATCAATTTAGAAAGTATTATGGAAATTATACATTAGCTCCTAATCTTCTAGAGCATGTTACCACCTCTTCCTCGAGCCAGTTCATAGGACAGAACGCTACAGTGAAGCCCGGTGTTCTTGTTACTTCTACGGGTGGCAGCAGCTCTGGCGTAACTGAAATAGGCGGTGCTATCAGTGTTACTCCAGGCAAAACGTATATCTATAAATTAAAAGGTTATAACAAATATGTTACATTGCCTGGTGGTGGCTTGGTAAACAATGCGGTGAGTCTTTTAGTGACAGCTAATACAGGTACGCTAATTGTTTGGCCAGGACCTGACCTCTCTTACAGCTCGAATTGGGCAACTACTACATTTACTGTACCAGCCGGGGTAACATCCATTAAAGTTGGCGCAAAATGGTCAGTAATTTGGGCGGCTAACTACTCTTTCCAAATCGAAGCTGTTGATTTGCGCGAAGACCTTCCTATTGTCTCACAGGGTTATAAAGTTATCTCCACTGACCCTAACGGAAAGCAAGCTACATCCTATACAGATGCCGATGGCCGAAGCTTAGCCTCCGTAACTGATGGCAAGTGGAGCTATACATATTACAATGATGTAGGGCAGGCGGTGGCTACCGTTGCACCCAACGGAATAAATACTTCGATCAATTCTTTAAATTTCATTACATCTTACAAATACGACCAACTCGGCCGCTTGATAGAAACCACCTCGCCCGATGAGGGCATGTCGCAGTTTGTCTACAGCACCGATGGTAAAATCCGCTTCTCACAAAACCAACTACAACGTGATGCTTCGCCCAAACGTTTTTCATACACCAACTATGATTACCTAGGCCGCTTGATTGAGAGCGGGGAATATGAGGCATCAGGCACTGCGCCATTTACTTTTGAACCTCACAGTACTCTTACTACGCCCGTTGCTACCAGCGTGTTGAATATCATTGATAATGTTGGCTACACAGGCATCACAGGCCAAGCAGATGCACGCTGCAGAGAAACCAACTTCATTCAATACGATATACCTGCCAGTGATTATCCTACTGATGTCTTACATCCTGCTCAATCGTACATGACTGGTCAAGTGGCGCGAACAAAAAATGAAAACACCACTACATGGTATTCGTATGATGAGTTTGGGCAACTCGCTACAATGAAACAGGCGCTTCCTTTCGGTCAGCCACAATCCGTGCAGTGGACGAACCTTGTTAATGTAACGGTAAATGGCAATTCGTTGACCAACACAGTATCGGGCTGGGGTAACAATGGTGCTTTTTCGATTAATTCAATTCCTGCTAATACCGATGGATATTTAGAGTTTAAGTCGGGCATAGTTTCTGGGGATTTTGCCATTGGTCTATCAAGTACTGATGCCACTACTAACCTTTATTCAATAAACTATGGCTTATTTCTCCAGGGAGGGAATATCTGGGTACTAGAAAATAACAATGGAGGGCCAACGCCTCGATCTACCTATACGACAAGTGACATTTTACGTGTGGAGCGAAGGGGCACAACTATTGTCTTTTTAAAAAATGGGGTAATTTTCTACACTTCCGCTATATCTTCATCATCCCCCCTTTACGCTGACTGTAGTTTTAATACCGGAGGCGGTATCATCAACACTATCTCCATGGGCTCATCCAATTTCACTCGGCTATCCTCTTTGCAGTGGACCAACTTGGTGAATGTAGCTCAAAGTGGCACTACCCTAACCAAGACTTCTGGCAACGGCAATGCGTGGGATGCCGGTGCTTTCTCAATCCCATCGATACCGGCAAACGGTGATGGGTACTTAGAGTTTACGGCTGGTGAAGCAACCACTTATAAAATGATGGGGCTATCCTCCACTGACGGTGATGCCAGTTATGCTACCATTAACTATGCTATCTACCCTGAAGCAGGCGGGAACATACAAATTTATGAAAACGGTATACTAAGGGGTGCTTATGGCACCTACACTACCACTGATTTGTTTCGTGTGGAGCGTCAAGGATCAAGTATTTTGTACAAGAAAAACGAGGCAACATTTTTTACTTCTGCTGTTCCTTCTACAGGTGCACTTTATGGAGATTGTTCTTTCTACAATACTACAAGTAGCATTAAAAACACTTCCGTAAGCCTTCCTAATTCTCAACCCCAAAACCTTCCTCAATCATTACAGTGGACCAACTTGGTCAACACTACCCAAAGTGGAAATGGTATTTCTAAAACAGCGGGTAACGGTAGCCAGTGGGATGCTGGTGCCTTTTCGATGCAGTCAATCCCTGCAAACACAAATGGTTGGCTAGAGTTTCAAGCAGGTGAAACAAATACTTATAAAATGATGGGGCTTTCGGCTACCGATGCGAATGTGAGCTATACGAATATCAACTATGCGCTATATCCTGCAGGAGATGGGAATTTGTATGTATATGAAAATAATACGCCAATCAATCCTTCGCGATCATATGCAACTACAGATGTTTTTCGGATAGAGCGGCAAGGCTCCACTATTTTTTATAAGCAAAATGGCGGAGTAATATATACTTCAACGATTTCCTCCACCAGTGTTCTTTTTGCCGACTGCACACTTGCTGATATCGGTAGCAGCTTTAAAAACATCTCCCTCAGCCTGCCCACCACCATCAAAACCATCGACTACACTTACGACTACTTTGGAAACGTAACCCAAGTGGCTTACCAGCAAGGCCAGCCGAAACAGAGCGATGCCTTCTTCCATCACTATGAGTACGACAAAAACAATCGCCTCACTGTTGCTTCCACCAGTTTAGATGGCACTACCAAATCCGTGCAAGCAAAATATTTTTATTACCTGCACGGCCCACTAAAAAGAGTGGAGTTGGGCAACAACGCACAGGGCATCGACTATGTGTACAACCTCGATGGCTCACTGAAATTCATCAACCACCCTGACCCTACCAAAGACATAGGTAAGGATGGGCTATCTGGAGTCAACGCAGGCTTTCAGCCCGATGTGTTTGGTATGGCACTTGATTACAATGCCAATGATTATGTGCCGGCCAACTATGCCGATGCTGGTACATTCTCAAATCCTGGCGCACCTGGACAATTTCCAGATCAATTTGGTGGCGCCATTAGATCTACCCGATGGCACAGCCCAACAGATAGCCATGTACCACGAGGTTACGCTTACTTTTATGATAGTCAATATCAACTTACTAGTGCGCGTTTTGGAAATATAACTGGATCAGGAAGTTATTCAATGAATTTCCCTACCCCTCAGCCCTATTGGGAAGCGATAAATGGATACGATAATAACGGCAACATAGAAGGGCTAGTTAGATCTGGTAAGACAGGGCAAATTCAGGCGCTCTATGGTTACAACTATGCTGCTGGGACCAACAAACTTACAAGTGTCAATAATACGAATATTGATACTCAGGTCACTTCAAATTTACTCAACTACCAATACAACTCCATTGGCCAATTGATACAACAGACCGAGGGCGCAAACACGATGAACATCACCTACACCGCCTACGGCCTCACCAAAGAAATACGCGATGGCACCAACCAACTAAAGGCGAGCTATGTGTATGACGACCGCGGCAACCGCGTGAAGAAAACCACTTATAATGCCGCAGGTGCACCGGAGCATATTACTATTTATGTAAGCGATGCCGCAGGCAACACGCTCGCCACGTATGAACAAGATGTGGCCGGTGGTGGCTCTATGTACCTCACCGAAGTGCCGGTGTATGCAGCCGGGCGCGTGGGCATCTACAAGCCGCTCGCCAACTTTACCTTCTATGAAGTGAACGACCACCTCGGCAACGTGCGCGGAGTGATCGGCAGTCCGGGACCATTCACTTACACGGCTACACTAGAGGACAACGGCCAAGCCGTGTATACCAACCCGCGCGTGCAAGAGATGGCTTACTTTAAAAATCTTTCTACCACAGCGGTTACGGCACCATACATGAACCACACGGCATCCTCTACGTATGTGCCAGCACCCAATACTTCTTCTTACACTTATTGGATGAACGGTTCACCGGGCAACACGCCTGATATTAAATCCATCGGCCCCGCTATTGGCATCACTGTGCAGCCGGGCGACAAGCTGGATATGGAAGCGTATGTGAAGTTTGAGAAGAAAGCCAGCTACTCGCGCGCTGGCATTGTGGGGGCGATGTCCACCCTTTTGGGAAATGGATTTTTAAACACCGCACCGGGCTTGGAGATTGTTTCGAATGCTTCCCAGATATTTAACAATGGACTTACTTCTGCAGTAAGTGCCACCACACTCGGCAATGGCAACGACCCCAACACCTTGCCCTACGCCTACTTGTACTACATGCTGTACGACCGCAATTTTAATTTTGTAACAGCAGGCTGGAAGCGCGTGACCATGGATGCAGGCTTTAATGCAGGTGCAGAGATTACCTCTGTGCACGAGCGGTTGGCCATTCCGCAGATCACCATCACCGACCCGGGCTATATGTACATCTTTGTGGCCAACGAAAGCGAGATAACTAGGGTGTGGTTTGACGACCTGAAGGTGACCCACCAGCGCAGCAACATAGTGGCCGGTGCCGACTACTATCCCTTCGGCCTGCCCATGGAGAACCGAGAAATTACCAGGGAAGATTACAGGTACGGTTACCAAGGGCAATATTCTGAAAAAGATAAAGAGACTGGCTGGAATGCGTTTGAACTAAGGATGTACGATGCGAGGGTGGCACGGTGGCTGAGTGTTGACCCACAAGGCCAATATTTTTCACCTTATGTTGGGATGGGGAATAACCCTGTAACAGGAACCGATCCAGATGGTGGTTATTGCACAACGTGTCTTTTCGAGACAATGCAGTACATCAACAAAATGATGGGCACAGTGCTAGCCCCCGTTACTGTAACAGCTACCATACTAGGCCCCACCTTCGCAGAGAAAGCCCTTAAGACCACCGCGTTTATTTTGAACGGGATGAAGGATGATTTGCTCAAGGCCTTTGTATCTACCGGGAAGTTCGCGAACGGGGCTAACCATATACTGACGGGCGGACTGATGCCATTGGAAAAGACAAGCAGCGGCAACCAACAGTTTATGCAAGACCTGGGGCAAGGTACAGCTGCAGTCGTTGTGACAGCAATGTCCCAAGGGCGGGTGTCCCCAGGTTCAAGCTCCGTCTTGGCGACACCAACCATGACGATTCCAGTACTAAAACCTGTCGATGTACCTGTTTCGACAACGTTAAGTGTGCATGGAACAGTGAACTCTAAAAGTTTCCCTAAAGAATTTGATAAAGAACTTCAAAAAATAAAGAATGGGCAGGGTACACCAAGGAAGGATGGAAATGGGAATCAAAAAATATTTGAAGGCAGGGAACTTACTGGTGCGCAGAAATGGAAATGGCAGGGCTCTTTGGAATGGGATGTTCCAGGCACAAATCACAGAATTTTACAAAAAATAAATTCAGACGGATCAAGTACTTTTGGGAGAGTTGTAAACCATAATTACAATACTATTTACCCCTTTTAATAGATGAGCAACTTACAAATATTTTTGCGCTATAATGAAAAGTTGATAGGAACGGCCAGTAACATCAAAATTGTTGGGGTTACGAAAAAGCAACAAAGTATAAAGCTTTTAAACTTTACAATCATTAGTACGATAAGCATCAAAAAAAATGAGCTATTGGAGATTGAGGTAGTTTTTAAAAATACAGTTTACTCAAGACTTGAATTTCGCGTTTTCCGAAATTTAGAAGTTGGCCCTATTACTTCCCTGACTGGTTATTCTGATTTGTCTTTTTACAGCCAAGATGTAGTAGATATTTTTTTTGCATGGGGGAATAAAACTAAATTGAATTGGAGAAATTTGACAATAAAGAAAAAAAAGGGATGGTTGGTTGCTTGTCTGTATTGGAGTGGTGTTCCTAAATCAATAAAACAAGAAATCAATTTCACTCTTGACTGCCTAAAAGTAGGCTCAAGTACCGACTTTTATTGCTTATTAGGGGAAACATTTGTTGGAGAGCGAGGATATTTTGGTCAAAATTTGGA
Source organism: Cyclobacteriaceae bacterium (assembly GCA_043777495.1). Classification (GTDB taxonomy): domain Bacteria; phylum Bacteroidota; class Bacteroidia; order Cytophagales; family Cyclobacteriaceae; genus ELB16-189. The sequence goes on along the minus strand of JAYWHU010000048.1, from coordinate 422 downwards.
TGGATTAGAAGATTGCATCAGTGCAATACAAATCGATAAATCATCTTCACCATCAATTGTATTCGAGAATTTTGATAGGCTCAAAATAATTTTAGATAAGAAAATGGCAAAGTATACAGAAACTGTAATAGAAATATTTCAAAGTCACGGATTCAATACAATAATAAAATAAACTTTGAGTTATCGTTGGTCCCCCAACTGGCGCAAGCGTCCGCTTGTGCCTTCTCTAATCTGCCGTCTGATTGATATTTTCTATTCTATGGTAGTGTAAGCACAAGCGAGACGCTTGCCCAACTGGCGCAAGCCCCAATCTGGCGCAAGCATCCGCTTGTGCCTTCAATAAAATACAGAAGCCCAATCACTGGAACGGTTGGGCTTTTTTATTGCACCATTTTCTGGAGTTGTTTTTTCACTTCCCCAAC
>JAYWHU010000047.1:0-4680 GCA_043777495.1 Cyclobacteriaceae bacterium | reverse complement strand
GAAATAGCGAAGTCCAAAAATCCTATTGTATCCCCTATTAATGCTGTATTTTATCAACGAAAATAAGCCAAACTCCAGCCACGGGTTTTAACCCGTGGATAAGATATGCGAGGAATTAAAGCATGCCATAGGTAAGCCCAATCGATATGAATCTTTATTGGCACGCAACGGATACCCTTGATTTGTATTCATTGGCTTAGTCTTTTGTGTTTTAATTGCAAAATTGTTGTACACCACTAAAAGCATAAAGTGCACAATGAATTTATTTAGGACACCCTTGCGCCTTTGCGCGAGATATCTATTTTTCCCAGACAAGAAAAAATCGTAACTAGTAGCTTGTTTCATCTTCTGTTTGGAAAAGCCCTTCCGCATTTATAAATCTTCTGCTGGCTCTGGTAAAACCAGGATTTTGGCGCGCGAATACATTCGCCTTGCTCTACGCAATAAAGATTATTTTAGGTACATCGTTGCCATGACGTTTACCAACAAAAGCACGCAGGAGATGAAGGATCGAATCCTAAACTATCTCAGTGATTTTGCGGAAGGCAAAAGTGAAGACTTGGCCTTGGAGATTATTGCGGAGCAAAAAGCAAGTGGCATTGCCATCGAACTACCAGAGTTGAAGAAAAAAAGCGATGAGGTACTCTTGCTATTGCTCCATCACTATTCAGAGTTTTCGATTAGCACTATTGATGCTTTCTTTCAACGGATTATCCGATCGTTTACTCGCGAGACAGGACTGTTGGGTAATTTTAGATTGGAGATAGACAATGCCTTAGTGATGGAAGAGGTGATTGCACTATTGATGCAGCAACTTGGTAATAATCGCGAGCTACTGGGTTGGGTGCTCGATTTCTCAATGGAAAAACTGATTGCAGGTGGGGATTGGGACGTACGTAATGCCTTATTGGATTTTGCGAAGCAAATAGAAAAGGAAGAATTTAAAACAATCGAAGAAGGCGTATTAAAAATTACCTCCGATAAGAATTTCTTTCAAACGTTTCGCGCCAAGCTAAACAAAGAGAAATTTACTATTGAAAAAACCGTTACGGAGCGAGCTAAAAATTTAATGGACGAATTTCGTAACAATCAATTGGAGATTTCTGATTTTAAATACGGGGCAACGGGAAGTATCTATTCATACGTATTGGACTTAACCAAAGGCGTAAAACCTCCTGGCAAGAGAATAACAGAAGCACTGGAATCTTCTGGTTCGTGGCCAAGCTCATCAACAGCTAATAAAAATTTGATCATCGCCCAAGCTGAAAAAAGATGGAGGCCTCAATTGCGTGCGTTAGTAGAATATGTGGAATTGAATTTTAGTCTTTATCAGTCTGTCGACAATGTGTTGAAATATTTGTACGCCTTTGGATTGTTGTCTGATACTGTGCGCACACAACGAAAATATTTGGCCGATGAAAATCTCATGTTGTTATCGGATGCGCCAAAGTTTTTAAATCGACTAATGGCGGAGCAAGATGCTTCTTTTATTTATGAAAAGGTAGGCTCGTTTTATAGGCATTATTTGCTAGATGAATTTCAAGATACCTCTGGCCTGCAATGGAACAATTTGTTGCCACTGATACAAAATGGATTGGCACAAAATTATTCCAGCTTGATAGTGGGCGACATCAAACAATCCATTTACAGATGGCGTGGAGGGAACCTTTCTATTTTGCATGAACAAGTAAAGCAAGATATAAATGAAAGCGTAACGCAAACGCATGCCTTAGATACCAACTATCGAAGTGATGGCAACTTGGTTCACTTTAACAATGCGATTTTTGAAACGGCCTCTCAGTTGATAGCCGCGCAGTCTGGCACTTCTTTTCCTACTTCAGCCTATGCAGATGCTCCACAGAAAATGGTTATTAATCCATCTCATGGTTTTGTCAAGATTCAGTTTTTAGATTCATCGGATGAAGAGATATCTTTTAAAGAGGAATCACTGGCGCGCTTGCCGCTCTTAGTAGAAGAACTGCAAGAGAAGGGAGTGGGAATCAAAGACATCGCATTTATTGTGCGCGATAATAAAGATGGAAGCCTAATTGCCAGTAAGTTTATGGAGTATCGTGCCTCTCCAAATAGAAAAGAACAATATCGGTATGATGTAGTCTCCAACGAATCTCTTTTGGTGGATAAGGCAGCGAGTATCGTGGTGCTTTTAAATGCACTATTGATATTGGATAACCCCACTCACTTGATTGCAAGAGCTAACCTTGCTTATGAATATCAAAAATTATGGCCGACTCAAGCATTTGAAGATTTAAACGAAATCTTTTCCGACTCTAAGACAAAGAATTTTGCTAAGTGGGTACCCTCTTCATTCATTCAGCAGCAGGAGAGATTGGCCTCGCTGCCTTTGTTTGAAATGGTGGAGAACCTTATTCATATTTTTAATTTGGGTAAGTTAACGGAAGAGGTAGTCTACCTTCAATCTTTCCAAGACATCATTCAAGAATTTATTCAGCGAGAGAAAAACGACCTCACTTCTTTTTTAGCTTGGTGGGAATTAAGTAGAGAAAAGAAATCCGTGCAGGTAGCGGGAGGAGTGGAGGCCGCACAAATTATTACTATCCATCGTGCAAAGGGATTGCAATTTAAGTATGTCATCATTCCGTTTTTAGATTGGGACTTAGGGCACGGTTCAAAAAAAGTATTGCTTTGGTGTAGATCTTCTGATGTTTTGTTTAAAGAGGCGGGATACATGCCCATTCAATATGCAAGTAGTTTGGCCAATACGGTTTTTAATGAAGCCTATGAAGAAGAAACCAAACGCATTTATCTAGATAATCTCAATTTGCTTTATGTGGCGTTCACCAGAGCAGAAGCTGGTTTGATTGCCTTCGCACCGAAAGCGAAGGCCGTAAAAAATAAAGAACTCGAGCTAAAAAAAATCGGTCAATTGGTAAGCAAAGCTATCCAGTCCAATCGGTTTCTTCAATCTAATTGGTCAGCGGAGACAAATACCTACCAACTTGGCGAAGTGAGAGCAATTGGAGAGAGAAAGAAGCAAGTAGAAGAAACCTTGGCCCTTAAGAATTATCAAGTTACGCCTTGGCGTGATCGCCTACAGGTGCGAACCAATGGAATGGAATTTTTTAACCCATTGGCTCATCGCAGAAAAATAAACTATGGAATTTTTTTGCATATTATCCTTTCTAAAATCCGAGTGAAGGAAGATTTGGATAGCGCGATTGACAATTCTATTCGGTCAGGTATTGTTTCTGAGTCAGAACGCAGTGAAGTACAAGAGACCATAAATTGGCTGCTAGAGTACCCAACTTTGCAATCATGTTTCGATCCATCGGCCAACATTAAAACAGAGGCTTCTTTATTTACTACCGATGGATCAGAACGAAGAATGGATCGGGTGGTGACAAAGGAAAACAAAGCTTGGGTGGTTGATTATAAAACGGGTGAGCCAAGTGAGCTAGATCAACTACAAGTGAAAGAGTATTTGAAATTATTGATTGATATGAAATGTACTGATGTAACAGGTTTTTTGGTTTACCTGCAAGAGCGAAAATGTGTAGAAGTAAAACTGTAAGATGAAGACTTTTTTACAAGAATTGGCTGATACGATAACGCAAGATTATGCTGACTGGCAGAATCTTAAAGTCGTATTTCCAAATAGGCGCGCAGCGCTGTACTTCAAAAGAGAATTAGCGAAGAATTTAAATTCACCACGGTGGTCTCCCGCTATCATAACGATTGAAGAGCTGATTGCCTCTTACTCTTCTCTCCAAGAGGCAGACAAGTTTACGTTGATCCTCCAACTTTATCAAGCATTTAAAAAGGTAACGGGTTCAAGCGAAAATATTGACCAATTTTATTATTGGGGCGAAATGTTGTTGCGCGATTTTGATGAATTAGATAAGTATCTCATCAATGCAGAATGGCTATTTAGAGATGTTGGTAATTTAAAAGAAGTCGATCAATATTTCGATTACCTCACGGAAGAGCAAAAGGTTTTCTTAAAAGACTTTTGGGAAAGCGTAGAATTCAGTAGCGAGGAAACAAAGAGTAGATTTTTAGAACTGTGGCGAAGTTTATATCCTGTTTACAAAGAGTTTCAAAAAAGTTTATTAAAAGATAATACCGCCTACGCGGGAATGATACACCGAGAGGTAACAGAGAAGTTAGCTAAACAAAAGAAGGATGATAGCAATCTGTCCATTGTTTTTGCAGGGTTTAATGCACTCACAACAGCTGAAGAAAGAATCCTGTGCTGGTTCATAGAAAAAAATCAAGCAAAAGTTTTTTGGGATGAAGATGAATTCTATGTTAATTCTGAACACCGTGAGGCAGGTGCTTTTTTTAGACAATACAGAAAGCACCCTATTTTGGGTAAAACATTTTCTAAAATCCCTGCTTCTCATTTAATAGAAAGAAAGCAGATAAACATTGTGGGAGTTCCACAGAAAGCAGGGCAGCCAAAACTTCTCGTGCAGCAACTTTTGGAAACGAATGAAAACTTGGATAGTGAGAGCCGTGTAATTGTGTTGCCGGACGAAAGTATGTTGATGCCGCTTTTGTATTCTTTGCCCCCCTCGTTGAGTGCGATCAATGTAACGATGGGCTACCCTTTGATCAGCACACCTTATTTTTCGTTGATTGATTTTCTATTCAATCTGCATAACGCAAAACGAAAGGAGGAATTTTATTTTCAACATGTAC